>NZ_CP126095.1:6065486-6698229 GCF_030123105.1 Paenibacillus sp. G2S3
CTTAAACAGCTCCAATATTACGTGATTGTATGTTATTTACATTTGCCTGTCAATAAGAACTTGCTTCTGTAAACGTTTGAGCCCATCCTGAATATTACGAGCTCGCACCTCCCCAATTCCGTCCACTTCATCCAGTTCAGCTATACTTGCAGACATCAAATTAGGCAGCATTTCAAACCGCTCCACCAGATTATGAATGATCACATTTGGAAGCCGCGGAATTTTGTTAAGCAGACGATATCCACGTGGTGTAACCACTTCTTCGGAAGAAATTGCCGTAGAAGAGTAGCCCAGCAATCGAGCAATATGGTTGTCATCCATTAGGTCATCATCACTAATACGTTTGAGACCAGCAATAATTTCACGAATTTTATCTTCTTGCTCTTCCTTAGCATAGTCTCTGTATAGGAGCCATGCTTCTTCCTCTGTATTTCCAACCAGTTCTTCCATCTGCATGCTGATTAAGCGTCCTTCGTTGCCCAGTTCATTTATATATCGTTTGATCTCCATTTTTATGCGCAGAACCATCTCTACCCGTTGAATCACTCCAACCACTTCGGCGACCGTTACGATTCCCTCATACTCCGAAGCAGACAAATTCGTCAGTCCTTGTGTAAGAACCGCTTTGTACTTTTCGAGGGTTTGAATCGCTTGATTAGCTTTAGCCAAAATAGCTCCGATTTCTTTCAATGCATATCGAATGGAGCCTTGATACAGAGTAATGATGTTGCGGCGCTGTGAAATGGAAACCACCAGTTTACCTGTTTGCTTCGCTACGCGCTCGGCGGTCCGGTGACGAATGCCTGTTTCGATGGAGGAGATGGACGAATCCGGAATTAGCTGTGTATTTGCATACAAAATGCGTTTCAAATCCTCACTAAGAATAATGGCACCGTCCATTTTGGCTAGCTCATATAAATAATTGGGCGAAAAATCGCAGTTAATGGAGAATCCTCCATCCACTACCTCCATCACCTCAGGACTATACCCAACGACGATTAGTGCTCCCGTCTTAGCGCGTAGCACATTCTCCAGACCTTCTCGAAAAGGTGTCCCCGGTGCTGCCAGTCTGAGCAGATCATTCATATTTTCTAATTGGTTATATTCTTTCATAATCCCTGTGCCCCCTAATCTAACGCGACCGATAGTGCATCTGCTACGGTACTGACGCCAATAATCTGGATATCTTGCGGGTGCTTCCAGCCCTTCAAACTTTTCTCTGGCATGATCACCCGCCGGAAGCCTAGCTTCGCGGCCTCCTTCACACGCATTTCCGCGCGTGAAACACCTCTTACTTCACCTGTAAGCCCTACTTCACCGAAGAAAACATCGTAAGGTTTTGTTGAAATATCACGAAAGCTGGAAGCGATACTAATAGCTACTGCTAAATCAATCGCCGGTTCATCCAGCTTCACTCCTCCAGCAACATTAAGGTAAGCATCCTGATTCTGCAGGAACATGCCCATCCGCTTTTCCAGTACAGCGATAATAAGTGCCATTCGCTGGTGATCCATACCTGTGCACATCCGGCGCGGGGAGGGGAAATGAGTGGCGGCGACAAGAGCCTGAAGCTCTACAAGCACTGGTCTAGTCCCTTCCATACTGGCCACGACTGTAGATCCAGCTACACCAAGTGGACGTTCCGACAAGAAGAGCTCAGATGGATTCTCTACTTCTGTTAGTCCCACTTCACCCATTTCGAAAATGCCGATTTCATTCGTTGAACCGAAGCGATTCTTCACAGCCCGCAGGAGTCTATACGTATGATGCCGCTCTCCCTCAAAATACAGCACACAATCCACCATATGTTCAAGCATCCTTGGGCCTGCAATAGCTCCTTCCTTGGTGACATGCCCAACGAGAACTGTAGCAATTCCCCGAATCTTAGCGATACGCATAAATCTTGTCGTACATTCCCGAACCTGGGTCACGCTGCCTGGCGCACTGGTTACTTCTGGCATAAATACAGTCTGAATTGAATCGATAACAAGAAATTGCGGTTGAATTTGTTCAATCGCTTCTTCTATGCTTTCCATATTCGTCTCACATAGTACATATAGCTCAGCTGACAACGCACCGAGGCGATCCGCACGCAGCTTAGTTTGCCTTACCGATTCTTCGCCCGAAATGTACAGCACTCGCAATCCCTGAGTAGTCAGAGCATGCGATGTCTGTAATAAGAGCGTAGATTTACCGATTCCTGGGTCTCCCCCTACTAGTACCAGCGATCCTGGCACGATCCCCCCACCGAGAACACGGTTAAGCTCACCTATACCTGTCAGTATGCGCGGTTCCTTGTCACTTTCTATACTTATGATCGATTGTGCCTTTTCTTTACTATGAAAAATAGGGGCATTCATTCCCTGTGTTTTGACTACGCTTTCCGTTTCCTCCACCATGGAGTTCCAAGCTTGGCACCCGGGACATTTACCGAACCATTTTGGCGATTCGTATCCACAATCGGTGCAAAAAAATTTAGTTTTTGGTTTAGCCATTTGTTCTCCTTACGGTCCGAACTTTTAAATTGCGGATATTTTCTTCTAATGAAAGTTTACCATTTCTGCCCCTTTAACGAAAGGTCATTCGGAATTTGTACTAAATGTATATTTTTAAGAGATAAATTTTCAACAAGTATAACCGCCTTCGGCCTCTTTATAAGGACGGTAAGCGTTTAAGCGAGAAATATAAGAAATAACGTATGGTGTGAAACTTATACTTTCTTATATTTAAAAAAGCTCCCGCCCCTCAATAAACTGAGGAGCGGAAGCTTTATTTATTCCGTTTTTTATTCGGATTCTACTTCTTTTTCAAGCAGTGGTGCTACAGGAGCATCCACTTTATTCACTACAAGTTCTCCGCCAACTTCATCAATGTTGAGGGAATCACCCTTTTGGATATTACCTCTCAACAATTCCTCAGAGAGACGGTCTTCAATATGCTTCTGAATCGCACGACGCAATGGACGTGCACCGAAGGCTGGGTCATAACCTTCTTTAGCCAAGAAAGCCTTCGCCGCATCCGTGAGTACGAAATCAACATCATATTCACGCAGCCGCTTGCGCAGTTCATCAGACATCAACGTAACGATTTCAGCAATATGCTTCTCATCGAGGGAATGGAAGACTATGATTTCGTCAATCCGGTTCAAGAACTCTGGACGGAAGCTCTTCTTGAGCTCTTCCATAACCTTGCCCTTCATATTACCGTATTCTGCTCCGGCATCTTGTACAGCTGTGAATCCAAGTGTCGAATTCTTCTTGATCGCTTGTGCGCCTACGTTAGAAGTCAGAATAATTAATGTATTACGGAAATCGACTACCCGTCCTTTAGAGTCAGTCAAACGACCATCTTCAAGAACTTGCAGCAAAATGTTAAACACTTCTGGGTGCGCTTTTTCAATTTCATCAAGCAGCACTACAGAATAAGGTTTACGGCGTACCTTCTCGGTTAATTGGCCACCTTCTTCATAGCCAACATATCCAGGAGGGGCTCCGACTAAACGGGACGTGGAGTGCTTCTCCATGTATTCCGACATATCAATACGGATGACCGCATTCTCATCGCCGAACATGGCTTCAGCCAATGCACGCGCCAACTCAGTTTTACCTACACCAGTAGGGCCGAGGAAAATAAAGGAACCCATTGGACGTTTCGGATCTTTAAGGCCCGCACGCGCACGGCGTAGTGCCCGGCTAACTGCCTTAACAGCTTCGTCCTGACCGATCACTCGTTCATGCAGTAAAGCCTCCATGTTAAGCAGACGGTCGGTCTCCTCTTCCTTCAGCTTACTTACAGGTATACCCGTCCAGCTAGCTACAACCTGTGCGATGTCTTCAGGTGTAACCTCTGAATCCGTGCGACCCTGTTTTTCTTTCCATTGGTTCTTAGTCGTATCAAGCTCTTCACGGATTTTTTGCTCTGTATCACGCAAGGCAGCCGCTTTTTCAAACTCTTGACTCTGCACTGCGGAATCTTTCTCCTTGCGGATATCATCCAAGCGCATTTCCAGTTCCTTCAGATTTGGCGGTATGGTGTAAGAGTGAAGCCTTACTTTAGATCCCGCTTCATCGATAAGGTCAATCGCTTTATCTGGTAGGAAACGATCCGGGATGTAACGATCGGACAACTTCACTGCTTCCACAATAGCTTCATCCGTAATCTTCACACGGTGATGCGCTTCATAACGATCACGAAGACCAAATAGAATTTGTACAGCTTCTTCCGGAGAAGGTTGATCCACCGTAATCGGTTGGAAACGTCGCTCCAATGCTGCATCTTTTTCAATATATTTACGATATTCGTCAAGCGTAGTCGCACCAATGCACTGAAGTTCTCCACGGGCTAAAGCCGGCTTCAGAATGTTAGAAGCGTCAATTGCACCTTCCGCGCCACCAGCACCGATCAAAGTATGCAGCTCATCGATAAAGAGCACGATATTACCTGCTTGGCGAATCTCATCCATAATTTTCTTGAGGCGGTCTTCGAACTCACCGCGATATTTTGTTCCAGCCACTACTGAGCCCATGTCGAGGGTCATGACGCGTTTATCGCGAAGCGTTTCTGGAATTTCATTGTTGATAATCTTTTGTGCAAGTCCTTCAGCGATAGCTGTTTTACCAACACCAGGTTCACCGATCAGTACCGGGTTATTCTTAGTCCGGCGACTCAGTACCTGAATAACACGTTCAATTTCCTTGCTACGGCCGATAACAGGGTCTAGATTGCCCTCCTTAGCATAGGCAGTCAAATCGCGCGCAAGACCATCTAGGGTCGGTGTGCTGACGTTAGCCGGAGTCCCACTATGACTAGAGGCTGCCTCGCTGCTTCCCAGGAGTTGAAGCACTTGTTGACGAGCTTTGTTCAAGCTGATGCCGAGGTTATTAAGCACACGAGCCGCGACACCTTCTCCTTCACGGATAAGTCCAAGCAAAATATGCTCAGTGCCAACATACGTATGACCCAGTTTGCGGGCTTCGTCCATCGACAGCTCAATCACTTTTTTAGCGCGAGGAGTATAAGCAATGTTCGTAGGCTGTTCTTGACCTCTGCCAATCAGTGTCTCCACTTCGTCCTGGATTTTTTCAAGACCTAGCCCTAAAGCTATTAATGCCTTAGCAGCAATGCCGTCTCCTTCACGAATAAGTCCGAGCAAAATATGTTCTGTACCAATATTGTTGTGTCCTAAACGAACAGCTTCTTCCTGCGCCAGCGCTAGCACTTTTTGTGCGCGTTCCGTAAATCTTCCAAACATCATATCTCCTGCACCTCCATGAATAGTAAATATCTATATTAATGTTGTGTTCCCAGTGTCTCTCGGAGCAGTTTTGCCCGATACATATCTCGTTCAGTGGCGTTCAGCTCATCGCCGAACATCTTTTGCAGAAATCCTGGCTGTGTCTTAACGTTAAGTTCATTAAGCACGGAAATCGAAAGGCCTTCCAGAATACCAAGGTCAACCCCAAGTCTCACATCAGACAGTCGTTGTGCAGATTCTTTAAGCTCCATAAGAGCCGCATAACATAAAATCCCGTAAGAACGCTTCACTCGGTCTGTTATTCTCAGTGCGGAATCAACAAGCAACCGTTCACGTGCATTTCGCTCATGCTCTATAATCTGGGTGACTACACTGTGAAGGTTCTCTATAATTTCACTTTCCGTTTGACCGAGAGTGATCTGATTAGAAATTTGAAAGATGTTCCCTACTGCTTCGCTACCCTCACCGTAAATTCCTCTTACCGTCAATCCCACTTGATTCACTGCGGACAGTATGCGATTGATCTGATGAGTCATTACAAGCGCTGGTAGATGCAGCATTACCGAGGCACGGAGCCCTGTACCTACATTAGTGGGACAACTGGTCAAATATCCTCTTTTATCATCAAAAGCGTAATTGACAGCTGCCTCAAATATATCATCGATCGCCGTCGCACGTTCCCATGCTTCTCTAACCTGAAGACCAGGAAACAGACATTGGATTCGCAGATGGTCCTCTTCGTTAATCATGATGCTGACCGACTCATCTTCATTTAATAATACAGCCGCACTGCGCGAATCATTAGCCAAGTTAGGACTGATTAGATGCTTCTCAACCAGTACCTTTTTGTCCAGTTCATTCACTTCATCAAGCTTTAGGAGTTGAAAGGATCCGAAATCTGCAGCTGCTTCTTCATGAAACACAGGAGCCAGCAGCTCTAATACTTCTTCCGATTGCTCTAAGGAAGCCAGCATTGGGAACGGAAGATGCTCTAGATTACGGGCAATACGCATACGACTGCTAATTACAATCTCGGAGTGACTACCTCCAGAACGCATCCAATCACTAAGCGCTTGTTCAGTAAATCGGAGACTTGACATGTCATATCCCCCCTATATATCAAAGACTTTACTCTTGTGCTATTTCTTTTTCAAGTTTACGAATCTGATCTCGCAGCTCTGCCGCTTTCTCGAATTCTTCTTGTGTAATGCTTTGCTGTAGTTCCTGCTTGAGTTCATCAATCTGGCGTCTAAATACTATCTGAGCTCCTGCACGTTTCGGTATCTTACCTACATGTGAAGTACTGCCATGCACTCGCTTAAAAAGCGGATCCAGTGCGCTGTTAAAATATTTATAACAGGAGCTACAGCCAAAACGGCCTAATTTGCTAAACTGGGAGTACGTCATCCCACAATTCTCACATTGCAGACTCTGCGTAGTCTTCGTTGCAGCCGACTTCTCCTTGCCGGCACCTTCAAGATCAAGCAGACCTGACAGCAGACTGTGTATAGAGAATCCTCCAGCCGTTCCGGGAATGAGTTCACCCTTCTCCCGTGCACAGCTCTCGCAGATATGAAACTCCGTCTTCTCTCCATTCACGATCTTAGTGAAGTGGAGTGTTGCCGGCTTGACGCCACATTCCTGGCATTGCATAAGCGAAAGCCCCTCCCTTATGGTTGACAATTATTTGCCTAACAAAGAGATTAACATCGCCTTCATAATCTTGGCACGAATCTCATCCCGGTATGGAATCTTAACCGTTAGGCATTCACGAGAAACAGCAGCGCGCATAAGGCACGCTTCACGCTTACTTAGAAAACCAGCTTCCTCCAGCTGATAAATCAGCCCTTCAGCAGCGTTCTGATCAATCCCGCCACCTATAGTATGGTTTAAATGGGCATGCAGTGCCACGTTTGGTGGCAATTCAAAACGTTGAATACGAATATATCCCCCGCCACCACGCTTACTTTCCACCACATAACCTTTTTCCAGAGTAAAGCGTGTACTGATGACATAATTGATCTGTGACGGTACGCATGAGAACTGGTCCGCCAGGTCATTTCGCTGGATTTCCACCGTACCTTCGGGACTTTCATGCAAAATATTCTTCAGATATTGTTCGATAATATCAGAGATATTGCGCATCACTCATCCTCCAGTGCTTAAATCTTTATAATACCAATTGCAACTTGCATTCATAATGACAATGGTCTTTAATTGAACTTAAACATTTGTGGATAATCCCACACGTTCAAAGAATCGGATCGCTGTCATTAAGCTTCGTTGACTTTGACTTTCTTTGACTTTTTAATATTATAACATATTCTGTGCTAATTCCAAGTGGATTCTCTTATTTTTCACTTTTTTCAGCGAATGTATTCGGAAATAAAGAACTCTCCCAACTTCTTTCGAAGGGGAGAGCCTAATTTTTGTCAAGTATAAACGCCTTCGGCGCCCTTATTAGGACGATAAGCGTTTAAACGAGAAATATAAGGATAATGTACAGCGTGAAACTTATACTTTCTTATATTTTTAAAAATGATCAAATAATGCTGTCTGTGCTTGTGGTAGAATTTCCTCGAACCACTCCAGTGCCGCTGACTGACCTGTAACACTTCCATAACGAGCCATTTCTGTTGGACGTTTGTATCCAAGCATCAAGGCCGTCAATGTGCCTATGTCACAGCTTAAGTCTGCTTCTGCCCGCTCCCCTTCCACTCGGGTTAAAGTAGCCGATCCCTCATTAGAGATGTTCCATGCCCACAATCCATCATTCCAAGGTGCATATTTATCTTTAATATATATAAGCTGCTGCTTTTGGCTGCTGTATCCTCTGAAGGTGTAACTTTCTATGAATGCCTTGGCATTAACAATGCGCCCCATAAAATAAGGATAATTCTCCTGCCCTATACGCGGATCTGGTAACAAGAAGGGTAACATGTCGTCCGAAGGCACCAGCTTTAAGGATGCCCCGGTCACCATCGAATCATGGTTCGCCAGAAATGTCCACAGCCCCTGCCTAGCTTGTTCATTCAAAAATACAAATTCATCAATAACCAGTTCTCTGTTCTCTACCTTATACAGCACGTATCCCTCTGGTTCACCACTCTTGGAGTAAAACACTGCACTCTTTCCTTCATCATCTAAAACAGAGTTCTCCCACCAGTCCAAATCGCGCTTAAGTGTCCCGTTATATTGGACAGCGAATCGATTGTATAAGCTATCCAATACTTCGATATCTTTTATGTCCCGTTTAACCTTGCCCTCAACTTCAACCTTCTTGGGAAACTTCGCTACTGGAATGGAGTATTTCTTATATTCACAATAAACTTCCCAGCCAAATTTACGATAAAAAGGAATTAAGAACGGATGTAGAAAAGAGAGCGTTTGACCCGCCTCATTCATCGTATGCAGCGCATGAGTCAGAAGATTTGCCACATGTCCTTGTCTGCGGTTCTCCGGCCATGTAGCTACTCCTGCTATGCCACCCATAGGTACCACTCTACCCTGTATGTACACTTGGAAAGGAATAATCGTCAATTTAGCTTCCAATGTTCCGTCCTCAAAAGCACCCCATACCTGTTCAGCCTTGAATCTTTCCTTAGCACTTGCCCTTTTTTCACTAGGAAGCTTGTACTGAAAAGCATATTCTGACAAGTTCATGCTTGCTTCGAATTCTTCTGAACGTAACTGTCTTATTACCACAAACTCACCTCATCCTTTATAAAATTACTTTTAGGATAAGTATAACAAGAGCGTCAATTGTGCGCTAATCTATTGCATAATTTATAACTTTATTTTTAGTTATCCACAGCTCTATGCAGTTATAAAAATAGTCTTGAAATCTTGTCCTATCCAAGTTAAAATAGTTATCCACTTATCAATAGCTCTATCCACATAATTCCGGCTATATCCACAGCAACCCGTGTATTACTTAGGTTTTCTGTTGACAGATCCATATAAATATGTATTTAATCCACACTATTTAGGGATTTTTTCTCTTTCATTCATCTATCCACATGTGCGTAACTTTTCTGCAAATCCAAGACTTTATCCACAAGTTTTCCACAGACTATAATAGACGCAAAAAAGCCACTGTCGATTAGTCAACAGTGGTCTAATTGTGCTTGGCAACGTCCTACTCTCCCAGGACCCTTCGGTCCAAGTACCATTGGCGCTGGAGGGCTTAACGGTCGTGTTCGGGATGGGTACGCGTGGAACCCCTCCGCTATCGCCACCAAACATGCGTCTGTGAAACAGACGCTGCCGCGTGAAATTTCGTTCATCACCAGAAGTGAGAATGAATTTCTAAGCGTGTTACAGGCTTGATGCCTGAAAACTGAATCCGAATTGAATTTGCGTTCTAAGTATAGGATAAGCCCTCGACCGATTAGTATTGGTCAGCTCCATGCATTACTGCACTTCCACCTCCAACCTATCTACCTCGTCGTCTTCAAGGGGTCTTACTAATTGGGAAATCTCATCTTGAGGGGGGCTTCACGCTTAGATGCTTTCAGCGCTTATCCCGTCCGTACGTAGCTACCCAGCCATGCTTCTGGCGAAACAACTGGTGCACCAGCGGTACGTCCATCCCGGTCCTCTCGTACTAAGGACAGCTCCTCTCAAATTTCCTGCGCCCACGACAGATAGGGACCGAACTGTCTCACGACGTTCTGAACCCAGCTCGCGTACCGCTTTAATGGGCGAACAGCCCAACCCTTGGGACCTACTTCAGCCCCAGGATGCGATGAGCCGACATCGAGGTGCCAAACCTCCCCGTCGATGTGGACTCTTGGGGGAGATAAGCCTGTTATCCCCAGGGTAGCTTTTATCCGTTGAGCGATGGCCCTTCCATGCGGTACCACCGGATCACTAAGTCCGACTTTCGTCCCTGCTCGACTTGTAGGTCTCGCAGTCAAGCTCCCTTATGCCTTTGCACTCTTCGAATGATTTCCAACCATTCTGAGGGAACCTTGGAACGCCTCCGTTACTCTTTAGGAGGCGACCGCCCCAGTCAAACTGCCCGCCTGACACGGTCCCCGTACCCGATAAGGGTACTAGGTTAGAACCTAGATACGATCAGGGTGGTATCCCAACGGCGCCTCCACCGAAGCTTGCGCTCCGATTTCTACGGCTCCCACCTATCCTGTACAGATCGTACCCAAATTCAATATCAAGCTGCAGTAAAGCTCCATGGGGTCTTTCCGTCTTGTCGCGGGTAACCTGCATCTTCACAGGTATTAAAATTTCACCGGATCTCTCGTTGAGACAGCGCCCAAGTCGTTACGCCATTCGTGCGGGTCAGAATTTACCTGACAAGGAATTTCGCTACCTTAGGACCGTTATAGTTACGGCCGCCGTTTACTGGGGCTTCGGTTCATAGCTTCGGATTGCTCCTAACCACTCCCCTTAACCTTCCAGCACCGGGCAGGCGTCAGCCCGTATACTTCGCCTTGCGGCTTCGCACAGACCTGTGTTTTTGCTAAACAGTCGCTTGGGCCTTTTCACTGCGGCCCCCTCGTGCTATTCACACTACCGGGGCACCCCTTCTCCCGAAGTTACGGGGTCATTTTGCCGAGTTCCTTAACGAGAGTTCTTCCGCGCGCCTTAGAATTCTCTTCTCGCCTACCTGTGTCGGTTTGCGGTACGGGCACCTTCTCCTGGCTAGAGGCTTTTCTTGGCAGTGTGAGATCATGACCTTCGCTACTACAATTTTCGCTCCCCATCACAGCCCAGCCTTAATGATGTGCGGATTTGCCTACACATCAGCCTCACTGCTTAGACGGACATATCCATCAGTCCGCGTCACTACCCTCCTGCGTCACCCCATCGCTCATAGCGGATTACGGTGGTACAGTAATTTCAAACTGTTGTCCTTCGACTACGCCTTTCGGCCTCGCCTTAGGTCCCGACTTACCCTGAGCGGACGAGCCTTCCTCAGGAAACCTTGGGCTTTCGGCGGATCAGATTCTCACTGATCTTTTCGTTACTCATACCGGCATTCTCACTTGTATGCTGTCCAGCGCTCCTTACGGTACACCTTCAACCCACATACAACGCTCCCCTACCCCAGATACATACGTATCTAGCCATAGCTTCGGTGGTGTGTTTAGCCCCGTTACATTTTCGGCGCAGAGTCACTCGACCAGTGAGCTATTACGCACTCTTTCAATGGTGGCTGCTTCTAAGCCAACATCCTGGTTGTCTGTGCAACTCCACATCCTTTCCCACTTAACACACACTTGGGGACCTTAGCTGATGGTCTGGGCTGTTTCCCTTTTGACAATGGATCTTAGCACTCACTGTCTGACTCCCGGCAATAAGTATATGGCATTCGGAGTTTGACTGAGCTTGGTAATCCTTGCGGACCCCGCACCCAATCAGTGCTCTACCTCCACTACTCTTATACCGAGGCTAGCCCTAAAGCTATTTCGGGGAGAACCAGCTATCTCCGAGTTCGATTGGAATTTCTCCGCTACCCCCACCTCATCCCCGCACTTTTCAACGTACGTGGGTTCGGGCCTCCAGTGCGTGTTACCGCACCTTCACCCTGGACAGGGGTAGATCACACGGTTTCGGGTCTACGTCCACATACTAAATCGCCCTATTCAGACTCGCTTTCGCTGCGGCTCCACCTTCTCGGCTTAACCTTGCATGTTAAACGTAACTCGCCGGTTCATTCTACAAAAGGCACGCCATCACCCATAGATAGGGCTCTGACTTTTTGTAAGCACACGGTTTCAGGTTCTATTTCACTCCCCTTCCGGGGTGCTTTTCACCTTTCCCTCACGGTACTGTTTCACTATCGGTCGCCAGGTAGTATTTAGCCTTAGCAGATGGTCCTGCTGGATTCATACGGGGTTTCACGTGCCCCGCACTACTCGGGATCCGTCTCGGAGAGAACACAGTTTAGGCTACAGGGCTTTTACCTCTATCGCGGGCCTTTCCAGACCTCTTCGCCTACCATATTCCTTTGTAACTCCATGTGAGACGTCCCACAACCCCTAAGAGCAAGCTCTTAGGTTTAGGCTGTTCCGCGTTCGCTCGCCGCTACTGACGGAATCACTATTGTTTTCTCTTCCTCAGGGTACTTAGATGTTTCAGTTCCCCTGGTCTGCCTCTACATTTCCTATGTATTCAGAAATGAGTAACTGCGAATTACCACAGCTGGGTTTCCCCATTCGGACACCCCCGGATCAAAGCTTGCTTACAGCTCCCCGAGGCAGTTTCGTTGTTCGCCACGTCCTTCGTCGGCTCCTGGCGCCTAGGCATCCTCCGTGTGCTCTTATTAGCTTAACCTTTGCTCCGATGTTTCGCTTGTTCGCACAATCGATAATCTTCGCTTCCAGCTAATAACTAACGTACTTGTTTACACAAGTTATAGCTAAAAGATGTTCTAAAACGCAAATTCGTTTCGGTATCCAGTTTTCAAGGATCAAGATAAAAATATTCTAGACATAACAAATAGATGAAGTTTGTTGGTGGAGCCAAGCGGGATCGAACCGCTGACCTCCTGCTTGCAAGGCAGGCGCTCTCCCAGCTGAGCTATGGCCCCGCAAATTCCATCAAAACCGAACAAATGGATACGCGTTAAATGATTGTGGAAGTTTAACTTCCGATTTGAATGTCTTCATTGCAGAAGACGATTCTCCATAGAAAGGAGGTGATCCAGCCGCACCTTCCGATACGGCTACCTTGTTACGACTTCACCCCAATCATCTACCCCACCTTCGGCGGCTGGCTCCCTTGCGGGTTACCCCACCGACTTCGGGTGTTGTAAACTCTCGTGGTGTGACGGGCGGTGTGTACAAGACCCGGGAACGTATTCACCGCGGCATGCTGATCCGCGATTACTAGCAATTCCGACTTCATGCAGGCGAGTTGCAGCCTGCAATCCGAACTGAGACCGGCTTTGATGGGATTGGCTTCACCTCGCGGCTTCGCTTCCCGTTGTACCGGCCATTGTAGTACGTGTGTAGCCCAGGTCATAAGGGGCATGATGATTTGACGTCATCCCCACCTTCCTCCGGTTTGTCACCGGCAGTCACTCTAGAGTGCCCAACATGACTTGCTGGCAACTAAAGTTAAGGGTTGCGCTCGTTGCGGGACTTAACCCAACATCTCACGACACGAGCTGACGACAACCATGCACCACCTGTCTCCTCTGTCCCGAAGGCCGCTGCTATCTCTAGCAGATTCAGAGGGATGTCAAGACCTGGTAAGGTTCTTCGCGTTGCTTCGAATTAAACCACATACTCCACTGCTTGTGCGGGTCCCCGTCAATTCCTTTGAGTTTCAGTCTTGCGACCGTACTCCCCAGGCGGAGTGCTTACTGTGTTAACTTCGGCACCAAGGGTATCGAAACCCCTAACACCTAGCACTCATCGTTTACGGCGTGGACTACCAGGGTATCTAATCCTGTTTGCTCCCCACGCTTTCGCGCCTCAGCGTCAGTTACAGCCCAGAAAGTCGCCTTCGCCACTGGTGTTCCTCCACATATCTACGCATTTCACCGCTACACGTGGAATTCCACTTTCCTCTTCTGTACTCAAGTCACCCAGTTTCCAGTGCGACCTTAGGTTGAGCCCAAGGTTTAAACACCAGACTTAAATGACCGCCTGCGCGCGCTTTACGCCCAATAATTCCGGACAACGCTTGCCCCCTACGTATTACCGCGGCTGCTGGCACGTAGTTAGCCGGGGCTTTCTTCTCAGGTACCGTCACTCCGATAGCAGTTACTCTACCGGACGTTCTTCCCTGGCAACAGAGCTTTACGATCCGAAAACCTTCATCACTCACGCGGCGTTGCTCCGTCAGACTTTCGTCCATTGCGGAAGATTCCCTACTGCTGCCTCCCGTAGGAGTCTGGGCCGTGTCTCAGTCCCAGTGTGGCCGTTCACCCTCTCAGGTCGGCTACGCATCGTCGCCTTGGTGGGCCGTTACCCCACCAACTAGCTAATGCGCCGCAGGCCCATCCCTCAGTGACAGATTGCTCCGTCTTTCATTCTTCCTTCAGGAGAAAAAAGAAATTATCCGGTATTAGCTACCGTTTCCGGTAGTTATCCCAGTCTAAGGGGCAGGTTGCCTACGTGTTACTCACCCGTCCGCCGCTAAGTACTTTTGAAAGCAAGCTTTCAAAAGTACTCCGCTCGACTTGCATGTATTAGGCACGCCGCCAGCGTTCGTCCTGAGCCAGGATCAAACTCTCCAATTAGTATTGAAAAGAGCGATATGCTCATTTTGAAACTGACGATTCATTAAATGAATCTTTTAAAAATTAACGCGTTCCATTTGTTCAGTTTTCAAAGAACTTGCCCCTGGCATTTCGACATCCAATGTCTCTTGCACAGGAATTAGAGTATATCATGTTTCCGTATTTCTTGTCAACTTATTTTTTCATCGTTTGTGATTCATTTGTTCGATGCGTCATAAGCACAAGAGATAATATACCATGCCATTCTTATGTTTGCAAGCTTTTTTTGAAATAAAAATAATCTACGAATAATAACTTTAAAACTAGCACAAACCAACACAAATTGATTCCCATAATCCATGATTTATGGCTAAATAGAATTTATCACAATCCCATATATTAACTTCTAATGAAAAGTACAGAGAGGAGCCTAAATGAAAAACAATCCATCTACTGCTGCGACCCAAATAGACACCAAGGACAAGGAGCAGCGTAATCTGCAGCAAGCAACGATCTATAAGATTTTGCTGGCTGTCAGCTTTGTTCATTTATTTAATGATTCTATTCAGGCAGTCATCCCTGCAATCTTTCCTATTCTCAAAGATAACTTAATGCTCTCCTTCGCTCAGATTGGGTGGATTTCCTTCGCCTTAAACATGACGTCCTCCGTTATCCAGCCAGTCATTGGGTATGCTGCTGATCGCAAGCCTCGTCCAATATTGTTACCGCTAGGCATGTGCAGCACATTTTCAGGCGTACTTTTACTGGCATATGCGAACAACTATATCCTTGTATTGTTCTCCGTCATGCTAATCGGCTTCGGCTCGGCGACCTTTCATCCGGAAGGCATGCGTGTTGCTCATATGGCTGCTGGCCAGCGGAAAGGTCTTTCACAATCTATTTTTCAAGTCGGTGGCAATGCTGGGCAATCTTTAGGTCCAATGCTTACGAAATGGATATTCATTCCTTTTGGGCAGATCGGGGCCCTTGGCTTCACTATCGTTGCAGCTGCCGGAATTGCCGTCCAGACCTATGTCGCTCGCTGGTATCGGGAGATGCTAGATGCGGGATATACGTTTCATAAGAAATCAACAGCTCGTACAATTGATCCTGCCCGACGCAAAAGTATTCGAACGGCAACCATCATCCTTGTGTTCCTAGTCTTTGTAAGGTCTTGGTACGGTGCTTCTATCGGCAGTTACTACGCTTTCTATTTAATGGACAAATACCAAATGACGCTTGATAAGGCCCAGATCTATATTTTTATGTATTTAGCGGCTGGTGCCATTGGTACATTCTTTGGAGGTCCACTGGCAGACCGCTTCGGACGGCGTAATCTCATCCTTCTCTCTATGGTCGGAACAGTGCCCTTCGCACTGGCTCTCCCCTTTGTGAACCAAATGTGGGCAGCCATACTCCTACTGATTGGTGGTTTCATCCTTTTGTCCAGCTTCTCTGTTACTGTAATCTATGCTCAGATGCTTTATCCAGGCAATATCGGAACAGTTTCAGGGTTAATCACTGGTCTTGCTTTTGGTCTCGGTGGAATTGGCTCCTTAGTACTCGGCAATCTGATTGACAGCATTGGTATTTCAAAAGTGTTTATAGCTTGTGGCTTCCTACCTCTTCTTGGTTTCCTTGCTCTCCTGCTTCCTAGAGATGAGAAACTAGAAGAATGGGCCGCTCAATAAAAATCAATAATATCAGTAACATCAGTAACCGCTTAACGCCTTACTCATGACTGTAGAAAATAGAGCGGCAGCCTTCCCGCTGCCCTCTGTCATATAATTATCCTTATTCGTACGATCAAACCCCATCCACACCGCAGCTGTCCATTTCGACGTATAACCGACAAACCACAGATCCCGATTAGCTTTCTTGCTCACGCCTGGCAGGTCCAATTGGGTTGTTCCGGTTTTTCCCGCTACAGGTCTGTTCATTTGTGCTTTTTTGCCTGTTCCTTCATTGACAACATTACGAAGCATCATCGTCATTGCTTCTGCGGTTCGTTGCGAAATTACCTGCCTTGATTCAGAGAGATGTGAATAAACGACCTCCCCTTTGGAATCCATTATCGTGCGTACCATATGAGCCTCATTGAATTTACCTCCATTAGCAAAAACACCGTAGGCTTGTGTCATTTTAAGTGGAGACACCCCTTTATGAAGCCCTCCTAAAGCTATTGATAAATGGTTATCGTCCTCCGTCAGTACAATTCCTAATTCGGCTGCGAATTGCCGCGCAGAAGAGATACCAACCTGCTTTAATAGCCAAACGGCTGGTGCATTTATGGATTTTTGTAATGCTGTGTTCATTGTGATTTGTCCTTGGTACACACCATTCAAGTTCTCAGGTACATAATTGCCATAAGCGTATTTTCGGTCAGACAGTATACTATTCGGGCTATACTTCCCGCTCTCTAGCGCAGGTCCATAATCAATGATCGGCTTGAAGCTCGAGCCTGGCTGCCGCGCATCAATTGTGGCTCTGTTCAAGCTCCCCTCGTTTTGTTCACGTCCACCAATCAGTGCCACCACTTCACCTGTACGATGATCCATTATCGTCATAGCTGCTTCCACCTGTTGATCTTTTCCGTCGGGCGGGAAGGAAGAGTCCTTAAGAAAGGCCTGCTCAAGCGCGTGCTGTGCTTTAATGTTCAACCCAGTAACGATAGTAAAACCGCCCGTTCGAAGCTCCTCCACAGACTTCCCGGTCATCTGAGCCGCCTCCTTAAGCGTAGCATCCACATAATGCACGCCAATGGCTTCTTCTTTGTTCGCAGCAGGAGGCTGATACTGTTTATCTCTAGCCACAATCATTTGTTCATTAGTGATCAGTCCTTGATCCAGCATGATCTGTAGAACGAGGTTCCTTCTTGTTTTCGATAATGTACTATTATCTACCGGATTATAAATAGATGGTCCTTTAGGAATTCCCGCTAGGGTGGCTATTTGCCATATCTCAAGTTTTTTTAAATCAGAAACACCAAAGTAACGCTCCGCAGCTGCTTTTACTCCATACTGTCCGCGCCCCATATAAATCTGATTAAGATACAGCCCTAGAATTTCACGTTTAGATAGCTGCCTCTCCAATGCAAGAGCAATGGATGCTTCGTTTAGCTTACGTATGACATTCTTGTTCCTATTCAAATAAAGATTGCGAGCTAGCTGCTGAGTAATACTACTCCCGCCCTCAGAGAGATCCATATCTACAATATTATTTAGAAAAGCTCGAGAAATCCCTTTGTAATCTAATCCCTGATGGCTATAAAAACGACGATCCTCCACTGCTAAGAATGTATTTATCAATAATGCAGGCATCTCCTCCAGCTCCGCCGTTTGTCTATACCCAGAGCCCGGTAAAGGGATCATTCGTAATGTCGTCCCATCTGAGGTCTTAATGATGCTCGATTCCGGCAGCTGAAGTTTATCCTCTTGCTGTTTAACCACTTGTCCGCCGTATTGAAATACGTAAAGCAAACCCACGAGCGCTATTATTATTCCAATGACACTCCCGTCAAATAATAAATATCCTAGACGGAGTAACCGGGTACGTACGTTCCATCTGCTTTCCTTGTCTGCATGGGCTACACTTTGTTTTTTTTCGATAACGGCACTCATGATTCTATAATCAGGTTCTCTAGGAACCGCTCCATACTACGGGCTTCAACACTCGCTGCTTCAAGAAGTGTTTGAGCTTCCACCCCATCTTCTGTATTGCTGGCCTCTTCTACCTCACGGAGAGTACGGATAATTGCCCGAGTTCTTATCAATAAAGCTACAGCTGGCGTCTCTTCCATCGTCTCTGGTACTACGCCTCTATATGGAACTTCAATTCTTTGTATGCGATTCAGGTTAACTGCGATTTGGCCCAATTCTCCTCCAGAAAGGACTTTAATTTCTTGCGTTGTTCCCTTGTCCGCCAACTCTGAGGTCCCAACCAATACCGCGTGCAAATCATTGGCAATTTTCTGTGAACGGAGAATAAACAGCCCACTGAAGATTAGAACAAATAAAGCAATGGCACAGGGAATTTTTCCAATATGATTAATGATCCAGTGGATAAACCGAACAAAAAAAACGCCTGATTGCCCCGAATAATGAGAATACAGCAAAGCAACAGCCCGCTGGACAGCAAAAAGAAAGGCAGCACTCAAAAGAGCACTACCTATAAAAATATAAAGATAATGGATACGAACCGTTCGAAGTTTGTGCATAGTCATTCCCTCCTTGTGCTCACAAGGATATCTTCAAAATCTTAAGAACCCGCCAAGAGTTTTCTTAAGATTCTATGAAGAATGGGAAATAGGTGATGAAATCCGTGCGAAGTGGTGAGCTTTCTACATTAATAACACCATTGTGGCGTTCGATGATACTTTTGGAAATGGCAAGACCTAGGCCTGAACCGCCAGTATGCTGTGAACGGGACTTCTCTGCCCGATAGAATCGTTCAAAAATAAACGGAATATCGCTCTCTGCAATCATCTCTCCAAAATTGCTAATACGGACAACCGCTTCCTTGCCCTTTTTACTGAAACCAATTTCCACTTTTCCGCCGCTTCTACCGTAACGGATCGCGTTCGTAATCAAATTCTCATAAGCACGAACTAATTCTTTAGGGGAAGCCTCTATCCACAACTCACCAGCTTGATCATCGATCTCATAGGTCATCTCAGCCTTCGTTAGTTCCGGAACTGACTCCTCCGCTAACTGCCGTATAAATGCTTTTAAATCCAGTCGCTCCAGTACCAGAGGGTATTCTCCACTATTCACACGCGTATATTCAAAAAGATCGTCGATCAGTTTACGCAGCACAAGGGATTTGTTGTAGGCTATGTTAACGTAATATCGTATTTCTACTTCTTCCTGGCATCGATCTTGCTCGATATATTCCAGAAAGCCGAGGACAGAGGTAAGTGGAGTCCGTAAATCGTGTGAAACGCCAGTGATCAAATCATTTTTTGCATTCACGGCTTTACGTTCCTCCTCCACGGAGTGCTGCAGACGCTCAGCCATTTCATTAATGTTCTCCGCCAGCACACCCAGCTCGTCTGATGTTCTGACCTCAATACGGTGCGACATCCCCGAGCTTGTGATTTCCCGAATCCCTTTGGTGATCTCCTCCAGATACAGCACTACTTTGCGCGTATAGATAAAAAAGAACAGCAGAAAGCTGATAATACCAGCTGCGGTCAGTAGTGGCATAGAGCCAATATGATTAATGATCCAGCGTAAGATGCGTGAATAGGGAGCCGACTCTGAAGCTGGATTTAGATAGATCATAAAATTAACGAGTTGGTAGCAGACAAACAGCAGTAATCCACCAGAAAGCACACTAAGCAAAAAGGCGTATATAAACTTCCAACGAATCGTAGTTATATATTTGGAATTCAAGAAACCTCACCTATCCTTTCAGGAAGGTCCGTCAAGTTTATAACCAACGCCCCAGACGGTTTGGATATAACGTGGGCGCTTCGAATCCACTTCGATTTTGTCGCGGAGGTTACGAATATGTACCATCACTGTATTGCCCCCATCTAAAAATGGTTCGTTCCACACCTTATCGTATATCTGCTCTAAGCTGAGCACTTGACCTTGGTGCCTTGCCAAAAGCTCTAAAATGGAGAATTCCCGCGGGGTCAGCTTAATCTTTTGCTGGTCTATATGTACCTCATGCTTAGACGTATCTATAGTTAAATCTTCAAAGCTCAGTTTGCTGTCATTCCCTAGGCTATTACTGTCTTTATTGAAAGCGTGATAACGACGCAGCTGTGACTTAACTCGTGCCACAATCTCCAAAGGATTAAACGGCTTGCCCACGTAGTCGTCCGCTCCTATGCTAAGTCCTGAGATTTTGTCCATATCCGTATTTTTGGCCGAAAGGATGATAATTGGCATCTTGCGCTTTTCACGGATCTTCATACAGGCTACTAGCCCATCCATTTTAGGCATCATGACATCAAGAATAATTAGATCTACTTCTTCCTTCTGTAGACACGCCAGCGCTTCCATCCCGTCATAAGCTTTAAGTAGGCGATAGCCCTCATTACAGAGGTATATTGATAACAGCTCTACAATTTCCTTCTCATCATCTACTAACAATATCGTTTCTCTCTTCACAGGAGGGGTTTCCTTTCATATATAGTAATAATAATCTATAGCTTCTATATTAGCAGATCAATCGAACGATTTTCCTCGAAAATAGAAACATGTACTTAAAATCGAACGACAATAAGTAGGTTACGCAAAAAAAGGATACCCGCTCCTCTCGTACTTAAACGAAATGGAACTGGTATCCTTTTAGGATTCAGTAAAAATATGCTTACATCTCCAGCAGTCGAATCAGCTCATCTTCATCTTCAATAACCTGAATGCCTAGCTGCTGTGCCTTGGCCAGTTTGCTACCAGCCTTCTCGCCGGCAATAACCAAATCTGTCTTCTTGGATACACTTCCGGATACCTTCGCTCCGAGTGCTTCTAAGCGTTCAGCTGCTTCTTCACGCGTCAGCTTTTGTAACGAACCGGTCAACACTACCGTTTTTCCACTAAAGAAGGAATCCGTACTAACAGGACGTGGTGCCTCTGGAGCCTTCGCTTCAACCCCAAGCGCGCGCAATCGAGCAACGTTCGCTACTACTACAGGATCTGCAAAGAAGTTAACAATGCTCTCGGCGACAATCCCGCCAATGTCTGGTAACTCGGCGAGCTCCTCCGCTTTAGCCTGCATCACAGCATCTAGATCGCAGAAATGATCAGCTAGCATTTTGGTTGTTGCTTTACCTGTGTTAGGGATTCCTAACGCAAAGAGGAACGAGGCGAGATCGCGCCCTTTGCTATCCTCTAATGCTTGCAGCAAATTCTGTGCTTTTTTCTCCCCGAAACGGTTCAGCTGTACAAGCTGCTCAAAGGACAATTCATACAGATCCGCAGAGTCGTGTACATTAAGTTCGTCGTAGAGCTGACCTGCCGTCTTCTCACTAAACGTCTCAATATCCATCGCATCACGCGAAGCAAAATGAGTGATCCGACTAATAATTTGCGGTCTACAGTTCAGCTTATTGTTACAGAAAAGATGTGCGCCGCGCATTTCTAGCGGATATCCGCAAGCCGGGCAATCCTCAGGGAAGATAATTTCTCCTCCGTCATTCTCCTCTGTTACCTTGCCGAGAATTTCTGGGATAACATCATTAGAGCGACGAATAAACACTCGTGAGCCTAAGGCAAATTTCAAGTTTTTGCGCTCAATATCGCCCACATTATTTAATGTACAATTCTGTACGGTAACTCCAGCAAGCTCTACCGCCTCTACACGAGCCAGCGGAGTCACTTTGCCTGTACGGCCTACATTCCAGCTAACAGACTCAAGCACGGTCGTTGTTTCTTCAGCCTCAAATTTATAAGCCACTGCCCAGCGGGGGAACTTATCAGTGTAACCAAGAACTTCACGAATACGGAAATCCGTCACCTTGATCACGGCTCCATCGATGAGGTAATCAAGACTTGAACGACTCTCCTCGATTCCAGCAAGCTGCTCGGTCACATCATCGAAATCATTACAGTAAGTCAGATAAGGATTTACTTTGAATTTGTTATTCCTTAGAAAATCCATCATCTCCTGATGATCAGCGAATTCTACACCTTCTCCAAAACCTACATTATAGAAATAAGCATTCAAACGACGTTCTGCAGTAGTCTTCGGATTAAGATTGCGCAGTGCACCTGCTGCTGCATTACGCGCATTCTTTAGCGGCTCTGCAGCCCGTGTATTATAATCAGCGAGCACGGACAGGTTCATAATTCCTTCACCCTGAACCTCAATAACACCTTCTTTAAAAGGAATCGTTAATGGAACAGACTTTATGGTCTTCACCTGTGCAAGTATTCCTTCCCCCACTACACCGTTTCCACGCGTCGATGCCTGTTCAAGAACGCCATTACGATAGGTTAGATTCAGCGTTAAGCCATCAAACTTCAATTCTACTGCATAACAAGGATCAGGTAGAGGGTTGCCTGGGTTCTTAAGATTGTACTCATTCACTAAGCGAAGTACCCGCGTATTCCAGCTCCGCAGCTGTTCAATATTCTGTGCTTTATCGAGACTCCAAAGCGGAGCCAGATGCCGATGCGGCGTGAAGCCCTTAAGCAGCTCTCCACCTACACGTTGTGTAGGTGAATCCGGTAGTACGAAGCCACTCTCAGCCTCCAGTGCTACAAGCTTGTCGTATAAAACATCGTATTCCTTATCGCTGACTAGCGGAGCATCCAGCGTGTAATAGTGGTAATTATAATTATTTAACTCCGCAACAAGCTCTTCCATCACATGCATAGCATCCATGCAGGTACATCCCTCCGTCAATAAGTTTCCTAATGGTTAGCGTGGTCTAAATATCCGTTCGTTAATCGTTTCCTACTATTATTCCACCCTGGTAATCGGTGCAAACCCTGCAAGCAGTCGTTTTACACCCACTGGTGCCGGAAAAGCAATCTGCAGCTCCGTATCATTCCCGGTGCCCTTTACAGCTACAACGGTACCAGTGCCCCATTTGCCGTGCGAAACCTTATCACCGGCTTTGTAATCGCCAGCTGCTGCAGCCCCTGCTCCAGTAGCGCGCTGAGCGCCGCCGGAGGTTACGGTCACGCTGCTCTTGCTTGTCGCTGCTGACGCTGTGCTTCCGCTGCCAATCGGCGCCGCACCAGCGGCTCCACCTCGGCCGCCGAAGTTCCCACGACTGCCGCCACTGAAGCCGCGTCCGCCATAAGCACCGCCTACCTCCGTGCCTCCGCGTTGGAAGCGATCCTGCGTCTTAGCGGTATCCTCCTTCAACTCCTCCGGAATCTCTTCAATGAAGCGGGACGGCTGATTCGCCGTCGTCCGCCCAAAGAGCGTACGCATCCGCGCGCAAGAGAGAAACAATTGTTTCTCGGCGCGGGTGATCCCTACATATGCAAGCCGGCGTTCCTCTTCGAGCTCATCGTTGTCTTGGAAGGCTCGGCTGTGCGGGAACACGCCTTCTTCCATCCCGACGATAAATACCGTTGGGAACTCCAGACCTTTGGCGCTGTGCATCGTCATCAAGACAACAGCATCACTACGATCCTCTTCATCATCGTTCACACTATCAATATCTGCGATAAGCGCAAGATCTGTGAGGAAGGAGACAAGCGACTTGTCCTCGTTATTTTTTTCAAACTCCATCGTCACGGACAGGAACTCATCGATATTCTCTAGTCGCGAGCGAGATTCGAGTGTGTTTTCATTTTGCAGCTCCAAACGGTACTGCGACATCTCCAGTATTTTTTCCGTCAGTTCGGTTACGGACAGGAACTCCACCATACGGTGCAGAGCTTCAATCATATCGTAGAACTCTACTAGCATATTCCGTGTCCGCCCAGCAAAGCCCAAATCATCTACAGTTTGCAGTACGCGGAAAATAGAAACACCTCGTTCACCAGCCGCAGCTGCCAGCTTGCCAACCGTTGTATCCCCTAATCCCCGCTTAGGTACATTAATAATGCGTGTCAGACTGATATCATCATCAGGGTTAGACAACAGGCGTAAATACGCGAGCAGATCCTTGATTTCTTTACGATCATAGAACTTAATCCCGCCTACGATTTGATACGGAATATCTGATTTAATCAGAATTTCCTCTATTACCCGTGACTGGGCATTCGTACGATACAGTATCGCGTGATTCTGGTAGGCTTGGCCTTGTTTCACATTCTTACTGATTTCCCCGGTTACAAAATACCCTTCATCATGCTCGGAGTCCGCCCGATACACCTTAATCTTGGCGCCTTCCTCGGAATCGGTCCACAGCCTCTTCGGCTTCCGTCCACTATTGAGCGCGATTACTCCATTGGCTGCATTTAGGATATTAGCAGTTGAACGGTAGTTCTGCTCTAGAAGAATGGTTTTCGCTTCTGGATAGTCCTCTTCAAAATTGAGAATGTTCGTAATATCCGCTCCGCGCCAGCGATAAATGGACTGGTCACTATCCCCTACCACGCAAATCCGGTGGTGGCTATCAGCGAGCATACGGCACAACATATACTGCGCTCTGTTCGTATCCTGATACTCATCCACGTGGATGTATTTGAATTTCTTTTGGTAGAAATCAAGGACCTCGGGAACTTCCTTAAACAGTTCGATCGTCTTCATAATCAAATCATCAAAATCAAGCGAGTTATTGCTTCTTAGACGCCTTTGATACATCTTATATACCTTTGCAACTAAGCCTTCAAAATAATCGCCAACCTTCTGCTCATACTGCGCCGGAGTGATCAGCTCATTCTTGGATGCGCTAATGATAGCCTGCACAGCTTTTGGTTCGAATTTCTTCGTATCAATATTCAGTTCCTTCATACAGTTACGTATTACGGATAACTGATCTGTAGAGTCCAGAATGGAGAAGTTGGAGGTAAAGCCAATCCGCTCAATATCCTTCCGCAAAATCCGAACACACATAGAGTGAAAGGTAGATACCCAGATATCCCTTCCCTCAGGTCCGACAAGCTTAGATACACGTTCCTGCATTTCCCGCGCGGCTTTATTCGTAAACGTAATCGCCAAAATCGCCCAAGGCGGCGCCTTTCGATTGGCAATCAGCCAGGCAATTCTGTGAGTCAACACTCTCGTCTTCCCACTGCCCGCACCAGCCATAATCAAAAGTGGTCCTTCAGTAGTTTCCACAGCCTGTCTTTGTGGAGGATTCAGTCGACTTACTGCGTCTTGTATGCTAATAAGTTGCATGTGTAACATGCTCCTTTCTAAAAATGAAATTACAAATCATTAAGAGCTAAAATTCAAAATTAGCGATTAACCGTTCGAGAACAAGCCACTACGGGTTCGGAGGGTTCTTACGATCGCTGTTAAAGCCCAATTTCTTGATTCCAATAAAGAGATTATCGGTTGAAATGGATCTTTAAAGGCGACCACTGGCGTTTCTCCAGAATCCCTCCGACCCTCCGCTCTGTCCGCACGTCAAGTCATCATAAGTAGTCCTAAAAATAACCACTAAGCATAAACGCTCTTGGCGTCCTTATAAGGACGGTAAGTGTTTATGCGAAAAATATAAGGATAATGTATAACGTGAAACTTATACTTTCTTATATTTTAATCGAATTGCTCTTGTACTGTCTTTTTCACAGCCGCAACTGTTAGCAGCGCCTGCTGTACACAACTATAAATAATATTGCCGACCACTACTGTATCACATAGAGCTGCTGCCTGCTCGGCTTCTGCCTCACAAGTAATGCCCCCACCATAAAAAAGCTGGGCTCGCTCCACCATTTCACGCACTGTCCGCACGGTCTCCATATCCCCGAACCTACCGCTGTATTCAAGATAAACAATCGGCAGTGACATCAGCCTGTCCGCAACCTGGGCATAGGCAGCCGCTTCTTCAGCATCAATGGCCGTCTCGGCCCCTGTAATCCGCGCAACGGAAGAGTCGCTATTCAGCACAATATAGCCTTCCGTTAATAACGAATCCCATGGAATCATAAATCCATAGCGTTCAATAGCTCGGCGATGATGGCCTACGATCCAGGCTGGATCAGGCGTATTAAGCACCATAGGGATCATATAAAGATCAAATCCGGGCACAGCAGCTTCAAGTTCGGATACTTCTAGTGCACAGGGTAACTCAAACCCTCTTACTCTTGATAAGAGATCCACTGTATTCTCATAGGTTACTCCTGTTGAGCCCCCTATCAGTATGGCATCCGTGCCAGAAAAGCAAACGGCCTCCAAATCCTCATCCGAAATCATCCGGTCAGGGTCTAGTTTAAACACATGCCGCCAAGGTTTGATCATTTGCTGCACTGATTTCATGAGAATCATCCTTAATAGTCATTTGGGCAAGACAAAGACACTCCTGCCGCCGCAAAAGATATAGATCTAGTCTATGCCAGCGCAGCAGGTGTGTCAATTTAAAGCGAACAAAAATACGAACATTTTTTCGTGTTTTTTTATGGTAATATGAGGTCTAAGATTTCACCGTAAACCTGTAATGTTAATTAAATCCTCTTCGGGCACAAAATCAGTATAGAAACCATCCACTCCCATACGGGACAGCTCCCGAATTTCATCTTCTTCATTTACTGTATGAACATACACACGAGCGCCAGCCTTCTTCAGCTTTTTAACAAAGCTCTTGGTGGCTCGGCTAACTGGCATTGTAATATCCACACCTGTTTTTTTAACAAACTCAATAACTTGTTCATCCGTATCCTTGGATTGGTATAGGGTATAAAGCACTTCTGGAAAAGAATACATCTTATTAATCTCATCAAGCATCGACTGGTTATATATTTGTGGAATAATTCGATCTAATATGGCTGGTTCCCGATCCTGTGCCGCTTCTACCAACAGTGTAAATTGTTTATTTATAAGTTCGGGTTTGATTTCTTTCGTATCGGTCACGATATAGGCATCTGGATAATGCTGCATCAGATCAAGCAACTTCTCGACATCGATCGGGGAGTATATATTCAGGATTGGACTGTTCATGAATTCCTTATAATCTAGTACTACCCCTTGTTTATTAGCAGGAAGAACATCCAACTGACCTAAAAGCTTGCTCATATTGCCTGACCACTCATGTCTACCAACTAACTGATCATCAGCCGATAATAACAAGTCTACTTCAAATACACGAGTTCCCTGAGCATAATTAGCAACAAATGCTTCAAAGGCATTGGTGTATGTATGGCCGTTAATGCCACCCATGGCATGTGCTACGACCTTGTGAGCCTCAAAACCACTTGCAGGCTGTTCGTCTTCATTACTAAAAGCGATTACAAATAACATGATAAGAGCTCCAATTACAATTACAGTAGCAACAATCTTTTTCTTATCCATAGTTGAGAGTTTCCTTTGCAAAGTTTAGATTATAAAACCAATAGAAAAACAATACCCCGCTCTACCATAGGTAGAAACGGGGATCCAATTAAAGTTTTAGCAAATCTGAATAAGTGCAGGAATCAATAAGCATTTTTGTTGACGAAGCCGTTGCGAATCGTTTTAAAAATAATTCGAATGTCGAACAGTAAAGACCAGTTCTCGATATAGAAAATATCGTGTTTGATCCGCTCCTCGATGGAAGTATCACCGCGAAGTCCATTGCTCTGTGCCCAACCTGTGATTCCAGGGCGTACATGGTGTTTTACCATATACTTTGGAATTTCGTCACGGAACTGTTCTACATAATATGGGCGTTCTGGCCGAGGACCAACTACACTCATATGTCCCAGTAACACATTAAAAAATTGCGGAAGCTCATCCAGACTTGTCTTACGAATAAAGGTACCAAATCTAGTTCTACGAGGATCTTCTCGCGTACTCCAGCCCGTATCCTCTTCGCCGTCCTGCTGCATCTTCATGGAGCGGAACTTATACATCATAAAATTACGACGGTTCAATCCCACACGTTCCTGCCGGAATATAATCGGTCCCGGAGAGGTCAGACGAACACCAAGAGCCACGATAAGCATCACGGGAGAGATCATAATAATGGCGAACAAAGAGAACACAATATCAAACAATCGTTTTGCCATCTTATTACCCGTCATATCTAGTGGAATATCACGAACATTAATCATTGGCATGCCTGCAAAGTTATCAAAGTAAGGACGGGCTGGTAAGTAGTCGAAAAAGTCAGGGATAATCAATGTGCGTACGCCTGCTTTTTCACAAGCCGCAATAATTGAAGGATACTTCGAATGCGCATCAAGTGGCAGCGCGAGTATAACCTCATCCACAGGCAGCATCTCTAGCATTCCAGACAACTGGTCAACCGTTCCTAGAATCGGTTTATAGCGCTGTTCCTCAATTCCATCCCAAGTATGATAGTCATCCAAGAAACCAATCGCTTCGTATCCGAGCTCGGGGTATTGCTCCAGATTGTTATAGAATCTTTTACCAAGTGTACCTGCGCCGATGATAAGTACGAACTGTCGATTAAAGCCTTTTTCGCGAAAAGATTTAAGCATCTTCTTCAGCACATAACGGTACAGCATAATAGAAAGAACGTTAAATCCCATATAAATAGCAAGGTAGGTACGAGAGATATCGATTTCTTTCACAAAGAACATCAGACCGAGTAAAATGAATATGCTCATGATATGAACTTGGAAAATCTTGATAAATTCATCGACAAAACGTTTCTTACGTTTAGGCAAATACAGTGACAATAATATACCGATTAACACTGCAACTCCGCCATAAATCATACTCCAGTAAGCGTACGACTCTACAGGCAACGGATTGTAAAAATCCATCCATCCACTTTTAAACTTAAGCCACCAAGCCGCTAAAAAAGAGATCTGGATGACAATAAAGTCAGCAACCATATAGAGCTGTGTTAAAAATTTCTGATTACGCCGAATCATAAATTCACCTCAGTGTTCTTTTCGTTACGTGCACCTGTTTCATTAGTGGAGTTAAGACTCTGTGCAGGTGATGGAACTCTTTTAGGAGAAGTTAAGGCATTCCGCAAAAGCGAAAGTGCGAACTTCACGCCAACTCCAGCATATACTGTTCCATTTATCATACTGTTGTACTTCTTACTATAATGCTTACGATGAAATAAAATCATTGCCCGGTGGAATTCATAGACGATCTTAAACGGTCTGCGTCTGGCGCTGCCACCTTTAAGATGCACAATAGAAGTCTTCGGATAATAATAAATCTCCCAACCAGCCTCTTTAATACGATAACACCAATCTAAATCCTCACCGTACATAAAGAACTCTTCATCCAATCCACCCACCTGATCAATCGTCTCCCGCCGCAGCAGCATAAACGCACCAACCAGACAATCTATCGGGTAATCAAGATCAGGGTTCAGATAACCTAACTGGTAACCGTTAAACCTCGGACGATCCGGAAACAGCTTGCTAAATCCAAAAGCATAATAGAAGGATGCAGACGGTGTAGGAAATCCCCGCTTACAAGCTTTATCTAGCGACCCATCCGGTAAAATAATCTTACACCCTGACGCTCCTACATCAGGCCGACTGTCCATAAAGGAGATCATCGTCTCTAGCGTATCCTTACGTACCACCGTATCTGAATTCAGCAGCAGCACATACCGTCCGGATGAAGCTTCCATCCCCTGATTATTGGCACGGGCAAAACCGACATTGTCGTTATTTGCGATCAACATTACACCTGGAAACTCTCTACTAATCTTCTCTACCGAATCATCATGGGAATTGTTGTCTATTAAAATAATTTCATAGGAATAGTTCGTTTCTGAGTCATACACCGACCTGAGACAATCCATCGTCAGGCGACATGTGTTGTAATTAACAATAAGTATGCTTACATCTACATTCACTGCGTAACGCTCCTGACAAATATAGTAATCTACCGACAATAATTATAACATAAAACCTCCCTGAGAGTAGGTGACGTTTCAGGGAGGTTTTACCAGATTAGGTTTAGTTTTTGTGTTTCTCTCTCTCTTTTATCACGGCTTGTATATACTCACGCTTCTTTTTTAACGCTGGGAGCTGAGTGAAAAAGGACTTCCACGCTGTAATTAACTGTGGCTCTCTCAGAAGCATATAACCATGAGCGGCAATTTCATAGGGGAGAGAAATGAAGATTGTCTTCAACATAGTTCGAGCAGATTCATTCTTGTAGATCATTTTGTAGCGGTTAATGTAAGATATTCGTCGGATGAACATCGGTTTGGTGCTACGGCCAGACGTTTTCCACCCACGTTCATGATACCCGATCGCCTCTGCATCATAATATCCCTGCCAGCCGAATAACTCCGCCCTCCAAGCCACATCCACATCTTCCTTATAGGCAAAAAAGTCGGCATCAAAAAATTCGCCATCAACACTTATGTCGTTGATCATCCGCCGAGAATACATCGCAGCCGCTCCAGATACACCGAATACAGGACCCGATTGCGTCCATTGGTCAGCTGGCTCACCCGCACCGCGATCAAATGCACGGCGTGCTCTGTTCATTCGGAGACCTGTGCTGTCTACCAGCCCATGATCCGCCTTCAGCAAAAGCTTGCCTGTGGCGCTGCCGATCTGCGGATTATTCTCCATCTGTGTGATTAGCCTGGAGATATAGTCTGGTGCCAGCGTTAGGTCAGGGTTAAGGACGAGCACGTAATCTGTTTCCGTAGCAGCAATGGCTTGGTTGTGGGCTGGGGCGAAGCCTGTGTTAAGCTCATTCTCCAGAAGGTCAATTGTTGGATATTGCTTTATCTCCCTTGCGGAGTTCATAGCTTCATGCCCCACCAAGAATGCAGCGGGTGAGTCCGAGTTAAACTGGTGATAGAACGTTCTGACCTTATCCGCCGAACCATCAGTTGAAGCGTTGTCCACTACGACAATTTTTTTGACCAAATAGTCCTGTGCCATTACTGCCTCTATACAATCTATGATGTCGTCAGTACTATTATAGGTGACGATATGTACACTAACTGATTTGTTGTTCATGGGTATCCTCGACTTCGTGATTTCTTGTTAACTACCTACTCCCTTCCTATTATAGCGAAAGAATACAAAAAACTCCCGCATCGTTATAAACGATTTGGGAGTTTCAATGGTTATTATTCTATTCTTTTAGCTCCAGAAGGAAATCTCTTAGTCCCTCACGCCAAGGTCGAATATCCTCAAAACCGTTAGTACGTATCGACAAATGCTCCATCACTGAATTACGGGGACGCGGTGCAGGTCGAGGGAACTGTTCTGTCGCACACGGTTCAAGCTTGGCAGTGAATTTCAAGCCCAAAATATCCTCAGCCTCTGCAAAAATAGCCTGTGTAAATTCAAACCAAGTGCAAGATTCGCTATTTGACGCATGGTATACTCCATACTTTTCAGTTTGGATAAGCTCAAGCAAAAACCGAGCTAAATCGACTGTATAGGTAGGCGAACCCTTCTGGTCATCGACTACTTGAAGCATTGGCTTTTCTTGACCAAGCTTTAGCATTGTTTTGACAAAGTTATTCCCGTATTTACCATACACCCATGATGTGCGTACGATGAAATACTTAGAAGAGAGGGATTGAACGAGCACCTCGCCCGCACGCTTCGATTTACCATATATACTCTTAGGATCTGTATTATCATACTCATGGTAAGGCTGTACTCCCAAACCATCAAATACGTAATCCGTACTAATGTACACCAGCTTAGCTCCAGCTTTTTCAGAAGCTAGCGCTACGTTTCGACTGCCCGTTGCATTAATTAAATAAGCTGCATCGATGTCACTTTCTGCCGCATCTACTGCAGTATGCGCAGCACAATGAATGACAGCATCCGGTCCAAACTCACCAATAACCTGGATACACTGATCCAGATCGGTGATATCCACCTCTTGACGGTCGCAGCCCATCACTTGGTGACCTTGATCCTGGAGTAGTAAAACTACGTCTTGGCCTAGTTGTCCGGCCGCGCCTGTAACAAGTACCTTAAGTTGAGCCATTATAGAGACTCTCCCAAACGATCGCCATATTGTAATTCAGCGTACTTCTGGTATTCCCCAGATTGAATGCGAGTCCACCATTCACGGTTATTGAGATACCATTGGATGGTTTCTTTAATACCTGTTTCAAATGTATGTTTCGGCTTCCATCCCAGTTCGTTCATAATCTTAGTTGGATCTATACCGTAGCGGCGATCATGACCTGGGCGGTCTTGAACATAAGTAATCAGAGAATCGGGTTTGCCCAATTCTTGAAGTACCGTGTTTACAATATGCACATTCGTGCGCTCGTTATTGCCACCAATGTTATAAACTTCGCCATTCACGCCCTCATGAATAACCAAATCAATCGCGCTGCAGTGATCCTCAACATACAACCAATCGCGAATATTCATCCCATCACCATAAACAGGCAACGCTTGATCCGCAAGTGCGCGAGAGATCATCAACGGAATTAGTTTTTCAGGGAATTGATACGGGCCATAATTGTTCGAGCAGCGGGTAATGTTTACTGGCAGTCCGAATGTTTCATGGTATGCACGTACAAGCAGGTCTCCACCCGCTTTGCTGGCCGAATAAGGACTGTTCGGAGTCAAAGGAGTTTCTTCAGTAAACAACCCAGTTGCTCCAAGTGATCCGTAAACCTCATCCGTAGAAACCTGAACGAATTTAGTAACACTGTATTTTTTCGCTGCATCCAAAAGTACTTGTGTTCCAAGCACGTTCGTCTTTACAAACACTTCAGGCTCCAAAATACTCCGATCCACATGCGATTCAGCCGCGAAATTCACCACTACATCCACACCTTGGCTAAACAAAGCATCCATTGCCTGTACATCTGTAATGTCTGCTTTTACGAACTTGTGGTTCGGATGATTTTCAATTGATTTCAAATTCTCCAAATTACCTGCATACGTCAACGCGTCTACGTTAACGATTTGATAATCAGGATGTTGTTGCAGCATGTATAATACAAAATTGCTGCCGATAAATCCGGCTCCGCCGGTAACTAGCAGTTTCATTTATAGCCCACCTTTTGTTCAATGAAATGTTATGTTTATAATTCGAAGTTAAGTTCTGCGTCCTTCAGTACAGGATGACGTTGATCTTTATCCGATAATATCGGACTAGAAGTCGGCCAATCAATACCTAACGCTGGATCATTCCATAATATGCCGCGATCATTCTCAGGGGAATAATATTCGTCCACCTTATATAACACTTGGGTGTTCGGAACCAATGTGCAGAATCCATGTGCAAAGCCCTTCGGCACAAGCAGTTGGCGTTTGTTATATTCGCTAAGAATTACGCCAACCCATTGACCAAATGTAGGGGAATTACGACGGATATCAACGATTACATCGTAAATAGCTCCAGTTAGAACACGGATCAATTTCGTTTGAGCTTTGGGATTCAGCTGGTAGTGAAGACCACGCAGCACTCCAACGTCTGCAGAGAGGGACTGATTGTCTTGAATGAAATTGTAGTTTACGCCGAGCTTATGCATTACTTCTTCGTTGTAGCTTTCCATGAAAAATCCACGTTTGTCACCGTGAACCACAGGCTCTAACATGTTTGCACCTTTTAGTTGTAAGGCTGTAGCTTTCATCTAAAAGCCTCCCACTTTTAAATATTTATATTGGATCAAAAAATCACCATACAGATTTATTAGAACCGCTCTGATGTATATCTTACTCAGTAACTGTCCAATATGTTTTAAATTCAAGGTGATATTCATACCTAATCTGTATACATATTTTCATTTAGCTTTTACTACGCAAAAGCCCAATAACGATTAAGAAAAAAATTACTAATTGGAACAATTATAATAATTGCCATTTGAGCCCAAATATACCATAAGCCAATTAAATTAACCATTAGAAACATTATTAAAAGATTAATACCTAAGCCTGAAATCGATACAATCATGTACTTATAGAAAAAAGAAGACCTTCTTTCTGTTTTAAATGTCCACTTAACATTGATAAAGTAAGACACTATTAAAGAAAATATAAATCCAATAACTGATCCTAATAAAGGGTTCGCACTCATTTTCTCTACAAGCAAGATTAGCGTTAGCGACTGTACTGCTGTTCCTATGACACCAACTATTGCGTACTTTATGAATTGCTTTACTATATTAGATTGAATTAGTCCCATAAGATTCATTCTGCACTATCCTTCTTATATTTTTCCAATTCATTCTTAAGTAACCCTATTTCCTGTGAAAGCTGTTTAATTTTAATCGAATATTTCGACACAGAGACAGATAAGCTATATAAAATCATAAAACATGCTAAAAAACCAAATAAAAACAAAGTATTTACTGGAGTCTCAATATATAATAAATCGGATAAAAACGTTAAAATTCCCGGAAATAAAGCAAGCAAAATATTAATAAATATTATGAACATCCACAAAATAGTATACTTTAGTTCTATTTTATATGCTTTAATTTTTGTAACAAAAAATATGAATAAAAGAATACTAGCAACTATCAAAATTATTTGCAAATTCAAGGCAATCATACGTCAACCCCTTGCAACTCTTCTCTTTTGTTAAAATTCTTATTTCTCCTGATAGTCTCAATCAATATAGCCAATGTAACTTTAACCATATAGTAAATAGATCTAACAAAATTGATAGAAGACAGTCCGGATTTTCTTTCCATCATGGTTACAGGAATCTCCATCAATCTATAATTTTTTCTCAACAAAGCAGTTATAGACTCCGGTTCAGGATAATCAACAGGATAATAAACAGAAAAGTAATTAATAACTTCCAAGTTGCAGGCTCTAAAGCCAGATGTCGGATCAGTAATTTTTTTACCAGTTACCAATTTTATTAATGAACTAAAATACTTAATACCAACTCTCCTCATAAATGTTGATTGAAAGCCCTCTTTGTTGATATATCTAGAGCCTATAACCATGTCTGCTTCATTCTGAATAATTGGGTTTATTAAATTCTTAATAAACATTGGATTATGTTGTCCATCACCATCTACTTGAATTGCAATATCGTATCTATTCTTCACTGCATAAGCATACCCCGTCTGAACTGCCCCACCAATACCTAAGTTACAAGGTAAATCTATATAATTAACTTGCATTTTTTCGAGAATCTTCAATGTCATGTCAGTAGATTTATCATTGATTACTAATACATCAACGTTGATCTCCTTTAATTTAGATATTAGTTCCTCAATATTCCCCTCTTCATTATATGCTGGTATGATTGCTAATACTTTCATATAAGGAGCTCCCTCACTCTTATTGATAATTCTATTGAACATGAATTCTTGTAACTTCACTAGAATAATACTCTAATACAGAAGTCTAAAAACTATGTCCTCTTCGTATTTAACTCCTTTAATAAATAAATCACCATCTGTATATATATTAGGTTTGCTCAACTGGAAAGTAATGGGTGAAAGAACCTGAGACTCTGTTGGGAAAATGGAGATAATATAGTTATTCCCTTTGGATTTCGCAATAGGTTCAAATGAAATATCATAATAGGCATTATCTATTATTTTACTCACATCTAAGTTAACTTCCCGAATAGTACTCCGATCCTTAGCGTCCTGCAGCACTAATTTATATGGACTAGTTATTTGTTTTTCGAAGGTAGATATATATACGCTAAAGCCACTTAGGTTATTGTTTTCTGCTTTGATATATTGATTTATCTCTGTATCCGCCAATATCCCACCTTCAATAAAGTGATTATTATCGGGTTCTAACAATTGATATTGAGGTCCAAAAAAATAATAGTGCTGAAGCATTTTTCCTGATGCAACAAGCAAAGTAGCAATTAGAATAATACATATTACCCATTTAGAGTACTTAATAAATGTTGGAGCCAGTAAATATAATCCGTAAAAGAACAACAAAACTATCGGTATAAAATATCTTCCTTGCACACCTTCAACAATCACGGGACTTGTTTGAGGCCAATTTAAATACAATGAGGTTTCAATAAGTATATAACAAATAATAAATATACCTATGCTGAGAACAATTGAAAGAATTCTGCCCTCAGTATATTCTCTTTCTTTACTCCCTTCTACAAAAGCAACAACAAATAGTGCTATAAAATACAGAATGTAAACTACCATTGGTAATGGAACGCTCAACCAACCTAATATTCCTATAAACTGCAAATACAAATTATCGTAATTAAAAATATTCTTTACTAGTAATTGGCCGTAATCTAAAGGGTTCTGTAATATGTTGCTTAATTGAACCGCTGTATCTACAGGGAAAAAGATATTCATAGACTTTGTGAAAAACATCCAAAGTACTGCTGAGACAGTAGCTAAGCATACAATAAGAGTATTTATTATGAGATAGTTCTTTATAGTTTTATATTTAGTATGAGGAATTAGGAATATTGCAAGCGATAACGGAAAATAAGTAATCTTCAGTAAACCTAAAACCATGGAGAGTATCGCAATGATTATAAGGTTCTTCCGGTTTACGAAGCTATCCTCCTTATATTTAATATATAGAATATAGCAAAGTAATAAGAAAGCCGTAGCATTTGTTAAAGCATCTGCACTTAATGATCCAGCTTGATGTAAGGACATAGGCATTAATGCTAATAACATTACTACATTCTTTAAACGCGGTATCAATCGGATGGAAATAGCACAAATCATTATGTATACTAATAAATTTGTTAGTCTACCCAAGTAAAAGATCCACATTAAATTTAGATTTAGAATATTGCCAATAAGAATTCCAAATGCTTGTGGTAAATAAGGCGCTGCATTATATACACAACTGCTGTAGTGTTCAAAGAACACCTTTTTACTACTTGGATAATACTTGGATGCATTATTTAGTGTTTCAATATTTCTACTTGTACTAGTCATATCAGTACTATTTACGAATTCGGAAATGTTAGATGGTAAGTAACTCCCGGCATAAGAATCCCCTTCACTCGAGCAAAGGAACTGACCCTCAGAAACTGCATAGGCTTTATAAAAATGAACTTGCTCATCAGGAGCTTGGAATGGTGGTGTAATAAATACAAATAACACCCCAAAAATAGATGCGACTATTATAAATATATGTAGTGCATTTATTTTCAATAGCTTTGTGAATCTGGACATATCACATCTCCCACTTGTATTTCAGCTTTGTTTTTTCTGCCAAGTATTTTGTTGAAAAACTTACCCAAATTATAACTTCCGTAAAACAAATTTAATCCGGTAAAAAAAACTATCTAAGCGCCTCTGTTTGTACATAGGTGTCTTCAATACATAGCTAATCCTTTTAAAGAAATTCAGATCCCGTTTAACTATAAATGTTCTAAGATCCGTTTTTTCCTTATTTGGCAATTGATCCATATAAATATTAAAGAACTCTTCAGCTTGAGTACTCAGCATCTTCCCATAATAATTCCTAACAAATCGCGTATATCTTTTCTTCCATTTGATTGCAAAGGTTTCTGTCTGACCACCAAGTAAATTATCATTATGCTGACGATAAAGAATAAACGGCCTAGGATCAAATATGACCTTTCCAAAACAAGAAGCACACAAATAGATCCACCAATCATGCATAATAACATTACCATAATTTTTGGGAAGATTGTTTTTTACTAAAACCATTAAATTTGCATTCATTACTATAGTACATCCTACTGCAATGTTTTCAAGAACTGCATTATATACGGTTAACTCCCTATCAGGCCGATTAGGCCATGAATTTATGAATTTCAATTGAGAATTCACCATTTTAGTAGAAGAGCAGTAAAGTATAGGCTGTGTTAGATCATTTTCTCTTATTAGGTTGATTGCGTTTATAATTTTTCTACTATCCCAAACATCATCTTGATCGCAGAAGCAAAAATAATTAAAGTCCTCAGAACTTTTAACAATTAAATTGAAAAAGCTTTGTTTCGCACCAACATTCATTCCGGTATAGAAAGTAATATTATTAGGGTATCTTTTAATATATTCATTAATTATATTAACTGACATATCGCATGATCCGTCATCCCTTATCAATACATGGATATCCACATCTTCTTGAGTCATTAAACTTCCAAGTTGTTCATCTAAATACCTCTCTCCATTATATATAGAGAGTAACACTTGAATTTTATAATGATTCAAAATAAGACCTCCATAGCAATTACTTCATGCTCATAAATTCGGTGTATTTATCAATGCCTTGCTCAAGACTATACTTTGGATAAAAACCAAGTTCCCTTTTAGCTTTGTCTATCGATAATATATTGACTTCAGCATCAATAGATCTAGAATCCACATATTCAATGATCGCTTTTTTCTGCAATTTATACTCGATCAAAGAGATTAATTCAATTAAAGATGTTCCTTTTCCTGTTCCAATATTAAATACCTCTTCAACACCTAAGTAAGTAGCAGAGCTTATCAAAGCTGAGATTACATCATCAATATAAATATAATCTCGAACAGTGTTCCCACCACCAAAAATGGTTATTGTTTCCTCATTTAATATTTTACTCAAAAATATTGTAACAGCGCCAATATTTTTGTTCTTATTTTGCCCAGAACCATAAGGATTAGCAAGTCTTAATATTAAATTTTTCATACCATAACTCTTATTATATTTTAATAGAAGTTTTTCAATCGCCAATTTTGATATTCCATAGTTGTTCATTGGATTTGTTTGATGATTCTCATCAATAGGCAAATATTCATGATTACCATATACTGTCCCACCTGAGGAGACAAAAATAATCTTTTTCACACCTCGTTCACGTGCAATTTCTAATAACTTCAGGGATTGTAACAAGTCTACTTGATAAGCTTCAAATGGATTTGCTTCCGAACGCGCAGGATTAGAAGAACTAATGAGATGGAATATTACATCGATATTATTCACAGCTTCCATTAGATCTGCTTCTCTAGTGAAATCACCCTTTACGCATTTCACATTGGGAATTACTTCAGACTCTTTAGAAAAAGTAGTTATTTCGAATAAGTCATTTAATTTCGAAAGTTCTTTCACAAGATTCGAACCCACAAAACCATTTGCTCCCAAAACTAAACACTTAATCTTGTTCATATTTTTTTAAGAGCTCCTCTTTTAAGAATAATTCAAATTTATCAGCTTCTTTATCCCACGACGTATTTATAGCGAAATCATATGCTTTTTTTATTTTTTCTTGACGTTCAGCATCATCGTCGAGTAAACGTGCCATCTCTATTGCAATGGCTTTATAATCTATATCGACTAAAGAGGAATTCCCCTCATTTAATAACCACTCAACATTAGGTCCTTTATTTGAAACGACCAGACAGTTGCAGGCCATCATTTCTAGCGGTAGAAGAGACAGATTAGTACCAGAAAGAACTAATCCCAAATCACATTGAGAGTATAAATCAGGCAACTCGTTAATTGATACACTCCCAGCATTTAAGTGAGGAAATGGTATTTCATAGTTACTTACATCCCAACCTGCAAAAATGATTCCGGTCTCTGGGCGTATCTTGTGTAATTCATTCAATATTAATAATCCCATTTCAAACAATCTTCTTGGAGTTACTGGCCGTGCATAGAACAACACTTGTTTTAATTCTGGTTGCCTTTTAGTTGTGGGAATATACAAGTCTTTGTCATAAGAAAACCCAACAGACTGGCATCTCATGTTATATTCACTTTCCAATTTTTCAGAAAGCCAATTCCCGGCTGTTATTCCTTTAAAACCGAACTTATAAGTATTTTCAGCCAGAATAAATTCTGTGCCTACAGAGTAAAACACAGGCTCAAAATCTTGAACAAAATAAAATTTCTCATAAGTTTTTCTGAATTTCTTGACTTCATAAGCTGTGTGCCATGAAGTTGCAATGGTTATATGGGAATAATCCATATCATTAACAGAATTATAAAAAAGCGTGCTAGATTCAGGAGATAAATTATAATGAGCTATTAGAAAACTTCGAAGAGATTCATTACTATTAAAGCGATTTCCATTCATAACATAAACTCTATTAATATGTCCTCTTCTTTCTAACTGATTAATAAATCTGAATATATTAATATGTCCACCTGAGCCTATCCCCATCTCAGGTATAATCCAATTGATAGTCATAGTTCCGTTAAAATTCAAATTAAAACTCTCTATTTCACAATCCATCTCAGATGACTCAATGAAAGAATAATGAGCTATAATATCATTTTTAACAGCAAGTTGTTTCACTTTGTTTGCTAAAGAACCAGGATTCTCTGTCTTTAGCAAACGCAATATCTTTTTAGCAACTCTTTTAATCGCTTTGACATCCATACAATCATCACCAATCTAATTTATTTATTTATTTCTCTGCATATATTGTTGTGAGAGATTCCGATCCAAAATGTTCTTTATTTTTTGAGGGTATCTATGGTAGTTGCTACCCAAATACCCTCCTACATAGCGATAGGTATTGCGCAGAAATGCATATTTCATCCAATAATTACGATTTTCTTCCACGTAATGTTTAATATAACGTCTATCACTTATATAATGTTTAATAATAGCTGGAACAATATATACCCACGACTTCAATATCTTATATTGATAAACCTCATAAATTCCTTTATATTCGTCAAAATATCTTCTGAAATATGTTTTAAGATCATAATTATGAGAATGATACACTACAGAATATGGTGTATATGCAATCTTCATTTTCTTTTCTATTACACTTCTCGCCCAAATTTGATCTTCTGCAAAATCAACATCCTCGTACGGATATTTATCAAACACTTCTTTCCTGATACACGAATTATTATCAGAAAAAAAACAAATGAAATGTTTGTAGCCTTCATCATTCTTATATCTCTCTTCATCATCCATAAAATGGAAATCGATCTTGTTCCCAAAATTCTTGAAATGTCCTACTATATCTCTCTTATCAAACGGATTACATTCTTCATAAGGAAGATGTGCCCCAAATGATGCTACTACATCTTCTCGCAAAGAACACGCATTAACTAAATGCTCAAGCCAAAACTCATTAACCGGCTCAGCATCCTGTGTCAAAAAAACTATAAACTTCGCCGTAGATAGAGAGGCCCCATACGCCCTTGTCTTTCCATGTCCAAAATCTTCTTTCGGTATGTGATAAAGTCTAACCTTATATTGTTCCACAATACTCAGAGTGTTATCACTAGAACCAGAATCTATTAAAATCACTTCATATATATAATTTGTTTTTTGATTAAATACTTTATTTAGGACCTCGTCTAGTTTATCTCCTCCATTTTTTATTGGAATTATAATTGATATATCCATTCAAAGTTATCTCCCAATCCATTTTTTTATTTTGTTCTTAAACTTCATAGATTCTATCGTTTCCTTCAATTCTTTGATATCCATTTCTTTTAAATCCAACTCACTTAAATACTTTTTTTCCACTTCTAAACAAGAATTTATTTTTTGTTGTCCCTGAAGTAAACTAGCTTCTAGGATTACTTTCTCATTTTGTAATGAAATAACTTCCTGAGAATAATTTGAAGATTTTTCATCTGATATGAGTTTTGAAGCATAAATCTCATTATAGCTCTTCATCAGAGGGAAATACTTATGTCTTTCACTAATTTCAATATCAATAATTGTATAATCAATAACTAAAGTGAATTCCCCTTCTTCTTTCAATGTTGTTGTTTTTATCTTATCAAGATCCAAATAAATTTGTGGATCATCCGATATAAAGACCATTCCACTTTCTTCGCTTAAGTATGCATTCATTTGAGTGTATGGTATAGGGTACTTCTTATCATCAAAAACACAATATATCTTATTTATTTTTATAAAGCAGGATTGATTCAGCGGATCAAAACGAAACGCTCGTATTTCCGACAAATCCAACCCTTCATACATTAGTATAATATCTTCATTAGGCTTACCTGAAAGCATAACATTTTTTATAATACTTACCTTCTCATCGATCATGCCTTCAGCATTAACTATATATAGTTGACTGTAGTATATATTACCTACTTTTAATAACTCCGCTTGAAGATCAAGATTGACACTTTTTTTCGCATAATTATCAAACAAATTCCCTTTATCTGAGATAAAACGAATAAAATTATTATCCATATCCGAATACACTTCAACTTCAACTTTTGTAAACCCAAAATGCTTCAGTATTTCATCAAACAAGATGAATTCTTGGAGCATCATAGAATTAGTAGTATAAAAGTATAACAAGCTTCTAAATTGAATAAATCTGATAGGTATAGGAAATGAAAATACCCACTCGTAATCCACCATATACCAACTATTATCTTCATCACTTACAATAATATTATCAAAATTAGTATCTATATTACTGTGCAAAAAGCTCTCCAAATTACAAGAGGATAGCAGTTGTTTGTATTCGGTACCAAAGACACTTTCAAATTCATCAGAATAATTAAAAGGTGTCTTTGTTTTAGAACTGTACATTTTCTCTGTAATCTCAGAAAGTTCAGCAAGAAATGATATTTTATCATACGAATCAGTAAGCTTAAGCAAACGCTCATTTAAGGTTTGCCCTTTTATATATTCGAACTTTATATGATCATCAAACAGCTCACTGCTGCATATGCTGATGTTATTATAAACAGCATTAAGCAATTTGTAATTCTCGGAAATCTTTTGTATGTGTGCAAAGCCTTCAGCATAAATCGGATGTTTTTCCACATTACAATTTTTAATAACAGTTCTGATCTGATACTTCTTTTTTCGATTATACGAATGTTTAATATATTCAATCCCCATATTCAAACCCATCCTGTATTAAGAAAATTTTGCAAACACTAAAAACGAATTCGAAAAAACATCAAAATATCCACTATTAATAATGTTATTAATCGATTTCACTGGATTAAAATAACTAACTCTTGGACTATCATAGTTTGCCACTATATCGTTGACCTGCCCCACTTTAGGAAGGTATTTGTCTGTGAAAATCTGTGTGCAGAATTTATAATCAGGAACAGGATAATAAAATTCAGTATCGTTAAATCCACTACTCTCCAGAAGAAACTTTAATTCTTGTTTGGAGTATGTTTCTACTCCTTTACTACGATCATAGCCCTCGATGCTCAAAAAAAGTTTCCCTAAATGATCTTCCACAGAACCGGCCCAATATTTAAAACCCAATTTATTCTCAATTGCAATAATTAGTTTTCCATCTGGCTTCAATAGGCTTTTGATTTTTTTCAGGAAATCAACATTTGAATATTGTCCTTTGCTAATTAACCCGGAATATTCAAAAACACCGATTAAAGAAATATAGTCATATTTTTTTTCTAACGTAATTTCATTAAAATCGCCTACAATAATTTCTAGATTTTTATGATGTTGATTTCTGTAGGCATTAATTAATGATCTTTTATGTGAATACTCTATACAAGTAACATTCATTTCTTTTTCAATAAACAAACCAGTAATCGCACCGCAGCCAGCACCTATTTCTAGAACATTCGAACCTTTTTCAAAGTCATACCAATTAAGAATATTATGGCGTCGTTCTGATAAATGATAAAGTAATGCCCACTCGTCGCTTTGTTCTAAAATTGCTTTGTAATCCTGACCGCTTTTGAAGATCTCCAAAAGTCTGTCCTCAACCTCACCATCGCTATATAAGTTGTCATTAGGAGCAAACTCCATATTAAGATAAACATCATTCACATAATAACTCTTCATTATTTCACCCATTAAATTATCGATTATTTTTTTTCAATGTCACTGATGAATCAATATTGAAAAATCCGACTGTATCTTTTTCTGATATTACATTCAGATGCAGTACATCATATAACCTGTGGTAAATCTGAAATTCACCATTGTTGTATCCGGTACATCCTAGTGAAATTAAATATCCTCCGTTTTGAAGTGGAACGTTCTGTTCAAATGAGATATCATATACGTCACCCTCTATTGCAGTACCTGTATTTATTTTTTCGTACATTGTATTAGTTCCAGTAATTTCGTTTCCTTTGATATCTTTAATCGTAAAAGCAAAAATTGGATCGACAACCGTTGTATTAAAGGCAACTTTCATACTTATAAAGAATGATTCTTTCCCGATAACACTACTTATAGGTGTTTTTTTCTGATCAAAAACTCCAAAATCAAAAATTTTCGCTTCATTATTCCCATACTCAATAAAGTTAGGATTTTTATTAATTAGTTTATCTGACCATAAAACCTCTGAAGTATCCTCTTCTATCGTCGTTGTCTCTATTTCATCGTCAATGTTGTTGTTCAATAGCTTCTTGTAAACATCGACCATTTCTCTTGAAGGTCCTTCTGCAACTAACTTCCCTTCATGCAATACAATGGATCTAGCACAATATTTGATTACACTTCCCATATCGTGACTTACAAATATCAGTGTTTTTCCTTTGTTGGAGAATTCCTCAAACTTTTTATAACATTTACTTTGAAAGAAAATATCACCAACAGACAATGCTTCATCAACAATTAAGATGTCAGGCTCTACATTAATCGCTACTGAAAATGCCAACCTTGCAAACATCCCACTACTATAGGTTTTTACGGGCTGATTAATAAATTCCCCAATGTCCGCAAACTTAACTATATCTTGGACCTTATCATCTATTGCTTCTTTAGAGAACCCCATCATTGTACTATTAAGATATATATTTTCAATACCTGTATATTCGGGATTAAACCCGGTTCCTAATTCCAATAAGGCTGCAATCTTGCCATTAGCATTAACTGTCCCTTCAGTAGGTGTAAGTACACCTGTTATTAATTTTAATAGTGTAGATTTTCCCGACCCATTCTTACCGATTATGCCGATAGACTCACCTTTATTAATAGTGAATGAAATATCTTGCAGAGCAAAATGATCAGTGTGCAACGTTTTCTTACTAATACTCAATGCCTCTCTTAAGCGATCTACAGGTTTATTGTATAATCTGTAAACTTTAGATAATTTTTTGACTTCTATTGCTAAATCCATATTTCCTCCCTCTCACCTATAAAACATCCGAAAAGTGAGGTTTAAGTTTTTTGAAAACAATCATCCCGCCAAATAAAATTAAAATACTGACACACCAAAAATAAAGAGTGTACAATGGCTTATCGAAAAACCACTGCTTGTAAATAAATGTATCTCTAAACCCGTCAACTATATAAATCATTGGATTCAATTTAAAAAACTTCGAAATGGTTGGAGAAAGGATATTCATATTCCATACAATAGGTGTCAGCCAAAATCCAAATTGCAAAACTATTCCAATAACTTGACTCATATCTTTGAAGAATACCATCACCGAAGAGGTGAATAACGTAATACCAAAAGTAAGAAAAAGCAAACAAAAGTAATAATAAAATATTTGGAAATTATACAAATTGAAATAATTCCCGTATGCAAAATAGAAAATAAAAGCAAGTACTACAAATAATAAGTTTATAGTTATAAGAGATAGTAACTTAACTATAGGCAATATACTAATCTTGAAAACCATTTTTTTAACCAAGTAACTATACTCGAGAAAACAACTGGTAACTACCCCTAAAGCTTCCGAGAAATAGAACCATGGTATTATACCTGGAATAAACCATAGTATAAATGGGATATCTTCAATATTTGAGGATTTAAACCCAACTTGGAACACAAACCAATAAATCAAAACTGTAAGCAACGGAGATATTACTGCCCACGCTATCCCAAAAAAAGACCCCTTATATCTTGCGTTAAAATCATTTTTAGCTAGCTTCAATATTAAAGTGCGAGAGCTAACAATGTCCTTTATAAACTCCTTGAGATACGAGTATCCTATTGATTTAAGTATTCTCATAAGAATTAGAACAAATAAAATGAATGCTCCACTTGGAAGAGCTATTCTATATATCTGATTCAACAGGTCATGTTTCACTTCATAAACCAAGTCTCTAACATCACCCATCAGAAAATAAGGGTCTTCTCCCTTAGTTATAACATTAAGAATGTTATTAGTTTCTATAACCGAAATGATATAGTCTGACCGAGATTCTGTGCTCAATAACAAACCGATATCATAAGAAGCAGATACTAATCCTTCTTTGACATCTATGTTATAAATCTCAAATTCACCCGTTTCCCCACCTAAATCTAATCTCAAAATATTGGCATTAGGGGGAAGGCTAAAGGTCAACGATTCCTTTTTGCCGGGATTAGCAGTCTGTGATTGAGTCTGATCCTCATTAAATGTACCTTCTTCACTTTCCTTATAATAAAGCTTTATCTCCTGTGGAGTATCTGATTTCACCAGTAGATTCACAGCTAACTTAAAATCAGAATCTATAATACTTTTACTACTGTAATTACTGATTAAAATGATAGCAGCACCAATCAATAACATTATTCCGACAAAATAATAAATCTTGATTTTTTTCATTTTCATTATCATATTCCTTTACAAGCTATTGGCTATATCTATTAAATAAAGACCGTATTCAGTTTTAAGCAACGGCTTTGCAAGTTCTTGTAAATCAGTAGCATTAATATACCCCATTCGATATGCGATTTCCTCAATACAAGCTATATAAAGCCCCTGCCTTTTTTGAACGGCTTCCACATAATTACTAGCCTCCAGTAATCCCTGATGAGTTCCTGTATCTAGCCATGCCATACCTCTACCAAAAAGTTCAACTTTTAATTTATTCATATTTAAATAAACTTCGTTAATCGCAGTTATCTCCAATTCGCCTCTAGCTGAAGGTTGAATCGTTCGAGCAATATCCACGACATCATTATCATAAAAATATAATCCTGGAATCGCGTAATTGGATTTTGGATTGTTCGGCTTTTCCTCGATAGATAAAACTTGATTATTCCCATCAAATTCAACTACCCCAAAATCAACAGGATTTTTGACATAATAGCCAAATATCAATGCACCCTCTTGCAAGGTATAGCCTCTTTTCAATATTTCACTGAACCGTTGACCATAGAAAATATTATCTCCTAAGACTAGCGAGACACTATCAGTTCCTATGAAATCTTTGCCTAGTATAAATGCTTCAGCAAGCCCCCTTGGTTCAGACTGAATTTGATAGGAGAAACTCATCCCCAATTGACTCCCATCTCCAAATAGCTCTTTAAATACGGGTAAGTCACGTGGTGTTGAAATGAAAAGTATTTCTCTAATCCCTGCAAGCATTAGTACAGACAGGGGATAGTAAATCATTGGTTTGTCGTAAATAGGAAGTATTTGTTTAGAAACTCCTTTTGTTAAGGGGTATAATCGCGTCCCCGATCCACCAGCTAATATAATTCCTTTCAAATCAATCCATCCTTTCACTATTTCACGATTCACTTACTATGTAGCTTGGGTGACTTATCTTATCTTCTTATGCTAAAATATTGTCGTACCTACAGGAAAAGGAGATTATAACGTGTCGAAACCAGTATACGGTAAAAACGCTGCTCAGTCGAGAAATGTTGATAAGATAGCAAGTCCGATATGGGCATTGGTTATTGCTTTCATTTTATTTTTGTGTTGGGCCCCATTTCAAGTGGGATTATTTAACGGACAGCAGTTAGACTTCGAGAAGCCTATATATGTGTCATCACTAGTAAGTGGACTTTTGCTGCTAGTCTGTGTTGGCTTATACTACAAAAAATTCAAACTAGATGAACAGAGGGACTTAGTGGCTTCAGCTTCAATATTACTGCCTCTGACTTATGCTCTATCATTGTTTGTCGCAGTTTCGCATTATATGGCGATGAATATGTTGTTTATTCAGAGCATGTATGTTGCAGTCTTCATTATAGCCTTTTATCTCTTGAAGCAAAAGCAAGTAAATGTTGTCATTCAAAATGCCATTCTAGCAATTGCTTATTTCATAGTAGGGTTTGGACTACTAAATTGGTTGGGGAGTAACAAACTAGCGGGAGCTCTAGTGGGTTGGTTCTCAAACACCGTAAGAAATAATATCTACTTAGATGCAGTAATGACGGACTCTAACGGACTTCGTCTGACTTCGATCTTTCAATATGCAAATACCTACGCAGCGTTCCTAATGGCTTTTCTATTTGTAGCTATATTTGCTCTTATTCGCTCTAAAAAATGGTATGGAACGGTCACACATAGCTTTATGTTAGTTCCCATCATTGTATCAATCTTATTAACATTATCTCGTGGTGGTCTTGTATTGCTACCTGTCGTATTTATATTGCTGTTGCTATTTCTGAAACCTACACAGCAAATTCTCTGGATTCTTCATCTTGGTGTCGCTGGTATTGCTTCGTTGCTCATTACGACTCCAGTGACTAACCTAGGTTTAGAGTTAAATACGAACTTCACTTCTTCCGGCGCCTTAAAAGGCTGGGGATACCTGCTTGGAGCTTCAATAGCTGTAGCTGCGGTATCTTGGGTGATTCAGCGTTTTTTCGCCCCTTGGCTGGAAGAGAAGCTCAGTAATTGGTCTTCACGTAAACTAACAGGTTTATGGATTCCGCTTGGTTCTGTTGCTCTCGTCGGAATTGTAGCTTTCCTCCTGATAGGTACAAGTGCAAAAAATATCTTACCTACTAATATGGCAACTCGTCTTGAGAACATCAATTTCCAGCAACATAGTGTTCTTGAACGGATTACTTTTTATAAAGATGCGATGAAGGTAGTTAAGGACTACCCGATTCTTGGTGCTGGTGGTGGAGGATGGTCCTCACTATACGAGCATTATCAGAACAACCCTTACACTAGCCGGCAAGTGCACAACTTCTTTTTACAATACTTGATCGAGGTTGGAATCCTTGGTTTCATCGTATTTATGGGGTTCATTTTGTATATTTTCTATAAGTACATTCGTGGGTATGTGAAACGCGATAAAAATGATTTTGAGAATGGTTTCTTTTATCTAATCATTGCATTATCCATTCTTGTGCATAGTCTACTTGATTTCAATATGAGTTATGCCTTTATGGGAATACTCGTTTTCCTTGGACTGGCGGGCATGGCAGTTGTAATGGATAGCAAACAGCTACGTAAAAGTTGGAATAAAACTGGTTTGCGGCTTGGATATTCCGCTGTTCTCACGGTAGGCACTATATTCTTGCTATTCCTCTCGATTAACTATATCGGTTCCAGTAATGCTGCCATAAAGGGTAAAAATTTAATCGGGGTTAGTAATTCTTACGAGGAAATTAAGAAACCATTAACTGAGGCTTTAAAAACACGTCCAGGTCATCCAGAATCAGTCTTGTACCTATCCTCTTTAGATCAACAGGTTTTTAGTCAGAACCAAGATGAGCAATTTCTAAATGAGGCTTATAACGTACTGACTCGCGCACTAAAAGATGAGCCATACAATAAAAATATTCTAGCTCAATTAGTAAGCTATTATGACTTAAAAGGCCAAAATGATCTTGCTTACGGTGTTTACCGTAACAATGCTGATAAGTTCAACTGGGATATAGAGTGGTACGATACTCTAATTAGTCGTTCTCTCACGTTAGGACAACAAGCTCTTGTCCAAAAAGATGAAGCTAAGAAACAGGAATATTTCAATGCAGCACTTGAAGCCTATGAGCACGTTCTTGCTGGTATAGAGCACCTAAAGACGCTTCCACCTGAGCAATTGCAAGGACGTCCGTTCTCGGTAACACCAACGATTGCATTAAACATCGCCAAAATTCAGCAGATTTCTGGACAAGCAGAAGCTGCCACTGCAACCTTGAAGCTTGGCTTTAATGAAAGTTACGCAGATATCATTAGCAGTGGAACGCTGTGGGATATGAACTGGTATGATGCGCTCATCAGCCGTTCTTACGAACTGGCAGAACAAGCTCGTGCCGGGCAAGATGATGCAGGTAAATTGCTTAATCTCAAGATTGGACTCCAGGCTTACAACCAAGTTGCTGGTGATCATGAAACCCTTACACCAAGTATTGCTCTAAATGCGGGTAGAATTCAGTTAATGTCCGGGCAGTTACAAAATGCTATTAAGACCTTAAAGCTTGGTCTTATCGACGATTATACGAATGCAACGAATCGTGAAATAGCCCGTTGGTACCTTGCTGCATTGAAAAAATCAAACAATGAGGATCAAGCGATCTATGATAAGCTGATTGCAGCAGATCCTGCGGAAGCAGCACAGGTCGAGACAATCGCAAATTCAAAGTTTTAAAAAGAATGAAATGGAAAAAGCGTACCACTGTGATTACAGTGGTACGCTTTTTTTGATGATACTAGTTCTACTTATAAACCTGCCTTAGCAACTTCACAATCTACAAGCTCTTTCATATAACGAAGTAAATCATCTTTAAGCTCTTCATGTTGAAGTGCATAATGTATAGTAGTCTGGATGAAGCCCATCTTCTCACCAACGTCATGACGTTTGCCTTCAAAGTCATAAGCAATAATCCGCTCCACTTCACTTAAGCGGGAGATGGCATCCGTAAGCTGAATCTCTCCACCTACACCCACCTGCTGCTCGCCAAGCATATCGAAGATACGTGGAGTTAAGATATATCGTCCCAGAATCGCTAGATTAGAAGGAGCATCTTCTCTCTTCGGCTTCTCTACAAGGCGATTGGCCTTATAGACCCGTTCAGCTAATTCAGTCCCATCCACTAATCCATAGCGGGAAACTTCTTCCCAAGGCACAGGTTGGACGCCCACGATGGAGGATTTATACTGCTCATATACTTCCATCATCTGTTTGAGACAAGGTTTCTCCGACTCGACAATATCATCACCCAGCAGAACTGCAAACGGCTCATTTCCAATGAATTTACGCGCACACCAAATCGCGTGACCGAGACCTCTTGGTTCTTTTTGGCGAATGTAATGGATATCAGCCATTTCGGAGGATTTGCGAACGGATTCAAGAAGTTCCCACTTCTGCTTTTCTGCTAAGTTAAACTCCAGTTCAAAAGAGTTGTCGAAATGGTCTTCAATCGCACGTTTCCCTTTCCCTGTCACGATAATAATATCCTCAATTCCTGAAGCAACTGCTTCTTCGACAATATATTGGATCGTCGGTTTATCTACTATCGGTAACATTTCTTTAGGCATTGCTTTGGTTGCAGGCAAAAAACGGGTACCAAGACCTGCAGCGGGGATAATGGCTTTACGGATCTTCATCACATTAACTCCTTCTGTCGGTTACTCTTCCATTTTAAATACTCTGTAAAGTAAAATGGCATATTTCCTTTAATTATAGCAGTTATAGCAGATTAATATCAGAGTGTTTGTTATATTTGTATATCTATTCCAAACAAACCGGAGAGAAGAAATTATAAAGCATTCATCGCAAGTTCAAACACTTTACTAACTCTCACCTATATATTATCTAGTATATGCAAGTAACAAAGAGGACGAGATGATATCTATAAAAAAGGGCCAAGCAACTCCAGAGTATCCTCCGGTAGTCACCTAGCCCTATTTCTTTAACCTTTATTACTTCGCGTTTACCAATTGTCCCCGTGTTACCCCCAGCTGGTTGGTAGCCTTCAAGCTCTTCCATACCTGTGTACCAGAGATTTCGCCACGCAGTGCGCGGCTGTACAGGCTAATTACCTCAGCCACTTGCTCTGGTGTCTCTTCCAGGAACTCCACGCGGTACGAGGATACGCCTAGATCACGGAAATTGTTCAAATACTCTGCACCGGACTGCTCAACTGCGTTATAGACAGTATTACGGCAACCTTCATCCACACGAACTGGATGTGACATTCCAATACGGTCTTGCAGGGAAGCGCGATGCTCTTCACATGGACGACCACAGTTCGTAAAGTCTGTGCCTTCACTCATGAAGGTACAGTATACACAGTGCTCTGTGTGGAACATCGGCAAATGCTGGTGAATAACGATCTCCATACGAGAAGTATCACTATGTTCAAGCAGGTCAACCATCTGCTGAATGTTCAGGTCATAGGATGGTGTTACCATGTCACAGCCTGCCTCAAGGAACAGATCCACTGCCTTATGATTGGCGATATTCAATGAGAAATCGCCGATTAGACGAGGATGCACAGCATCAGGCTGCTCTTGGCGGCGGCGCAGATAATAATACAGCGCGCCGGTGTTGCGTACTAACACGGCATCAGGCTGCAGCCGCAGGATATTGGCGTGGTAGCCGTTCTCGCCTGGCATATGAATGCGTGGTGTGGCCAGCGCGATGCTGGCCCCTGCAGCCCGTACCGCATCTACCGCTGCCGGGAACTGCTTGATAAACTCGAAGTCGGCGTAGATGTTTCTCACGCCGGCCTCGAGCGCAGCCTGCACCTGCGGCAGGCTGCGGCACAGCGCGGTGAGCTCCGCTTCACCAGCGCGCTGCGGAGCGACGCCCCTGCGGGTAGCGTCGCCGTAGACCTCGATCGCCCGTTTCACGTACACGGGCGGTTTCGGGCGCTCGCCCGCAAGCAGCTCCACCGCTTGGCGGCGGATGCTGTTCAGCTCGCGCATAGGGACGATCACGTCGCCTTGCAGATGCGACTCTAGCGCGTCAAGCTGGAACACGGTCCCGCCCAGGCGGCCGAATTGTTCTTCCAGCAGCGCGGCATCCATCGGACGCTTTTGCGCTGTTTCCAGCGCGAGCTCCGAGTCCACACGGACGGTAACGTTCTTCTGAACGTCCGTCCACCAGGTGGTCAGCTTCTCGCCGACGCAGCCCTGCACTCGCACATGTACCGGGAATACCCGGTACGGCTTCTCGGTTTCATAAGTCTGGCGCAGCGCCTTGTCTAACGCAGGGTCATTTGTCTTCCAAATGCGGTCACCGACATTTAGACGACGCAGATCCACATCATTACGACCGGCTACGATGTCGATGATCCAGCCTTCTCCGGCTTCACCTTCGAGCTTCACACCTTTACGACGAAGGTCGTAAACGCGTCCGCCTTCTTCTTTTTTCGTCGGATCGCCTGCATCAAACACGATTCCATCGCCCCGCTTAAGCGGTGCATGAATACGGCAGACAACGCCATCACGAAGAATTTGTTCAACCGTTCCGAGATATACACCACGGCTTTTCGGGAAAGTGCCGTCTACGAGCTTTTTATTGTTCGTTCCATCTAGGAAACCATGCGTGAAACCGCGGGAGAAGCTTTGTTGCAGTTCACGAACTTCTTCCTTCGATGGTTTGGACATATCGCCATCAAAATACCGATCAATTGCCTTACGATACTTACTAACTACATTCGCAACGTATTCCGGGCTCTTGAGGCGCCCTTCGATTTTGAAAGAAGTTACGCCCGCCTCAATCAGCTCCGGCATAAGATCAATGGCAGCCAAATCCTTAGGGGAGAGCAAATAAGTCACATCACCCATAGGTTTAACTTCTCCATCCACCATCAGATCATAAGGCAGACGGCAAGCTTGAGCGCATTCTCCGCGGTTGGCGGAACGTCCGCCCCACATTTCCGAAGTCAGACATTGACCCGAATAAGAGACACATAAGGCACCGTGCACGAATACTTCCATCGGCAGACGGGCTTGCTCCCCAATTGTCTTAATTTGCTTCAGATTGTTCTCACGGCCCAGTACCACACGTTCCAAACTGAAAGGCTTAGTGAACTCGACCGCCTCCGGAGAAGTGATCGTCATTTGTGTCGAACCATGAATCGGGAAATCCGGTGAGATTTCACGGATCATTTTGACCAAACCTAAATCCTGTACAATCACCGCGTCCACACCAGCATCTACACAAGCGTCAATCAGTTCTTTTGCATCAGACAATTCATTTTCAAAAACCAGTATATTAAAGGTCAGGAAACCCTTCACACCATAGCTATGCAAAAACGCCATAATTTCCGTCAGCTCGTCCATGCGAAAGTTGTTCGCTCTCGCCCGTGCATTAAACTTCTCTACGCCAAAAAAGATAGCATCTGCTCCGTTCGCTACCGCCGCACGCATGCAGTCCCAGTCACCTGCAGGTGCCAATAGCTCCACGTCTTCTCTGCGTATTTGTTGCTCTTTCATTTATATCCTCCCAAACCGCCATATGGCGGGTCATTTCTAGTTGCTTAACTTGATAATTGTATCAAATATCACATCTAAGCGCCATGTGTTTACCAACATTTATATAAAGAAAGAACGCCCCGCGCCAAATCGGCAACAAGGACGTTCTTCGTCTAATTGAATTACACTCTACTATTAGTTAGTCCTGAACTCCACACACTCCACACAACTCTAAACTACTCATTCCCCGTAAATCGAAACGATTGCAGCGTTTTATCCAGCAGCGCTTGCTGTTCTGCAGTAGCATTGGCATCATTCAGCGTAACAGTAATCGTGTAAACCACCTCATTTTTACCAAAAACAACTTGCTTACTGCGGACAGGAACACCATTCTTGATTTGATGTACGGTAAGGATTGTAGCAGGAACCCCTGCAAAGGTAGACTCCACTATACTTTCAATGCGAGGACCTTTCGGATCACTATTTTTATTTTGATAAGAATCCTTGAGTACATTAACCGTATAATCCACGGTACCCTCTGGTTTTGAATTAATCTGGAAGCGTCCTCCGATGAACCGATATTCTACCGACTGTGTCTCGAATACATCTTGATTGGGTATCCATAAACGCGGAATGTCGATGGCATAACCGTATCTTTTGGATACTTTGGTTATCGTTTTATTCTTGAGCGTCTTATAATCATCGCTAGCGAGTCGCCCAAAGTTCTCCTTCATGTGATCAAAATCAATATCAATAGAGGTTATAATGGCTTTAAATTTGGCCTTATCGTCTTCTTGTCCAGCGGGTGTCACATATTCAAAATAGTAACGGTACCCATCCTTGAGCACGATTGCCTGATATTCTGTCGTCCAACCAATGCCGAAATTCAGCTGTGTCTCACTTATTTGTGCAGGTACGCCGGAGATTTCAGACTTCATGCTATCCTTAAAAACATAAGCGTCCGCTACAAAGTTCTCTTGCGTTTTTGCCTTCAAATCTTCAGCCCAGCTCTCTAGTGTAGAACCAGCAGGTGCCGACGAGACCGCCACAGTCAAATGACTTCCCTGTTTACTCTCATAATAGAAATGCTGGTCATCCTTACTCCAAGCCGCAGGAACCTTCAGTGAAATGCCAAAGTCCTCATTATAGGCTTCACTCAGACCGTTCTTTACGGTAGAGAGATCACGGATTTTGTTATCCTTGATATCAAAAGAGGGTCGAAAGGAACTCAGCAAACCCGCATATTTGGCTAAGTCTTTATAATGAGTGGCTTTTTCATCGGTCAAATAAATCTCGTAAAGTCTACCTTCCGCATAGATCAGCCTGCTTTCCCAAAGTGCTCCGCTGGAATCTTTACTAACCAAACGCGCATAGGGTACAGAGGCTTTAGGGAACGACTCTCGATCTAATATCAACTCCCCACCTTCCTCGACTTCCCGAACTAGTTGCTCCAGAAGCCCATCTGCATCCACCGAAACCGCCTGATCACTTGCATGGATCTCCAAATAATAAAGATCGTCCGCACTGGAGAATGTAGCCACACTCTCATCTCCACCGCTATTTCCAGCAATCAGTCCAGACGGATAATTTAGTGTCCATTGAAAATAACTGTTCCCAATTTGTGTCTTCCCCACATCGCTATCAATACCAGTATCCACTGGCATATCTCCTTCATTGTCTGCAGGAACTAAGGTAATGATCAGCTCACCACCGTTACCTTGGGAGAGGGTTGCACCCAGTACACTCGCTACAAAACGGAGCGGCACCATCAGCACACCTGAAACCATTCGAGGCGCGGAGCTGAGTTTAACTTTAGTCTCATCCTTCCAGGCGCTAGTACTGCCAATTGTCATCAACCCTGTATGAGAGCCGTACGTTACTTTCACTACATCATTTCCTTCTAAGGAAACCGTGCTGCCAAATGTCTTTTTAAAAACCCCGAGCGGTACCATGACCGTTCCGTTCTCCATATAAGGCCGCTCGATAGTCACCTTCTTCCCATTCACCGTAGCTGAAGTACTGCCAACTTTAAGACTTAGCTGTAGCTTGTCTGCTTCTGCTGCCCGTGCTGCTTGTATCGGTAATATAGTAAAAAACAATAATAAGGTCAGTATCACGCACAACCCTTGCTTTAAAACTTTAAAGTCCATTTACCGTCCCCCTCTCAAGTTTCCTCATCAATCACTCTTCCGTATGCTCGTCTCCATCTGTTCCAGAACCTTCTTCACTTAACAAGGGATCGCCCTGAGTGAGCACGAGCTTGCGGATGACGATATCGCCATCACTTTGCATAACCAGTCGTACTGTCTTACCTGGAGAATAGGTTTTGAAGAATTCATTAATATCAACTAGTGAGACCACACGGTGGCCGTCAATGCTATACAAGACATCATCTTCGGCAATCCCCGCCTTGAGTGCTTCAGCAGAAACCACCTTGGTTACGGTCAGTGGATCAAGCGTTGGCAATCCTACAATCGTAGACCAGCTCGGCTCTAGTACCAGCCCAAGACTCGGGTGCTTTACTTCACCGTACTTAAAAAGCTGGTTCATAATATACTGCACGGTATCTGCCGGAATAGAGAAGCCCATATTCTCCACACCCACTGCTGAGTATTTCAGACTGTTTATTCCAAGCACCTCGCCCTTCATATTCACTAGTGGGCCCCCGCTATTTCCGGGATTAATCGCTGTGTCACTTTGGATCAGGCGATAAGCCGCAGCTACTTCACGGTTAAGGCCACTTATAACCCCTACAGTCGCTGAATTCCTTAGAGAAAAGCTAATCGGTGTTCCGATGGCGACTACCTTCTCACCAACTACGGTTTTGCCGGTCGATGGAATAAACCTCGCAGGTTTAAGGGAAGTTGCATTAATTTTGATCAGTGCCAGATCACTAACTTCATCGAGATACGTTTCTTTAACGCTGTAGGTTTTGGAGTCCGACGTCACAACTACGGCATTCTGTAGATCCTTGATGACATGTGCATTAGTTACGATCCATCCGTTTGATTTCACAATAATGCCAGAACCATGCGTCAGATTGTACCGATCATCCGGCCCGCTATTTCCGCCACTATCGTCTTTACCGATAATGCCCACTACGGAGGGGGTGATATTTTTAATAATTCCTGGTATAGGATCTTCTGTTACTGTAGAATTTTTGATTTTGTTTCTCTGGGTTGTCGTCGCCGCGCTAACCGCCTTAGTCGTACTACCCAACGCATAAACCGACTCACTCCATACTCCTGACAGCAATACACCACAAAGCAGCAGGCCCAATCCCTTCCTCACCAGCTTCTCCCCAATCCTCATCAACCTTCACCAGACCCTCTCTGCACATGGATAAATTTTACATTATATAATTTGAAAAAAGACACCTTCAATGCGCCCACGGCGTTAAAGGAGTCTTTTGGTGCAAAGCTGTTCAATTTAATTCTTTCATCAACTTAACCAATGCATCACCATGGCATAGTCAGAGATTACAAAAACCAACAAACTAACCGCTCCGAAAGCAATGGCGAACTTGTTCTTCTGGGGAGCTCTCAGTAACCGAACGACTCCAACCAAAATTAGGATAGTGAATAAAATCATAAAAACATCAAAGGTATGAAATTTAGACGGTCCTTGCGCGGCAACTTCTGCAAGTAGCATTACCTTACCTCCTCAAAAATGTTGTCAAGCAAGATCCAGTATTCCCCATATCCTCTTCTATGTTATCGCTACCATTTGGGCGATGCAATAGGTTTTGTAGAAAAATTATGTATTTGTCGTAAAAAATATATTTTATCCCTATAAAATTGGATAAATTAATGATTTTGTTCATTGACGTTTGGTGTTTTTCGGCGAAATCGATACCCCTTCAAATTAGCTGATTGTCGGTTTGATTTGAGTTTTCAGGAATACTTTCCCCAATCTAGTAACTGAAGCTTTTGATAGAGCTAAATGTAGCTTACAATTAGTTATTTATTTTTCAAGGAACCATTTGAGCTTACTGTTACTCTATTACCCATTATGCATACCTACAGCAACAGCATGCTCCTCATTAAATCTTACTGCGGACATGCCCCACATATGCCTATCTCGTCTATTATTTGGTTTTCTTTTTTATAGGAGTCGTTTAACTTTTACTAGAAAACTAACATCAGAACGGATAATGACTCTAATTTACCGGTGACTACCAGCAATTGTACCTTTCCATTGTTTTGGAAAAATAATAATTTCGGACAACAAACAATAAGGCCACAGCAAATTGCCGTGACCTTTATCATTTGATAGTTATATTACCCAGCTATTTATAGCTTAGGTTGTTTCCGCCGTTTCAAGCATAAGCGCCTTAGTCCGCTCCGTATCACGAATCAGAACCGGCTTCAGATACTTGCCTGTGTATGACTCCGTAACGGTAATGAGCTTCTCTGGTGTTCCTGTTGCCAGAACCGTTCCACCGCCACTGCCGCCTTCTGGTCCCATATCGATGAGATAGTCCGCGGTCTTAATAACGTCCAGATTATGCTCAATGACAAGAACCGATTCTCCCGAATCCACCAAGCGATGCAATACTTCTAGTAAACGACCAATGTCATCCACATGCAGACCCGTTGTAGGCTCATCCAAAATATAGAGTGTCTTGCCGGTACTACGACGGTATAGTTCAGATGCCAGCTTCACGCGTTGCGCTTCACCACCGGATAATGTGGTACCTGGCTGACCAATCTTAATGTACCCAAGACCCACATCCATCAGCGTTTGCATTTTACGGTGAATACGAGGGATATTCACGAAGAACTCTGTAGCATCCTCTACAGTCATCTCCAGCACGTCGGAAATGTTTTTCCCTTTATATTTCACTTCTAGTGTTTCCCGGTTATAACGTTTACCTTTACATACCTCGCAAGGAACGTATACGTCAGGCAAGAAGTGCATCTCAATCTTGATAATTCCGTCCCCACGGCAAGCTTCGCAGCGTCCGCCTTTTACGTTAAAGCTAAAGCGTCCCTTTTGGAACCCACGTACCTTTGCCTCATTCGTCTTAGAGAATAGATCACGAATGTCGTCAAATACGCCAGTATAGGTTGCAGGGTTAGAGCGTGGTGTACGCCCGATGGGTGATTGGTCGATTTCAATGACCTTATCAAGATTTTCCAAGCCACGAATTTCTTTGTGCTGACCCGGACGAACCTTCACAGCCTTATTCAGCTGCCGTGCCAAGCTCTTGTACAGTATTTCATTAATAAGCGAAGATTTACCGGAGCCCGACACACCAGTCACCGCCGTAAACACACCCAATGGAATCTTCACATTCACATTTTTAAGGTTATTCTCTTTAGCACCACGGATTTCTATCCAACGATCATCGGTAGCGCGACGCTTAGCGGTTACCGGAATAAACTTACGACCGCTCAAATATTCACCCGTTAAGGAATTTGGATCTTTCATAATTTCTTCCGGCGTTCCTTGCGCCATAACTTGTCCACCATGAATACCTGCGCCCGGACCAATATCAATAATATAATCCGCGGCCATCATCGTGTCTTCGTCATGCTCGACAACAATCAACGTATTTCCTAAGTCACGCATATGCGCAAGGGTTGAGATAAGACGATCATTATCCCGTTGATGCAGGCCAATACTCGGCTCATCCAGAATATATAGTACTCCCATCAAACTCGACCCAATCTGAGTGGCCAACCGGATACGCTGCGCTTCACCACCAGAAAGTGAACCTGCTGCACGGCTAAGTGTCAAATAGTCCAATCCGACATTCACCAGGAACCCAAGTCGACTGCAGATCTCTTTAAGAATGAGATTCGCAATAGCTGTCTCTTTCTCACTTAACTTTATTTCTTCAAACCAATGCTGACAGTCACCAATGGAGAGATCGGTAATATCCGAAATATTGCGCTCGTTGATCGTCACCGCCAAAATTTCTTTCTTCAGACGTTTGCCTTTACATACATGACAAGGCTTAGCACTCATAAATCCTTCGATAAATTCACGAATACCGTCAGATGCGGTCTCCCGGTAACGACGCTCCAGATTCGGAATAATCCCTTCAAAAGCAACCATCGCATCTTTCTTTTGACCAAAATCATTCTCATATTTGAAGCGAACCTTTTCACTACCTGTACCATGCAGTAGTTTATTCATATGATCAGGTGTTAAGCTGCTCACTGGAACGTTCTGTGGAATATTAAAATGCTCACACACGGACTTCAGAAATTGCGGATAGTAATTAGAGGTACTTCCAGTCCAAGCTAAAAAAGCACCTTCTTCAATGGATTTCTCAGCATCAGGAATAAGCAGGTCTGGATCGACCACCATCTTCATACCAAGTCCATCGCACTCTGTGCAGGCTCCAAACGGACTGTTGAATGAGAACATACGTGGTGCCAACTCTTCAATACTAAAACCACAAATCGGACAAGCAAAATTAGAGCTGAACAGTAACTCTTCCTGACCGATGATATCCACAAGGATTTTACCGCCCGAAAGCTTAAGCGCCGTCTCCAGTGAATCCGTTAGCCGGGTCTCCACATCGTCTTTAACGACGATCCGGTCTACAACAACTTCTATGGTGTGTTTTTTATTCTTCTCAAGTTCAATATCTTCAGACAGATCTCTTAGCTCACCGTCCACACGCACACGTACGAACCCTTGCTTAGAAATGTCTGTGAAAAGTCCTTTGTGCTCCCCTTTACGTCCTGAAATAATAGGCGCCAGGATTTGCAAACGAGTCTTCTCTGGATACTGCATAATCCGGTCTACCATTTGTTCAACGGTCTGGGAAGTAATCTCAATTCCATGCTCTGGACAATGAGGGTGACCGATCCGTGCGAAAAGCAGCCGCAGATAGTCATAGATCTCAGTAACCGTACCTACTGTGGAACGCGGGTTGCGACTTGTTGTCTTCTGATCAATAGAGATTGCCGGGGATAATCCGTCTATCGAATCCACATCCGGCTTCTCCATTTGGCCCAAGAACTGACGTGCATAAGCTGACAAAGATTCAACATAACGCCGTTGACCTTCAGCATAAATCGTATCAAATGCGAGCGACGACTTACCCGAGCCGCTCAGCCCCGTCAGCACGACGAAACGGTCACGTGGAATCGTCACATCGATGTTTTTGAGATTGTGCGCCCTCGCGCCTTTAATTACAATATTTTCGTTCGCCAACGGAACCTCTCCTTTAATGAATCAAATATCAAAGCTTTAACGATTTCAGAGCTTTATTAAAAGCGTTTTCGATCCCTCCCAAACCCTCCCTTCCAAGGGAGGGCCCCAAGGGTTGCACCCTCTGGACACCTGCACTTTTTGGCGAAGGAGGCTGGTGGGACGGGACTTAGTGACAGCGGTGCTTGGAACGCTTATCCCTACGGGACCGCTTGGACGTTAGGCGCATACTAGCTAAGAGCGGGAAGTGCGAGATTATCACAACTACTATAGCGTTGCGGAACGCTGTCCCTACGGGATACGCGTCCATCTATTTATTCAAAAAGAACGGCCTGGACAGCACCGTTCAATTACATATTTTAAATATCGGAGATGCATTTAAGGTTTATTACTCAGCCCGAAGCTCCAGCAATGCGTCACGCAGCTCTGCCGCGCGTTCGAATTGCAGGTTCTTCGCTGCGTCCTTCATCTCGGCTTCCAGACGCTGGATCAGGCTTTGTTTCTCTTTCTTATTCATCTTGCCACCAACACCCGTGAGGTAATCCGCTTTGGACTCGGCAACCTTCGTTGCCTCGATGATGTCACGCACCTTTTTATTAATGGTGGTTGGGGTAATGCCGTGTTTCTCATTATGGGCGATCTGGATGGCGCGACGACGCGACGTTTCGCTCATCGCCTTCTCCATCGAATCAGTCATCCGATCACCGTACATGATTACACGCCCCTCGGAGTTACGGGCCGCACGTCCAATAGTCTGGATTAACGAACGCTCAGAACGCAGGAAGCCCTCTTTATCGGCATCGAGAATAGCGACGAGCGATACTTCCGGTAAGTCGAGACCTTCTCTTAGCAGGTTAATCCCTACTAAAACATGGAATGTACCGAGACGAAGATCACGTAAGATCGCCATCCGCTCCAGCGTTTTGATATCAGAGTGCATATAACGAACCTTTATCCCAATTTCCTTAAAGTAATCCGTGAGATCCTCCGACATCTTCTTCGTCAATGTTGTGACGAGTACGCGTTCGTCTCGTTCCACCCGATCACGAATTTCACTAATCAAGTCATCGATTTGTCCCTCTGTAGGACGAACCTCAATGATCGGATCCAAAAGACCTGTAGGCCGGATAATCTGCTGCACCATGGTGTCGCAGTGTTCCATTTCATAGGGTCCAGGTGTCGCTGAAACGTATACGATTTGCTTCACCTTTTCTTCGAATTCTTCGAACTGAAGTGGACGGTTATCCAGCGCAGATGGCAAACGGAAACCATGCTCAACCAGTACCGTCTTACGCGCCCGGTCACCGTTATACATCGCCCGAATCTGCGGAAGCGTTACATGAGATTCATCAATAATGATCAGCATATCATCCGGAAAATAATCCATTAATGTATACGGTGTTGCCCCTGGTTCACGGAAGGTGAGCGGTCCGGAATAGTTCTCGATCCCAGAACAGAAGCCCACTTCTTTCATCATCTCAATATCATAACGCGTCCGCTGTTCCAGACGCTGAGCTTCAAGAAGCTTTCCTGCGTCACGAAGAACCGTTAAGCGGTCTTCCAGCTCCTTTTCAATGTTGACCAGTGCCACTCGCATTGTTTCTTCTTTGGTGACAAAGTGAGACGCCGGGAAAATAGCGACATGATCGCGCTCCCCGATCAGTTCACCCGTCAGTACATCAATCTCAGTGATTCGCTCAATTTCATCACCGAACAATTCGACTCGAATGGCATGCTCACCCTGAGACGCTGGGAAAATCTCAACCACATCACCACGTACACGGAAGGTTCCGCGTACAAAATTGATATCATTACGCTGGTACTGGATATCCACTAGCCTGCTCAAAATCTCATTTCGAGGCTTCTCCATTCCTACCCGCAATGACAAGAGCAAGCTTCCGTATTCCATCGGCGAACCGAGGCCGTAAATACAAGACACACTCGCCACAATAATAACGTCACGCCGTTCGAACAAGGAGCTTGTCGCGGAGTGGCGCAATTTATCAATCTCTTCATTAATACTGGAGTCTTTCTCGATATAAGTATCGGAGGAGGGAATATACGCCTCTGGTTGGTAATAGTCGTAGTAGCTGACGAAATAGTCTACCGAATTATGCGGAAAAAACTCCTTAAACTCACTCGCCAGTTGGGCAGCCAAAGTCTTGTTGTGCGCAATAACTAACGTCGGGCGGTTTAATTTGGAAATAACTTGTGCAACGGTAAACGTCTTCCCCGTACCCGTCGCGCCCAGCAGCGTCTGGTGCTTCTTGCCCTGCCGGATGCCTTGTAGTAATTCCTCTATGGCATGAGGCTGATCGCCCTGGGGTGTATACTCGGACTCCAATTCAAAAGTCTTCGTACTGACGACAATATCACTCATTTGCCCGTCTCCCCTCTATCGTCTAAACTAGATTAATATATTATAATTGTTGTCTGAATGTTCTCTCTCCATACGATAGCAAGCTAAAACGCCTTTGGCGTCTCTAAAAGACGTTAAGCGTTTGTGCGAGAATTATAAGAATTAAAGTATAACGTGTAACTTATACTTTCTTATAATTAAAAAATATGGAAGATAAGAATATGTGTTCCCCTTCATTATACAGTGTTGACTAGATCGTTGCAAACCATAATACATAGAAATGTTAGGAGCTTGAAGCATGGATATTACCTCAATAATCGGCCTATTGGCTGGACTAGCTGCGTTAATCGGTGGCTATCTCTGGGAAGGCGGAAGCCTCTCAGGACTGCTGCAGCTTAATGCAGCTTTGATTGTGTTCGGGGGTACATTTGCCGCTGTTATGATCAGCTTCCCGGCATCTAAGCTGCGCTCCATTCCAACAGCATTACGCATGGCTTTCGGTAGCAACCCTGATCATGATGAAGAAAAAGCAGAAGAACTCATTGCAATGGCAACCGTGGCCCGTCGCGGCGGCGTTCTAATGTTAGAAAAACAAGCTGAAGAACATCCGGACCCTTTTACACGTGAAGGTCTACTTCTTATTGTCGACGGCACTGATCCTGAGCAGGTAAGACAGATTCTTGAATTAGAAATGGATGCTAAAGAATTGAAGCATGAGAACTATGCTAAGATTTTTGAAGCTGCAGGTGGATATGCACCAACGATGGGAATTATCGGGACAGTAATGGGTCTCATTCGTGTGCTTGGCAACCTTACAGATCCGTCGAATCTGGGTACATCTATCGCAGTTGCATTTACCGCAACACTGTACGGTGTCGCCATCGCTAATTTAATATTTTTACCCATCGCTTCCAAAATCAAATCCCGCAGTCAAAGCCAGCTACATAGTATGGAAATGCTGCTTGTAGGCATTCTTTCTTTGCAGAACGGGGATCATCCCTTGCTGGTGCGTAAAAAACTGAACTCATTCATCTCAGACACGGACACGAATGACCGTGCGGAAACTAGAGGTCTTCTATGAGACAAAGAGACCGGCGCAAGCGGCGTGTAGAGACTCGGGAAAGCCGCGACCGTTGGATGATTACTTACGCAGATCTAATCACACTTTTACTTATATTTTTCGTTATATTGTATGCGATGAGCAGCCTGGACACTGACAAATATAACATCGTGACAGGCTCATTATCCGAGACCTTCAAATCTGGAAACACTGTCCTTGAGGGTGGGAACGGTATTTTAGATGCTGAGAAGACAATTGAGAGTAAACCGGAAAGTACAGACGGAAATGGGAATGCAGCTGCAACTGCGAGACCGAATGATGGATCTGATGAACAAACGGAGAATGAAGCACCTTCGGCACGTGAGCTGGCTTTTCGAGAACAAGAAGCTAAACTCGCTGAATTAATGGGTGTGATCACAAACTATGTGGAGGAAAATAATCTCGGAGAACAGATTTTTGTTGCTGACAAACCACAGGGGATAGAAATCACCCTCAGTGATCGTTTTCTATTTGATATAGGTAAGGCAGACCTGAAATCACCAGCCTTTCCTGCTCTTCAGCAGTTATCTGGTTTATTCAAAGACATCGGCGCAAAGATTAGCATTGAAGGACATACCGATAATACGCCCGTATCTTCGGCTTCTCACTTTAACGACAACTGGGAGCTGTCTGGTGCTCGTGCACTGTCAGTGCTTCGTTTTTTCTTAGATCGGGAGGGATTGAATCCCGACAATTTTCAATACGCAGGTTATGCTGATACCCAGCCCACCGCAGATAATACATCGGCAGCAGGTCAGCAAAAGAACCGCCGTGTAGAGATCATTGTGCTGCGGCAGCTTCAAGAGGGTGAATAAAATATTGATTGTACTCAGAGATAGGTATATTAGTTAGTCCGAGTGCGAATCTGCTTATCAACATACAAAAATGGCCTCGCCACTATTAATTACGGAAATACTCCCTGATTTTCCGCCTGTTCTCTTGTTCAGACGCAAGATTAGGGAATTCCTCCCTGATTAATACCCTATTTAGGCAGAAATAGCTGTTTTACCGGAATTTTCAGGGAGAAATTCCCTAAAATCCTTAGTTTCACGCTATATCCTTCTAAAATGAGGGAGGTTTTCCCTAATTCCACATCAATATAAAAACACCAAACAGCAAGTCCCCAAAAACAGAAACTTGCTGCTACAAATATCACATGCGGTGAAATTAATATACAGTGAAAAATCCCAATTACTCTCCTACCAACGCTCTATAACCGGCTGCATCCAGCAGACCTTTTACAGCATCAGCATAATCTCCGTCCACTTCAATTTCAAAAATCCAACCCTCGCCATAAGGCTTATCGTTGATTAGCTCTGGACTTGCTTCTAAACCGTCATTAATCTTGGTAACCTTCCCCGAGACGGGTGAATATAATTCCGATACAGTCTTAACCGATTCGATACTACCAACGCTGTCACCGGCTGAAATGGCCGAGCCCACTTCTGGAAATTCCACAAATACGATATCGCCTAACAAATGCTGTGCATGATCCGTAATCCCAACACGTACTACGCGTCCTTCCACTTGCTGTGCCCACTCATGCTCTTCGCTGTAAAGAAGGTTATCTAAAACTTCACTCATTTCAAGCCGCCTCATTTCCAAATTGGAATTCTAAATTTAGTTATAGCCTAAGTGATCCCAGAGCATAATGTCAATATTACTAACAGTAAAATAAATTTGTCGTTTTTTTGACTTTTTCTTGTTGACAGCGCCCTACTATACCCGTTTAATGGAGACATAAGAAACAAATACAGTTGCGGATGATGGCATAGGGAGAGACTGTCTCACTTGAAGACGGCGCCGAAGGAGTAAGCCCTAACAGGGGTGAATCTCTCAGGCAAAAGGACCTTTGTCGGACGTACCTCTGGAGAGCATCAGACGCGAGGCTGAATGCGTCAGGTCACCAACGGGGAAACTTGCAGGTTAGTTACGCAGGGTAACTCTCAGGTACAAAGGACAGAGCAGAAAGCGATTAGTGCATTTATGCATGATTGCTTCTGCCTGTCCTTTTTTCGTATGTAATTAGACTAGGGGAGTGACGACATGGATGCTTTGAAAAGAACGCCTTTTTACGATCTCTATTCCGCTTATGCGGAGTCCAGGTGCATTGATTTTGGCGGCTGGGAGCTGCCAGTACAGTTTACAGGTATCGTAAAGGAGCATGAAGCCGTTCGCCAGCAGGCTGGGCTGTTCGATGTATCGCATATGGGTGAATTCATGGTGATTGGAAGCGGTGCGGAAGCCTTTTTGCAAAAAATGACGACCAACGATGTCAGCCGCCTCACGGATGGTGCGGCACAATATACGCTGCTCTGTTATCCAAACGGCGGTGTCGTTGACGATTTACTCGTGTATCGACTAAGTGAAGGCCGTTATATGCTTGTCGTAAATGCCTCCAACATCGATAAGGACTTCCAGTGGCTGCAAGAGCATCTGACCTCTGAATTCGGTGAAGTCACACTCACTAATGTCTCTGACGAGACGCTTTTGCTCGCCTTGCAAGGTCCGCTGGCAGAGACCATACTCGCAAAAGTTACTGATGCACCGATCTCAACGCTCAAGCCTTTCCACTTCATCGAACGCGCAACCGTCTGCGGTTTAGAAGTACTGATCTCCCGTACGGGTTATACCGGTGAAGATGGCTTCGAAATTTACGCTCCGCTAGATGGGGCAGCAACGTTATGGAACGGCCTTCTCGCAGCTGGCTCTCCTCACGGATTAACACCTGCTGGACTAGGCGCACGGGATACGCTTCGTTTCGAGGCAAAATTGCCACTGTACGGTCAGGAGCTGTCGGCTGACATCACGCCTCTTGAAGCTGGAGTACAGTTCTTCGTGAAGCTGGACAAAGCGGACTTCATCGGACGCGATGCGTTGATACAGCAAAAAGAAGCCGGTCTTCCCCGCCGTCTTGTCGGTCTAGAAATGATTGATCGAGGCATTCCACGCTCCCATTACCCAGTCTATGCAGACGGCATCAAAATCGGAGAGGTCACAACCGGAACCCAATCTCCAACGCTGAAGCGCAACCTGGGATTAGCTTTGCTTGATACAGCTTACAGTGAAATAGGCACAGAGGTTTTCGTAGAGATACGTGGCAAGCAGCTTAAGGCTGTCGTGATTAAGGCCCCTTTTTACAAGTATAAACGCCTTTAGCGTCCATATAAGGACGGTGAGCTTTTAAGCGAGAAATAGAAGGAATAAAGTATAGCGTGAAAATTGTACTTTCTTATATTTTAAAAAAGCCAAGGAGTGAGACCTTAATGAAGCACCGTTATCTGCCCATGACAGCACAGGACCGCGTAGAGATGATGGAAGCCGTCGGGATTCAGTCCATAGATGAGCTGTTCTCCGATATTCCTGAAGCCGTCCGTTATCAAGGCACTATGCCGATGTCTGAACCGCTCGATGAGTACGCCCTGCTACGTCACATGAAAGGTCTCGCTGACCGAAACGCTGACTTCGATTCGCACGCCAGCTTCCTCGGCGCCGGATTATACGACCATCACATCCCTGTGGTAATTAACCATGTCATTTCCCGTTCGGAATTCTACACAGCCTACACTCCTTATCAACCGGAGATCAGCCAAGGTGAACTGCAGGCAATCTTCGAATTCCAATCCTATATTTGTGAACTAACCGGTATGAAAGTAGCCAATGCCAGTATGTATGATGGCGCAACGGCATTATCCGAAGCAGCCGTTCTCGCAGCTGGTACTACCAAACGCAAAAAATTAATTGTCTCCCGCACCGTTCATCCTGAAGCGCGCCAAGTGTTACGTACATCGGCTAATGCTTGGGGTCTTGAGGTAGTGGAGATTGACTATAAAGACGGCGTTACCGATCAGGTGAAGCTTGCTGAAGCCATTGATGGTGATACTGCCGCAGTACTGATGCAATCGCCTAACTTCTTTGGCAGCATCGAAGATCTTAGCTCCGTTGAGCCGCTGATCCATGCTGTTAAAGGGTTGTTCGTCGTCAGTGCAAATCCGATCGCTCTTGGCGTACTAGAAACACCAGGTAAGCTTGGAGCCGACATCGTAGTCGGTGACGCTCAGCCACTTGGTATTCCAGCTTCTCTCGGCGGTCCAACCTGTGGCTTCTTCGCTGTAGCTGAGCATTTAATGCGCCGCATGCCAGGTCGTATCGTTGGCCAAACCGTTGACCGTAACGGTAAACGCGGCTTCGTTCTGACACTCCAAGCTCGCGAACAACATATTCGCCGTGAAAAAGCGACATCCAATATTTGCTCCAATCAAGCGCTGCTAGCTCTCTGCGCATCAGTCTACTTATCTGTTATGGGTAAAGAAGGGATGCGTGAAGTAGGCGAGCTAAACATTCGTAAAAGCCATTACGCCGCTAATAAACTTAGCGAACTAACAGGTGCTGAACTTGCCTTTTCCTCCCCCTTCTTTAACGAGTTTGTCTTGAAGCTTCCTGAAGGAAGCAGCGTGAGCGCTATTAATTCGAAGCTGCTGAAGGAAGGTTATCTCGGCGGTTATGATCTGGGCCGTGATTATCCTGAGCTTGCTGGACATATGCTAGTTGCCGTAACAGAAAAAAGAAGCAAAAACGAAATCGACCAATTCGCTAGCGCACTGGAGGGCTGTATATGAAACCGGAGCAAAGTCTAATTTTTGAATTAAGTCGTCCCGGCCGTTCGGCCTATTCCTTGCCACTATGCGATGTGCCGCAGGAAGAAAGCTTGGAATCTCTGATTCCATCAGGTTTACTTCGTAGCGAACCCGTCGTGCTTCCAGAAGTATCGGAAGTGGATGTCATTCGCCACTATACTTCGCTTTCACGCCGCAACTTCGGCGTAGATAACGGCTTCTATCCACTGGGTTCATGCACGATGAAATATAATCCGAAAATCAACGAAGATGTTGCCCGCTTCTCCGGCCTAGCTAAGATCCACCCTTACCAGCCGGAAGAAAGCATTCAAGGCGCACTGGAATTAATGTATACCCTGCAAAATGACTTGTCCGCACTAACAGGCATGGATGCAGTATCCTTACAGCCTGCCGCAGGTGCGCATGGTGAATGGACCGGTCTCATGATGATCCGTGCCTACCATGAAAGCCACGGCGAGACCCGCACGAAGGTTATCGTGCCGGATTCCTCGCACGGCACCAATCCTGCTAGTGCTTCAGCAGCAGGACTTGAAACGATCACGATCCCTTCCACAGATAAAGGGATGGTTGATCTTGAAGCACTCAAAGCAGCTGTTGGCAGTGACACAGCCGCACTGATGCTGACTAACCCAAGCACGCTCGGCTTGTTCGAAACCCAAATCGTTGAGATCGCCGAAATCGTTCACGAAGCAGGCGGCTTACTCTATTACGATGGAGCGAACTCCAATGCCATTATGGGCATTACCCGCCCCGGTGACATGGGCTTTGACGTTGTGCATTTGAACCTGCATAAGACAATGAGCACCCCACACGGCGGCGGTGGCCCTGGAGCCGGACCTGTCGGCGTAAAATCCATCTTGATTCCGTTCCTCCCACAACCAACTGTGGTGAAAAACGAAGATAGCAGCTTCTCACTCGACTTCGGCGGACCTGAATCCATTGGACGCGTGAAAGCTTTTTACGGCAACTTTGGTATTCTCGTTCGTGCCTACGCCTATATCCGCACCTATGGCCCAGACGGACTGCGTGAGGTATCCGAAAATGCCGTTCTGAATGCGAACTATATGATGCACCGTCTGGCGCCGTATTTTGAAATCCCATATCCGGGCGTATGTAAGCATGAATTCGTAATGTCCGGCCGGAATCTCAAGCAATATGGCGTGCGCACCTTGGACGTTGCAAAACGGTTGCTCGACTTTGGCTACCATCCACCAACCGTGTACTTCCCACTGACTGTAGAGGAATGTATGATGATCGAGCCGACGGAAACCGAAAGTAAAGAAACGCTCGATGGCTTCATCGATACAATGATCCAGATCGTGAAAGAAGCGCAGGAGACACCGGAGATCGTAATCAACGCACCGCATACCACTGAGATTAGCCGTTTGGATGAGACCCAAGCCGCGCGTAAGCCAGTGTTGAATTGTTCTTGCGGTTAACAGCTAATGAGCAGTATTAAAAAGCAGGCCACGATACCAATTATCGTCGGTCTGCCTTTTTGTATGCAAATAAAAATCAACACTTTGATTAACTCGGCCTGCACCTTCGCAAAAATCAGGAGTTATGCTATTCTAATTTCGAGGATATCGCCCCCTTAGAAAGGAATGTATTCCTTATGAAATTTGAATTTGTCCATAATGTTTTCCCTAGAAAATATTTATTGTCCCTTCCCTATTTGCTCCTCGCATTATTTATGCTGTCTGCCTTGTCTTCGTCCCATAGAATATTCTCTATCATCCCTTTCATATTAATTATGCTAAATGCGTTGTATATCGTTGTAAAAATCATTATTTATAAAATCAAAACGTAGATATTTCGCACTGTCCAATTACATAAGTAGATTCTCATTTTCTAAATAATAAGGCCCTTCCCAGCATCATTTAAAATGTCTGAGAAGGGCCTGTTTCAGTTGTTTATCACTATAACTTTTTGATATTACGCACCATGCATGGGAGTTTCTACTTTCACCGCGCCCTTGCGCTCCTTAGCCGATTTACGGAAGTAGAACAGCTCGTAAATCGCTGGAACCACAACCAGCGTAAGCAGCGTTGCCGCGGTCAAGCCACCGATGACCACAATCGCCAAGCTTTGCGAGACAATGCTGCCCATCTCGGCATGGCCGAACAGCAGTGGAGTCATGGCGCAAATGGTAGCAATAGCTGTCATCAGAATCGGGCGCATCCGTGTTCCGGCCGCTTCCAGAATCGCTTCGCGAATACTCATATGCGTCTCATTCTGCTTAATACGGTCGATAAGCACAATCGCATTCGTGACGACGATACCAATTAGCATCAGAGCCCCGAACAGGGCAGTGAAATCAGGTGTTACGCCGGATACGATCAGTCCAACAATCGCACCAATCGCAGCCAGCGGCAAGGAGAACATAATCGCCAGCGGAGCACGAAGAGTTTTAAAGGTGAGGACCATGATCAGATACACCAATCCGATGGAGATCAGCGCTGTCATACCAAGGTCAGCGAAATCCTCTGACTGATCAACAGATGCTCCGCCTGCAAATAAGGTGACGCCTTTCGGAAGGGCAATGCTATCGGTTTCCTTTTTAATATCCACTCCGATTTCAGACACCTTCTTCGGATCTACTTCCGCTGTAATTCTTGCATATGGCTTCCCATCTTTATGGAACAACAGTGCAGGTTCATTCCGAACCTCGTAGGTTGCGAGTTGGGATAGTGGCTTTGGTCCTTCAGCAGTCATGAGCGTCATTGCTTTTAAATCTTGCTCCGACTTCGACTCAGCCATAGGATCTAACACTACTCCAGCAGGAGTACCGTCCAGTTCGATTTGTCCCATAGGGATCGGATTCAGCATAGCCGACAATTGCATCGTAATTTCTTGTGCATTCGTCTGTGCCGGATCTACCTTAAATGAAAAGACAGGTTTGGTATCCTCCATATTGCTACTGACCTTCTGAATACCCTCCACAGTCTTCAATTTATTCGTAACTTCTGCTGCAACAGCAGTAATATCTGTAAGATTATCACCCACGATATCAATATATTCGCTAGTGGAGCTTGAACCCATCATACTCATTTGATTGGCAACCAGTGTTGCCCCTGCATAGGAATCCTTCACATCACGGACATGATCGATGAAGCCTTGCGCATCTGCACCTTTTTTCATCACAACGGTATAGTCCACTAAGGTCTCCGAGCTGACAGACCCCCACTGGGCCGCATCTGCACTGTTCCCTGATTGCATGATCACCGTTTCCGCTTCTGGCTGTTTCATCAGGTCTTGCTCTAGCTGCTTTCCTTTTTCCAAAATCTCTTTAACAGGAACATCCTTCGGATAATTCAACTGAACAGAGACATAGCTGGCATCTGAAGCATCAAGCGCGCCTTTTGGCATAGTCACATAAGCAGCGATGGAGCCAATCAGAAGGAGAAGCCCTAGCGATAAAGTAATCCATTTCCGGCGCAGATTCCAATCGAGGATTCGGGTGAACCATTTAGACGGCTCGTGTTCTTTCATTGAAGTTCTTCTCAGCAGCCATGAGCTTAACAGCGGAACCACCGTCAAAGCTACAACGAGTGAAGTTAACAGTGAATACGTGACCGTTAAGGCAAACGGAAGTAGGAACGCCTGTAAACTACCACGCAGAAGACCCATCGGCAGAAATACCGCTACCGTTGCAATCGTAGATGAAGTAATCGCTCTAGCCACTTCTCCAGTTGCGCTTATAATCATTTCACGGGAGAAGGGTTCTTTTTGCAGCCTGCGGTAAATGTTCTCGATCACTACGATACTATCATCAACCAAGCGACCGACCGCAACGGCCACACCCCCGAGCGTAATAATATTCAGACTTATGCCGGATATATCAAGGAGATATAAGGTAACTGCTAGTGAAAGCGGGATAGAAACCGCCGTAATCAGGGTTGCACGCAGGTTGCGTAGGAACAGTAAAATTACGATCGTCGCGAACAGCGCGCCTAGCAATACTTCACGCATCATACTATTCACAGAGGTAACTACCATATCTGATGTGCTGAATACGACCGCTGCCTCTGCATTTGGAATGGTTTTGTTAATATGTGCTACGGTATCCTGTATATGATCTCCGACACTTACTGCATTCGCATTAGCTTCTTTGGTTACTATGGCGAACAGAACATCTTTCCCATTCGAGCGGCTAACGCTCTCTTGATCTTCCTTCAATTCGACGGCAGCAATATCCTGCAGCTTAACACCCGAGGATACGGGTAGCTTTTTTAGAGTATCGATACTATCAATAGTAGAAACCACATTAACGTTACCTGTCTGACCACCAATCGTCTGCTCCCCAAGGGATGCCGATACATTACGTCCCTGAAGTAATCCTAGTACTTGAGGTGTCGTAATTCCTTTCTCAGCCATTAATTTTGGATCTAGCTTCACTCGCACTTGCGGAGTTACTTTGCCATATAAGGCGACGTTGGCTACACCTTCTGCTTGTTGCATCTCTGGAATGATCGTTTCTTCCGCAAGCTTAAGGTTTTCTTTAGTCAGACCTTCGTCAAACGAAAGGGTGACCTGCGACACGGGAATCATAGAAGTATTCAGTTGAAGTACAAAAGGAGCCATTACCCCTTCAGGGAACTGCAACGAATCTACAACCTTTTGCACCTCCCCAGCAGCATCCTTCATATTCGTCTTTGAATCATAAAAAATGTTCACCTGTGCGTATCCGTCTCCGGAAGTAGACAGTATTTCTTTCTTCCCCTTTACAAAAGCAGCGCCAGCCTCAATCGGCTTCGTAACCTTTGTCTCCATCGCATGGGCATCCTGACCCGGACCGAGCACCGTTACAGTCACTTGTGGATTGTCTGCCTCTGGCATAAATTCCATCGGTAGTGAAGTATAGCTCATCCCTCCCACTACAAGAGCCATTACCACTAAAAGCCCCACCGCAGCCTTGTTACCGAACGACCATTTGGTTAACCACTTCATTTTCGTTTCCCCTTTCACCCTTATACTTTCTGGTACTCCTCTTATGACTGCCCCATTATGTATTATTTTCCATCCCGAGATTTAGTTTAGACATTTTTGGCTGAAGTCAAAACAGCCCTACGGCTGGTTTCGTACTCAGTCTTAAGGAGGGGAACTTTCCCCTTCTGTAGACAGATTCCCGTCTTTTTTCCTTCTGATGACAACTGGAACGGGAGCATAAAAAAAGAGTCCCGTCAGCCATATAAATGGCCAACAGGACTCCCTTTTGTTATGATTTATTTCCCTTCCGCACGCACCGGATCACGGAACATAAATTTCAATAGTGGTGGTGTTACAAGTGTAGTTACAATGACAACAATAATTACGGAAGTAAAATACTGTTGCTGCAACAATCCGCTTTGCAGACCTGTTGCCGCGATGATCAATGCAACCTCACCCCGCGAAATCATCCCTGAACCAATAATAAGCGACGAATGGTTATTAAAACCTGTAAGACGCGCACCCAGACCACCGCCGAACAACTTGGTCAGAATGGCAACCACCGTCAACAAGAGGACAAATCCTAGTTGACTGCCAACCCCTTCAAAGGAAACATTAAGTCCGATACTGACAAAGAAGACCGGAACAAAAATTGAATAGGCAATAGGCTCAAGCTTAGATTCCACAGTGTGCTTAAAGGAGGTTTGTGAAATTGCAATCCCAGCTGCAAAAGCACCGATGATGCCTGCCATCCCCATAATTTCAGCAAAATACGCGAACGCAAAGCAAATCATTAGCGCCGCTGCGATAACAGCCTCAGTCACCTTTAGCGGAGCCATCCATTTCATAACCCGCGGCACAACGAACCAACCCACAACAAGCGCTACAGCGAAGAACAATACCTTTTTCGTAATCAAAAGACCAATGGACACTGATTCTCCTGTGCCGAAAAAGCTCATTAATACAGCGAGCAAAATAACAACAAGAATATCATCAACTACAGCGGCTCCCAGAATGGTAGAACCTTCACGGGTGTTCAGCTTATTCATATCCTTCAGCACCTGAACCGATATGCTGACCGATGTTGCACTAAGAATGACGCCCATAAACATTGCATTATGATAAGCAAAACCAAACATTTCTCCCATGGCGAATCCACCTAGAAAAGGTAAAATAATACCTCCGACAGCTACAGCGAAAGCTGACTTCCAATTCTTGCGCAGTTGATCCAGATCTGTCTCAAGCCCTGCTATAAACATTAACAATAGCACACCGATCTCCGAAAAATAATGAATAAATTCTCCATTCTGAATCCAACCCAGTACCGCAGGACCCAGTATAATACCGACAATTAGCTTACCCAGTACCGACGGTTGTCCCAGTCTTACAGATAAATCACCAGCTAGCTTGGTGAATAGTATAATCAGCATAAGATATAGAACAAACTCCATGTTTCATCCACTCCCTTGTTGTATATAAGAACTGCCAACCAGGGACTTCTCCAAGCCAAAAAAAGACAAAGAGGAGCCCTTGTTGACAGGCTCCTCCAAAAAACAAAAAATTATTCAATTAAACAATATTAAATATATTATAACCGTAATATAAAAGACTGTAAACAAGATACGCCGATAATTTACCATATGCAAATTTTAGTTAATAAAGAATCAGCTTCACTATTTTAGATAGAAGACTTCGCGTAAAGGCAACATTGGCACCGCATCATTGAAATCAAATGACCCTTCAACCATCTTTGAAGTAATGGCATTCCATCGGTTGCAGGCATCACTTTTAGCAATGTAATCGAAAGCCGCTTCCGTTTCCTCACATTCAAAGCAATAAAAAAACTGATTGTCATTCTGAAAGATGGAATAGTTAGAAATACCAGCCTTACTGTGCTCCTCCAAAACTTCTGGCCAAGGATTTAAATGCATCGCTACATACTCTTCCAGACATTCTTCCTTCACCCGCCATGTCCAAGCCAATTTATTGCTGCTCATCTGTTCATCCTCCTAGAAATGTCCTCTATTGTACATAATAAGAATCAAATACATTTGATACCTATTATTGTACCTGAAGGTAACAGCCCAAGCTATGAATATCTAACATTCTGTTTCAAAATCCCTATGCGTTGATTCCCGCTTCGCTTGGGCGGAGAATGGCAGAACCAATCGCCAACAGCACGGCGGCCATAAGTCCTAAGATGGCAAAAGGTAACCATAACTCATTCCAGCCCCCACCGGTTGCAGCGATATCTACCGCTTGGATAGCCCATTTTTGCGGAACAAAGTTAGCCGCCTTCTGCATATAGTCCGGCATAATAGATAACGGCCAGAAGCAGCCTCCAAGCATACAAGTCGGTGTGATAATAAGGGAATTCAGCATGCCCGCATTATTAGGATTACGAATTAACCCTGCCACTGTACTCGCGATACCCATAGACACCAGCATAAATGCCGCAAGAACAAGGAAATATAGATAGATTGGAACTTCATAATCATAGTGCAGCACCCAGCGACCTAAAGCGAGTACTACGACAATTTGAATCAAACCGACCATGAAGCTACCCAGAAAGTTACCAATCGCAATCTCGTAAGAACGAACCGGAGCACTGAACATCCGCATCATGGTCCGCCCTTTTCGATCATCCATAATCAGAGACACAGAGCTCGTGACCAGACTCATGAGGAACATTAGCGTTAAGCCCGTAACGACTCCCAGTCCCTCACGAGGATATAAATTATAATCGGTTCGAATGCTGCCTACACTGTGCTGTTCTGCTCTTTGCATGACCGTATTGAACTGTGCGTCAGTGTCGCTAGATCCCTCATTAGCTGCTCCAATGATCGCGGCGGTACTCCGCATTTCATCAGCAATTGCGCTCGCTTTTAATTTAATCGTAACGGAAGTTTCATTCGTCTTAAGCTCATATACACTAATTTGTGGGTCTTCCCCGGCAAGTAGTGCCGATGTGAAGCCCGCTGGAATCAGAATTCCCGCTTCTCCATTCTGTTCCACAACGCCTTCTCTTAAGGCAGTCTCGTCAGTCTTTTCTACAAATTTATATTCTCCAGTATTCTTTAGTTCAGTGAGCAAATGCTTACCTGCAGCCCCGTTATCCATATTAGAGTACAGCACAACAGCTGGGCTCTCCCCCATCGTTCCAGTAACGGAAACTATACCTGCGAGTACAATACAAGGAAGCAGAATATAGATGAGCACACCCTTCCTAGTACCAATGGTTCGTTTCACCATGTTCCAGGCAATCGTTAAGATTTTATCCATGATAACCCACCTTCCGGTACGAAATAGCCGCTGCACTAAACAACACTAGACAAATTAACGATAAAACTCCCAAATTCGGCATGATTTGCGATACATCGGCATGTAACATCATTTTCAAAATAGCCTGCATTGCCCAATGGTTAATCGTAAACGCCCCTATAGAATTCACCCACGATTCCGGAAGAGGTGCCATCCCTCCGCTAATGAAGGTCATACTTACTGTCAGCAGTGTAACGACACTCCTTGCGCTTGCTCCAGTCTTACTGAACATAGAAATAACGATAGATAAGGTCATCGAAGCCACAATCATCAGCAAACAAAATAGGAGTAACAAGCCCGGGCGATTCCCCCAATTCACGCCGAACAGCACATTCGTCAGAATAATAATCGCTGCGCACTGTACTATACTTACAACACCCACACCAAGCATTTTGCCAATAAACAATTCTGAGCCTTTGACTGGCATTGAATTTATTCGGAAAAGGGTATGATTTTCTTTTTCATTAAAAAGAGAAGTACATACCGTCAAACCGCTATACAGCAAAAACATCAGCATCATGGATACCGCATAGAACTGGGAAGAAGTATATGAATATCCTCCCTCGCTCAGTTCTCCAAGCTTTACGGAAGGCTCATTACTGGTGGAACTAGGTGCCATAACGTTCAAAGCTTCTGGACCCAGTGTCATTGCCACAGACTGTTTATAATTAAGATTCCTCAGAAAATTATCGAATACCGTCCCTGCCACCATGTTGTCTGTACTTTTTTGGCCCAGTATAAATTCCAGCTGTGCGGCTTCACCGCTCTGTACCGTACTATCAAAGCCTGGAGGGACAACAACCGCATAACCGTATTTCCCTGTTCGCAGACCGCTTTCTGCCGCCTCTCGACTATTCACTATAATCGGGGTAATGATATCCTTAAGCTCAGTTGATTTCAAAAAACTGTCCATCATCGCCGAGCTTTCATAGCCCTCGCTAGAAGGATTAACAACTGCCACTCGCACAACATCTATAGTAGAGGAGCCTTTGTCACCAACGACACCAGATAGCGAAGCACCTAAGAGAAAGATCAATAACAGGGGCAGCAAAAACATATTTAATATCATAGAGCGTGAGCTAAATAATCTTCGCAGCTCATAGATCATAATCGTCCAAGTATTCATCAAAATAATTCCCCTCTCTTAATCTCGTAAGGTCCGCCCGGTCAAGTTAAGAAACAACGTTTCCAGATCAGGTTCTTCAATATTTAGTGAGCCAATAATTCCCTTATGCTTGGCAAAAATAAAAAGGATATCCTGAAGTTCCCCTTGTGAAGAGGGCAGAAACAGCTCGACTACATCTTCCTTTGCTTCTACGCGTCTAATTCTAGGGTGAAGGGTCAGCTCTTGGACAAGCTCCGGTGTGATATTAGCAGCTTTAATGATGATTTTTTCTTCCTTGGCAACCCGTTCTCGCAGTTCTTTTTCCGTGCCGCAAGCAATGATATGCCCTTTATCCATAATAGCTACCCGATCACAAATGGCCGCAACCTCCTCCATATAGTGACTGGTATAGATAATCGTTGAGCCGAGTCGATTGAGCTCTTTAACCGATTCAAGGATATGATTACGAGATTGCGGATCAATCCCCACGGTAGGTTCATCCATAATAATCAGCTTCGGACGATGCATAACAGCGCAGGCAATATTCAGACGTCTTTTCATCCCTCCGGAGAAGGTTGAGGGTTTCTCTTTGGCACGATCGCTTAGGCCTGTGAACGCAAGAGCCTCTTCTACCCTTTCCTTCAAAAGCTTGCCACGCAAACCATACAATCTTCCGAAAAAGGTAACGTTATCCGCCGCTGTCATCGTGTCGTATAAGGCTAACTCCTGTGGAACCAAACCAATTCTTTTCTTCACCTCAAGCGATTTCGAGGACACGGGCAGACCGTCGATAAGAATGTCTCCCCCGTCAATCTTAAGCAAGCCGCAGATCATACTGATCGTTGTACTTTTACCCGCTCCGTTCGGGCCAAGTAAGCCAAAAATCTCTCCTTCTTCTATCGTCATATTCACATGATCTACTGTTAATTTACCTTCATATCGTTTCACCACATCGGTTAATACGGCGATTGCCATCCGTTCATCTCTCCTGTCATTTGCGCTTCTATATTTCCAATTTTAGCTTAAAGTGAATTTTCACGGAGGTACGAAAGGTCATCTTTTGAAGGTGACTTAAGTCATCTCCTGAAGATGGAGGCGAATATGCTAAGATTAGAAGAAACTCTATAAAGGATGTCTTAGGTGTGACTAGAGAGATAACCCTATTGCGTTACTTACTCATCATAGTTCCTGCTTGTATTAGCATTTATATCTATCCATATGCCGACTATGGAATCTTCACATTGCATATTCTGATGCTTCTATTTCTTGTGGTCATAGTGCCAAAGCTCCCCCGTTCCTTTCATGCCTTATTAAGCATCGTAGAAATACTGTTCACCGCCTGGTTATGTTACCAGTATGGCAGCATAATGATTTTCCCGGCGATTTCGGCATTGCTTTATTATTCCAGACTTCAGCCCCAAGCTGTGCCTCTCGTGTTTACGGTTGTGCATCTGATTACCTTGAACATTGCCCTCTGGGATTCCCCACAGCTCATAATCACTTTCATCAACATTACTTTTCTGCTCATCGCCTATCTCAACGAATTGTTACAGCGGACTGGTCGGGGCCGCGAGAACACCCTTCTTCTATACGATGAGCTGCGAAAAAAGCATTTCGAGCTGGATGAAGCCCGCAACCGCCTGCTGGAGTTTAACGCCCAAATAGAAGATGCAGCCCAGTCCAAAGAACGGGTTCGCATCTCCCGCCAGCTCCATGACGACATTGGCCACCGCCTCATTCGTATTAAAATGATGATGGAAGCCGCACTACTCACCTTACCCACCTCCCCTGAGAGCGGGATGAAGATGTTGGGGCTCATTCGAGATCAGCTGTCAGCCAGCATGGACGATATGCGCTCCGCAGTTAGGCGTATCAACTATACGCCACAATTAGAGGGAGCTTACGCGTTAGATCGTCTGCTCGAAGAGACAGGACGTGATACGGGAATCGAGACCTCATACCAAGTGCATGGGATACCTTATCCGTTATATCCTAGTATTCAGGTGATCTTGTATAAGAACGCCCGGGAAGCCATAACCAATGCCCTACGTCACGGAAAAGCAACGGAGATTACGATTAAAGTCGACTTCAGTGATATTGGAGTTACGATGGAGGTCAGCAACAACGGGACACTTCCCGAAGGCAATAAGCTAACCAAACTGCCGGAAAGTGGTGGGGTCGGGATGAAAGGAATGTTAGAACGAACGCAGCTGATCGGTGGAACCTTGGAACTACGGCAGGAGTCTCAATTCACCATTGTTACGCGGTTGCCCATTTATAGGCAGGGAGAGATTGTATAGGAAGCCTAGGACTTGAGAAAAAAAATAAATCTATATAAGGAAGAAGGTGCCACGCAAATGATTAAATTGATGATTGTAGATGACGATCCTTTTATTCGCCAAAGTCTACAAGTACTGATAGGGATGGACCCAGATATTGAAGTGATCGGAGCTGCGAGTGACGGAAACGAGGCCTTGAATTTGCTCCAAGCGGGGGAAGTGGCGGATGTGATACTGATGGATATTCGGATGCCCGGCTGTGATGGTGTTGAAGGGACAGAGAAAATTAAGCAGGCTTTTCCTCAAGTTTCAATACTGATGCTAACTACGTTTGATGACGATGAGTATATCATTGAAGCGCTGCGCAACGGAGCCAGTGGATATTTGCTCAAAAACATACCACCAGACCGTATCATACAAGGCGTCAAAACAGTCAATGAAGGTAACATGCTGATCCACCCTGATATCGCGCGCAAACTGGCCACCTTTCTACAGCCCGCAACCCGCCTTGAATCTCCACAGGCACAGCCACTGGAATCTTTCGGATTAACCAAAATGGAGCTGGCCGTTGTCGCCTCTATCGCTGAGGGGCATACCAACAAAGAAATCGCCGGACAGCTATTCCTAAGCGAAGGTACGGTCAAAAATTACATAACGGATATTCTAAGCAAATTAGAGCTGCGAGATCGAACGCAAATCGCTATCTTTTATTTGAAGAATGGGCGGGGATAGGAGTAGCTGCATAAAGCATGTGAAACAGTTGCTTGCCCATAAGTAAATTAATATAGGGTGAGACTATCTTCATTCAAAAAACACAGAGCCGTATACTCCCATTGGGGGAGAATCACTGCTCTGTGTTTTTGTTGACCGTCTTCGTCGCAGAGTGATAATCATCTCTGAGCGGCTTCACTTTATGGTCTCATATGACGCTATTTGCAATTTTATCGCCTTTTGTGCAGGGTTTCGGACTCCAGCAAAGTTATTCCTCAGAAATAGGCTCATTTGGGGTGTTTTTCGATGCAATAGCGGCTTTGGGGTCCGTCACCATTCCAAAAAAGCAATTATGCTGCGTTTAAGGTCAACTGAGTCCGATAGCGGCTTCGCGCACGCGAAATTATCATCTAATCAAAACGAAGATGCCCCAGCCACCATTTCATGGCTTATGGGACATCTTCTAGTTATCCTTCCGCTGATTCCTTCTTGGCTTCAGCAGCTTTGTTCCGTTTGAGTCGGCCGCTCGGAAGATTGCGACTGCGAGTACCTGTCTTCATCGCGATGATGCTGAAGATGCTAGAAGGCTTCGCCTCCGCAGTAACCGCTCCATCTGTCTCCGGTACCAGAATGATGCCGAGCTGATGATGGTCCCCGTCGTAGATCGGGCTCTGAAGGTATTTGCTCTCCCCTTCACGGTTCTGCACCTCCAGCTTGCAGAACGCTGGATTCATGCGCAGCGCCTCATGTAGCTGCGCGGCATCGGTCAACAGGACCCCGTTGACCTTCAGTAAAATCTCGCCGGGCAGAATGCCCAGCTCCTGCCCGGGACTGCCCGGCAGCACGGCCAGCACCTTGCGGCCGCGCGGTGGATGCACGAAGATGGGGCTGATGCTGCGCTCTTCCAGAGCGCTGTACCAGCTTAACCCTTCGTGCAGCACCATCGCTGCGAGCGCCGCGAGCAGGGTCAGCGGGCTCCACCAAGCGGCAAGCAGGCTTAAGCCGAGCAGGACGATGCTGTAAATCAGCAGCCGTCCTGAAGTGCGGGCCGCCTTGCGCCCGGGCAACATGCCCTGTGTCATCTCGCTAAAGCCGATGATGACGGGCAAAGAGACAATGCCAAGCCCGCCGCCCAGCAGCGACTGCCATGGCAGATCCGTTCCTGCGCCCGAAGGGATCAGCAGGAACAACGGCAGCGGCCAGAAAGCCTGCAGCTGATAGCCGCCGACGACCATGCCGCGCTTGCCCTTCAAGAAGAGGGGTGTCGCAAGCTTCGCCCCTTGCCAGCGGGCCAGTAGCGCCTCCGCCATGTGCAGTAGCGCAGCTAGCACAAGCAAGGCGGGAATATCCATCTCCCGTATGGCTGTTGTAATATTTCCGACCGTTCCGCTATGTAAGGCATCCGGAAAGAAAGACAATACAAATTGAATCACGCCTAGTAGACCTATAGAATAAGCAAAGCACAAATACCGTACACGCAATAGCGATAACAGCACACTAACTACCCAAATGCAGGCTACAGCTGTACCTGATAAGGATACCCCTAACAATATGGCTGCAATAGACACCACTAGTCCCATTACCAGCCCGCTCCACACCGTTCGCCACGTTTCTTGACCCCAGCTATGTAACTTCACATGAATCAGCTTACGTTCTAATGCCACCTGCCGACGGTAATACAACGCAATAAATATAATAGCAATATAGTAATATGGCTGGATCAATAAGTGTAAGAACGCAGTGCCCAAGCTTCCTAACCAATCCTGAATCACATTCAAACTGTTCGTCACACTCCTTTTCTTCCGGTTAATGATAAGTTTATAGCAAGCAGAGACGTCTTCGGCGTCCTTTAGAGAGGACAGAAGATTCTGCTGCGCATTGAACTGTACCCTTATGCCCTAAGTGTTTACCTTTTCTAATCTTAACAGAAAAAAAAGAAGGCTGAATTCAGCCTTCTTACTTTTTCGACGCTGCCGCCTGAATTTCCTTCTGAATCTCAGCAATCCCTCTATTCCGTTGGTTGTCGTTGGCAGGGTCCTGGATCACCTTGATCAGTGCCACCTCCAGCGCCTCCGCGGTCTTGGCATCAATCATGCCTGTGACTTGAAGTTTCGCTACACTTTGGAATTTCTTCACTGCGTTCTTAGTGCCAGCATCGAAATAGCCATCTTTACGACCAGGCTTGTAACCTAAGCCATCCAGCATCGTCTGTGCACTCTTCACATCAGCGTTGTTCATGTTATATTGCAGCGTCACGCTCTTGTTAATCGGAGCCACTGAGAAGTAATCCGGCTGCGCTACCGCGATATCCGGTTTAATCCCCTTGCCGTGAATCCATGTACCGTCCGGTGTAAGCCATTTAGCAATGGTAACCTTCAGCAAGCTGCCGTCTCCAAGCTGTTTGTCAAAGCTCGTCTGCACCGTGCCCTTACCAAATGAATTATCACCAATTAGCTTAGCTCCCGCTGACTGCTGCAAGGCACCCGCCAATATTTCCGAGGCGCTCGCGCTACCTTTATTCATTAGCACTACTACTGGATAAGCCTTGCTCGATCCCTTGGAGGTACTAACTTCGCGTTTTTTATCTTTGTACTCTATTTGCACTATGTTTTTGCCAGCTGGAACGAACTCTTCAGCCATTTCAATAACAATTGGGAGGACACCGCCTGGATCATTACGAACGTCAATGACCAATCCCTTCATGCCTTGCTTCTCTAGCTTCCCAAGCTCTTCCTTGAATCGTTCTGCGGTATTTAGGGAGAACTGAGTGACTTCGATTACACCTACTCCGTCTTTTTCCATGGTCGAGTAGACCGTCTCAAGCTTCACATCATCCCGAGTAAGAGCGAACTCCAGAGGCTCGGCAGAGCCGGAACGTTGTATTTTCAAAGTAGCCTTACTGCCTTTAGGTCCGCGGATCTTCGCAACAGCTGCATTCAGATCCATACCTTCTAGCGATTCTCCGTTAACGGACAGAATGATATCTTTGGCCTGAATTCCTGCTTTTTCAGCAGGTGAACCCTTGATTGGGGAGACCACGACTACCTTGCCGTTATCTGAAGAGACTTCTGCACCGATACCTGAAAAGGAACCCTCAATGCTCTCTTCAAATTTCTCAGCAGTTTCTTTGCCCATATAGTTGGAATAGGGATCGCCTAGCGCTTCCATCATACCGTTGACAGCACCATCTATCAGCTTCTCCCGATCTACCGTCTCGTAGTAATTGCTCTCAATCAAACTAAGAGCAGTCCCAAGCTTCTGGGATTCCTTCTGCTGTAGACCTGCAACCTGCAACGCAGAGGCTAATCCTTGTCCTGCAGCTTGTCCAAAGACATGAGTATAACCCGTCACGCCCAAGGTTACTAAACTACCGCATAGCAGGGCAGCGATAATCATAAACGCCGCGGTGCTTTTTTTTAACATGATGTTCCCACCGTCCCTTCTTGTCCATCTCGTAAACAACTCTTATGTCCGTCCTGAAAGGTACGGTATCCCTTCCAGTATATACCGTAGCATCAAATAATATGAGTTATGAGTTCCTTAAAAGTTAGAGATAAGGCATAGGATTTACTGTCTTACCATCAATCCGCACTTCAAAGTGAAGGTGAGGACCCGTTGAATTACCTGTGGAACCAGATTCAGCAATCACATCTCCGCGACTGACTCTATCGCCAGAACTAACTCGAATACCACCTTTGCGTATATGTCCGTAGAGGGTCCAAACGCCGCCTCCATGATCAATAATCACACAATATCCATAGCCGCTCATCCATTCAGCTATGATTACTGTTCCGGAATCCGCAGCATGAATACTGGTTCCTTGTGGAACAGCAAAGTCAACCCCGGTGTGTACTTTGCCCTTTTCGCCTGTGATCGGATGTGTCCGTGGTCCATAAGAGGATGAGATTCTTGCTGAACCTACAGGAAGTAGAAACGGTCCATCTCCACCTGAGTATCCCGTATCACTAGAGCTGGAGCTACTGCTTCCCTTACTAGCTGCAGCTGCAGCCCTCTTGGCAGCCTCCGCAGCTCGACGAGCCGCTTCCGCCTTAGCCGCTGCTGCTTTACGAGCCGCTTCCTCTGCCTTAATCTTATCCTTTTGCGTTTCTAGCGCAGAACGTTCGCTTGCCAATTTGACCAGCTTCTCATTCTGCTCCTCGTTCAAATCATCGCTTTCTTGAATTTGCTTGTCGTAGAATGCGATAAGCTCCTGCTTCTCAGCTTCTTTCTCCTTCAGCAGACTTCTCTGTTGCTCCAAAGAAGTGTACAGCTGCTTGGCTTGAGCGTATTGTCCCTCAAGCTCTTGTTTCTTCTCTATCACCGTCTGCTTGTCCAGCTTATGTTGCACTAGCAGCTCCTGATCCTGATCCACGATCATCTTAAGTGAATCCGCGCGATCTAGAAAATCAGCGAAGCTTGTCGATGAGAGCAACACATCCAAGTAAGAAACCGCTCCATCGGTATACATTAACCGAACACGTGACCCTAAGACTTCCTCTCTGGAGGAGACTCGTACTTCTGCTTTATCCAATTCCGTTGCCGTCACATTCAAAGATTGTTCTGTATCGGAAATTTTGGTAGAGATTTCGGTCATTTTGCCCTTAACCTGATCCACTTGCTCTAAGACATACTGCAGATTAAGATTCGTTTTATTCTTATAATGCTGTGCTTCCTGCGTTTGGGACGCCGCTTTTTCCTGCTGCGCCTTAGCTTCCTGTACCTCTTTTTGCAGCTGCTTTAACTGCTTGTCAATTTCGGCAACACTTGTTTTTTTGGCATATCCGTCAGAGGGTTGGAATATAGTGACAGCTAGTAACATTACGGCTAGTCCGGCGGCAATCTTCTTCAACTCGCACTCCCCATCCTTCACTTTTTAATATTAAACTTTCAAGAATCTTCGAATAGAAACCGTACTTCCCCAGACGCCGATCAGTACGCCTAGCCCAACTAGCATACCGATGAGCAGCATCCAAATATCACCAAATGGAATCAGCTGCAATTGGAGCATAGGATCTCCCTGTACGGACGACTCCAGACCGCTGTAACCCAAATACAAGATACCAGAGGTGATAAGCGATCCGATCAATCCGATCAGTGCCCCTTCTATAAAGAACGGCCAGCGAATAAAATAATTTGTCGCGCCTACCAGCTTCATAATGCCAATCTCCTTACGACGGGCAAGAATCGTAACCCGAATCGTATTGGAAATGAGAAACATAGACATGAGCGCCAGACCTGCTACAAAAATAAAACCAATGTTACGTACAGCGCGTGTTATTTTGAACAAGGTTTCTATCGAGCCCTTGCCATATTTGACTTTGTAAATGGGCTGGTCAGCATGTGTCTTGTTGAGTGCTTCAATCTTCTCAGCCACAAAGGCTACCGTAGTAGGTTCAACAACTTCTACCTTTAGTGTATCTGGGAGAGGGTTATTGTCTTCATCGAACCCTTCCAGAAGCTCGGCTGCGTCTTTCCCCATATCTGCACGGAGATCTTTAAGTCCTTGGTCCTTGGAGATGAACGTGATCTTGCTGACCTCAGGCATATTGCCAATTTCAGTCTGCAAAGTCTCGCGCAGCTTCTGATCTACATTTAGTGCCAGATGCACATTAATCTGTACCTGACTGTCTGCCTCATCTGCTACAGCATTTACATTCAGAACAAGAAGGATAAATACGCCTAGGATAAAGAGAGAGACGACAATGGAAATGATAGAAGCAATCGACATCCAGCCATTACGGAATACGCTTTTGAAGCCTTCCCGCAAGTGTCGCAAGAAGGTTTTAAAACTCATAGCCATATTCCCCTCTCGCCTGGTCTCTCACAATGTTTCCATTCTCAATCGCAAGCACCCGTTTGCGCATTTTGTTCACAATGTCTCTGTTATGGGTAGCCATTACAATCGTTGTTCCGCGAAAATTAATTTCGTCCAGCAGCTGCATAATGCCCCATGAAGTCTCAGGGTCCAAGTTTCCCGTAGGCTCGTCCGCAATAATAACTGACGGGTTGTTAACGATAGCCCGGGCAATTGCAATCCGCTGCTGCTCTCCACCTGAGAGCTGAGAGGGTTCACGATTTGCTTTATTTTTGAGTCCAACCAGATCGAGGACTTCATTCACACGTTTCTTGATGACCTTTTTCGGTGCTTCAATAACTTCCATGGCAAAAGCGACATTCTCATACGCCGTCATTCTTGGCAATAACCGAAAATCTTGAAATACAACGCCGATATTACGGCGAACATAAGGAATTTTACGTTGTTTGAGCTTCCCTATGTTAAAGCCTCCCACAGAAATTTGACCTTTAGTTGGCACTTCTTCTCTATAAATCAATTTCATAAAAGTAGATTTACCCGCGCCGGATGGACCGACAACATACACAAATTCATTGCGGTCAATTTTTACTGAAACTCCTTGCAGTGCGTGAGTTCCGTTAGGGTATGTCTTCCAAACATCTTGCATTTCAATCATTTTCTCACTTCCCAATTATGACATTTTCCACTTGTGTGAATCGACAGGGTCCAGCGTAAGTTTCCATAAACTTCAATATTTCCGCAATGTATCTATTGTAACAAATCTGTAACTGATTGAGTACCCCGTATCTGCCCCACTATTCGAAAGTTTTGTAATGTCTGTACATATACATATAAAAAGCACCTACGGTGCCGCTCGCAGATGCCATTTAGGAAGGAGCTTATTCATGAAAAAAATCCATCTGGCCCTCATAGTAGTCACTGCTCTCATTCTTATCGGTTCATTAATATATGGGGGACTTCATCTATATGGCAACAAAAGCACGCTTCCAAAGGGTACAACCCTTGCCGGATGGGAGGTAGGCGAGCTGAACATCTCAGAGGTTCGTTCCGAGCTGAAGAAGAAGCTACAGGCCCTTGAATCTATCCCCCTTGTACTGAAGTTCAAAGAGAATTCTGAGCTTACCCTCAAGCTTAAACAAGCTGGAATGACCTATGAAGCCGCAGCTTTTGAGCAAGGTTTGCAAGATCTTACGGAAGGGCCGCTATGGGATCGTGTAAAAGCCCGCTACAGCTTCCCCCAGAATTGGAGTCTTGAAGCCCATCTGGACATTGCTCAATTAAAGACTATCCTAAGTTCCGCTTGGGAGAGAGAATCCTTCGGTGAACCAGTGGATGCTACGCGGCGAATTACTGGGGATGATCGTGTAGTGTACACGTCTGAGAAGACTTCCCTTGAGGTAGACTGGACAGGAATGGTGACCTCACTATCAACCGCTGCCCCCACTCGTTTTACTCGTCTGATCGCGCTGCAAGAGAATGGGATTACAATGGAAGTTCCTTTAACCATATTACAGCCGGACATCACTCTAAATGCTTTAAAAGAGCAAGGCATTGAGCGAAAAATCATGCAATTCAGCACCTCTCTCGGCGCAAGTGGACCTGGACGAATCTACAACGTTGAATCAGCGGCCAAAGCTGTGAATGGAACCGTGCTCCCACCTGGAGCTGTTTTTGACTATGGCAAAGCTATTGAAAAAGCAAAAATAGAATACGGCTTCCGCGAAGCGCCAGTCATTGTGAACGGTAAGCTACAGGCCGGTGTCGGGGGTGGAATCTGCCAAGTTTCCAGTACTCTGTACAACGCCGCTCTGCGCACCGGACTGGAGATTGTGGAGCGCCGCAACCACTCCTTGCCGGTCAACTATTTACCCAAAGGCCAAGATGCAACGTTCGCAGAAGGCTATATCAACTTCCGTTTTCGCAATACGACCGGCAAATATTTAGTCATTAAAGCGGCTGTGCAAGGTCGATCACTAACGATCAAGTTCTTTGGTACCTTTCCGCAAAATGTTACTTATAGAGTTCATTCACAAATCGTAGAGGTGCTGCCTCCAGTCGACAAATACGTAAACGATTCTTCCCTCCCTCGTGGAGGCTCACGCGTTATACAAAATGGGAAAACCGGATATGTTGTTGAGACTTACAGCACCCGGTTTGTTGACGGTAAATCCACTGAGGTAAAGAAATTATCCCGCGATGTGTACTACGCACAAAAACGATTAATCGCCATCAATCGCGGAGGCGTAAGTAAATCTGTTATTCCAGAAGCACCTAGAAAGCAGTTGGTAGAGGATGGCGTTCGAAGTGAATAGATTACCTATAAAAAAACGGTCAAACCTCATGAGGTTCTGACCGTTTTTGCTTGTGGATCTATTTTACCTGTAGATGACCTTTTCCGCCTTTAAAATTTACGATCAGGAGGTACATTAGAAGTAGACCTATAGTCAGAAAGGATGAACACCATGTCAACAGCTCTTGTAAATGATCTTTCTAATATTGTCCGCAGTGCACCTGCTATTTTTGCCTCACGTACTTGCAGAGAAGCCCTTCGCGTAATGTTCCAGCATCCAGAATCTAAATGCATCGTCGTCTGTAACGCCACGAATGAACCGCTTGGATTGTTAATGAGCGAACGATTCTTTTTAAAAGCCACCGGAAGATCAGGGGTAGATCTGTTCTACAGAGAACCTGCCATGAAGCTTATGAACAAAACTCCACTTATCTATGATATCTCCACTCCACTTGAAGCTGTATTAGCTAATGCTATGAGCCGCCCAGATCCTATGAAGAATGATTGTGTCATTATTACCCGTAAAGGCAAATTCGCAGGTGTTGTTTATATCTCTGACCTGAAGCGCAGTTAATTCATAGCCCCTACCATCATCTTTCCTCTAATACCTTCCTCTTTCCTCAGAAAAGAATATCCGGTGACGTGTCGATTCTCCAGTATCCCTCCACTTTCTTCAGCTTCACATACACCGACTCACTCGTTTGCTGCGCATCTGGATAAGGAACGGTCAGTTCGAATTCAGCGGTTGTCGCAGTCTTAGAGAGCATGCGGGCGGTGGCTTTTTCATACATCAATAGATTTCCCAAATCTGCATTAACCTGCGACATTCTTCCGTTATACTCCAAAAACTGAGTCTGCACATAATATGCTGCTGCATTGTGAGTGTAGGCTTTTTTTATGTAATTCATCAGCTTCGCCTTTGTGCCAATATCACTGGAAAGATAACGGTACTCTTGTGCTTTATACGTGAAGGTTTCTATCGGGAAGATATTTCCGCCTCGATTACTATAGAAATAAAGAGCTCTTGCATGGACTACGAGCGGTATGATGCTTTTCACCGTCAAATTATTAATGGTAGCAGGGCCCTCTTTCCCAGGCGCAGACACAGCCACCTTCTTGATTGCCGTACTTCCTGCTGACGGCGAAGCTGCCATAGCTCCCCCACTTGCTGAAATAAGACCTATGGAAAGGGCCAACGATCCAATCATCCACTTTTTGTTCATTCGGAATTCCTCCTTTGTCATCTTAAAAATACAGGCGATAGCCACTGTTCCAGCTTATGCACCCCGCAAGCTAAAATACCCAATTAACAGAGGAATGAAAACGCATTTATACATTATAGTAACGAAAAAAATCCACCCTCCTGATTTACAGGAAAAGTGGAGTCGTGTAATGGTGTTATTACATTGGTGAGAGACCTAGTTCGATGATGGAGTAACCACCTCATAATAAGCCGTGAAAGCTACGTTAGCCGTCAAGATACTTTCAGGACTGTTCGCAGAACGCTCCTCATAGGATTGTTGGAAATTAAACGAGTCTACATTCACGATACGCGCCAGCATTTGCAGCTCATCCATCCACTGCCGTATGCTTGTATAGGTGCCCTCTACTACAGCATTCATTTTGATCTGTTTGACCGTCGGGAACAACATCTCAGCCGAACCAGTCATTTGCTGAATCGGATTAGCCTCATCCAAAATAAAGCTGACATCTTTTAAGCGTGCCTGTGAGGACATCCCAACCGCTCGTAAATCATCGATCAATCCTTCGCTGTCATCGCCTTTCGGGAGTGCTGCCAGAAGCTCCTGTTGTTCCGAATCTAAAGAAGTTGCGCTGCTTTTTAGTTCATTAATTTTAGTTTGGAGAATCTCTGCTTCTTTTTGTAGCTGGCTGATCTTGGCGTTCTGTGCGGATATTTCCTTATTTGTCGGTTGAACACCCAGCATATAAAAAGCAAACAACATCAAGAACAGAATCAATACACCTAATACGATTGGAGAGCGATACTTATTGAACTGTTCCATCGCTGTTCACCTCCTCTTGACTAGCTTCCGTTCCATTCGTTTGCGACTTATCTACTGCTAAGTTCACTTTATAAATCGCTGTATACATATTTAAAGAAATGGCTGCATTCGTTGGTCCCGCACTCTGATTCACAGTTCCTTCGGTCAGCTTCGAAATAGAAGCATCCACCGTGAAGGACATCTGACGCAGCTGTCTTAAATAATTAGCGGCATCTACCATAGTAGGTACATTTACAGTCAGGTCAATCGATGTCCGGTAGGTGTAGTTAATGTCACGGAGCAGAGAGCCCGGTGACAACCCTTTGACTAATTCATCTAGTATGGGAACAGCAACCACCTTATTGTTCTGAATCTCTGTGATTGCCGTCTTCCGATCTAACTGGCCAGGTCCGCTGTTTTTAAGCTTTCCAAGCTCTACCTGTAGCATTAAACTGCGATCCTGCAAGCCTTGCAGCTCCTCTTTACCATTAGAGATTTGACCCTTATTAGCCGAAAAATAAATCCCCGTCCCAATCGTTCCCACCAGCCAGATCGCTACAAGACCCAGGGTCACATAGGGGAATAATAACGTCTCCCGATCTTCTCTTGGCAATAGGTCAATCGTGTCCACGCTGATGATGCTTTTTTGAGCTGTCCCAGCTGCTACTCGGTAATCATTTAGCTCGAGATCAGATACAGCATCTTTACCCATCTGGTCTAGACTTATCGGTGTAATCTCGAGTTCTGCAAGCGACTGCTGAAGCTCAAGGTCTAGCTGTTTACGAATGGATGGGGCACCTGTTATGACTAAGTTTTTGATACGAGTCGAGCCATCATGCAAGCTGTACTGGTAGAAGCTGAGCATCCGCGAGATTTCCGCAGTGATCTCCACCATTTGCTCCGGTGATAATTGCTCTTCCACAGCAACTGCTGTTTCTGCCAAAACCTCACTGTCAGCCATGAACTCCAATGTCGTAACATTTCTACCCTTATGCAGATCAAGCAAGTTAATCGTACGAATGAACACCGGATTTCCGTTTCTGAACATATAAACATCCATGACGGATGGCTCTAGATTAATCAGCATCGTTTCCGCAAAGCTTTCCCCATGTCCAGTCGCTATACTGCGCGCCAAGGCGGTTGCCGAAATTTCAACACTGCTTATACGGAGGCCCGCACGCTCCAAAATTTCTACATAATCCTGTATCGATTTCCGGGGAGCGGCAAATACAAGTAAATGGCTATGCTCCTCATCCACTTCGAGCGTTACATAGTCGTAAACAGGATTTTCAAAAGGCAAATGCAGACCCGTCTCCACTTCCAGCTTCACGAGCTGTTCTACCTGCTTATCGTTGGTACTTGGGATGCTCATTTTGCGGATGATGATCTGCGATGGTGGGATGGATAAGGAAACCTTGCTGCCCCTTAACCCTTCCTTCCTCACCCACTGCCTGACTCGGTCATACAGCGCCTCGCTATCCGCCACCTGATTCTCAATGATCATGCCTGGAAGGAGCGGGAGATACCGTTTTTTGCGGACTTCCCATGACTGTTTATTCTTAAAACTAATATAACGAATTCCGGTAGCTTCAATTGAAAGCCCGGCCACTTTAGGGCCTAATCCAAGCATATGTCGATGTCCTCCTATCCGATGAGCGAGAAATACGCGCCAATGATGTCTGAACCATATCCGTAACTAATTAATGCCCCTATTGCTAACCATGGTCCAAAAGGAATCGGTTGTTTTCGTTTGATGATTCCGAGCAGCATCAGCAGTCCTCCGACCACACTTCCAAGCAGACAAGCCATCATAAAAGCCAAAATCACATTCGGAAATCCGATGACCAAGCCCAGCAGCGCAAATAACTTCACATCCCCGACACCCATCCCTCCTAACAGAACAAAAGGAATAAGGGCCCCTCCCCCAAGCACAGCTCCCAGCAAGTGATGCCATAACGACCCCTCTGGAAAGAGCAATACAAGAATGAGCAGGATCGGCAAAAAGAACAGCAACACCTTGTTCGGAATCAGCATGTACTTCAAATCCGCAACCGTCACAATAACCGCTAAACTCACAAACACGAACCCGAGGATCCCCTTCCCCGTCAGACCAAATTGCAAGTACACCCATAGAAAAAGTAAACCCGTCGCCGCTTCTCCTAGCGGATATAAAGGCGACACCCTTGTGCCGCAGTAACGACACTTGCCTCCTGACAGCAGGTAGCTTATCACAGGAAACAAATCCCGCGCCTTCAGCCGCGTATTGCAGTTCGGGCAATGTGACGGCGGATTAAGCAAAGATTCCTTTGCTGGCACCCGCAGTGCCACTACGTTATAGAAGGAGCCTAGCGTCAGGCCCAGTAATGTGATGTAACTTGCGATGAATATCGTCATGGATTTCCTCTGTTTGCTTTCTGGATTTTAAAAAAGGAATCGGGAAGTCCGATTCCTTGGGGAATTTCTCTGAATTATAAATTATTCTATAATTAATTTTTCGCTCCTTTTGCTGCTGGTTCAGAACTTAGAACCTCAGCAGGTGTGAAGTCCTTTGCTGTGCTAGAACCTGCTAATGTTAGAGACAAAGCACTTAACTGACCTTCACCATTAAAAGTCACTGTCCCTCCTGTAATTGCAACTTTTGTGCTAGGAAGCACAAGATTATTATCTAAATAACCTGTTCCCACCAAGTCTGTTGCAGGACTAGTTGCACCATTAATTGTAACCACCTGATTTGTGAAGTTTCCATTTTGTTCACCTATTACATATAAGCGAGCTGCATCATAAATTTGACGAGCTGTGGCAACATCAGATTTAGCTTTTGAATTAGAAATTACATTCCCAATCAAGGGTATAGCAATAACCGCAATAATCCCCAAAATAACGATGACCGCCAATAACTCAATCAGCGTAAACCCCTTTTGGCTTTCCTCTTTGCTCAATCTTCTCTTAATGGCTTGTGCTAACATTTTATTTCCCCCTCTAAGTGGTGTGTGGTAATACAGCTTATATCTTTTATTTCCGTGAATCCCGCTACAATGCTCGTCCTTCCTTGTCTAGCGCTAGCAAAAGGTCTGCGACCCTGCCCCGCTCCCTCGGGCGTCACCCCTCTCAATATCTTCAAGGAACCACAAGGTTCACATATTGCCGTACAGACTGAACATCGGCAGCATAATAGCGGCCACAATCACACCCACAACACCCGCTAGAAAAGCAATCAGCAATGGTTCAAGCAGTGACTTCAGACGATCAACGGTATTTTCTACGTCCATCTCATAGAAGTCAGCTACCTTAGACAACATCGTGTCGAGCGCCCCCGTCTCTTCGCCAATCGCAATCATCTGTGTAACTAGCGGTGGGAAAACCCAGGCTTTTTTCAAAGGTTCAGATAATGGGTTGCCTTGTCGCAACGAATCTCCTGCACTTCGAATGAATCCCCCAATGACCTTATTTCCTGCTACCTCTTCTACAATCACCAAAGATTGCAGGATCGGAACTGAACTGGCATAAAGAGATGAAAAAGTACGCGTAAACTGAGCAATCGAGCCTTTTTGATTCAGCTTGCCGAACACGGGAATCTTCAGCTTGGCATAATCGAGTGCGTAGGCACCCTTTTCTGTGCGTTTTGTAATCTGAAAAGCTATCACTAGGAGAAAAACTCCGAGTATCCAGAAATACCATTGACCTTGAATACTTTTACTAAGCGCCAATACCATTTTTGTAATCGCCGGAAGCTCTGCATTCATCGATTCGAACATCGTTACAAACTGTGGAACTATTGCCCAGAGAAGGTATATAACCGCTCCAATCGCCATCACCCCGACGGTAATCGGGTAAGTAAGCGCTGATTTGATTTTCTCCGTTGTGGAATGCTGCTTCTCAAAAAACATCGCCAGTCTGTCGAGCGTCCCCTCAATATCACCGGATTCCTCTCCGGCACGGATCATGCTGACGAATAGCTGCGGGAAGATTTTTTTATGGTCCTGAACGGCTTGTGAGAACGAGATCCCGCGCATCAGGCTTGAATTCACTTCCACAAGTGCTTTGCGTAGAGGCTTACTCTCAGTCTGCTCCGCCAAAATACGCGTTGCATCCACAATTGACACCCCAGCACGCATTAACGTGGCAAACTGTCTGCAATAAATGATGAAATGAAGCGGTTTAACTGGATTACCGATATAAATATCCATCGATAGAATCGTTGTTTTGCGTTCGATCAGCGAGAAAACCGTAAGGCCCCGTTTGCGTAACTCCTCCATTGCCGTGGGCTTATCTGTTGCGGTTAGCTTTCCTTTAATGGACTTGCCTGCGGTTGTCTTTACTTGATATTCAAAAAGAGGCATCAGCTGCTCACCTCCGTCATAAACGCCTTAGCTGCTGCTGGTTCAATAAACCCCTGCGATAAATAGTCGCGGATACTCATATCCAACGTATGCATGCCTTGCGCGCGTCCGGTTTGCATTACATTTTTAATCTGATGTGTCTTTTCGGTACGAATAAGGTTCGCTACGGCAGGTGTATTCACTAAGATTTCTGTTGCACATATCCGCCCGCGTCCCCCTGCTCTTGCAAACAACCGCTGACTAACAACTGCCAGTAATACTGAGGCTAGCTGTGATCGGATCTGCCCCTGCTGATGTCCCGGAAAAGCGTCAATAATTCGATCAATCGTCTGTGGTGCGTCTGTTGTATGTAAGGTTGCCATCACAAGATGACCTGTCTCTGCGGCAGTAACTGCTGCTGTAATGGTCTCCAAATCCCGCATCTCTCCAACGAGAATAACATCCGGATCCTGACGTAATGCGGCACGTAGTCCGCTCGAAAAACTAGCTGTATCGCTGCCCACTTCACGTTGATCCACTAAACAGGTTCCATGACTATGCAGAAATTCTATAGGATCTTCAAGCGTCACAATATGCTTGCTTTCGGTCTTGTTAATGTAATTCAGCATAGCTGCTAACGTAGAGGATTTACCGCTGCCCGTAGGGCCTGTAACTAGAATCAAACCTTGTGGTTTGAGTGACAATGTGGACAAAATCGGAGGCATCGACAGCTGTTCTAGACTCGGAATCTCTGCAGGAATGGCCCGGGCAGCAATACTAATCTCACCCCGCTGACGATAGACATTCACCCGAAATCTTACGCCGCCATCCAGCGGATAAGAGAAATCCACCTCACCTGCATTCCGAAACACTTCGCTTCTTTCACTGCCAAGCAGCGCTTCCGCCATTTCTGCAGCTTCATCGACTGTTACTGGTGTACTCTCAAGTGGGTGAAGTGTTCCATCCATACGTATCACCGGAGGCGAGCCTACAGAGATATGTAAGTCGGAAGCTTTGGAGGAGTATGCTGTCTGCAAAAGCTGTCTAATATCCCGCGTATACGTTGGCATCCGCTGCTCCCCCTATTTTAAAATGAAAAACACCTAAAAGACCCTAATGTGAGACCGTTTCGCGCATGACTTCTTGAAGCGTTGTAATCCCTTGACTAACTTTGAGTAAGCCATCATCCATCAGTTGAACAAGTCCACGCGCTTTGCCTGCGATACGGAGTTCTTCTACTGAAGCAGTGTTCGTAATAAGCTGCCGCAAATGATCGTCAATGCTGAGTACCTCATGAATCGCTATTCGGCCTCGATAACCAGAACTGCTACAGCTACCGCAGCCTCGGCCACGATGTAGTTCATCCGCTGGCAACCCCAAGCTACGTAGCATAATTGCTTCCTGCTCAGACGGTTTGTAGGTTTCTTTGCAGTCGTTGCAGATTTTGCGAACGAGCCGCTGCGCTACCACACCAATTAGTGAGGAGGCAATTAAATAAGGCTCTACTCCCATATCTCGCAAGCGAGAGACGGAGCTAATCGCATCGTTTGTATGTAAAGTAGACAACACTAGATGACCCGTTAATGAGGCGCGAACTGCAATTTCAGCAGTTTCCGCATCCCGTATTTCACCGACCATTACAATATTCGGATCTTGTCGAAGAATTGAACGTAGTCCCGCGGCAAAGGTTAGCCCAATAGCCGAGTTTACGTGTACCTGATTTACACCTTCAAGCTGATATTCCACTGGATCTTCAACCGTGATAATATTTGCACTTTCTACATTGAGTTGATTCAGCGCTGAATATAAAGTCGTTGTTTTTCCACTACCTGTAGGTCCAGTGATTAGCAGAATTCCATAAGGACGAGCAATCATTTCCTTAAAAGCTTCCGCATTCCCCTCACTGAATCCCAAAGCATCTACAGATTTGACACCTGTGCTTAAATCTAGCAACCGCAGTACAATCTTCTCCCCGTGCATCGTAGGTAATGAGGACACGCGAATATCTACCATTTTGTAATCAAACTGCATTTTGATTCGGCCGTCTTGTGGCAAACGCCGTTCAGCGATATTCAGTCGGGCCATTATTTTCAGACGAGCAGTGATAAAGCCCTGCATCTGCTTAGGAATAATCCGCTCTGTCCGTAAAGTTCCATCAATGCGGTAGCGGATCGTTAAATTATTCTCACCTGGGTCCATATGTATATCAGACGCCCGCAGAGCAACAGCCTGCTGAATCATCTGGTTGACCAAACGAACAATTGGAGAGTCCTCGTCTGTAATCTCCGTTTCTTCTATTTCTTCCTGTGTCGGGAGCTCTACTAGCATCTGATTCATAGAATCACGCATGCCATAATGACGCGCAATCGCCCGCTGCAGCTCATCCCTAGTGGAAATAGCAGGTTCGATCCGGAACCCTGTACTCATTCGTAAATCTTCTATCGCAAAATAATCCAGCGGATCGGCCATCGCAACCATCAGCTTACCGCCTTCTTTTAAGAAGGGAAGTACTTGGTAACGCTTAGCCATACTTTCAGGAATAATCTGCGTAATCGCAGGATCAATCTGGTATTTAAATAAACTGACATGCGGAATGCCGAGCTGGAATTCAAGTACTTCAATCAGCTGCTGCTCCGTGATATAGCCTTGAGAGATTAGCAGATCGCCAAGCTTACGCTTACTTTTACGCTGTTCCGCAAGCGCTTCAAGCAGCTGTTCCTGCGAAATAATATTATTTTCTACCAGCAAATCGCCAAGTCTCTTTTTCGCGATGGCCATGTCCGTTCAGCTCCGTATGCCGTTATTGGTTATGCTTTTACACTGACCTCAATAATGGATAATAATAGGAATAACTAAAGATAAATTACCAGTTCTATTTCTGCAAAATATGAAAATTATTTTTTCCATAATTACGGATTCATCATTTTTTTCAAACTAGCGTATTTTTCAATAGACTTGGGACTTTAGTAATAAATTTATAGGTATATTTCAATAGATTTATGTTGTCTATCAATGCTGAATGTCCTAGAATGTATATAACATAGATTGGATAATTTTACAATGAAATCAGCTGAAAAAGCTGTCGCAAACTAGCATATATAACATACGATTCGACCATATCTACCAATAGTTAACAATCAGGGAGAGATGAACATGAAATTTGCCAGTAACAAACGGATCTATCTTTTTACAGTAACGATCTTGCTTCTCCTTCTGCTTGTTCTGCCACTCAAAGATCACTTCACGAATGTCGAAGCCAGTTCAAATGATTATCAGATTCGAATGTTGGAGATTACGGAGAGTGGGGTTAGTGAGCTTGCTTCTTTAACCTCAGGATTAGCTAATTTTACGATTGATACGATGAGTATGAAGCGCTTTGTAGCTCTGCGAGATGATCTGGACGGGCGATACGATGCGGTTTATATCGGGAAGGGGACTTACAGTACAAATGGGGTCTCCGGAAAAGATCATAATACCAAGGCAGTCATGAACGACATAACTAATTTAAAAGCAAAAGAAATTACCGATTATTTTATTAATAAAGGGTTATATGTAATTTTCCACAAGCAGCCCTTCTTAGCTCCAACACAGAACGGAATTTTATATAATACCTTTAATACATACCAGGCATTAACCCCAAAATCCAATGTTCTATTCTGTAATGACTCTGAGTTAAATGCCTTTATCTCCGAATTGAAAAAAAGTAATTCCACTTATTTATCCAAAATGAAGCAAAGACCTCAACTAGAGATTACTAACAAGAGTCAAATTATCGAATACGGTGCGACTGTGCCCAAGATCTATACGCCCGGCGACGAGCTCACATTCAAGTTCAATGTTTCAAATGTTAATTTAGGAACGAATCCTATACTTGTTAAGCTCTATCTGGGCTTAGATAAGTCCATAAAAATGACTGAAGATCAAGTCGTTGCTACTACGTCCTTGAGCACTTCGGCAATCGGTGAAATCAAATATAAGCTTCCTAAGACTTATTCAGGTCTATTATATTGGAAGCTAGAGGCAGTAGATTCTTTGAATCAAAAAGTTCTAAGTGATTTCACTACCGGCTCTATTCAATTTAAGGGTAAGAAGACGCTGGTTAATGTATTGCAGATATTACCTGATGGAAATAATGACAGCCAACTCATTAATAATGAATTAGTTATGGATTCCAGTTTTCTAAATAGCCTAGACAAAGACTACGAACTGGTTATCGATACAAAAACAATGACTCAATTCAACGATTACATTAAGAATAAGGAAAGCTCTACACCAAAATACGGTTTGAACGGCACATACGACATGCTCCTGTTTGGATTCCGGGATATATACAATGAAAAAGCTCCAATTAACGAACTTTCGGCGGATGCTGTATTAAAATTCATAAATGAAACTAAACAATCTGCCATGTTCACTCACGATACTATTTATATTAATACCAGCAACAACAATAGCAGCCAATGGACGAAGAAGTTCCAAGGAATTACCGGTCAAACCACCCCTCAGACCAACTTGGGATTAAATGCTCCAAGCACATCAACATCTATTACTCCTGTGAATGATGGGTTACTCACACAATATCCTTTTAATTTAAGTGTTCAAGATGGTAGGAATACCGTAGCCAGTACACATAATCAATATTTCACCCTTGACTTAGAGGACCCCTCAGTAACCCCTTGGTACAATATCACTGGTAGTAACCGGGATAGCAATGATAGCTGGAACCATTACTATACGTATTCTAAAGGAAATGTGACTTACTCAGGAACCGGACACATCATCGGAACATCTTATAATAGAACTCAAGCAACCTCTTTCCCAAAATGGGAACAAAAGTTGTTCGTAAACACGATGTACCGTGCATTTACAGGTGCCAATCATGCTCCAGAAATTACTGTGCATACACCTATGGACAAAAGCATTAAACCTTCTTACCAGAACCAACTGGTCGTCAGCTATACAGTCGATGACTGGGATTTGAAAGACAAGAACCTATTTACCAGTATTAAGTTTAAACAAAACGATAATGTAATTACCGGCTATACAATGAACGAGAAAGCAATTTTATCTGGAGAGACCGTTACGCAAACTTTTAACAATCCTCTTCCTGCAGGTGGAAATCTTCAAATTGAGATTACTGCCAGGGACAGACAAGGTGCAATCTCTACTAAAACTATAAATGTAACCGTTCAAAAAATCGAATCAAACCTTACGATTCAACGTACACAGTCTAACTCTACTGTTGAGAAAGGGAATCCGATCACTTTTACGTACACAGTAACGCCAAACGCTGTTCCTTATCTTGCTGTTGATCCAGGTGAGCAAGGGATTGAAGATCTAGTGATCTCAAACGTTCAATTTGAAGAGAAATTTCCGCCTAATCTGGAATTTAGTGATCCTCTTCCAGAAGGCATGAGTAAAAGCGGTACTTTAATCGAGGGATATACTCTATCTAAAAATTTAGGGAACATTAACTATAAGTTAACAGAAAGTAACAACGTCAAATCTTATACACCGATAAACAATTCTGCTAACACTTTTAGTCTTACTGCAATTCCACAAGAAAAGAAGACATACCTATTGGATAATTCTAGGATTTATTATGATGAAATCCATGCAGCGACATCTTCATTCCCTGGCTCCAATGCTCCAGTCTCATCACTGGGTATAGCTAATGATTATTCAATCTTTATGCTAGAGAACATTGATTTTCCAAACAATGGATTCACAAATAATTGGCGTATAGCAGCAGGTGGGAATATAAATATTGCATCATTTAGTTTAGGAGGTTCATTAACAAATGCCGATACTACTGCAACTGTTGTGGCAGGTAGAAACTTGACCTTAAATGGTGGTTCAATGAAAGGGATGGCCTATTACGGTGGCAATATAACGGCTCCAGCCTACCTTATTAATCAAACTCAGCATAAAAACAACTATATTGATTTTACTGAGGTTGGGAAAAAACTTAAAAATCGTTCATTGTATTATGCAGCAATACCGGAGACGTCCAAATCAACCGATCTGTATCAGACCATTACTCTAAAGGGAACCGATCCTAAACTTAACGTATTTCATTTAAATCCAACCAATGGAAGTATTAATAGCCTGAGCATTGATACTCCAAACACTTCCACTACTGTTGTCAATATTTCCGGGGAAAATGTAACCATCAGCAATGGCACCAACACCCTTACAGGTGTAAGCAGTAAAAACGTGTTATACAATTTTTATGAAGCAACATCATTTAGCCTACGCGGATACAAATTATATGGTACTGTTCTGGCTCCATTAGCAAATATATCTTTCACTGGTGATATTGTTGGCTCATTTATCGGAAAATCAATCTCAGGTTATAATGGTGGGCACAGTATCGATCTGTCTCCATTCACCGGAGATTTACCGAACCCTACACCAGTCACCCGAGAACGGGTAACAATAAGTTTCTCTCCGATTTCCTTTGAAGCTATCGTTAAAGTAGCGAATATTCAACTTCAAGATACAGTGATTCGGGTAGACAGTGAACTGAAACTGCTACCGGTCATAACACCTGAAGATGCCAACAACAAAGAAGTCAGTTGGTTGTCTAAACAGCTGGATATAGTCTCTATTAGTGACACCGGAGTAATAAGAGGTCTAAAAGCCGGAGAAGCAACATTAGTGGTTACAGCTAGAGATGTAAGAAGCGATGGTAGCCACGTCTTTACTACTGCAAAAGTAAAAGTCGTTTCAGCTGATTTAACGATTACAGGAGCTAAGGACGCTATAGTCGGTGAGAAAGTTCCCTTCGAAGCTAGTTATGAGCCCTTTGATGAAACCATAATTGGCTACGAATGGTCCATCAAACCAGGGGCGAATTCAGCCAATGCTACAATAACTAAAAATACCGATCCATCTATTGGAAGTAAAGCAACCTTGCTGGCTAATCGATCTGGATCAGTGACAATTGTGGCCACAGTCAAAACTGATCGGAAGCCTAACGGTGCTATCTATTCAAAAGAACATACCGTTACAATTACAAATCCTGTTCGTGAGATACAAATTAATGGGGATTCTTTTGTAAACATCGGAAATGAAATACCGTTAAATGTGTCTGTCGTTCAACCTGTAGAGAATTCCGATCCGGTTGAATACGTATGGAGCCTGGAAGGGGATGGAAGTAATTATGCAACATACGTCCCTACCCCTGATAACAAAACTATAAAGTTAAAGGGCAACGTGTTTACCAAATCAGTCAAGGTCAAAGTGATTGTAAAAGGATCCTCCCCTGTTATTGAAGCCTTTAAAGAAATAGCAATTGGTGTTAAATTAACTAACCTATCCTTACCCGCGCCATTCAAAATAGGAGTTGGACCGGATAATTCCAGAGATTTATTTAATAACGGTCTTGTACTTTGGCCAGAAAGCTTAATCAAAAATGACTTTAAAGATAAACTCCTCTGGACAAGCAGCAACACAGCCATCCTGACGGTTTCAGGTGATGGTAAAATAACCGGTCTAAAGAAGGGGAAAGCCACTATTACTGTTTCGTATATTGAAGACCCTAAAATCCAAGCCTCTGTAGAAGTAATTGTAGAGAACGAAGATCGTTACTAAAGGCAGAACCCCCGAGTCGCAAAGATACTGCGACTCGGGGGTTTTATATTCCACATTTATATCATAGCCTACTCCAACTGCATGTCCTCTACGCTAATATTCACTGACTTCACACGGGGAAGCCCAGCCTTCTGATCTTCAAAGATCTTATCGTTATAAGCTGCCTTGAACCGGATTAACTTGCTGTTGTTGTCTATTACAATTTCATTGTCTTTCCCTACAGCTGTTCCCCGCACAGCATTTATAGTAAGATTGCCCTTTGCAAAGAATCCTCCGCTAAGCGAGAACATAGATCCTACACCATATAAATCGGCTTCAGAATCTGTATAGAAAAAGGCATCTAACTGAGTAGGAGTGTTACTGAAGGCGGCCAAGCGATTAATTAGTATTGGCCCACGGGAGATCAATACTAGTTCCTTATCACCCAAGCCTTGAAGGGTTGCATCTTCCACCAATGTAGTATGTTCGAGGATCCCATTAATAGTCGAGGGTTCTTTAAGTACAAACATGGTGGAATCAATTTGAACGTTCCCTCTAATTTCTACCTTTCCAGTTACCAAAATATTAGCACGTATCTGCACTGGTTGGTTATTACCATAATTATCAATGATTAGATTTCCGTCTACAATGAACCACTTACGAGATGGTGTTGTGTTTTTGTCATCTACTGAATATAAAATACCCGGAAAGTCTCCACTTCCGTCCAGATCCAGATCTCCTTTATAAATTACAGATTTGGTTGGTTGCTTTATAATGTTTACTGTTTCATTGTATTCCACCATCTTCTCAACAAATTCCTTCTGAGCGTCAGGCGAATCATCCCTAAGAACTGGTTTGATCAAGTCAACCTGATCAATAGCGTCAAAATTATAAAGATTCATACCTGCTAAATAGGATGCTAGTTTGCCTTCAGCAAGCTTATTCCTAATCGTAGTTCTGTCAGCCCCCGTCCCTATTGCTTCCGCCACTTTATCCAAAAAGGAGCTCTCTACATTGACTTCTACAAATGTACGACGGTTTCTAATTCCCACCTTATCTTGAGGAATCTTGCCATTCATAGAAGTTTCTTCTGTAATATCAGAAGCCTTTATATCACTTTTTCCAGCTTCCCTATAAATTAGTTTATCAAGGGATTGGACATGCGCCTCCCCATCCAGCTCAAAGGGACGTGATACTATTGAACCACCGTTCTTTCTATAGATGTATTCAGCCTTGTCGCTGATAATTAGTGTATCTCCTGCGTAAATATTCCCAATAATTAATGGAGCTCCATTAATTGTAAGATTCTTTTCTGACCCTATAGTGTATTTAAGAAAATCTGGAAAAGTGTCTATAAACACCCTTTGCTTAAGGTTACGCTTGACCCCGTTAACTTCAGCCTCCGATTTGATAGTCACTATGTATCTGACCAACTGTCCATTTCCAATCGTTGCCTCTACCCCATATGTAATTCCACTTATTTTCCCACTGGCGTTTGCTAAATCTGTACTTGTCTTAAGGCCTGCCGAAAGTGTATCTGGAAGTGTGATTGGAAGTGTAGCCAAAAAATTCTTTATAGCCTGATCCAAGTCTTCTTGGCTCATATCTATATTACTCTCTATCTTTTTATTTAAGCTCGATGTAATATACGCAACAGCCTCATCAAGCGTTTTTTCAGCTAAATGTAGACTTTGCACATCATTTTTACGCGTCTCCGTCCGTTGTGCACCGCCCACTGTAGCACTAAGTACACTCAATCCAAGAATAGTAAGAAGTAGTAGAATGAACATTACCAATACAAGTGCCGATCCTCTCTCTTCCTTTAAACGGTTTAACTTGATATATGCTTTCTTGACATAGGCAGACCTGGTAGGTTGTCCCATCATTATGTGATTCCTCCTAAAAACCAAATTTGCTCACCATCTCCATATCATATGTCCTTCCATCGTAATGCTGAGTTAGAAGTAGTTTTATATCGACCAGTCCGCTTCTACAAGATACATTAGCCTTGCAACCCGTACCATTAGAATTGGTTGAAACAATCGTAGAACCAGATAGATCGGAATGAATTGAGGTACGAGGATCGTTTATGACACTATTAATGGTAAGTGTGGTAATGCCACCTACCGCGCCCTCAGAAGTAACAAATTGAATAGTTCGCGTAGATATCACACCATCTGAATCCTTTATCAAATTCAATCCATCTGTCGTATTCTCCACTCTAGTAGGCCCGAATACATATAATTCATTAATGATAGATGACATAATCAAATCTGCTTCCTCACGAAGTGAGTTCTCAATCGTTATTTTATGATAGCTGCGAAAACCGAACATCATCACCATAGAAATCATTCCTGCAACCATAGCGAAGAGGGTAATTGCGGCGATCATCTCAATCAGTGTGAAGCCCTGCTGGTATTTTAGGCGGTCAGCGAATCTTCTCATCCGTAATATATCCCTCCACCACCGTAGTATAAGCTGTTCCACCAGGCCCACCATTACCACTAACTTCTACCTCGACAGGGATAAGATAAGGTGCCATCTCGCTCTTGCGGGTATCGACCCCTCCACCACTATCCTTTCCCTCTTGCATCTCCTGATGAAGTTGGGACTGGTAGCGAATATTAATCTCATATTTGATGTTGTTAATGACTGGATTTAATACATCTGGTAGTGCTCCTGAATTCACAAAAATATTGCTATAAACACACGTTATATTCGTCGTGCACTCAGAAGCCTTAATCATGGGCAGTTTCCCACCTGCATCTACAATATTCTTATGCTCTAATGGACCTGTTACAAAAAAATTACTCATTTCCTTAAAATCCTGCTTCTCCACATAAAAAAGCGCGTTCCGCGCCAGATTGACCATAATCGTCTTGTTCTGGTTCGATTTAGAGTAACTCATGGCGTTTGTAAAGTAAGACGTAAGTACCAGTGAAACTATCGATAAGATCACAATAGCAGCTAGCACTTCGATCAATGTAAATCCTTTTTCCTGCTTTAAGCCTGATTTCATCCTACTTTTTACCTCCCGCCTACGAGAATGCTTTCATATTTGCACGTTTTTTCCTTAATTTTCTACTTCCATTATATTCTCTCATATCCAGCTACAGCAATCCTCAAAACCCTTATAATTCAGATATTTCTACAATATCTCTCACTTTTTCTCTGTGCTATCATTTGGAAAGAGAGGGGATGGATGAAATGGCTTTAATAGAGTGCAAATTTTATTCGGAAGTACTAGGTTTGAATACCTCAATGACTGTAATTTTGCCGCAAAAAACAACCACACAAATCGGGATGAGCAACGTAACTAGAGGCGAACTTCACCCTACGCTGTATTTGCTGCACGGTTTGTCAGACGATGATTCGATCTGGCTTCGCCGGACTTCTATAGAACGATATGTAGCAGAGATGGGAATAGCTGTAGTTATGCCGAATGTGCATCGCAGTTTCTACACGGATATGGCGGTTGGCGGCCGTTATTGGACCTTTATTAGTGAAGAGTTGCCAATGCTTGCGCGCTCGTTTTTCCCACTGTCAGATAAACGTGAGGAGAACTTTGTAGCTGGACTATCGATGGGTGGTTACGGGGCGATCAAGCTGGGATTGCGTAAACCGGAGTCTTTTGTAGCGGCAGCGAGTCTGTCAGGAGCACTCGATATGGCGCATAATTTTATGAACGCGGAAGATCCTACCGTCAAAAGCAAAGAATACGAGATGATCTTCGGAACAGAAGATATCGCCGGAACGCCCGAAGATCTTCTATGGCTGCTTGAGGAAGTGAACCGCTCCACGGGACCGAAACCAGCGCTGTATCAATGCTGTGGCACAGAAGATTTCCTGTACACAGATAACTTGAAATTCCGCGATGCGTGCCGAGCAACCTCCCTTGATTTCACCTACGATGAAGGTCCTGGCAACCATGAATGGGGCTATTGGGATGCCAAAATCCGCGATATATTGGCTTGGCTGCCGTTAAGTAATAACTAGCTTCTTCTAATAGACAACAAAAAGGTGCAGCCATAAGCTACACCTTTAATATCTGTTCTAATAAGATTACCCTCTTCCGAGGGTTCTTTTAAAATATAAGGATAGAGTATAAGTTTCACACTACTTTATCCTTATATTTCTCGCTTAATTGCTTACCGTCCTTATAAGGACGCCGAAGGCATTTATGCTTGTTTGGTGATTTTTTTAAATAATCCAGTCTGTTCTGTGATCCCTTTTTCAGCAGCAAATCTCTCAATACTGGATGCACCGAAGAATCCGTCTATACCTTCTGTCCGTTCAATTACATACGCCGCATCTTCTGGCTCAGCAATCGGTCCACCGTGGCAAATAACCATAATATCTGGATTTACTGCTTTCCCTGCTTTAATAATCGCTTCAATTCTTTCTACACAATCATCTAAAGTAAGAGCGGTCTTAGCTCCAATCGTACCTTTGGTAGTTAAGCCCATATGTGCCACCAAAATATCTGCACCTGCTTCTGCCATGGCCTTAGCTTGCTCAGGATCAAATACATAAGGAGTGGTGAGCATATCCAATTCGTGTGCTGCTCTAATCATATCTACTTCTAAACCATATCCCATTCCTGTCTCTTCCAGGTTCTGTCTGAATACGCCATCGATCAAACCAACGGTTGGGAAGTTTTGCACGCCGCTGAAACCTTGTTCCTTAAGTTGTTTTAAATAAACCTCCATCACTCTAAAAGGATCCGTTCCACATACGCCTGCTAATACGGGAGTATTTTTCACAACAGGTAAAACCTCAGAGCCCATTTCGACTACAATTTGGTTGGCATCTCCATAAGATAATAACCCCGCGAGTGATCCACGACCTGCCATTCTGTATCTTCCTGAATTATAAACAATCAGCATATCCGCTCCGCCAGCTTCACTGCTTTTTGCAGTAATCCCTGTGCCAGCCCCAACACCTAAAAGAATTTTTCCATTTGCTACTTCTTCTCTAAACTTCGCCATGATTTCAGTTCTTGTATTTTTGTTCATGTGTAACGCCTCCATCATTATTAAAATGTTCTGTGTTAGTGTTATTTGCTCATGAGATCTATTAGCTTCTGCGCTGCTGCTTCTGCAAACTCCACATCATTAATGGCACAATCCATTTCGATAACCTCGACAACATTTCTGTTCACACCATTTCTTAAGGTATCAAATAACATTTGATCTTCCTCTACGCCATAAAAAGCTTCCCCTGCAACATCAATGCCGGATATCCCTTTAAGAGGCAACATTAATACCGTTTTTTCTTTGGCCATATTTAATTTCTCGACAAGCTTCTTGCCGATGGCTTCATTCTCTTCTACCGTTGTTCTCATCAAAGTAACTGTAGGGTTATGCTTATAGAACTTATGTCCAGCAAATTTCTCGGGTACCGTATCATAAGGGCCAAAGTTACACATATCAAGTGCACCTACCGACACAACCTGTGGAATATGATGTTTTCCAGCAGCTTCTAACCGATGAGGTCCAGCATTTAGCACACCACCAATAATTTCGTCCGCCCATTCTGTTGTGGTCAGATCCAATACGCCTTCAATAAAACCAGCCTCGATTAGCGCTTCCATGGACTGGCCACCTACACCTGTTGCATGGAATACAAGCACTTCATATCCTCTAGCCTCAAGATAGTTACGGGCCGCCGTCACACAGGGGGTTGTTACCCCAAACATTGTTGTAGCTACTAATGGTTTTTTCTCTATCACTTGTTTATTCTCAAATTTAAGCATACCGGCGATGGCGAAGGCTGCATTGGTAAAAATCTTTGTTGAAATGGAGTTCAGTCCAGCAACATCTACAACCGATGGCATCATGACAATATCACTAGTGCCTACATATGGAGCAGTATTCCCTGAAGCTACGGTCGAAACCATCACTTTAGGTACACCAATAGGTAATGCCCGCATACCAGGGGTTACAAGTGAAGTTCCTCCAGTGCCCCCAAAGGAGATAATTCCATCAAATTTGCCTTGCTTATATAATTCAGGTACTAATTTTTCCATACCTTTGGCTAATAATTCTGTTGCTAGTGCCCTATCTTTCTTGGCAACGAGCTCATCTATACTTACACCCGCGGCTGCTGCTACTTCTCGGTTAGAGATATCCGGTGTAAAAGTGGGTTCGAACACACCCGTATGAATCGTAAATGTACCTAGCTCCAAGCTTTCCAGCAAATTTTTAATGTAGAGATATTCTTCACCCTTGGTGTCAAAAGTTCCGGCAATGGCAATCGTCTTCATTTCTTCAACCTCCTCTTCAAATATCTACAACAAAAAAGCATGATCAACTTATGAGTTAATCATACTTCTTTGGTTTATCAATGAAAACGCTTTTATGTCTTATGTTTTTGTGTTTATGTTAGATTTATATTGTTTTGGAGAGTACCCTTTGTACTTCTTAAACATTTTGCTAAACTGCGCATAGTCTTGGTATCCAACTAACGGCGCTAGCTCAGATAACTGGATAGGGTCTCTATGTAATATTTCTGCCGCCTTATCCATCCGAAATTGTACGAGATACGTTTGGAAGCTGCAGCCTACTTTTTTGGTAAACAAGCTACTTAAGTAACTTCGGGATACATGCGCCACCTTAGCTAAATCTGCAAACAAGATCTCATTCCTATAATTTTGAGCTACGTATTCTTTTACAAATTCAACATAATCATAGTGCTTTGTGATGCCGTCTAACATTTTGACCATAAAATCATCTTCATCCAGCGTCCCCGACACTTTAAAAGCTTTGGTTATATTCGTAATGGACTTCTCCGAGGGAATTCTTTCAAAAGCAGAGCCTCCGATATACCCCATCAAGTTTTGATTATTACTGTACATATACTGCACATCAATTGGCGTTTTCACGGGACCACCATAAACCAATTTAATTAAATCTGGCTTTAGCGCATTGCATGTATCAAAAATCTTGTCCGCCTTAGCCTTGGCAGCTTCCAAAGAGAATACTTTTTTAGCTCCTAATAATCCCCCTTCGGTTAAGCCTAAATGTGCACAAATAATATCCGCTCCAACCTCGATCATCTGAGCAGCTTGAATTTCATCAAATACAAAGGCTATGGTAAACAAATCTTTTTCATGGGCTATTCTTATAGCTTCTACTTCGAGTAGATAACCATTCCCCTCTTCTTCGAGCGCTTCTCCAAATTGACCATCTATTAAGCCAACCGTGGGGTAGTTATTAATTCCGGAAAATCCCTTATTCTTTATTTCACTGATATAGCTCTCCATATCTTTTGTCGGATCGGTTGCATTGAGGCCAAAAATAATAGGAATATCTCTGACCAAAGGGATGATCTCTCTAGACGCAAAGTCCATCACCATATCATTACTATTGCAAAATGGCAAAATCCCAGCAAGAGAGCTCCTCCCCATCTGCCGGAATTTACCGGAGTTTAACATCAGAAGGAAGTCTGCTCCACCCTGCTTCGCATACTTTGCCGTTATTCCCGCACCTGTGGCCACTCCAATAATATGATTCCCCAGTTCTAATTGGGATCTAAGCTCGTCTAGGATTTGCTCTCTACTCATACTTACGCACCCTCCTATCCCTAATCTAAGGATAACCGTAAAGAACACTGCAAATCCAGTTATGTTATAAGTAGAGCCCATTTAGATAAAAAAATCCCGCCTGCGACCTATAAAAGTCTGAGGCGAGATTTGGTATTGATACGGTTTACAAAATAGCGTCACCGTGTTTTACAACCCATTCATTAGCTTCGTGCAGTGCCTGCTCCGCGCGTTCGATTGCAGCTTTCACTTGAACGGTGGCTGTGCCGCCATAAACGTTACGGGCGTTAACTACAGCTTCCGGTTGAAGAACAGCATAGATATTCTCATCGAACAGCGGCGAGAATTGCTTGAACTCTTCCAACGTCAGATCCAGCAGGAACTTGCCTTCGTTAATGCAGTAGAGCACTGTTTTTCCGATTACTTCATGCGCTTGGCGGAAAGGAAGACCTTTGCCGACCAAGAAGTCGGCGATATATTGGCTTAACTACCGTTGAAGAGTGTATGGTTCAGAGTTCGGGTACATCTTCATTTGATCATGATATCTGCCGATAATAAACCTACATGGCATTCTAAACTTTAAGGGAGAAACTATCATGATAGAAAAAAAGCGCATTGTTCTTGTCCCAGAATACTTAGAGAAGTTCTCTTGCATTGGATCTGATTGTGAAGATACTTGCTGCGTAGGCTGGCGAGTAGATATTGATCAGAAAACCTATAAGAAGTATAAAAATGTAAACGATAGAGAAATGAAACCTTTACTGAACAAACATATAAACCGCAATCGTTCCAACCCAACAAAAACTAATTATGCAAAAATAGTGATGAATTCTGATGCAGCTTGTCCTCTTCTAAATGAAGATAAATTATGTTCTATACAAAAGACACTAGGAGAGGACTACTTATCTAATGTTTGTAGTACTTATCCTCGGATCACGAACCTGGTTAATGAATCATTGGAGAAATCCGCCGTGTTATCTTGTCCTGAGACGGCTCGCTTGGTATTGTTAAATCCAAACGGTATTCAATTTAATGAGATTGAAGAATCCATAAATGTCCGAAATATAATAATTCAGCAAATAGATACTGAGCGTGAAATGTCTATGCACAAAATAAACGGGTATTTTTGGGATCTTCGTATTTTCACAATACAGGTCTTACAAAACAGAAATTATTCCATGGCACATCGATTAATCATCCTCGGAATGTTTTATCAAAAAGTACAGGGCTATCTTTTAGAAGGAAGACTAAATGAGATCCCTCAACAAATTTTTTCCTATAGCAGCTTGATCAAAGACGGAAGCTTCCGGGAAGGTTTGGCGGATATTTCCACATCGACAACTATTCAAATGCAGCTCCTAAAAGCACTTGTTGATATTCGTGTGTCTCAGGGGGTAAGTGAACGATATATGGAATGCCTTAGTGAAGTACTTGAAGGTATTCAATATAGTGAAGCATCGACAGTTGAGAAAATTATAGAAAGATACCAACTAGCGCATAGTGAGTACTATGCCCCCTTTATGACGCCAAATGAATATATACTGGAGAACTATTTAGTGAATTATGTGTTCAAAAATCTATTCCCAAGTACAAATAATGCGGATATTTTTGATTCCTATATTCTGCTTGTTGTTCACTATTCTTTAATCAAATTACATTTGATCGGTATGGCTGGGTATCATAAGGAGGATTTCGGGGTGGATCACGTGATTAAACTGATTCAATCCTTTGCCAAGACGGTTGAGCATAACCCCTTGTACTTACGCGAGGTTATTGAGTTGCTTAAGAAAAATGACTACTCCTCTATGGCGTATATGGCAATTCTAATAAATAACTAATTGATTGATTAACAAAAAACTCCCGCCTCGTGATACCTTAGATGGTAATTGCGAGACGGGATTTATGTTTAATTTTACTTACAATATAGCGTCACCGTGTTTTACTACCCATTCATTAGCTTCGTGCAGTGCCTGCTCTGCGCGTTCGATTGCAGCTTTCACTTGAACGGTGGCTGTGCCGCCATAAACGTTACGAGCGTTAACTACAGCTTCCGGTTGGAGAACAGCATAGATATTCTCATCGAACAACGGTGAGAATTGCTTGAACTCTTCCAGCGTCAGATCCAGCAGGAACTTGCCTTCGTTAATGCAGTAGAGCACTGTTTTTCCGATTACTTCATGTGCTTGGCGGAAAGGAAGACCTTTGCCTACCAAGAAGTCGGCGATATCCGTTGCATTCGAGAAGTCCGTGTTCACGGCTTCACGCATACGTCCCTTGTTCACCTTCATGGTGGAGATCATCGGCGCGAATAATTGCAGTGCACCAGTCAGCGTATTAACGGTATCGAACATGCCTTCTTTGTCTTCCTGCATATCCTTGTTGTACGCCAGTGGCAGTGATTTCAGTACGGTCAGCAAGCCAATCAGGTTGCCGTATACACGACCAGTTTTACCCCGTACCAGTTCTGGAACGTCCGGGTTCTTCTTCTGCGGCATAATGCTGCTACCTGTGCAGAAAGCATCATCCAGCTCCACGAAACTAAACTCTGTGCTACTCCACAGTACCAATTCCTCACTGAGTCTGGATAGATGTGTCATAACAAGCGCTGCATTTGCCAAGAACTCAACGATAAAGTCGCGATCGCTGACAGCATCCAGACTGTTCTCATACACACTGTCAAAGCCCAGTTGTTCCGCTACAAAATGGCGATCAATCGGGAAGGTCGTTCCAGCAAGCGCCCCTGCTCCGAGTGGCAGCACGTTAATCCGTTTGTAGCTGTCCGTCAGACGTTCTGCATCGCGGCGGAACATGGATACGTAAGCCAGCAAGTGGTGAGCAAACAGGATCGGTTGTGCCCGCTGCAAATGCGTATAACCAGGGATAATTGTCTCTACATTATCTTTGGCCTGCTCGATCAAAGCTTCCTGCAATTCATGCAGCAGGCTAACTAGCTCAACTACACGGCCCCGTAGGTAAAGGTGCATATCCGTTGCCACCTGATCGTTACGGCTACGTCCTGTGTGCAGTTTACCACCGACCGGACCAATTTCCTCGATCAGATGTTTTTCAATATTCATATGGATGTCTTCATCCGCTACGGAGAAAACAACTTCTCCAGCGTTAACCTTGTCCAATACTTTGTTCAGACCTTGCTTAATCGTCTCCACATCTTCTTCTGGAAGGATTCCGCATTTGCCCAGCATTGTGACATGCGCCAGACTGCCTTGTACATCTTCTTTGGCCAAAGCCTTATCAAATCCAATGGAAGCCGTATATTCCTCCACCAGCTTGTTTGTTCCTTTAGTAAACCGTCCGCCCCAAAGCTTGCTCACCTGTAGTTTCCTCCTCTTGGACGCCAGAGGGCCGCTCCTATCCTGACGGGAGGAACGGCCTTCGGGTTTGCCCGTTTAAGTTTATGTTATCGTTCTATTTCGAAGCTCCATTTACACCAGTAGAAACTTTAAGGCGCAATGCGTTCAAGTGGATAAAACCAGTTGCATCCCCTTGATCATAAGCTTGTGTAGGATCAGCTTCCATCGTTGCAATTTCAGGGTTGTACAGGCTGACTGGGCTCTTCACTCCAGCGCCGATGATGTTGCCTTTGTACAGTTTAAGACGAACAGTACCCGTTACATTTTGCTGGCTTTGCGTCACAAGAGCTTGCAGTGCATTACGCTCTGGTGCGAACCAGAAACCGTTATACACCAAAGTGCTGTAACGAGTGATCAGGCTGTCACGCAGGTTCATCACTTCACGGTCCATCGTGATGGACTCCATTTTGCGATGAGCGACGAACAGGATTGTTCCACCTGGCGTCTCATACACGCCGCGGCTCTTCATGCCAACAAAACGGTTCTCAACCATATCCACACGTCCGATACCGTGTTTACCGCCTAGCTCATTAAGTCTCTCCATCACTTGAAGTGGGTTTAAGGACTCACCATTCAGCGCTACGCAGTCTCCCTTAACGAAATCGAGCTCCAAATATTCCGCTTCATCCGGAGCATCCTCAGGAGCGTTGCTCAGTAGGAACATTCCTTTGTTCTCAGGTGCACTTGGATCGAACCAAGGATCTTCCAATACGCCGCTCTCATAGCTGATATGCAGCAGGTTACGGTCCATCGAATACGGCTTCGCCGCAGATGCTTGTACCGGAATATCATTAGCTTCCGCATAAGCGATCATTTCCGCACGACCCGGGAATTGATTGCGGAACTCTTCCAGACGCCAAGGTGCGATTACTTTAATGTTTGGTGCTAGAGCAGCTACGCCAAGCTCGAAACGCACTTGGTCGTTACCTTTACCTGTCGCGCCGTGCGCGATAGCCGTTGCGCCTTCAGCGATGGCGATATCCACCATGCGCTTAGCAATTAGCGGACGAGCAATACTAGTTCCGAGCAAGTATTGGCCTTCGTAAAGCGCGCCGGATTGGAACATAGGGTAGATGAAGTCGCTAGCGAACTCATCGCGCAAATCGTCGATGTATACTTTCGATGCACCAGTAGCTAGTGCTTTTTCTTCCAAACCGTCGAGCTCTTCTTTTTGACCGATATCGGCTGTGAAGGCGATGATCTCAGCATCATAAGTTTCTTTAAGCCATTTCAAAATAACGGATGTATCTAGTCCGCCGGAATAGGCGAGTACAATTTTTTCTTTAGCCATGGTGTGGCAACTTCCTTTCGTGTGGGGGGTATAAGATTCGCTAAAATGCGCTTATAGAACTCCGGTGATAAGGTGCAACTGCGTGAAATGTTTGGACTTCCGGTCGCTGTTATAATCAGATTTCTATGATTTCAGTCTGCGTTCGCAGATGAAATCTGATTATAAAGGCGAACGCTAACGCTCCTGCAGTTCCAAACTTTCACTTCGTTGCTCCGCACCAGAATTCCAACGCTACTTTTTAAGTTCATCTTATATAGTATTTTATATAATCTTAGACCAATATAATTCAATCCTAATTATCTATGATTCCTTAACTCATCAGCGCAGCCATTAAAGCCTTTTGCGCATGCAGGCGGTTCTCAGCCTGATCAAAGATCACCGAGTTAGGGCCGTCAATTACGCCTGTGCTAACCTCTTCCTCACGGTGGGCTGGTAGGCAGTGCAGGAAGAGATAATCGCTCTTCGCGCCTTTTACAAGCTCCTCATTGACCTGATAGTCTTTGAATGCCGCTTCACGCGCCTTTTGCTCCTCTTCGAAGCCCATGCTCGCCCACACATCGGTGTAGATGACGTCAGCGTCTTGTACAGCTTCTTGCGGGCTGCGAGTGACCACAATCTTTGCTCCGGTTTCTTTAGCGATCTCACGGGCTTCTGCGACAACCGCTGCATCCGGCTCATAACCTTCCGGTCCGGCAATAGATACGTCCACGCCCAGCTTAGCTCCGCCAATCATTAAGGAATGAGCCATATTGTTGCCATCGCCGATGTAAGCCAGCTTCAGGCCTTTGAGCTTTCCTTTGTGCTCATAAATGGTTTGGTAATCCGCCAGCACTTGGCAAGGATGTGCCAGGTCGCTCAGACCGTTGATTACTGGAATAGAAGCATAACGAGCCAGATCCTCTACTTTGTCATGGCCGAAGGTACGGATCATAATTCCGTCGAGGTAACGTGACATTACTTGTGCTGTATCGCCAACCGTTTCACCGCGTCCAAGCTGAATGTCATTTTTGCTCAAGAAAAGGGCATGCCCTCCCAGCTGATACATTCCAACTTCAAACGATACGCGCGTACGAGTAGAGGATTTTTCAAAAATAAGACCAATCGTTTTCCCCTTCAGCGGCTGAAATTCTTCGCCATTTTTCTGCTTCTTCTTCAGCTCAATCGCTGAATCAATCAGATACGTAATTTCCTCCGGGCTGTAATCGTTCAGCTCCAGTAAATCACGGCCTTTCAGTTGCTGCGCAATGGTGTGCTTGTTACTCTGTACGCCCTGACTCATGAGCTTACCTCCCCGTTTGCTTGTTTAGCATAAGTATGAATGAGTTCGGAGACGATGTCTACCGCTTGGTCGATCTCCTCTTTACTTACATATAGATTAGGCAGCAGGCGAAGGACATTAGGACCCGCTGTCACGAACAACAGGCCTTTCTTTTGTCCAGCCAAAACAATATCGCCCGCTGGTGATTGACATTCAATCCCGATCAACAGTCCTTTACCACGGATATCCTTCACAAAAGAACAGTCCGCCAGCTTCTCTTTCAAAAGACCTGTCAGGTATTTACCCATTTCTTCAGCGCGTTGTGGAAGCTCATCCTCCAGCATCGTCTCAATCGTCGCTGCCATAACCGCTGTTGCGAGCGGTGTTCCCCCGAAGGTGGACGCATGGCTGCCCGGTGAGAATGCTTCACGCAAATACCCTTTGCCAAGCATTAAGCCCGCTGGGAACCCACTAGCAATTCCTTTAGCCAAAGTGAAAATATCTGGTTCAATTCCATAATGCTGATGAGCGAACAACTTGCCTGTACGTCCCATACCTGTCTGTACCTCATCTACAATCAGAAGCAATCCGTGTTTCTTGCACAGTGCCACTACAGCGTTCAAAAACTCAGGCTCTACCTCTAGCACGCCACCCTCTGCAAGCACCATCTCCAGCATGATAGCAGCGGTATGATCCCCGATAGCAGCCTCTAACGCCGGGAGATCATGCAAGGGTACCGTCTTGAAGCCTGCTGGAAGCGGCAGGAATCCTTCTTTTACCTTTTGCTGACCTGTAGCTGTTAGTGTGGCTAATGTACGTCCATGGAAGGATTGTTCAAATGTGATGACCTCATAACGATCCACACCTTTAATCTTCTGGTGGTAACGACGAGCCAGCTTAATAGCAGCCTCATTCGCTTCTGCCCCACTATTGCAGAAAAACACTTGATCAGCGCAGCTATTCTCTGTCAAAAGGTTTGCAACTTTGTCCTGTCCAGGAATATGGAACAGGTTCGAGACATGCCAGAGGGTATCGATCTGTTCCTTCAGCTTAGCACCGACTTTTTCAGGAGCATGACCTAGACTGGTCACAGCCAATCCACTTGTGAAATCAAGATACTTATTGCCCTTATCATCCCATACCCAGGTGCCCTTGCCTTTAACTAAGCTAAGATCATATCTGGCGTAAGAAGGGAATACCGCGCTCAGCTTGCCTGCTGCAACATCCGGTGTACCTGATCCTGCTGTATCGGTCTGCTGTGTCCCTGCTTGCGAATCCAATTCCGCTTGTGTAAGCTTGCTCATTCTAAGTCACTCTCCCACCTTGTGCTCCTGTGTACCAGGCTGCACCTCTAAATGATATTATCTATGATTCTACGAACGAATAATACGTGTACCTATCGCTTCACCTTGCAGTACTCGGCTAAGCACCCGCGGTTCTTTTCCATCCACAATAATAACCTCTGAAACGCTGCCTTGAATGCAATCGATAGCTGCCCGTACTTTTGGGATCATGCCGCCGTAGATTTCTCCACTTTCAATTAAAGCTTCGATTTCCTGTACGGTAACGGATGGAAGCACAACCTTTCGACCCTCCACCGTACTCATAATGCCAGGCACATCTGTAACTACGATCATTTGGGGAGACTCTACATAAGAAGCGACTGCCCCTGCTGCTGTATCTGCGTTAATATTGTAGCGCTGACCTGCAGCATCTACACCAATAGGTGCAATGACAGGAATATATCCCATACCTATAATCCCTGTTACGATATCAGCTTTCACTTCCGTTACTTCGCCTACCAAACCTACTTCAGCGCTATTAGCTACGGGTCTAGCAGTAATCATATTTCCATCGATGCCGGATAGCCCTAGAGCTAGACCGCCACTTCCTTGAATTCGCCTTACAATCGCCTTGTTGATACTCCCTGCCAGCGTCATCTCTACGACATCTAGTACTGCCTCGGTGGTTACTCGCAGACCGTTCACGAAGCTGCTTTCAATGCCCAGCTTTGCTAGATTCTCTGAAATGGCTGGCCCTCCGCCATGAACAATTACAGGCTGAATGCCTTCCTGCTGCAAATCTCGTAAATCTTCGAAAAAAGAATCAGGAAGAGCAGCCAGCGTACTGCCGCCGCATTTCATCACAAACAATCCACTACCATCTAATGCATCTATAAGTTCAAGCTCGCTATTTAGCGTCATAAGTTCGGTATCCTTCCCTTGTGGGCTTAAGCCGCCACAAATTAGGTACGGTATGCAGCGTTAATACGCACATAATCGTAAGTTAGGTCACAGCCCCAAGCTGTAGCCTTCCCGGTTCCATCATGCAAATCTACAGTGATCAGCACAGTTTCACTTTTTTGCAAATAGGCCAAAGCCTTCTCCTCATCAAAAGCAACCGGCTTCGAATGCAGTAGCACCTCGATATCACCTAACGAAATGTTCACACGCTCCGGCGATACTGGCACACCCGCGCGTCCAACCGCAGCAATAATCCGTCCCCAGTTCGCATCCGCTCCAAAAATAGCAGATTTCACTAGACTAGAACCCACCACTGTCTTGGCAATCGCTGCAGCAGCTTCGTCATGAACAGCACCATTCACTTGCACCTCAATCAGGTGAGTCGCACCTTCTCCATCACGAGCAATCGCTTTGGCAAGCGTCTGGCACACATACGTAAACCCTGCGGCAAAAGCGTCCCAATCCGGATGCAGTCGAGTCAGCTTCTCATTACCTGCAAGCCCACTGGCCATAGATACTAACATATCATTCGTGCTTGTATCTCCATCAACCGTAATCATATTAAAAGTAACGTTCGTAGCAGAACGAAGTAGACTGTGTAAATCTTCCGCTGAAATATCAGCATCTGTAGTCATAAAACCAAGCATCGTAGCCATGTTAGGATGAATCATCCCGGAGCCCTTCGCGGCTCCAGCAATAATAACTTCTACACCGCCAACAAGCACCTTCACGGCAACCTCTTTTTTAACTAAATCAGTTGTAAGTATGGCCTGACAGAATTCTTCCGCTCCAGCAGCCCCACCGTCCAGCTTTTCTGGTATTGCAGCAATACCGCTGCGTACGCAATCCATCTTCAGCAGCTCACCGATCACACCAGTCGAAGCTACAGCAACATCATTAAGCTCTACGCCCAAATGCTGGGCCGCCGCAGCACGCATCTCATAAGCATCGGCTTCGCCTTGTTCACCTGTGCAGGCATTAGCATTCCCGCTGTTCACAACTACCGCCCGCAACGTTCCGTTCACAAGACTTTCTCGCGTCACCTTCAGCGGAGCCGCCTGAAAAACATTCGTTGTATACACGGCCGCAGCCGTAGCTGGAACCTCACATAGGATGACTCCGAGATCGTTGCGGTCTGTTTTTTTTAATCCACAGTGCAGTCCTCCGGACTTAAATCCTTTAGGTGAAGTAATGCTCCCACTTTCCAAGGCAGTAAATAATTCAATCTCGCTCATGTTATTTGTACCGCTGATCCTTATGGATACACAGGTGTGTAGCCGAGGCCAAGGGTTTCCTCCCATCCCATCATCAAATTAAGGTTCTGTATTGCCTGACCTGCCGCACCTTTTACAACGTTATCTATAACGGAGACTATCGTCACCCGCCCAGTACGAGCATCTGTCGCAAATCCGATATCACAATAATTAGAGCCGCTAACTTCTTTTGTCGCCGGAACGACACCTACATCGCGCACCCGCACATAGGGTCTGCCCGCATAATATTCACGATATAAATCCACAAAATCCTGCTCCGTATAATTGCCAGTCATTCCTGCATACATCGTACTCATAATACCTCGGCTCATTGGCACGAGATGTGTGGTGAACGTTACGGTTACCTTTTCTCCAGCAATCTCCGTGAGTGTCTGCTCGATTTCTGGTATATGTTGATGTTTATTTATTTTATAAGTTTTTAAGTTCTCGTTTATCTCTGCATAATGCACCATCAGGCTCGTTCCGCGTCCTGCTCCGGTAACCCCGGATTTCGCATCAATAATAATACTGCCATGCTTAATCCAGCCTGCCTGAATTGCAGGAATTAGTCCAAGAAGTGTAGCCGTAGGATAACAGCCTGGATTAGATATAAAATCAACCCCAGCCACACGCTCTCCGAATACCTCGCAAAGTCCGTATACAGCCTGTTCTAGGTATTCATCAGCCGGAGCCGTATGTTTGTACCAGTGTTCATACTCTGCGCCATCCTTCAATCGGAAATCACCAGATAGATCTACGACCTTGAGTCCAACTTCCAGCAGCTGCGGCACCAGCTTTGCACTTACACCAGACGGCGTAGCCGTAAAAACGACATCCGCCCGCTCAGCCATCTGCACCGGATCAACGCCATCCAGCCTTCGGTCAATAATGCCCGTCAAATGAGGAAACCCTTCCTCTATCGCATCCCCTGCACTAGATGAGGAAATTACCGAAGTAATCTCTACTTTAGGATGACTTTGTAGTAGCCGAATCAGCTCTACGCCTCCATAACCCGTTGATCCAACAATCGCCGCCCTCAGCTTGCCTTCCACTGTCATCCCCACTTCCTGCTTATCCTGAATATATTATTTAATATAATGCATACCGTCTTAGAAATATGTATTATTATACATCCCTATTAATATAAATACAACATAATATGTGAACTTTATTCTCCCTAAATATAACCTCATTTAGAAAAAAAGAGAAGCGTTACCGCCCCCTTAGGAGAGATTACGCTTCTCTTTTAAATCCTTCGCCTAACACTTCATGTGCTTCGGTAATAATAACAAATGCACTTGTATCTACGGATTGGACAATCGCTTTCAGCCTTGATACTTCATTTTGACCTACCACTACCATCAGAACGGTACGTGCATCGCCAGTATACCCGCCATGTGCGTCCAGCTTTGTCAGACCACGATCCAGATCATTTAATATCGCCGCAGATATTTCCTCTGTCTTGTCCGAGATAATATAAGCAACCTTCGTATAACGGAAGCCTACCTCTATCGCGTTAATGGCCTTACCTGTCACAAACAATCCGATCAGTGCATACAGCGCTTGCTCCATACCAAGTATAAACGCAGCCAGTACAATAACCGTCCCGTCCAGCAGTACTACGGAAACCGAGAAACTTAGACCAGATATCTTTTGAATAATTTGCGCCAAAATCGTAAGTCCACCTGTTGAGCCCCGTCCGCGGAACACAACGCCAAGTCCCACCCCCACACAGATACCGCCATAAATGGAGGCTAAAAGTGGATTGGTTGTAGGTGTAGGTAAATCTTTTGTTAACAAAATAAAGAGCGGCAGCACAAAGCTCCCGAGCAACGAGCGAACGCCGTATTGTTTCCCCAGGAAGATTACTCCGAGCACAAACAGCGGGATATTAAGTGCCCATTGCGTAAATGCCGGTTCAGCCCCAAACCAAGCTTCAGCCAATACAGAAAGACCCGATACACCACCAGAAGCTATATGATTAGGCAGGAAAAAAAGATTAAAACCCAGTGCCGTGATTAGCGAGCCCATCAGAATAAGCGTTGTATCTACCACATGACGGACGGGTCCATTCAGTGGAATCAGCGGGGGTTTATTACGAGAATTGATTTTTTGCATTTCATGGCGCTCCTTAAAGTGTCATCTTGCTCTACGTAAGAAGAAACGGCTATTCCATCCATATTGAAGAATGGTATCCGTTTCCCCTAAAAAATATAAAGATAAAGTATGGAGTAAGCTTATACTTTCCTATATTCCCGAAAAAATCCCTTAATCCGCCTCAACCTTGATCTGGCTACGCAAGTACCCATCAATGAATGCGTCCAGGTCTCCGTCCATTACTGCACCCACATTACCTGTTTCCACAGAAGTGCGGTGATCCTTGACCATGTTATACGGATGGAATACATAAGAACGAATCTGACTGCCCCAAGCGATATCGGATTGCTCGCCACGAATCTCATCCAATTGCTGCTGCTGTTCTTGCAGTTTGCGCTCATAGAGCTTGGAACGCAGCATCTTCATCGCTTGTTCCCGGTTCTTGATCTGTGAACGTTCGTTCTGACAGGTTACCACCACACCCGAAGGCAAGTGAGTAATCCGTACCGCAGAGTCTGTAGTATTGATATGCTGTCCACCGGCACCACTCGCACGATACGTATCGATCTTAAGATCCTCAGTCCGAATCTCAACTTCTACATCATCCGCTATTTCCGGAACGACATCACAGGATACAAAAGAGGTATGCCGTCTGCCCGAAGAGTCAAAAGGAGAAATCCGTACCAGCCGATGTACACCCTTTTCAGCTTTCAGATATCCGTAGGCGTTGAAGCCTTTAATGAGCAGGGTAACACTCTTGATTCCCGCTTCATCACCCGGCAAATAATCTAGCACCTCAACCTTAAATCCACGTTTCTCAGCCCAACGTGTGTACATCCGCAGCAGCATTTGACCCCAGTCTTGGGATTCCGTTCCGCCTGCACCTGGATGAAGCTCTAAGATAGCATTTAGCTTGTCGTAAGGCTGGTTAAGCAGCAATTGCAACTCGAATTCATCTACTTTACTGCCTAAGCTGCTGATCGTCTCACCAATTTCTGTTGCCAGATCTTCATCGCCCTCTTCATCCGCAAGCTCTGCCATCATCGCAGCATCATCGTATTCCTGTTGAAGCTTCTCGTATTGATCTACGGAAGATTTCACAGCGTTCATCTCGGCGATTACGCTTTGTGCTTGCTCACTATTATCCCAGAATCCTGGAGCCGCCATTTTCTCTTCAAAGTTAGAAATCATCTCTTGCTTAAGATCTAAGTCAAAGAGACCCCCTAAGATCAGTTAGTTTCTTGCCTATTTCACGCAGATCCTGCTTTACATTTGGTTCTATCATAGGTCACTTCACCTTTCAAAATGGGTTGTTACGGTCTTCGCTATTGGAAAGTTAGTAATGAGTGAATGTTCAGCCATTCCGAGAAGGATTGGACTTCCGATCGCTGTTATCCTCAGATTCCTTGATTAGATAACCGCACTTGCGGTTGGAATCTGAAGATAAAGGCGAGCGCTACGCTTCTCCAGTTCCAAACCTTCTCTCCATTCCTCATTCGCTCGAATACTAAATATCCAAAAAAGCGACTGGGCCGTAAACGGGGGATACCCCCGGGCCCAGCCGCTCCTTATGGTTAGTATACCCATAGAGATCAGGGTTAAAGACTTACATCTTCAACACCTGAATATGAGCGTTACTAAACGTTTGTCTTATGCGTTTTGACCGTGGCAATTCTTGTACTTCTTGCCGCTTCCGCAAGGGCAAAGATCGTTACGGCCAGTCACAGCCTCAACATGAACCGGGCGTTTCTCAACAGGTTCGCTGTTTGTAGAGATCTTGTCTTCATCAATAACGGATTGACGTTCCTGATTCGCCTCGATGTGAGCCTTCATAATATAAGTAGCTACTTCTTCTTGAATCGTAGCAGTCATAGTATTAAACATCTCAAAGCCTTCGAATTGATACTCGCGAAGTGGATCCGTACCACCGTAAGCACGCAAGTGAATCCCTTGTCGCAATTGATCCATTGCATCAATATGATCCATCCATTTGCTGTCTACGGAACGAAGCACGATTACCTTCTCGAATTCACGTACGAGTTCTGAGCCGAGACGCTCTTCACGTGCAGCATATTTCTCAAGCACACGTTCGAAAATAAACTCGATGATCTCCTCTGCTTCCTTGCCCCATAGAATATCACGGGTCAAAGCACCTTCTTCAAGCAGCTTGCTATTTACGTAATCAGCAACTTCTTGCAGTTCCCAGTTCTCAGGAATATCATCGCTACAGTGTGCAAGAACGATACGCTCAATTACTGGCTTGATCATTTCAAGCACGATATCTTTAATATTGTCAGACTCCAGAATCTCACGGCGTTGTTTATAAATAATTTCACGCTGTTGATTCATCACGTCATCATATTGCAATACGACTTTACGGATATCAAAGTTATTGCCTTCAACACGTTTCTGAGCAGATTCTACAGCACGTGTGATCATCCGGCTCTCAATCGGCTGATCTTCCTCGAATCCGAGACGATCCATCATAGTCAGAACGTTGTCAGCGCCAAAACGCTTCATAAGCTCATCACCAAGCGACAAGTAGAACTGTGTAGAACCAGGGTCACCTTGACGACCCGCACGACCCCGCAGCTGGTTATCAATTCGGCGCGATTCATGACGCTCTGTACCAATGATATGCAGACCTCCAAGATCTGTCACACCTTCACCCAGAACGATGTCCGTACCACGTCCAGCCATGTTGGTAGCAATCGTAACTGTACCTGGCTGACCTGCATGGGTAATGATTTCCGCTTCTGCAGCATGGTGCTTCGCGTTAAGCACTTGGTGTCTAACGCCTTTGCGCTTCAGCATTTCAGATACGAGCTCTGAATTCTCGATCGACACTGTACCAACCAATACAGGCTGGTTCTTTTTGTGACGTTCTACAATTTCTTCAACAACAGCTTTGAACTTACCGTTCTCACTCTTGTAGACAACATCCGGCATATCATCACGCTTGTTCGGCTTATTGGTAGGAACCTGAAGAACTTCAAGACCATAAATCTTCTTAAATTCTTCTTCTTCAGTCTTCGCTGTACCTGTCATACCACCGAGTTTACGATACATACGGAAGTAGTTCTGGAATGTGATCGTTGCAAGAGTCATACTCTCATTCTGTACTTCGATTTCTTCCTTCGCTTCAATCGCTTGGTGCAACCCATCGCTATAGCGACGACCTGACATTAGACGTCCTGTAAATTCATCAACAATAACGACCTCACCCTCGTTTACAACGTAGTCTACGTCACGACGCATAATTACGTTTGCTTTTAGGGCTTGGACGATATGGTGATTCAAGGTTACATGACTGTGATCATACAAGTTCTCAATACCAAAAGCGCGCTCAGCAGTAGCTACACCTTTCTCAGTCAAGGCAACAGACTTCACTTTAATATCAACCGTGTAGTCTTCTTCAGCCTTAAGCTTTTTCACGAAACGGTCTGCTGAAAAATACAATTCTGTAGACTTCTCAGCTTGTCCGGAAATAATAAGCGGTGTACGTGCTTCATCAATAAGAATAGAGTCCACTTCATCAATAATACAGAAGTACAGAGGGCGCTGAACCATTTGCTCTTTATAAAGCACCATGTTGTCACGCAAATAATCGAAACCAAATTCGTTGTTCGTGCCATACGTAATATCGCAGGCATAAGCAGCTTGTTTATCAGCATGGTCCATACCGCTCAGGTTAACCCCAACCGTCATGCCCAGGAAGTTATAGATTTGTGCCATTTGTGCGCTGTCGCGCTGAGCCAAATAGTCATTGACCGTTACTACGTGTACGCCTTTACTTAGCAAAGCATTCAAATACACTGGCAATGTACCTACTAGTGTCTTACCTTCACCAGTCTTCATCTCGGAGATTCGGCCTTCATGCAGAGCCATACCACCAATCAACTGCACATCAAAATGCCGCATACCAAGTGTCCGCTTGGAAGCTTCACGTACGGTAGCAAATGCTTCGGGAAGAATTTCTTCCAAAGTTTCGCCTTTTTCAATACGGGCACGGAATTCTGCTGTCTTAGCTTGTAATTCTTCATCAGATAGCTTTACAAATTCCGGTTCCAATCCATTAATTACATCGACTGTCTTCATGAGACGTTTAACGTCACGATCGTTGGTGTCTCCGAATATTTTCTTTACAAGTCCTAGCATGGTTAACCCCTTTCATGCAACACAGATGGTGGAACCGAGCCCATCCTCACAAAATTGAAAGGGCCATTTATAAATTCGATTCCGCTGCTTCATAAATTGTAACAGTTTGTAAGAGATGCCGCAATACAAGGTGTATCAGCCACATTTTTCAAATATAGTCGCTTATACGCACAAGAGCCCTATTCGCTGCAAGCGAATAGGGGCTCGGTTTAAATTTCTTAGGTTCTGACTAACTCTCGAGGCCCTTTATACTTAGAGCATAACTGGCATCATTGTATCTTAGCCCTGTTCAATCAGTCCATATTTACCATCATCACGTTTGTAAACTACGCTTACTTCCGAGGTGTCGATATTGGAAAACACAAAGAAATTATGTCCTACCATGTTCATTTGAAGAATTGCTTCTTCCACATCCATCGGCTTCATCGTAAAGCGTTTGTTCCGCACAACTTCTAAATCATCATAATCTTGTTCTTCTACAGCAACAGCGGTACTAGCTCCATCCACAAACAGCGTCTTCAGTCCCTCTTGACGGAACTTACGATTGATCTTCGTTTTGTGTTTGCGAATTTGACGTTCCAGCTTGTCCACAACGGCATCTATGGAAGCATACATGTCATCGCTGCGGTCTTCCGCACGAAGCGTCACGCCAGCAAGCGGAATGGTTACTTCCACCGTATGAAGGCCGCGAACTACGCCAAGCGTCACAGACCCTTCAGAGGTAGGGGGTGCTTCGAAATACTTCTCAAGTTTGCTGAGCTTCTTATCAACATACTCTCTCAAAGCGTCGGTCACGTCAATTTGTTGACCTCGAATGGTGAATTGCATGGCCACTCCTCCTTTAGTTACACCTTCATTATACCAAATTGTTAAGCCTAAGTAAAAAGTAATTCCTTACAGCCCTTACAATTAGATAACAAATATTGTCCTAGTGTTCACAAATAAAACAAGTCCGGCAAGAGCAACTATTCGCCTCACCGGACCAAAAGTAAACCTGTCGTTATTATAGTACGAATTCCATTCTTATATTCCCTAACTGAAACAGTATAAGTTCAAGTTACTTGGTATGGATTTGAATGATTTCTACAGGTGACAATTGTGTACCTGATCCTGTAACAAGGTATACCTTATAGGCAGTATTGGCTGTCAATCCATTCAACGGTTGCGTATGTTTTACGCCTGGAGTAATCGTAGGTGTACCAGTCCACGGAGCGTTCAATGCAGCACCTGTACTATCCTGCCCCGCAGCAATCTGTGCTGCACTAGGTGCTTTATCATTTGCCGGCAATACTACATATCTTACAGGAGCTGTATCACCACTTGTCGCACCATACTTAATATATACATCTGCTGTAACTGTACCTACATTTCCAGGTTCAAAAAGTGTAACTGAGCTAGCAGTTGCCTGGGCGGTAGTTAAACGAACGGTTGTAACATCAGATAGTTTACCCGAAGCATCGGCTACCGCAATATAAGTTGCATACTCCGTACCAGGATTCAATCCGTAAACCGAGAAGGTAACTCTCGTATTTTCTACAGTAGCAGTGCTACCATGATGTTCGCTTGCAGTTCCGTCACTCAGCTGTCCTTTTTCCACCTGCAATGCACTCGGTGCAGTTACGTTAGCAGTATAAGGAGCTACAACATAGTACACTGAGCCCGTTACGGAAGATGTCAGGTATACATCGGCTGTTACCGAACCAACGTTACCATAGGTTGCCCCACTTACGGTTGGTGTTGTGACACTTCCGTTATCGCCGCCAGATCCACCACCACTTCCACCACCCGTACTACCACCTGGAGTAGCTGTTGGGGTAGGGGTAGCTGTTGGTGTCGGAGTAGCCGTTGGCGTTGGGGTAGGAATTACTCCACCACCTGTGCCGCTACCTGGGTAATAGATGACTGAGGTATTGATGATACCTACAGCCTCTGCACGTGTTAACGATTTCTTAGGACCGAAGGTTCCATCCGGATAACCGTTAATAATCTTTTTATCCGCTGCAGCGGCTACTGCACCTTTTGCCCATGCTGCAATTTGTGCATTGTCTTTAAATTTGCTAGTAGTGCTATTGGTGCTCAATTTAAGTAATTTCGCAGCCATTACTGCTGCCTCTTGTCTTGTGAGCGGACTATTAGGACGGAACGTATTGTCCTCGTATCCTCCGATATAACCAGCTTCCACAGCTTTAGCCACTTCACTGTAGTTCCAGTTCGTGCTTTTCATATCTTTAAAGTTTACAGTGGCTTTTTCTTTAAAACCGAACAGGCGATTTACTAGAGTCACATACTCTCCACGTGTAATTGCCTTGTTTGGTTTAACTGTACCGTCTGGGTATCCTCCAAGGTATCCACTATCTAGCCATTCCTGTAGCTGAGCTTGGGCCCAGTGACCTTGAATATCCTTAGGTACGGAGGCGGCAGATACGCTGCCAAGAGATCCTAATAACATACTAACTCCTAAAACTCCGGTCATAAGACCACGCAACTTCTTTTTCATCCTGCTAATCATCCTCCTAAAAGTTTTGATAGCGTAGGCTATATGGATCTCTTCTCGGAGTATTGGCCTAGGCTAACATAGTGTGCGTCGAGGTAAGATAAACAGCTCAACGTATACCTATTACCCACATTTAGAAGAGTTCTAACATTTTCCATATTATAAATTTACAAAGTACGCTATTTTCTTTCTATTAACTGCCTTGATAGAGGCTTATGAGTGCACAAAATATCCCCACAAAGTGGAGCTTTACTTCGATGCATACTCAGGTACTTTGCGGGGGCTCCAAGCACACAAAAAAAGGACCTTGGGAGAATTCCCAAGATCCTTGCTAGCGCTGTCTAAATTGCTAACCATCTACTTATATGTAGGTCGGCTTAGCCGTATGATTATAATTTGATTACGTTAGCTGCTTGTGGTCCGCGTGCACCTTCAACGATATCGAACTCTACGGATTGGCCTTCATCCAAAGTCTTAAAACCATCAGTTTGAATCGCGGAAAAGTGTACGAATACGTCGCCACCGTCTGCAGTCTCGATAAAACCATAACCTTTTTCTGCGTTAAACCATTTTACTTTACCTTCCATTGATTAAACATTCCCTTCGTCATCAGATGAACGTGAGTCTTGCTCACAAATCGACTATACCACCGTAACTTCTTCATTGTCAATTGGAAAAGTAAATGTTTACATGCAATAATTTACCACGTAAAATAGGACAGTTTATTTTCCATAATCAAGAAATAACTGCGGCGTAACGATTAAAAAAGAGTAGACGGTATTTGATACCCGTCTACTCCTATAGTGAAACACTGAAATCATTTATTTTCTGCGATCCATTAGAAAGCTATCTGGGGTGTACGCGGCCTCGTAGGCGCTGCGCTGTACCTTGGCCTGATTGCGTTTCTGCAGCCAGTCTTGGGCTTCCAAACGAAGCGCGTTCATTCTGTCTAAGATCACATTGTCGTATTCCAAAATTCGATTAATTTCTTGTTTTTGTGCATGTGTCGACTTACAAATTCCGGCTTGTTCTGCAATTGAGTCGACAAGCTCCTGACGATCCTCGACAAAAAGTTCTAACTCCTCATAGGTAGTCTCATCGAGTCTGTCCGTAATGCCTAAGGTCAGTTCTCTCAGGCTCTGAATTAACTCATCCATGAGCACTTTCAGCCTGTCCTTGGCCTGCAGCGATTTTAGATGCCTGTAGCCAAGTTTCCCGAAGTTCTGTAAGGTAGCCGATAGCCTCTTCCGCTTTTTCTGCGCTCTTGCGGATGTTAGCCTCAATTAAAAGATAATTTGTATATTCATAAAGTGAATACAGATTACTAGATACCTCATACGAGTAGTCCAATGTACTCATTAATTCACTTATAATCGTTTGAGCTTTGCCAAAATTAAGATTTGTCTTCTCATAGTCCTGTTTGCTGAGACCATCCATCGCTGTTCTTACGAAACGAATAGCCCCATCGTAAAGCATGACTACCAACTGCGCAGGCGTTGAGGTTTTGACAGAAGATTGGCGATACTTGTCATAAGGAGATGTTATCAATAATGTCACCCTCTATTTTATAATTATCTTTAACTGGAAGTGGAGAAGAGACTGTTTGACTGTGACTGTAACTTGTTCATTGCCGTTTCCATGGCTGAAAACTGCTTGTAGTAGCGTGTTTCGGCATTATTTAAATTCGTTAGCATAGTAGCTATGCGCGAATTATATTCTTTAAGTTTCTTTCCCATAACACTTTCTTCTTTAAAAGTACTAGTCAGATCTGCGGTAAATTTATTTGTTCCTGCACGCTTTGAAATACTCTCCAAAGGTATAGCTAATTGATCGCCCAATTTATCGAACAGACCCTCGTTCGGTGCACTTGCAGGACCTTGGAACAAATCTATAACACTCTGAGGATTATTAATAAGTGCCTGTTTTAGTTTTTTCTCATCTAAAATAAGCTTTCCTCCCTCTGTATAAGTACCAGTTGTAATACCCATGTCACTTAATTTACCTAGATTTTCAGTGATAATCATGCGCATAGAGGATATTGTAGATGTTAAGATATCATCATTTTTCAAAAGACCGCTTTGAGCCTTTTGTGTCCAAGTCAGAATCTCACTTTCCTTCATTTCCTTCTTTTGTTCTTCCGTCAAAGGAGTATAGTCGCTATACTTGGCTTCACTTACTTTTGAGTTTAATAATTTCAGTAGACTATTATAATCTTCCACAAAGCTCTTAATTGTCTCTATAGCTTTATCCGGATCCGATTGACTACTAATTTTTGTTGTTCCATTTGTCCCAGTCTCCGCCAGCAATGTAAGCTGTATACCGTTTATAGTGAAGGTATTGCTCTTTTGTTTTATCTCATCTGAACCATTAATTTTGACAATCGCATCAACTCCTGGCTTTAAAGGCTTAACGCCTTTAAAAACTTCAGTAAGGATAGAATTTTCCGAACCCAACTCTATTTTACCATCCTTACTTGTACTGCCATCGATCGGAGCGCCAAGTGCCTTGGAGCGAATAATGAGCTGTCCGGTGATTTCATCAAAGCTAGCATTCACATTAGCTTCGCTATTTGCATTAATTGTTGAAACTAAAGTACCAATGGAAGTAGTGCCGTTGAATAAGGATTGTATATTCCCATCCTTATCCTTAGTACTAAACGTGACTCCATTAATATTCAAAGTGTAATTTTTTTCCTTTTCCGAATCAGTAAGATCATCATACTTTTTACCTGTTACCAATTCTGCCAATGTAGTTTTACTAGTCTTATTTAATCCAACTCCAATTGTCTCTAGGGTTGTACTTGTTGCTAATTGGTTAACTGTGACTTCCATATCTATTCCATTTGCATTGGCTGTCGCTTCGGCTTTTACTGCACTGGTGTTACCTGTGACAACCGCCTTATTTGCATTTAATGCAGATGAAACATTGTATTTATCTGTCAACTTATTAATTCGAAAATCATAAAGTTTACTACTGATTTCACGATAACTATCTCTAGTCCAATTTAATATTTCCTTCTGTTGATATAGTTTGTTCAAGGGGACTTTCTTAGCCGTCATCATATTCTTGACTAAGCTATCAATATCCATCCCTGAGAACCCATTTATTCTTGTAACCATTATAGCACCTCTTTATTTCTAGATTTTCTCGTCTATGAGTATACCTGCAATTTCCATCATTTTTGCTACAAGATCCAGAGTTTTCTCTGGAGGAACTTCACGAATAAGTTCACCAGTATCTTTATTGAGTACCTTGACCATAATATCATGTGTTTTTTCGTGGATGCTAATTTCTAGCGTGGTCTGGGGTCCTTGTAGAGATTTCACTGCTCGTTCAATGGTTCGAATGAGTTGTTCCTCGGCAACTGAAACGTTTACACCTTGCTTCTCTTTCAAACTCATTTCCTTAGCATCCCGAATAACGGCTGCTTTACTATCGGATTTCACTTGTTCAGTACCAGACGTTACATCAGGTCTGCTCTGTCCTCTCATTACAGAACTAGCAGACAGGGAAAACTGTACATTCATAAACCCTGACCTCCAACGACGCTCATTTTATACATTATATATCGGTTTTTTTCAGGGATAATTTAGGACTTACCTAAGATAAAATAGAAATCCACTAGTGGTTTTTCTGACACTTTACGTTGAACCGTGATAGACTTTGCCATTATCTACTTAAAAGCTTGCAAGACATCCACACCTTGCTTCAACTAAAAAAGATTATTATAAAATACCAATCGTCCATGTAATTGGTTTAATAATAAAAAAGCCTCTCCGCAGGAAGGCTTTTTTATTATTAAACCAACTTCATATGAGTATATACTGTAATATAAAGTCTCCTTATACTCCATAGTTCCTATACAAACAAAAGAGATCCTAGATAGACTAGGATCTCTTTAAATTCTTTAAGATTAACGAAGCAATTGCAGCACACCTTGTGGCTGTTGATTAGCTTGAGCAAGCATTGCTTGAGCTGCTTGAGCAAGAATATTGTTTTTAGTCTGCTCCATCATTTCTTTAGCCATATCTACGTCACGCACACGGGACTCAGCGGCTGTAAGGTTTTCAGAAGATGTTCCCAAGTTGTTAATAGTATGCTCCAAGCGATTTTGGACAGATCCCAAGTTAGCTCTAGCTTCGGAAACACTTTTAATTGCATTATCCAACGATGTGATAGATGTCTGTGCTTTATCAGCAGTCAAGATATCGTTTCCAGCAACACCGAGGGCCGTTGCATCCATATTACCAATAGAAACTTCAATGGTTTGGTTAGCATTAGCACCAATTTGGAATTTAGTAGCAGATGCAGCTACTGATACTGTACTAGCAGGGTTCCCGCCAAAGCTACCAGCTGCAAGGGAGGAATTCGCTGTAAATGAGAATCCCAGTTTGTCGAAGTTGATAGTACTCGAGTTTGCTCCAGTAGGAATAGCAACATCATCTAATTCTTGAGTTACCGAGTTACCAGCAGCATCTGTAAACGAGGCAGTAATTTTAACCGTGCCAGCAGCAGTTCCAGCAGCGCTTTTGAGAACAATATCTCCTACACCTGAACCACCAGCATTGAAATTAGTTACACCTTTTCCTGCAACGATATCAGCGCCTGCAGTAGCTGTTGCTCCAAGCCCACCTTTTAACAGAGTCTGGGTATTAAATTCTGTTTGGTCAGCAATACGAGTTACTTCTGATTTCAATTGTTGGAATTCTTTATCCAGTGATGCCCGATCATCAGCAGTATTAGTTGCAGTGGAAGATTGAACGGAAAGTTCACGCATACGTTGAAGAATGCTGTGAGTTTCGTTCAATGCGCCTTCAGCTGTTTGAATCAAAGAGATACCATCTTGAGCATTACGGGAAGCTTGATCCAAACCGCGGATTTGGCCACGCATTTTTTCGGAGATTGCCAGACCAGCTGCATCATCACCTGCACGGTTGATGCGAAGACCTGAAGACAATTTCTCGATATTTTTACTAGTGTTAGCAGTATTAATAGACAATTGACGGTGAGTATTTAGCGCCGGTACGTTGTGGTTAATAATCATTTGATATTTCCTCCCTGAAATTAAGTTAGTTCCACATCCATGTGGTAAACGCCGATCCATTAAGGTCGGCCGCCCTGCCGGGTCAGCGTCTAATACATATATCGACCGTATGTGCCCAACTGTTTAGAGCAATTCGAAGTTTTTTGAAATTTTTCGGTTAAATTTTCTCCAAAATAAAATAAAAAAACCGAGTCTGCAATTAGCAGTACCAGGTTATGGATTATTTGTGGGTAATATGTAAATTATTCTTTCTTATTTACACCACTAAGTAGATGGATCAGTGTATTTAGATCAGACTGCTGTGGAGCAACAGACTCTCGGTTAGCCTCTTGGATCGAGAGGTATACCTCTTTACGAAAAATATCAACATGCTTGGGTGCAGAAATACCAACCTTTACTATGTCACCATCCACGCTTAAGATTGTCAGCTCGATCTGATCTTGGATGACAATGGACTCTCCTTTTTTGCGGGAAAGTACGAGCATATCATCCACCATCCTTTCCATCAATAACCGGCTGCTCTTGCAGTAGGCTATGCTTCGTATGATAAGGTGTCTTATGCAGCACGATTTGTTTGCCAGTATGTCCTACAGGATTCAATACAATAGGAGCAAGAAGATTAATCGTGGACTGCTCGGTTTGTTCCTTCAGCGTAATAACACAACGAACGATAACCTCATTGTCTATACCTAGTTCTTCAGCTTCATCATCCGGTAACTCAAACTCATAGGACGGATAAAAAACAAATGGATCACCTAGCAGAAAAGATAATCCTTTACTTTTAATTGACTGTAGATACCAAAAAGGTGTCTCATCCATCGTGATCAAAGCAAAGTCTGTTTCTTCATCAAAGCCGGGTAATCCTTTGGGGAAATGATACAATTGCTCTTCATCTAATTCCAGTTTGCCCCAAGATAGCGTTTCTATAATCATTTTATTCACTCCTCAAAAGTTTCGCAGCGCAAAACTAACCATTAACGAAATCCTAATACATTTTATAAAGCACAAAAGCTATAGAGGCGCTTTCTGGCACATCTATAGCTTAAAAAGCTATAATTGAACATTCAATTCTGGTGGAATAAACTGAATCGAAGCGTATTGCTGCATATAAACCTTAAACTTGCCACGGGTATATTCAATCTCCGGATTATGTCTCTCGACCTGAATATCCACTACTGCAGCTCGAAAATGAATTTGTGGGGCTCTCGTTTCAAAGTGAATATCCACATTATCATACGATGCTGGACCACAGGTCTCCGGAAAGGATTGTGGTTCGGTGTCTACTCCGTATACTTCTGCTATCGTATTGCCAGGTCTAAAAAACTGTGCCATCCGATTCCCTTGCTCGACCTTTCTGGCAATTCCCTGAAGATATAACTGTTGAATACCAGAATAAATCCGTTTGTTCATATCCATCATTTTTCCTCCGTTAAAAGCCTCCCAAACACGGGACTGATCAATAGTAAGCTCAGGTCTATTGGATTGAACCGTTAATTCACCCGGAGTGGTCGTTATATTAACCTCAGCTTTAGGCTGAGTGATTGAATATGTGCCCGGATCAGCATCAATACCAATCACAGCAGGCGTCTGACGGATTTGCAATATCGGCTGAAGCAACGGGAACCACCTCCGTTATCTTATAAAATCCACGAGAGTTGTGGAAATAATCTTTGCACCCACAGATAAGGAGGCATTATAGATATTTTCTTGAATCTTCGAATTCATAATCAAACCTTCGTAATCGGCATCTTCTGTCTTGGCTTGAAGATCCGTTAAGTTTACATTCAAATCACTAAGTCGATCTTGCATCAATTCAACACGATTAGTTTTAGCCCCTATTTCAGAGCGGGCCGTCAGAATTTTTTCCACCCTTGTATCAATTGAAGCGAGCTGCGCCGATATTCCTGAGGAATCTCCGGACTTCAAAGCACTTGATAATTGATTAATGATCGCAAACAAATTATCTGCATCGCCGGTATTACCGAATACGTCATTACCAGTTGTACTGATTGGCATACGTACACCTTCACCTACAATAAACTGAATCTGCCCGTTATCCGTAGTAATCGGCTTAGATACATCATATGTACCATCTGCACCTTTAGAAAAATCATAAGGTTTGCTAGTGTATTGCTCACCATTAAAAATATATTTCCCGTTCAGTGTACTATTAGCGATATCGACAAGCTGCTCTTTAAGCTGCATCAATTCTTCATTAATACTATCGAGCGCAGATTGTGGATTAGTCCCTGTCGCAGCCTGTACGGATAGTTCACGAATCTTCTGTACAACATCTCCGGCCTGCCCTAGAACTGTATCATTATAATCCAGCCATGAAAGAGCGCTATCTACATTCTTTGTATATTGCTCGTTAGATGAAAGCTCCGCACGATAGCGAAGGGAATACGTAATCCCAACCGGATCATCGGAAGGCTTGTTAATTTTTCGTCCGCTTGAAAGCTGTAACTGTGTGTCGTTCATCGTACGAGCATTACGGTTTAGGTTAAGCAGAAGCTGTGAATTCATCATGTTAGAGGTTACTCTCAACATACGCTATATCTCCTTTTATCTGCCGACTGTGCCGGTGGAATTAATCAATTTGTCGAGCAGTTCATCAAAAGTAGTCATAAAACGCGCAGCAGCACTATAAGCATGCTGGAACACGAGCATATTCGACATTTCTTCATCCAGTGAAACACCACTGACTGATTGACGACGGGAGTTAACCTGCTCTACCAGATAATCTGAGTTATCAGTTTGACGCGCTGCCTCCTGCGATTGAATACCGAGCTGACCAACCATAGAGCCTAGAAGCCCACCCACAGTATTGCTAACTTTACCGTCTGGCGTAGTGAATTTACTATCCTTGAGGTTCGTCAATAAAAGAGCCAAGGTGTTATTTCCTTTAACAACCTGCGTTTTACCATCAGCATCAACAGTTGTACGCAGTGAGGTTGCGAATAAACTTACATCCGCAGCAATTTCCGGATTCAACTTGATCGTTCCAGCATCACCAGAGGTTACAAAGAAATCACGACCAGCGCTTCCATCCATCGCATAACCTAACTTGTGAAGTCCGTTCAAGCCTTTGACAATGGTCTTAGCGTCCTCATACATCGTTGCTCCCTTAGGCATTGCTTGACCAGCGGCCAAAGTAACTACGGTTCCATCCGCTTGCTTAATCTTGGCATCATTAGTTAACACGGTACCTTCAGGAAGATTGGAACCAGCCGGTATTGTAATTTCAACGTCACCAGTAGCAATCGTACTAGCCATATCGTTGAGTTGTTTCTTGTAGTCGGTAACATAAGTATTTTTGGAGAAAATCATTCCGTAAGCTTCGCCGCCCTTCAAAGTGCCAGCGGCATAAGCATTATTAAGAAATGCACTATCTACGTTTGCAGTAACTTCTCCGCCCTCTACCAGTGGCTGTCCACCCAGAGAAACGTTATAACCAGCTTCCGTTTCCACAACGGTAATATTAGCAATTTTGGATAGCTTGTCCGCCATCAGATCGCGTTGATCGCGTAAATCATTCGCCTGATCGCCCATACCCTCAATCTTATAAATCGATTTATTCAGATCTGCGATAGCGGTCAGGTAGCCCTGAGCCTCTTTTGCTTTAACGTCAATATTAGTAGTTAGATCCCGATCAAGATTATCTAATTGCGTGCTCATATAATTCATGGCATCGGTCAAAGATTGTGCAGTTTGCACTACAATCTTACGAGCAGTAGGATCCTCAGGGTTTTTACTAAGGTCAGACCATGATTTCCAGAAGTTGTCCAGCACCGTACGAATACCTGTATCCGATGGTTCATTAACAATCGCTTCTAGTTTAGAGAGGGTATCTGCTTGAAGCTTCCAGTTCCCAAATGCAGAATTCTCACCACGGTACTGATCATCCAGAAACATTTCCCGAATCCGATCGATAGATGAGAATTCCACCCCTGTGCCCATTTGACCGGGAACGGTAGATTTATTAAATCCGTACGCTTCAATAGGTAAAGCAGCCTTCATATTTACACGTTGACGAGTATAACCCTCGGTATTCGCATTTGCGATATTGTGTCCAGTCGTATTAAGAGCTGCGGTCTGAGTAAAAAGGCTGCGTCTCGCCGTCTCTATCGAGTGAAATGTGGATGTCATGCTGCTTACTCCTCCTTATGTTCTGCTCTGAGAGAACACTTCATCAGTACAATTCTAGCCTCGTGCATCAAAAATCCCCGACCGATTCACGCCATTGCCTTTGTCGGACGGACGATGATATGTGATATCCTGATTCGGTCTTCCGACCAGCAGATCCAAAGAATAATCTATAAAAGTAAGCGACTGTTCTATCAGCTTCTGATTAAGCTCATTTGCTTCTTTCAAGCGGTACAAAGTGCCAGAAAGCTTCTGCTGAATATGCAGCAGTCGTGCCTTGTCTTCAGGGTCAAATATAAGTCTGGACAGCTCAGTTAGGTTCAGGTTCAGGTTGGAACGAATACCTACGCCTTGCAAAACGGTATATGCTGCCGCGATTCGCTGTTCCTCGAGCTGTCCAATTAGTTTCATTAGCTTGGACTCACGGTTCAGGATGTCGATTAATGCATCCACCTTGTTGTCCATAATCGTCTGTTTTTTCTCAGCGGCCAGCTCTAGCATTTGGTTATGCACTTCGTCCAGCCGCTCCAATAGTTCTATTAATGTCGTCAATGCCATGGATGGTTTCACCTAATTCTCGGAGGATTGCTTAAAGTAAGGGGCGAGTTTCTCTGCTAGCTTAGCTGCATCTACTTGATAGGTACCTGCGGAGACCTGTTGCTTCAAACTGTCGATCTTAAGTGCACGTTCAGCATCATTACCAGAATTCTGTGCTTGCAAGAGCTGAATTGCTTCATCAGAGATCGAAACCTCATCCTTGCGTGAACTTTTCTTCATTTGTTCCTGCCTTTGCGCATCCGCGCTGCGTTGATACGGATTAATCGCGTTAATTCGTCCGGTCTCGTTAATTTTCATAACTTCACCTTCCTTCTAATATAAAAAAGCCGATAATCTTTACTAAGTTTATCGGCGTAGACTGAAACATACTTTATAGCTGCAAACGTTTTTTTGCAGATTTTATAGGCCACGCAATTTGTCTATGGCACGATATGCACCGTCTGTTGTCTTTTTAGTAGTATCCTCAGCAGCACTTTCCTTTGCAGCATTGGTGAGATCCTTCCTGAGCCGAGTACGGCAGGTATCACACATATGCCCATCGCGAATCAGCGTTCCACACACCTCGCAGGGATACATCATATTAGGAGCATTTGCTATAGATATCCGGCCCTCTCGAATAAAGCGGGTGATCTCCTTAATCGAAATTCCCGTAGCATCGGACAGCTCTTGAATGTTGGTTCCTTTGTTTTCCCGCAAATAATCTACGCAGATCTCATAATCATGCTCCAGCTCTTTGATGCAGGGCTGGCACAACCCCATAAGATTCTTAACAAACAACCGGCCGCACCTTGGACAATTGTCTAGATTCATAACAAGCAGCCGCTCCTCTCCGTACATTCTGTACAACGCATAATATCCTTATGCTCCTAGATTACATGATTGCAAAGAATTCGTCTATGGGACGGAAGAAACGCTATTACGGGCATGGATCTCTTCAAAAAGTGAATGGACTGTTCACAATCATGCATTTCGCTCTCCTTAGGAACGTGCCCAAGTTAGGCTATACAGCTCTACCGCATAACCATAATTTGAACCCATTTGTTGTATGATCTCAGCGCACGCACGAATGGTACTGCCCGTTGTATAAATATCATCAACAATAATAATCCGAAGAGGACGAATTAGAGATACCTCACTATTCATCCAATCCGCAAATTGTGTTGTTACTGCCGGATTCTCCGCAAAAGCGTGCTTCATATCCGCTAGTCGTTCCGCTCGGCTCTTAAAGCTCTGTTTTCCCGTATGATGTGTGCGGATCAGCAGCGGAAGCTGTGGAATCTTCCTACATCTAGATAGCACATCAGCCAATCTTTCCGCTTGATTAAATCCTCGCTCCATTAGCCGGGAATCACTGACAGGCACTGGCACTAACAAATCAGCAGACCAAGAACGATAGATGATGAATGGTTTTCGGGATAAAAGAGCGCTCTGCTTCTCTTTTTTTAGGGTTAGATAGGCTCTATCCAGCATGAGGCCTAGTAAAGGGGCATACCGTTCATTCCCGCGATATTTATACTGACCCAACCATTCTCGCATAACACTAGTGTAAGCCACTGCACTTCGATTACAAATAATCGGTGACGGTTCACTACTGCGGGTACAGTCAGGACAGCCCACATGCCGACCACATTTCATGCAACGAGGGGAACGTATCCAAGGAATGGATTCTACGCATATTCTGCAAACTCCAGGAAATTGTGAAGATCCAGGATTACGCTTGCCGCAGGTTAAGCATGGAGTTACGGAAGGGGACAAGAGTGCCCGAGATTTGGTTAACCATGAGAACAGGGAGCTCATCTCGGCGCCTCCTTGCTAATGTATCCTTTACGGCGAGCGATGATGTTCATAGTACGGATCTGGGAGATCGCTCCTCGCTGTGATCGGGTCCACTGGGGAGAGGCAAATAGAACACGCCCAGCAGGATCATCCTTAGATCGCCCGGCACGTCCAGCCATCTGAACCAAGGAGGCTTCGTCAAAAAGATTGCTATCCGCATCCAAAATAAATACATCGCTGCGTGGGACTGTAACTCCTCGTTCCAGAATCGTAGTCGTTACTAATAGGGAGATAGCCCGGTCGCGAAAAGCAGTTACCTTCTCTGCCCGGAAGGAATCTTTGGAGGAAGTACCCTCGATAACTACGCCTGGAAAGCTCCGACGAAGCAGAACCAGTAATCCTTCAATATGTGCAATACGCGACACAAAACAAAAGATTTGCGCCTCGCGCTCGAGCGACCTACGAAGCGTATGTATGAGAGATCTAGGTATATTTCCACGCTTTAGGCATGTTTGAATGGATGTCATGGTCAGATGCTGCGGCACAGGCAAGGGATGACCATGGAAGCGGACAGGTACTCTTGCATGTGAAAGTCTACCTGAGCGTACCAACCGCTGCATTTCTTGCGGTGGTGTGGCTGATAAGTAGATAAAAGAGCCATCTACCTTACAGGCTTGCTCTGCGGCATAAGCCAACATAGGATCATTGTGGTAGGGAAATGCGTCCAGCTCGTCAATGATTACGAGATCAAAGCCTCGATGGAAGCGCAGCAGCTGATGGGTGGTCGCGAGCGTTAAGCGACCACTCACCCAGCGTTCTGCGCTGCCGCCATAAAGCACGGCGAGAGTCTCCGCCGGGAAAGCTTTTGCTAGCCGCGGAGCGAGCTCGAGTACGACGTCGCGGCGCGGCGTTGCTACGAGCGCCCGCCCACCGGCGGCGAGCACGGCCTCTAGGAGCGGGAAGATCATCTCTGTCTTCCCGGCTCCCGTTACTGCCCAGAGCAGAAACCGCTCTGGGTATGAATTGGCGGAGCGCTCACGCCGCTCCGCCAGAAAACCCAGCGCAGCGCCAGCGGCTCCCGCCTGCGCTGGCTTAACCCCCACCGGCCTGCGGCCGCGGTGGGATCAAGGGCGGCCGTGCATCGCACGGCCGGAAGCGCTGCGCTGCGCAGCAGCAGCGCGTAAGCCCGGCTGCGCCCAATTGCGAGGCAGGCCTCGCAATAGGCGCAGCCCATAAGGCCGCACGTGGCGCATGCCGTGCGGCCGGTGGGAGCGCTGCCGCAGCGCAGGCAGCGCGAAACCGCGCGGCGGGCGACAGCGCCGCGCAACAACAAGTGCGGCAGCTTAGCCGCCGCACGCGCCAGAGCGCCAGCACCAGCAGGGAGCTGGCGGGCCCTTGCCCCGTGCGCAGCCGGGGCATCACAACCTATGGCGGCTGTCAACTCCAGCCGCCCCTGTAGATACGCCAGTTGTGCCGCCTGGCGCCAACGACCTGTCAGCTCTGGCAACCTCTCTGCCAGCAGCGTTTCTATTTCCGGCTGCAGTAAAGAGCGGCCGGCCACAGCCCACGATAGTTGTTCTGCCTCCGATTCCAGTAAAGCATAATCGAGATCATTCCCTCTACTGTAACTTCTGCAATCATTGTTCTTCTTACCCTGTTCTATCATCCAACCTGATTCATAAGCCCGCCATAGCGACACCCTCTCACTAAGCCACTCTTCCTCGCCTTTTCCTCCTGCTCCCCTCTCCTCCTTCAACTCAGGCTCGAGGACCCCACTCATATATTGTCTCCACTCTTTAGCCCCCCAGTTCCTCATCCCATCTCTTTGTTTAAAACAATCGCGCAGCTTCACCGCCCACCCCAGCGGCAGCGCAGGAGATAATAAAACCAGCTTGTCCTCCGTTACTAAGCCTCTACCTTGACTCTCCAGCCCAGCGCCAGACCACCACCATCTATCTACTGTAAGATCTAAAGAAATCCAAACACTCCAGATCCCCCTACATTCCAAGGCATATACAGCAGCTCGCATAAAATCGGCCTCCTTAAGTCTCACCATTAATCACTCTTGCCCACACCACTTTCCCAGCCTCTAACGCAAAAAGCACACTCCTCCATTTCTTGGAGAGTGTGCTTCACCCGTTACTCACATATTCACTTAAGATCTGTCGCGCTTTGATTCGCATCCCCTACTTCCTGCCATCCCCATAAAAGGCAACGAAACAGACTGCCCTGACAACCGCAAGTCTACCACAATCCCTTGTTGCCCCAACTCTTCTTCACTCACCTGAAAGGTGTACATAGATGTTGCAAGATCGATAGAGCAGCCACTATCGGCCAGCCTGGAAACAATTCCAAGGGTTCCATCGCTCGAGCCATCATCCATGAACGTTACTCGAAATCGTTTTCCGGTTAAAAAAGCTTGAAATGTCAGCGCCCGAATGTACCATTCCACAACAGATGCATGATTGCGGGTAATCAAAATATAATGAATCCATTTCACGGACTGCGGTGTCTGCCGCACCTTCTGCCGATTATGCAGCATATGAATAATCACTGCAGCGGATACATAAACAGCCGCAATCCATATCAACTGGGCTACCATGGAGATGCACCTCCTCTGTATACCAACACTATATGCCGGCTTTAAAAGGTCGGTGACTGCCCAGCGTTCCTATCAAGCATAAACGCCTTCGGCGTCCTTGTAAGGACGGTAAGCGTTTAAGCGAGAAATATAAGACATAAAGTATGGTGTAAAACTTATACTTTCTTATATTTTAAAGAAACAAGCTGAGCTCTCCTTGATTTCATTCCTATATGTACCGTAAATCTGTAAAAATTTTTATAAAGTAACCCAACCATACTTGATCGAGTTGATTACTGCTTGCGTACGATCATCCACTTCCATTTTTTGCAAAATACTGCTAACATGGTTTTTGACCGTTTTTTCACTAATAAATAAATACTCACCGATCATTTTGTTACTCTTACCTTCCGCCATTAGCCGTAGTACTTCTGCTTCACGACGTGTTAGAGGATTGTTATCACCAGCTACAAATTTAACACCAGCTTCTTTCACTACTGTATCCGCAGCTACTCCAGTCTCATTAAGATAAGTCATACGCCGCAATTGATTGATTAGCTTTCCGGTAACCTTTGGATGGATAAATGCGTGTCCCTCACAGACCGAACGGATCGCATTAATAAGAGATTCAGCCTCCATATCCTTCAATAAATAACCATTGGCACCCTTACGAAGGGTTTCAAACACATAACTCTCATCATCATGAATCGATAAAATAATAACCTTAACCTCCGGGAACATTTCCCGCAGCTTTTGAGTGGCCTCCACGCCATTCTCAATAGGCATATTAATATCCATAAGTACGATGTCTGGCTTAGTTCCGTTACAGAACTCTAATACTTGGATACCGTCACCACATTCACCGATGACTTCGATATCCTCCTCCATATTCAAAATACGTTTCAGCCCTTCACGAAAAAGCTGATGATCATCCGCCAAAAGAACTTTAATGGGCGTTTTAGTAGAGTTTAAGTTCTCCATCACATTACTCCTTCCCTTTCTCCACGTTCGTCGGAATGTGGATCACGATTGTTGTCCCCTGATTCTCGGCTGAAATGATTTCCATTCTACCTTCAAGCAGCTCTACACGTTCCCGCATACCTACTAGCCCGAAGCTTTCACGATTGCCCTGCGGATTCTTTAATTTTTGCACATTAAAACCTAATCCATTATCCTTAATCACAATCTTAATTAACTGCGCTTGGTAAGTAATCTCTACCAATACGAAACTCGGGTAGGCATGTTTAGCTGCATTAGACAGAGCTTCCTGGACAAGTCGGTATACCGCTGCCTCCATAGCCGAAGATAGTCGATGTTCCTGACCTCTGGTTTCCAAGGTCGTCCTCAGCTTCGTCTTCTCCTCAAAATCATGCACATATTTCCGCAAAGTCGGAATTAATCCCAAATCATCGAGAGCCATCGGTCGTAAATTAAAGATGACCTTACGCATTTCTTCCAGGCTGTATCGAACCTGCCCTTTCAAATCTACTACTTCGTCCTGCACCAACCCAAATTCCTGCTTTACCAGCATTCTTTCTACAATTTCCGTCCTAAGGACTAGATTCGCCAGCATTTGAGCAGGACCATCATGAATTTCCCGGGCAATTCTCTTCCGTTCTTCTTCTTGAGCCAGGATTATTTTGAGTCCTATCATCTGTCTGTTCTTCGCAGATTCGACAATTCTCGTCACTTGACCTAGTTCTCCCGACAAATATTCGAGCACTACGCTCATTTGCGAACCAATTGACTCTGCACGCTCTACAGAATTTTCGACACTACGTACTCGCATTTGTAATTCATCACGTCTTGATCGAAGATAGACCTCTCTCTCACGCGTCATCATGAGTTCGAGCTGTAGCTCCGTAGCCTTCTCATAGGCAATACGGATATCCTTCTCCGAGTAGCGGACAAAGTCCCGGCTGACCTCTGTCAGCCGGATTCTGGAGCGGTGATACTGCAGCTCCAGCTTGTCTACTTTTTTCAATGTCTCATCCGTTTCGTCCATGACCCGCTGCAGTTCTTTGTTGAGTGCAGCAAGTTCATCACGCGCAACCTGCAATATTTCAAAAATCTGATACTTGCTGCTCTCCATCACGTCGATGGTATTTTTAATCACGCGATCAATCGCATCGGTTTGAAATTCCACGGATGCTTGCCCCTTTTCTATCGAATCATTTTAAAGGTTTTCCTTTATATTAACATATCACGATTCGATAGTTACGGTCTTCGTTTTCTGTTCCCATTTTACAGTTAATCCTAGCTGTTCAGAAACTAGTCTTAACGGTACTAAAGTCCTACCTTGCAAAATAATAGGTGCTACTTCAGCACTCTGACGTTTACCGTTCAGCAGATATTCTTTTTTATTTACGGTAAGATCCAGTGCCTTGGCTCCGCGTAATACCATGATCTTCTTATTCACCTGATCCCAAGTAGCGCTGCCTCCAAAAGCATCGAGTACATACCGAATTGGCACATAAGTACTGCCGTCTTTTACAATTGGAGCTACATCAATAGCTTTCTTATTTCCGTTTACAGTCATTGCCTTCGAGCCAATGCTCATGGAAGCCGTACCTTTCGGTAAGCCTGCATCACTAGAAAGCGATGGCATTGTAAACTTGATATTATCAACGGCAACTGTACCCGTCTTCGCACGTTCATCTTGGCCTTCCTCTACGTTGACTACATAGAGTCTCTTCAGCGTAGCTGGGAATTTGATGCCTGAGCCTGACAAATCAATGTTAATGTTCTTCCAGCCGTTCCAATCGATAATCTTAGCAAGATCCACATAAGCTGTAGCTCCACTGTTGTCTACAAATTCAGCACGCAACCAGTTCAAGCTCATATCGCCCATCACATCAACCGACATCGAAGTTGCAAGCGCTGGAACTGTTTTTCCGCTTGTACCATTAAGCTGAGCATAAGCATACATTTTTCCGCTTCCTGCCGTCATATCATAACTGAGTGACAGCACCTTGGAGCCTACTCTTTCAGCCGTTCCATCCACTATTGTCGCAGTACCTTGTACCGCTGGAACATTGGTAGTAAAGTCGATTGGATAGCTTACCTTCTCGAAATCTTCCCATGTTGTAGCTGCTGCAGTCGATAATACAACCACTGCACTAAATCCATCATAACGAGCAATAGCGTAACCTGTAGTAACCCCTGCATCCACAGCGTTTACAGTAAGCCTGCCATCTTTCACAGCTCCCTTAAAGCCTACAAACTCCCACTTCAGGGCTGAATCCGGAACATTAATAGTTGCTCCACTCTTCGTAGCTGCCGTAACAGGGACGGACACAGTCGTTCCGACTGTCAGCGGCGCTGTAGCTGTACCTACACTCATACTGGATAGATCTTCTCCACCCAGAACTGTAACGGTTGTAGAGGCGCTTGCCACGCCGCTTTTAGCAGTCAAAGTGACAGTACCTGGCTTCACTGCCGTTACTTCTCCTGCACTTACCGTTGCGCTTCCGCCGCTTGATACCCAAGTAGGATTACCTGCTGCTACATCAATAGGGTTATAGTAAGTGTCATAGCCTTTTAAAGAATACGTTGCCTTTTGTCCAACCAGCAGTGCGGAACTTCCGCTTATTTTAATTCCTTTCACTTGACCTTGAGGTGCGCTGGTGTAGACACCAAGCCCGTTAACGATGCTGCGTTGCTCTGTGCCATACTCTGTATTAAAAGTGAGTGTAGTCGAGGTTTCCCCAAGAGGACGGTCTACCATCGTTGTAGAGCCACCTCCATCGAGATTAAGACCTTTCCAGACTCCAATATTCGTCATAAATGATTGCAATTCGGTCAGAGACATCCCTGAACTATTGCCATTTTTCTCAGCAGCTATGATATATACATAACGTCCATCCTGAGAATATCCTAAAGCCGTACGTGCACGATAACCCCCAATACTACTAGTTGAACGCGAGAATGTTGCTGCTTTTCCGTTATTTACTAGAATCGTATGTCCACCGATCATCGTTTGCAGATTTGCAGGATCAAGCGATTGCTGTGTAGTCTTGGATTTCAGGGAATACACACTTGTTACAGGTTGTCCTACCGTCAAATGGGCAGTAACATATCGTGCGGCTAAGCCATGTGCCCGCAAAATATAAGCTCCCTTTGGAACCGCCATAGAAAGTGCAGCATTTTCTGAGATTTGAGTAACTACACCATTCTCAACAAGTACCTCTGTTGGAGTGGTAGAGCTATTTTTAGGACGGTCGAGTGCAGTCCATACATCTGTGTAGATATACATAGCATTAGCATGGCTATATGTAGAGCTTCCGCCTTCAGGACTATAAGCACCTTTATTGATACCGGAGATCTCAAACTGTGCGCCATCTGGTGCGGTTACCATCCCCTCGAAGCTGTACTCGTCAATAATAGGTTTGCGATCTTTTGTCACTGCAAAGGCATACATTCCATCCAATTGTGAAGGAGTAGACACCATGACTCCACCTGACACTTGACCACCGATCGGAGCACCCTCACCGCCTGTATTAAAATAATCGCCATTTACAGCAGCTACGGCTCCAGTTTCTTTAGCCATGCCACCAGTACTTTGCCGTGTAGTCAGGTTTCCACCTTTACCGGTCATCACATCTAAAGAAACATATGGATTGTTAAGATCTACTCGAATGACATCTGCAAGCCCAGAAGCACTCGCCCCAGAACGTGTAGTAGTATATTTATATTTCATCATAATGGCGCCCGAAGTAATCACTTCTTCTCCCAGCTTACTTACTTTAAAAGGAGCTGTGGCTGCAGCTGCGATTGGTGCAGACCCCTGACCAAACAGCATCATACCTTCACTGCCGATTACCGGCATAATCCATAACACACCAGCCAATGAAGCAGCAATCCACTTTTTAGTGGAAGATGATCTTATTCCCCGTACAACCTCGTTACTCTTCTTCTCCATGAAAACTTCATTCATTTCAACGTAACTCTCCCATCTCTTTTGTACTCTTTAAGTCCATATCAAAGTCTGGAAACTGGTTCCTATTTTTCTAGTACTCTTTTAATAGACTGAAAATAAGCCAAAAAGTTGCGAAATTGAGAGATTTCAAGCTTTATAGAGTCAAAACTGTCATCATTAGACGACAAAAAAAAGCCCGACATAATTGCCGGGCTTTACCAATTGTTTGGTTATTTAGAAGAGTTGTTTACAAGTAATCAGCCTGTTTCAGCATCCGTTGTAACATCACGGCAGCTTGAGCTCGGGTGGCATTGCCTTGGGGCCCAAATTCACTTACTGTCATACCTAAAATAATCCCTGATTGCACTGCCTTTGCGACGAACTCCGCGCTTTGATTCTGAATCTTTGCCTTATCCTTGAATTTCGCAAGTGTTGAGGCAGAAGTACCGCTTAGTGTAATAGGATGATTGGTATATTCCATCGCACGGATCATCATGATCGCCATCTGCTCGCGTGTTATATTATCATTCGGACGGAAGGTACCATCCGTATTCCCTGTAATAATTCCCGCCTTAGCCGCTGCACCAATGTAATCTCCAGTTTGTGTGGAAGGCTGCACATCCCGGAAGCGTTGTGCGGTCTCACGATCTCCTAGCAAACCTAGACCTCGACTGAGCATAATAGCAAACTCAGCACGGGTAATTTTTTTCTCCGGATTAAACGCACTACCGTAGCTGCTATCAATAATATTCTTTGCGTTAAGCTCAGCTACGATCGCATTACTCCAATGCTTACCCATATCCGTAAAAGCCCGGGTGGACAAGAAAGTCCCTAATATCTGATTGCCTGTGGTACGAGCACGAATAACTGTATAGTTGCCAACCGTACTGATTTTTGTAGGGAGATAAGCTGCATCGTAATAGGAAAGGTCTAATCTGGCCGCAGAAGTCTGCGCACTATTTAATGAAGAAGTAGTACGCACGGTGTATTCTCCTGGTACAGTGAGTGCCTTGGCATTCGAATAATTACCGCTAACGATCGCCGTCACCCTAACATCCATAAGACTAGTAATAGCTCGCATACCCATTGTTTGCAGCTTTTGCTCAAAAGGTGTAAATGTACCTGCTGGAACTTTATCCAAGCGGAACACGAGCGAAATATTTTTACTGTCCGAAATCAGGCTGCTCGCGAGCCCATTCATATCAATATCATCGAGCCCTACGCTAAATAGATTATCTCCATGACGAATCATGAATTTAGTATTTTTATTTCGGTTCACTGCGTCTAGTAATGGTTTTAGCGGAACAGTCACAAAAGCTGCTTGCTCCGTGGAAGGAACCTCAAATGCCAATATATCATTATTCATCTTATACAGATATTCATAACTGGCAGCTATTCGATCTGCGTTTAAAGTATATCTTTTTACAGATTGATTATATACAGAACGGTCATCCACAATTTGCGAGGAATCGCTCTTTAATAGTGCATACTCTTTTCCAAACTCACTCGTTGCAAGTGCTCCTAGATAGGATGGACGATTTCCAGATCCAGTGGTCACGCCGGTTAGATTCTGAACTGATAACGCTGCAAATGAGGATAGTGTATTCCCACTCAAATCCTTAATCGTACCGGTACCAGACATATAGGACAAGTCCACTGTTTGACCTGTCTTTACAATCGAGGATAACGTTATTTTCAGAATATTGCCTGAGATAGAGTAAGATTGCACTCCCAAGCTGCTTCCATCTGCTCTAACTCCAAACTGATTCGCGTAGAGGGAACCGGATGCCTGCATATTCCTTGCAAAAGTAACTGTTAGCTCGTCACCTGAAACGGTCGCTGAATTAATCTCTGGTATAGTAGTGCCGCTGTTTTCTGAGATGGATACAGGCTGTAGGTTAATATACGCTGCCCGATTCCCATTCAAATCACTTATCCCGGCAGAACCCGGCACATAAGATATAGTCACATTCTGATTCACCGCGAGCGCTGTCTGAAGCGTTAAAGTGACCTGAGTGCCGCTGACCGATACATTAGTCACATAATTAGGCGTGCTGCCCACTAACACAGAGAATTGACTATTCAGTGGGAGATTGGTTGTAGACAAGCCTTCATTATAATTCAGAATGATTTTAGTCCCGCCTCCGGTTGCACTTTGAAACACTGGCGCAATCGTATCGTTACTGTTACGGATATTGAAATCAGTAAAGTCCGCAATATTTTGTCCATAAGAATTCAGCAAAGGATACGAACCTGCATAGTAGGACACCCGAACGTTCTGTCCATTCGATGCTTCACTGCCCAATGTTAAATATACTGTATTGCCACTGGAAGTGATCGAGTTGACCCCAAGTGAGCTTCCATCTGCTGTCACTAGGAACTGGTTATGAGCGTAATAAGAAACCGGCTTTAGTGTATCGTTAAAATTTAATACTACGGATCTTCCCGTGATTCTCCCATCTTTAGGTGTCGGCATGGAGGACTCGATGGAGTTCGTGATCTGTTTAGAGCTAAAAGTGCTTGCTGCATTTCCGCTTGGATCCTGAATTGTCCGCAGTCCGCCATTATAGCTGACCTTCACAATCTGCCCAACAGCTACTCCTGTACTCAGCACCAGATAAGCGCTGTCTCCCTGAATATAAACACTTTCAATCGCTCGATTCTCGTCGTTCACCGTAACTCCAAAGCTTGAGATCAACAGCGCTATGGACGAATTGAGAGACTCATTATATTTCAGACGAATCGTTCGGTTATTCTCAAGCTGTGCTGATGTGAGCTGTGGAGCTGTTTTGTCCAGAGACAAGGTCTTGAAGCTCCATGAATTTTTGCCACTTAACCCGTCATATAGAACGTTGGCATCACTTGCATCTACAAAAGCCCCTTTGGCGATGTCAATGTAATACGTTGAATCACTATCTAACGCTACGGAAGGTGTGATTATATATTCTTTAGCTGTAGTGGTACTCCGAGTAACGTTAACCGGCACCTGAGATCCTCCACTTTTATATAGAGCCACACCATTGGCCACTGCACTGTTGTAATTGACATCCCGATTAAAAGCGATCGAAAAGGATCTGTTGTTAGCTATAGATTCACTTCGATCAGATGGATTCAAAGCACTTACGCCAAGTCCAGTCAAAGATACTGTTGTGAAGGTCCAAGTGTACGGGCCCGAGGCAGGAAATACATTTCCATCTTGATCATAAAAAGCACCCTGGGGGATCGTAACTGTATATTGTGTGCCGTTTAGCAGAGGTGAGACTGATGATGCTGGATTCAATGTTATGGTTCTGCTGCTTCCTCCAGTAACGGCTGGGGAGTTCACATTAAGCCATCTTGTTCTAGCATCGTTAGCTGCCCCTGGAGACACCGTAATTACACCTGATGCAGGCATCATAGGACGGTCAAAAGTGAGCTGTAGCGCTCCTGTGGTAGATATACCGCCTGCACCGTTAGCCGGGGACGGAGTCATTGGAATTTCAGCTACACCTTTTGTAGAGAAACTCCATACATTGCCGCTAGAAATACCAGAGAACGTTCTATTATCAACATCCTTAAAAGCGTAGGCATCAATAAGGACATAGTAATTCCCTCCGGCCGCCAATGCTTTCTCCAGCGTTAATTTAACTGTAGTAGAGTTAGCATCAGTTTGAACGTTAACTCTAGTGTCATCATCCTTTATTCTGAACTCTTGCACTGTTGTATTATCTGCTGAGGACAGGATTCGGATAGAGCCCCCACCTTTTAACAGCTGCTTATTTAGTGTCAGACTAAGTTCCTTTAAACTGCCGGCATCCACTCTTGCATTACTAGCCGGTGAAAAGTTACCTGCCGTGATAGCCGTATTACTCTCTGGAGCGGTGGTAAATGCCCATGAAGTAAGTCCTGATTCATTACCCTCATTATCTTTGAACAATCCTTTGGGAATTGTGACCGTGTATGCCTTATTCGGAGTGAATTGTTGGTTTGGCCCTAACTTAAGCTCGTAATCTTTTGAACTACCAATTAAACCATAACTACCAATAGGAATCGTCACAAAAGGTGTACTATCACCCTGACCCGTGATGGTAATTTCTCCAGCCTGCGGGTTTACTTGACGATCAAAGCTTAGTTTAAGAGATGACCCGATATTTACATAGGTTGCTCCAGGTGCTGGCGACACACTAATGCCAAATTCCGCTGCAGCATGTACTGCCGGTATTCCAATTCCGATAGAAGGATACCCTGCTCCAAGTACCAGTTCTCCTGCTAGAAAAAGTGCCGTCCATATTGAAATTTTTCTTTTCATGCCGTGATAGACTCCTCTCAAACCATACTAACGTCTTTATGTATATTCTTATATTTCGGTTAAAGGGCTTACAAAGTTTAGTAGTCTACTTCTCTATGATTAGAATCAGTCCTATTTCTGTCCGTTACATAAAAATAGCCCGCAAAGCTGACACTAAGTGCCAACTTGCGGGCTTAACGTATTATAAGAACATATAATTAACTACAATCCTGCCTGACCTCTGAGTAATTCCGCTTTATCTACGCGTTCCCAAGGAAGATCAACATCAGTCCGTCCAAAATGGCCGTATGCTGCAGTCTGTCTATAGATCGGTTTACGCAAATCAAGCATGGAGATAATACCCGCAGGGCGAAGATCAAAGTTGTTGCTGATCAGTTGAACCATCTTTTCCTCACTGATCTTGCCTGTTCCGTATGTATCCACATTAATCGAGACAGGAGTAGCTACACCGATGGCATAAGCAAGCTGAATCTCACATTTATCAGCTAGACCTGCAGCTACAAGATTCTTCGCTACATAACGAGCTGCATAAGCTGCAGAACGGTCCACTTTAGTTGGATCCTTACCAGAGAATGCACCGCCGCCATGACGAGCATATCCGCCATACGTATCAACGATAATCTTTCGTCCAGTCAGACCGGCATCCCCTTGAGGGCCACCAATCACAAATCGTCCTGTTGGATTAATAAAATACTTAGTTTCAGCATCGAGCAGTTCTGCAGGAACAACCGGCATAATTACATGCTCTTTAATATCAGCCTGAATTTGTTCAAGAGAAATTTCTTCCGCATGCTGTGTAGATACTACAATAGCGTCTACGCGTACAGGCTTCTCATCTTGATATTCGATCGTAACTTGTGTCTTCCCGTCGGGACGCAAATATTCCAAAGTTCCGTTCTTACGAACTTCAGATAGGCGACGAGCAATACGGTGAGATAAAGCGATCGGTAGTGGCATTAGTTCTGGTGTCTCATTCGTAGCAAAACCGAACATTAAGCCTTGATCACCCGCACCAATATTTGCTGTTTCTTCAGCCAATTGTGCTGGATCACGGTGCTCGAGAGCAGAATTTACGCCTTGCGCAATATCAGCTGACTGCTCATTAAGTGAGCTCAAAACTGCACAAGTATTATAATCAAAACCATATTTTGCACGAGTGTAGCCAATTTCTTTAATGGTATTGCGTACGATGGCAGGAATATCTACATACTCAGATTTGGTACTGATTTCCCCGATCACCAAAACAAGACCAGTTGCTACTGCTACTTCGCAGGCTACACGTGCATTTGGATCATTAGCTAAAAATGCATCCAATACCGCATCGGAAATCTGGTCACAGATTTTATCCGGATGCCCCTCCGTCACGGACTCGGAAGTAAACAAATGACGCCCTTTGATAGACAAGTATAACAACCTCCCTTATGGTTAGTCTGACACTGTATAAGGAGTTCCTTAATAATCACAGGCCAAATTAATAAAAAACTATAAAACAAAGAAACTCAGGAGCCTGTTCTTTTAATGAAGGATGATTGCAGTATTTCATGTTTATATTCACTAAACTCTTCAAAAAAATGAACCTTTCCCATATGGAAAAGGTCTAAGGCTTTCCTCAAAAGTCATATTATCTTATTTGGGAGGTGGTGTCAATTACTCCGAAGCCCCTCCATCACAGTATAAATATTGATTCCACGGTATTAATTAGAAATATCAGATAGGATTAATAAGAATTCCTTCACCCTGATATTATTAAAGAAGAGACTGTTCTGCTTGTTTAATGAGTCTCTTCGTGATTTCTCCGCCAACAGAGCCATTATCTCTTGAACTAAGATGTCCAAGATACTGGCTACGGCCAGAACCACTACCTCCGGTTGCTCCTAATTCAGAAGCAAACTCTGTGTCTGCTCCGCCTCCATAATGCGCTCCATATAAACCAAATTCAGCTGCAATTTCATATTGCATTTGCTTCAGCATTGCCCGACTTTCCGGTACCACTGTACGATTGTTACGTGCCATGTTACAGCACCTCCTGTGAATTTGTAAGATTACAGGAATATTGTGCGTCCAACAGCTACTCTTCAATCGCGCCAATGATTTGTAACTTTGGAAATCAGTTTGAAGGTATGATTAAGTACTTTTACGGGCATTATGAATATATATAATTACAAATTATTTTAGTGTATATCCGCCACGAACCATGACAACAAGGCCAAGGGTTTGTCCTGTTTGCACAGTAATCCCACGACCATCACGAGGGAAAGATAATAAATGGTTAGTCGGCGCAGCTACTCCATTGGCAAGATCCTTACCATCCGTTAAATCAGCAACACCATTTGCATCTTGAGAGTAGATAATCGCTTTACCCGCACGAACGATAAATTCTGCACCCGCGGAAGCAATTAAAGTTTGTCCTGGTTTTACATCGACAATTACGGATTCATTACTGCTAGTAGTCGGGTTTGTTGTAGCTGTTGGAGCTGAGCTTGGGCTCGGTGTAGCTGTAGCTACTGGAGCTGTAACTGTACCACCTGTAAGTGCTTTCTGAATTTGCTGATCTACATAGCTTTTGGTAACCACTGGATCATCTGCTGTGCCAGGCTGTGAACCCACACTTGCACCTTCAGCAGTAACATTCAACAGTGATCCAGCCCATACACCACCAGCCAGTAATACAGCAGCTGTTGTTACTTTCCATACCGATTTCAATGAAGTTCCTCCTCATATGGGGGTAAATGCCTATAAAAAAAGAATAGCCTCCGAAGAGGCTATTCTTGCTTCGTAAGGAAGCTAATTATCTTACAGTGATTGAAGTGTCTTTAACAACAACGTTCAAATCTCCATCAGTGAAGTCAGCAGCATCGCTCACTTTAACAACTAGAGAATCAACAGTGTTCAGATCAGTAATGGCAGTGCCATCAGCAAGACCAGTGATTACCAAATGCAATTTACCAGCATCGGTAGCTGTACCTGGTTCTACTGTGAAGGTAGCAGCTTGTGCTGATTTACCATCTACACCAATAGATACTACGAAGTCAGCTGCAGATACTTTAGCATCAAACTTAATATCGTTAGTGAACTTCAGAGTCAGATAATTAGCTTTAACCGAGTTAATAACTGCTTCAGTCAACTTAGGAGCTGTTGTGTTCTTAAGTTTTGCAGTTGCAGAAGCTGCAGTAGTTGTATCCAATCCATTTCCTGCGGCATCAGAGATACCAACAACTTCAAACTTGTAATCTTTAGTTGTTGTAATTCCGCTTAGTGGAATAAATACATTTACAACAGCAGTGGCTGGTTTAGTAGCAGAATCATTAGCTCCGATTGAAGCTACAACAGGATAAGATCCTGAAGGTAGAGCAACACCATTCAGAACATAGCTGCTAACATCGCGAAGCGAAGCTACATTCAAACCAACGTTATCTTTAGCAGTTACTGTGAACTGATGATAACCAGGTTGTGAGGACGTTGTTTCATAGACTACAGAAGTAACAGTAGGTCTCTTGTCATCGTTAGTAGTGAGTTTTTCAGCTGTAAGAGCAACTGTTGCTGCTTCGGAGGAGTTAGGTGCTTTCGCTTTATCCTTCACCAATCCAGCTGTAATACGAACAGTGTAGTCACCGCTCAAAGTAGTTGCGGTCTTAACTGTCACTTTTGCACCTTTTACAGTCATATTAGCTTGGTTAATTGAATTACCAACAACAGCACCTGTGGATTCATCAATAACGCTAATTGATCCAGTCGCAAGAACAACATCTTCGCTGAATGTAAGCACAATACCGGTAGAACCGTAAGTAGCAGATACTACAGTTGGAGCAGTTGTATCTTTAACCAGAGTAACCGCTTGAGTCACAGCGGATCCAAGTGTATTGCCCAGTGTATCACGAACAGCTGCTTGGAATTGCAATGTACCAGTGAAAGTTCCGGATGATGGGAACGAGAAGTTACTAGGTACTTGCAGTTTAACTGTATCGCTCTCGGTGTCAGTTGTAACAACGCTCATGTTACCAACCTTGTCACCGTCAGCTCTCAGCAAGGAAACATTTCCTTTGAAAGATGCAATGTTAACTTTTTTGTTGAATTTAACATTTACATATTGATCGCTTTCTGGAGTAACGCTAACGATCGTCGGAGCAGCTGTATCAGCAACTACAGTTACACTTGTTTTAAGTGTGCTTGCAACGTTGCCAGCAAAGTCAGTAACCTTATTGAATGCTACATCATTAACTGAACCACTTTTCAGTGCAGTAGTTGTAGTCAACTTGAATGTATCAGCAGATTCTCTTGTTACTGTTGCAAAAACACCGTTAACAGTAGCAGTAAAACCGTATTGTTTTACAGGCTCACTGAATTGTACGAATACTTCTTTAGTAGATTCTTTAGCTACGGAATTAATAGCCTTAACTGTAGGAGCTACTGTATCAGCAACTGTCAACAGATTAGTGTAAGCAGCAACTTTAGTTCCAGCAGCTGTCAGAACGCTGTCACTTACTACTACAGTGTATTGTCCTTTCAAGTAGTCAGTTTCAACTTTATTGAAAGTGATTGTAAGCTCAGTACCAGCTTCATTCAAGCTTGCACTTGAACCAGCAACAGTTACAGCAGTTCCATTAACAGGAACAACTTTAACAGCGTCAGCGATCAATTTTCCATCTTCAATTAAAGAATCAGCACTAATTGCACGGTTGAATTTAACAACCAGTTGTTTAGCGTTTGGAGCTTCTACGGACAGAACCTTAGGAGCTGCCAAAGTTACTTTAGTAGTGTAGTCATGATTATTGTGTTTGAAGGAAATTGAAGTTTCAACGCCTTCTACAAGTGCAGTAGTCAAAGTTACAGTAGTAGTAGTTTTGTCAGAGAAAGTTACAACTACGCTAGTTGGGCTTACTGCTTCAGCAGAAGCTACAGTAGGAGCTGCTTTCAATTGATCAACTGCATAAGCAGTTTCAACTACCAAAGAACGGCTAGCGTTAGCTTTGAAGTTAGTGTCTTTAGCAATCAGACCAGCATCGATTACTGCTTGAGCATAACCTTTAGCCCATGCAGATGCACTGTTGTCAGATGTTGCTGGAGTTTCAAGTTTCAAAGCGCGGAACAATACAGCCGCTACTTCTTCAACTGTTACTTTACCGTTGTAGTCGAAGATACCTTTAACAGTATCTTTACCTTGCATCAAGTTAGCTGCAGTAACAGCTTCGATGTAAGGAACTGCCCAGTTACTAGCGTTGTAACCTTTGTCTTTGTAAGACAATTTGTTAGTTACTTCAGTAAGATCGAACAATTTAGTAACGATCTTCGCGAATTCAGCGCGAGTAAGATCTTTTTCAAGGTGAGCTTTACCATCAGGGTACCCATTGAGAATACCTTTTGCTGCCAAAGCGTCAAATTTTTGTTGCGGAGTTGCTGCTGCGTCACCAAACGCTACAGAGGCAAACATTGAGAATGCCATTGCTGTAGATAATGCTACGGATAAAATTTTCTTCATAACCTTTTTTTCTCCTCCTTGGACGTTCATAAACTGAGATTTTTCTTTAGTTGAGTAGCTCGTGTCACTCATTAGCCGATGCACCCCCTTTCCAGAGTTGAGCAAATTAAGTATAAATAATGTCTGTGACGGGTATCACAGAAACTTGTAAACAATGATCAGGACATGACAATACTAGATTCCTAATTATACCTAAGTATTATACAATGTGCCTCAAGTCACGTAAAGCTAATTTTTCCATTTTGTTAAATTCGCTTTACCACCGGTTAATTTCAACTGCCTGTGTAAATGACTCTACACCTTAAACGCAGAAGATTTGGAAAAGTTGCGGTTTCTCAAAAAAATTCTTTTCTTTTTTTGTTTCCCGGTACAATCCCAATAGAAGATACATATGTATGTTCTACTAACTATTGTTAATCTTGGGTTGCCACGGAAAATAGTATACCATAGTCGTTTTCTAAACGTCATTATGCAATATTTACTAAGTATCATTAACACTAGTGCCATTTATTTAAACATTCCTACAAAATTTGAGTATAAAGGGGCGGAAAGACCTGATTTCTCACATTCATCGTAGGCTGTTTATATGGCGGCTCCCCTTCTGAGCTTCAGCTCTTAAAGCTATAACCTAAAAACCTTCGCTTATAGGTTCGAACAAACATATTCTTTCTTGGTTCGCCTCCTGGTTCATTGCTTTGATGATTCGTAAGCTGAAGGCTACTACTTACCGTCACCATTCGGAGATCCGCTCTATAGATAGCATCATGCTGAACAAAACAAAAAAGCGCCGTTGCCGGCGCTTGCTTCTATTACAGTATGTTCTAACGAATCTTCATAGATAACTGGATCAATTCCTGACGCTTTTCAGGACTTGAGTTTACATTGTCATACATTGCATCAATAGCTGCGCGATTCTCGCGGTAGCTCTTTTCATGCTTAATTGTAGTATGAGACCATTCAATCAGAGCGTTCTCAGCAACGACAAGCTCATTGTAAGAATCATGGAATCCTGTAGCCTGCACAAGCTCCTCCATAACCTCCTGTGTAATCTCCTGTAGTGCCCGCTTAGCCGCAATTTCCTTTTCTAACACTTTTGCTCTATTCTCAAACATATTCTTGGCTTTCATGTAATCCAACTGTGCTTTTGCTAAAATCGGTTTCATGGTTGGCTTTCACCTTTCAGAAAATAATATTTTCTACGTTATTGTATCGTAAATCTAAGAAGAATACAAAATATATGTCTTTGGTAATTGCTCTCATTACATTAAAACACCGGTCTGCGAATATTTTTTCGCAGGCCGGTGAACATTTTTTTTGCTTTAGTTAAAGTTCTTCGGGAAGATGCTTGTACTCTTTTGCAAGAGTGCAACTGTAATCTTTCCAGCTTCCGCTCTAGTCAATTTACCCTTTGGATTAAAGTTATATACGGGTTTCTTCTGTCCTGTAACCGTCACGGCGCTTCCTTCCATAATCTTAGCTTTGGACACAGCTTCAATGGCAGGGCGTGAATAGAAATCCATATTACTCGTATCAACAAACGATTTACTTAAGGTTGCCAAGAGTTTACTGTCATTCAAAGACATCTTCAGCTTCAGCGCCCTAGCGATCATTACCGCCGCTTGTTCACGTGTTAAAGCTTGGTCAGGTCCAAAGAAGCCGTCACTTAGTCCTGTAACAATACCCGCCCTAGCAGCAGTCTCAATATGTTTGAAATCCCAGGTAGCCGAAACCGCTTGTGGCACAATATCGAAGAATGTTTGCTTATTGGCATCATAGTTTAAAGGAATACTCAGAGATTTCACTAGTAATGTAGCGAATTCTCCACGTGTTGTTAAATCATCTGCGCCGAATGCATCTGCACGAAGATTAGTCATGAACCCTTTAGAATACAATCCATTCATAATATTTCTACCCCATGGGTGATTCGTAATATCAACAAAACCACGACGTAGCTTCATAACAGTGTAGTAACCAAACTCATCAAATGGAACTGTGATGGTGTGCTTCTTCGTATCTACTTCTCCACCTATATTTTCCCATTTCCCAGCATCGGTATAGCGGAATACTGTTATTGTCGACCCCACTTCATCCACAATGCTGGAGTTAAAAGTAAGCGTCAATTCACCGCGTTGGGAAGGTACAATTTTACGAGTTTGACTGTACTGCGTAAAATACCCCGTCTTCCCGCTAGCGTCCACAAAATGCGGAGTAACGCCATTGGTTTCAATATTAACACCGTCTTCTCCTAAACCACCACTGAGCCAGTAGATATCGGATACTCTTGAAAAATTATTTGTAGAGACGGTTGATGTGAAGCGCAAAGCGAGATCCTGCGGGATCACAAGTTGGCCTCCTCCGCCTTCTGTTCTGTCATCGCTACCAGTGACGTTAATAATATTCCCGTAATCATTTTTACGTTCAACGACTCCATCAGCAGGATCCGCAATACCAAACAATAATTTTGTATTAGGATAATATTTCGCAGCACCAGAGCTAGTAAATCCCTTCATAATTGTTCCTTTAGGGAAATTCAATTCTAGAGCTTTATTGAAAACACTATACTTCGTAGCTACCTTCTCAGCCATATACTGCGTGTCGATCTGTACAGCACTGGCATAATAGACATCTATAGTATCACTAATTGTAGAGTTAGCACGAACGATTTGAATCTTAATTGGCGTGGATTTGTCTGCCTTCAAACCTACATAATCATAGGTAAAACGATCTTGATTCGGAAAATCCGTACGTTTTTTGGCTTCATCTTTACCAATTATTACTTTGGTCGCGCCTTCTGCCTCAATATCAAAACGAACAAAGTTCTTATTAACAACAATTTGTTTACCTACCGTTGGTACAGGTGAGAGGAGACGATATGGAGCCACTTCACGTACTACCTCAAGACGCTGTGTAGTTCTTGCCCCTGTCTTATTAATAAGCTCAAGTGTATATACTTGACTTCCTGGAGCATCAAATTTAATGTCACGTAATCGTAAGATAAAATTCTTAGCGCTTCCGATGTACTCATAGTACAGGCCATTTGCAGCCAACTCGTTAGGATAACGTTTTGGACCAATAGGACCTTCAGGATTGTCTGTTAGGAGCTTATCTTGTCCTGTTGAAGTAAATACCAGAGTTGAACCCTGATATAGATTTAACGTCGAGGCTCCGCTTCCTTGTAGCACCAAGTCAAATTTATCTTTGCTTGTTGTATATTTTTCGTCCTTATAAATAATTTCAGATGGCAGTGCAAGAATTGCATTACGCTCTACTTCATTAGTAAGAGTTGTTGACGTAAAAGGTAGACGATTATCTCCTACGGTTGGGTGGAACTGCTTCAACCCAGATATATTGGTATCAATGATGTAGAGTTTCAGTTCTTTTTTAATAATCCGCTGATTTCCTGTACTATCTTTAGAGACACCTGTAAACACGATTTTATTCTCACCGTACACCAAGGGACCCGACTGGCTAATTCCTAAGTTAAAATTGAAGGTCGTCTTGTCAGTAGTTGAACCATCCTTCACTACACCAAGTGCAAATTTATTCACAATAACTGTACCCGCTGAATTCTTGGTATCAGGTAATTGATTACTATCAATACCATTAATCTGTACTTGTGCACTCTCGATATTCTCAAATCCGATATATTCACCATTAACATTTAGAGTTCTATCAATACTTGAATCGAATTCATAGGTTTGTCCGTCCTGTAGATTGCTTACGTAAATATAGTTTTTAGATACATATGAAATATCAGCATTATAATAAGACTCTGATCCTGTGTATCGGAACTGTACTTTCTGTTGACCATTCGAGAAACCCGTAATTTTATAAACGTATTCGTTTGTACCGGTAACCGCCTCAGAAACATGAGATATACTTAACGGTTTATTACTCAAAGGTAAATAGTTAGCAGTTAACACAGCTGATGTTGATTTATTTGTTTTTGCCAAAATATAAAAGGTGTCACTCTCCAACTGTTGACCATTTAGAGGCAGTTTTGAGATGTTTGTAAGAGCTCCTGAGCCTGTATATCCAGGAAGATAGTACATTTCTGTTATAACAGTCTCATCTTTCAAAAATTTATAAGAATAGATATGAGAACTACTGTGGGTGCCATAATCAACGGACAGCTTAAAGTCATTTACACCTGGGAGAATATCTAGATTTGTGTTAGTCGTAAATTTAACCAATTTGTAAGTTGGAGTAACGCCATCAGGACCAGGAATAGTTAACTCCTCTTCCACGCTTTTTATCGTAACAACTTTTTCAGTACTGGTAGTACCTTTATTAAGAGTTAGTACAGCACTTGTTTTGAATGGAGCTACGTTGTAAGGCACCAATATTTGTCCTGTAAAACCTGCAACACTAGGTGTCAGGTCAGCAGTTAATGTCGGTACTTTGTCATTTAGAATATTATAGTCGACTGAATTATGATTAATGTTCAAAGAAGCAAACGGTTGATCCTTATCAAAGAAATAAACCGATCTGTCAATGGTTATTGAATCCGAAGCATTTTGAATTACGATTTTAAGAGTACTTAATCCCGGATTCAAATTCAAAGCAGGTGTAAAAAATGTTCCGTCTTCCAATAAGGAGGTTTGCAGAGCTGTTCCGCCATTCACGGAGACACTAACTTTCGTTGCATTCGCTACTTTACCTTGGAGAGTAATTGTAGATACTGGGACAACTACCTGTGTTCCTTCGTTCAAATTCAGTGCAGCAGGTCCACCCAATACTTTTAATTCTGTTACGTAAGGCACTTGATCATATAGCACATAGAAGGATTCTGAACGTTGAAGATTACCTTGCATACCAGAGAAAGTAATCTTATTAAAGCCTGTATACAAAACAAGACCAGACGCTACGAAGCGATTGTCCGGACTATTGTTATCTGTTGTAACTGTTCCCGTAGTCAAGCGCGTCGAATCCGTTACCCATTTTTGAGTTGAGCTATCCTGAGTCAGCTGCTCAACAGTAACCTTCATTGTAGATGAAGTTACCTGTGAGTAAGTTCCTGTAATTGAAAAGGTAGGATTGCTTATTTTGTAAACACTAGAACGACTAATTAGCCCCTCTGGATTTGGAGTACCTGATGTTGGCACAACATCCTGCTTCAACAAAACGGTATTACGTAATGTGAGATCATCCGGACTGAAGAAAGTCGTAGAGCTCGTGGTAGCCGCTGCCGCTATCGGCGTGTATTTACCTGGGAACATAGAAACGATCAAAGCCGCCAGCATCAGCCAAACGAACGGTCTCTTAAAGCGTTGCATGTGTTATATCTCTCCTTTGAGTATAAGTTCTCGTAAACCTTCACTTTGTTCTTTATCGGTCATAAGAAGCAATATTTTTAGGGAAAATAACAAAAAACTCATCCGAAATCGGATGAGTTTTGTTAGTTATAGAAAATTTTAGGATAATTGCTAAGTTGCTTAGGACTTAGAGCCTCTTTCCGGATCAGCCTTCATACGCATTCTTAAAAAGAAATTAATTACTGGACGTTTAGTCTTACCGATCAAACCAGTGATTTCAGCACCGATTTGCAGGAAGAAGAGCATGATACAGATGACCACGAACGTAACCCAGTTCGCTTCATAAAGAGCTGCGGATGATTGAATGACAGCTAGAATACCGAAAAACGCAGCAATACCATAAATAATGAGTACAGTCTGGCGGTGGCTAAAGCCAAGCTCACGTAGACAGTGATGCAAGTGACCTTTATCTGGTGCGAAGATTGGTTTCTTCTGCAGCTTACGACGCACGATCGCAAAGAACGTGTCCGACAAAGGTACACCGATAATAAGCAAAGGTGTAATAAACGAAACCACTGCAATCTGTTTAAATCCTAGCAAAGCAAGTAATGCCAAGCAAAAGCCTAAGAACAGCGAACCCGTATCTCCCATGAAAATCTTAGCAGGATGGAAATTAAAGAACAGGAATCCGATGATGCTACCCAGAAGCAACAGACACAGCATTGCCACCATGGTGTTTCCCATCACGAAAGCCATTGCCGCAATCGTAGCAATTGCAATTCCTGATACACCAGCCGCAAGCCCGTCCAGCCCGTCGATCAGATTAACAGCATTGGTGACACCGACAATCCAGAAAATCGTTAGCGGGATAGCAATCCAGCTCTCCAGTGAGGAATACGTATTGTTAAATGGAATATTCACAAAATCTACAGTAATACCAAAGCCGAAAACAACGATACAGGCTGCGATAATTTGGCCCAGTAGCTTCACTTTTGCTGATAATTCGAATCGGTCATCGAGTGCCCCGATAAGTACAATCAGTCCGCCACCACACAGCAGCGCTTTGATGAAGTTGACCTCCCGCGGAGTGAACTCGTATGGAATAATCGGCAATACGGCAAGCAGGCCTAACACAAACGCTAGAAAAATAGCTAATCCGCCAAGGCGGGGCATAATTTTCGTGTGCACTTTACGAGCATTCGGCACATCTGTCGCACCAATCTTGATGGCGAATTTCTTCACCAAAGGTGTGAGGCCAAGTGCGAGTCCCATGCATACGATAAATCCAGCGATGTATATGATTAACATTTGATCAGTCGACCCCCATTTCTCTACCGCATTGAATTATACGCTGTTACAAAAACAAATTCCAATCCTTTATTTAGGCTATTTATCTCATTTTCTAGGTGAATATCGGCATTTTGCTAGACTTTTGTTACTTTATCTTTCTCACGCACCACTTTTAATGCGAATTTCGGCAGTGCAAGCATCCGTTTGTACCGTGTTGGTTCTTTTAGGAGACGGTACAACCATTCTATTCTCATTTTTTGGAAGGCTTTTGGTGCTCTTTTGCTCTTTCCAGAAATCACGTCAAAGCTGCCGCCGACCCCCATCATGATCGGAACACCCAGTTTGGATTTATATTTAGCAATCCATGGTTCCTGACTATCTGCACCTCTGGCAACAAATAATAAGTCAGGATTAGCCTTAACAATTCCAGCAACAATTTCTTCATCTGCATCCGGACCAAAATAACCGTCGCGATATCCTGCAATGATAACACCCGGATATTGCAATTGTAACCTTTCAGCGGTTTCCCGAATCACTTCAGGCGTAGAACCTAGGAGATATACCTTCCAACTATATCTTTCACCCTGCCGCATCAATTCATGTAACAGATCATAACCTGCTACCCGTTCTGATACCGGCTCATTACAATAATTAGCAGCCCATACAACGCCTGTCCCATCGGGGACAACCAATTCAGCCGATTTCATAATATCCATATAAGCCGGATCTTCCAGCGCAGCCATAACCATAATTGGATTAGCTGTAATCACTTGATGCGGGATACGGGTATGAACAGCCTCCGTCAAATAGGCAACGGTTGCTGCCATATCAACTTTCGAGACTTTGATCCCAAAAATAGGAACTGTAGGTACCACGCTTTCTGCTTTCACGTAAGATCATCCTTTATGGTGAAAATATTCTACAATTTGCCGAGCTGGTGCCTCTGCTTCTTGAATCAACTTGGAAATGACATCTGCCCGTGCTGCTCTCCATTCCTGCCCGGTGTTCAAAAGATGAACAATCTCGGCAGCGACATGTTCAGCATCAAGTGTGTCTGTTGCTCCAACAGGATGGCACTGTACTCTGTCTAGAAAATGATCGATCTTCGGATCATAAGAAATACCAATCAGTGGAACACGTCTTCCAGCCGCGTAGATCAAGCTATGAAGTCGCATACCAATCAGAACATCGCATTGTCCCACTTCCCGTAGCATCTGCTGCGGGTGAATAGCATCCTCACAAATACTGACCTGTCCACCATGCTCGTTTATACTTCCCTTCAGCTTATCCATCAGATAACGTGAAGCCTCATTGTCCGAAGGGGTGTGAAAAGGGAGAAATCGCAAATGTAACGGAGCCTCGCGGTTGGCCTTAATCAATCCTTGAGCAAGAGAATCCAACTCCTTGCGATCTTGCTCCCAATAACGTACCGATATCCCGATCACCGGAAGCGATTCTGATGATTGTGTAGCAACATCCGCGTCCTCCGGCAAAGACAAGCCCATTACCGGATCGGGAACAACTTCTACGTTCTTCTGTTCTAGTCCCATAGATAGAAGAAGCTCGCGGGATTGTTCATCCCGCACAGATATATAAGTACATTTACGAAACACGGATTTGATTAAAGGGTGAAACAGTTTACGATTCACTGGCCCGATACCTTGAGCATAGATAAAGGTTGGTCTACCCATCCACTGCGCAAGCTTGATAATACCTAAATAGTAAGGAATACTCTTGCTACCTGTTACATCCTGCAGCAAGCTCCCCCCACCGCTGATCAGACCAGCGCTCTCATAAATCGCTTGACGGACTTCAACAAGCTTCATCCGGTGCACGGATTTCACTCCGTATGTGGCGCTGGTCCACTCAGGATCAATGGATAACACGATAGGCTCAATGGATATACCTAATGCTTGAGACTGTTTCTGCAGTGCAATTAGAATAGACTGCAATACCGCCTCATCTCCACTGTTACGGAAACCATAGTAACCAGAGATAACTATCTTTTTAGGAGTGGCGACCATCGTTTCCAACACCCTTCTGCAATCTGCCATACGATTACGGCAATTACACCAATGATCAATCCAAGTCCAAGACCGAGCAATCCACGAACCAGCGAGATTAGAACAGGTGAATGAATATGTGCAAAGGTATCCACCATGGAGAGCTGACCAATTACGGCAATGATCATGATAAACGCTGCATTCCGATATCTAAAGGCCAGGAATGCACCAAGAATTAATAACGGATGTGCGAGCAAAAACTCTTTATTACGCGGCCGGACACCAACCGTATTCTCTAGGAATGTACGGAAGGCCATTTCCAGAGGTGTTACGTTACCGCTATTTCCAGTACGGCTTAAATAATACATACCTACGACCCCAAGAACCATAGCGGCAAGAACCATAGCTAATGTGATTGGTGTACGCAGCAGCTTACCTGTCTTGTTAAAGACAAACTCTCCACGATAGAGGAGTACATAAAGCGCTACAAGGCCGATAGGCGCCATATGGAGTAGACTGACACCACGGAACTGGTCCAGCACTAGACTGTAGGTTATGTTGTTGAGCAGTGCGATTACGAATGGCACAGCGCTCAAAGAAATTAATGAAGTCTTCAAATAAAGCACCAGACTATGCGTGAACCGACGTTTCGGGCTCATAGCCTTATAGGTAAGGGAATTGCTCCGTAGAGGAGGTCCCATTTCATTGACCTTACGAATGGCAAGTACAACCGCAAGGGTCGGTGCACTTATCGCAGCCGCAAGCGCCAGCGCCTGCTCAAACAGCTCTGGTTTCAAGACCAACAGGCCTGCACTTCCCAGTAATCCTAGCACCCATGCAGGGATCGTAAGCCATGGAATAAAGTAAGAAATTAGCAGCGCTACTAAAGAAACTGCACCAACTACCGCTACTAGCTTGAAATAACGCTGATAAGACGAATCTACAACCTCAAATGCCGTAGCTTGTCCTAACTTAAACCCATTGTCTTTGATCTGCTCAACGGCACCGCCAGGATCACTCAGACTCGTGATAAGGTTGTCCAGCGTATCTGTAATCTGTGCCTTCGCTGTATTCCGTGAAGGAATCGTATTTAAATAAATCATGCGAATGTTGCGATCCTTTGTCGCCAAAGCGAAACGATCCGAAATCACTTTTGGATCTAGGGCAGAATCTCCTTCGCTAAGGGAATATAACCGTGTTACGTTATAGTCCAGCAAATAGGCGAGCTTGTTAAAGCCTTTCTGCTGTTTCTTAATATTTTCAATCGCTGCAATTCCGATTCCACGTTCCTTAAGGAGATTAGCAAAGTCAGTGATACTAGCCGTATCGGCATCATCATTAAACCCTTTAACGGACTCTCCCTCGAATAGGATTCGTTTTACACCCAATTCTTCATACCGATCTAACAGCTTCTTAACTGTCGCTTTATTATAAGTCAAAGAATCCACAAGACGCGGTACAATGGTAAATCCTTTGTCATGCAGCATCTCCAGTGTAAATGGATCTGGCTGAAGTGGCTTCAATGTAGCATCTTCTATTGGAGTCTCAATAATAAGACCTTGTTGTCCACGGAAACTCCATTCCTTTGAAGTGATCCCAAGATTACCGAATGCCTCTTTAATAACAGGCGCTAAGGCCTCGTAGTAATCAGGATTAGTAAAAAGAACATAAGTATAGTTCTCATTCTCCGGAATGATAGTATTCGTAAAATTAGCTATATCAGCCGCACCCCACATCATAAGGCGACGCGCCTTACGATAATCTTCCAGCGTGCTTTCATAAATCGCCATGCTCTGAACACCAGCATCTTTTAAGCGGTCTAACTGTTCGGAAATATAATTCTGCGGGTTTGCGCGATAGCTAGCGACTTCAACTAGATCACGATAATCAAATACAAATTCCACTGTCTTAGAAGACTTCTCCGTCTGTAGACGGTCATAGACAACAGGCAGGGCAGCTAAAACGCCAACCACAACTATGATCCACAGCCACTTTCGGGAAGAAATATTCCAACGTTGCCATTTTTGCTGCACCAAAAGTACCTCCTCTTTCACTTTAAAACTCTTTTTTACAAAAGTAGAAACGGATCGTCATCCTTTAGAGACGGTACCCGTTTCTACGTTAAAAATATAATTCCAAAATATAGAATGCGATCTATATTCTTATTTTATTGTTCCCCGTCAACGCGGGCCATAACCTGCTTGGATAGTGTAGCTACCTTGTCCTTAGCATTCTGCAAGGATTCACCCACAACCGCAAAATAAACTTTAATCTTTGGTTCAGTACCGGAAGGACGCAGGCAGAACCATGATCCGTCAGCCAGCAAATATTTCAATACATTTTCCTTCGGCAGACCATTCAAGCCTAGCGAATAATCCAGCACCTCTGTAACGGCAGATCCCGCAATTTCTTGTGGTGCATTCGTGCGCCAATCATTCATGATGCCTTGAATTTGCGCAACGCCATCCTTGCCCTTCAATGTACGGGACTCCAGGCTTTCCAAGAAGTATCCGAACTGCTCATACAATTCCTGAAGAACATCATATAATGTTTTGCCTTGAGCTTTGTAATAAGCACCTGCTTCGGCGATCAACATAGCCGCAAGAACGGCGTCCTTATCACGGGCATAGTTACCTGCAAGATAACCATAGCTTTCTTCATAACCGAAAAGATATGTGTAATCTCCGGATTGTTCGAATTGAGTCATTTTTTCCCCAATATATTTGAAGCCCGTTAGCGTATTAAATACAGTTGCACCATAATGAGAGGCTACAGCAGCCCCCATCTCGCTTGTCACGATAGTCTTCACAACTGCACCATTGCTTGGCAACTTACCTTGTTCCTGTAAACGGCTCAAGTAGTAATGAATCATCAAAGCTCCGGATTGATTGCCCGATAAAACAACAAATTTACCTTCATTGTCACGAACCACTGCACCCATACGGTCTGCATCAGGATCTGTGCCAATCAAGAGGTCTGCATTCAACTCTTCGCCCAGCTTCATAGCCAGTGTAAAGGCTTCGCGCTCCTCTGGGTTTGGCGATTTTACAGTAGAAAATTCGGAATCTGGTTGCTCTTGCTCAGGTACAACATGCACCTGTGTGAACCCAATTTTTTCAAGCACGCGACGAACCGGCAGGTTACCTGTACCATGTAGCGGGGTGTATACGATTTTGAAGTCTTTTCCAAGCGTGGAGGCAATCTCTTCACTTGCAAGACTAACCGCAGCAACAGTATCAGTAAACGCTTCGTCATCCTTCTCACCGAGCCAGTGCAGCAGACCTTGACGCTCCGCTTCTTCTTGGGAAATCCGTTTCACACCATCAAAAGTGTCAACCCCTAATATGTAAGAAATGACCTTTTCGGCTTCGTCAGGGACAAGCTGTCCACCTTCAGAATTATAAACTTTATAACCATTATATTCAGGCGGATTATGGCTTGCAGTAATAACAATACCACCCGTTGCCTTCAAATGCCGTACACTGAAGGACAGTTGTGGGGTTGAACGCAGAGAAGTGAATAAATGAGCCTCAATGCCATTAGCAGCCAATACAAGAGCAGCCTCAAGTGTGAATTCAGGCGAGAAACGACGGGAGTCATGAGCGATAACAACAGAAGGTCTTCCCTCTCCAGTATGCTTTTCCAGAATATATTTAGCGAAACCTTGTGTAGCCCTACCTACCGTATAACGATTGATACGATTACTACCTGCGCCAATCACACCACGTAGACCACCTGTACCGAATTCTAGATCTCTATAAAATCGTTCCTCGAGCTCCTGTGGCTCGTTCTCCAGAGCGCGCAGCTCAGCCTTCGTAGACTCATCAACGGAGGCGTTCTCCAGCCAGCGTGATAAGGTTTCTGCCGCTTTTGGGCTTAATTGAGTCATTAAGAATCTCTCCTTCTCCATGTATAATATATAATTTTGAAAATTAATATTAGCTCAGCGCAAACATAATTTCCCCGGAGGCAACAACTTTCCCCTCAACCGACGCAGTAGCTTGTCCTTTTCCAATACTGCCCTTAAGACGAGTAATCTCCACTTCAAGAGTGAGCGTATCTCCCGGTACGACTTGACCACGGAAACGGAATCCATCGAGCCCAGCTAAAAAGCCAATTCGACCGCGATTCGCTTCTACCCCCAGAATAGCAACCGCACCTACTTGTGCAAGAGCTTCTGTAATCAGTACGCCCGGCATTACCGGATAACCTGGAAAATGGCCTGCGAAGAAAGGTTCATTGATCGTTACATTTTTGACGCCTACAGCTCTTTTACCCATTTCGATCTCGGTGATTTTGTCCACCAGCAGAAATGGAGGCCGATGGGGAATAATTTCTTGAATTTGGTTGATATCCAGCATTATAACAAAACTCCTTTCGGATGTTACTTCATTTATTCTTCGCCGAACTGCATAAATTTAGGCAACTTCGGTAAAAACTATATTTATCCTTCACCACCTGCAGAAGTGGAGGTTGAGATAAGGGGCTTTCTCCACCCGATGCGATAGCATGGCGGAGAGGGCCCTTTTTGCTGCCCGAGGCCCCCCACCATTATACATTTATCCGTATAAAAAAGAAAACTCCCTTATCCAAGAAGGGAGTCATTATCATCTTAAATTATGGAGCAAAAACCAAATCATATACATGTCTCCATGTGCTCCATTGTAGAACATCGCTAAACTCTTTTTTGCCAAGGACAACGTAACCGACGACCAGCCCGCCTCCAAGTGCAGCTACTAGAAGCAAAGGAATAAGAATCCACTGGATGAGTGTCCATTTTGAAACTCCGTCCCGCTTCTTCTCTTTCTTGTCTTCTTTCTTGTCTTCTGGTTTGTCTTCCGACTTCACCTTTTTCTGACGTTCCATTCCTTCACCTCTACCCGCGCATGTTATTGGCCAGACCTAGCATCTGATCACTGGAAGAAAGCGCCCGAGCTGCGAGTTGATACGTACGTTGAATCTGCATCATTTCTGTCATTTCTGTGGTCATATCGACATTTGACTGCTCCAGCCACCCTGAGCGTACTCCAATTCCAGAAGCCTCACCTGCCGCTCTTTGTACAAAAGCCTGCCGTGCTGTAACGCCATCGGAAAGCATATAGAAATTCCCGTCCACTGCTTTTAAAGCATTCTGTGTCTTAGGTTCTACAATCATTATAGTACCCGCTACCCGAACAGGTCCATTCTCTGTCTGTTTCGTTAATACACGACCAGATTCGTCGATAGCTGCGTTCACGCCCACAGGGACTGTTAAAGGATTACCTGCTGTATTCAGCACCGGATTCCCCGTATTATCTACAAGGACCATCTTCGTTACATCGGTAGTGTCCGGCGTAAAGTGAAAGTCACCTTGTCTAGTATAAGCTGTAGTTCCATTGACCTGAACACCAAACAGGCCATTCCCCTGAAGCGCCAAATCGGTTGGATTACCCGTTTCTTTAAGGGGGCCTTCTTCCCAATTGGTCGTAATCGAAGGCACATAAGTCCCAAAACCGATATTAAAGCCTAGAGGTGTAGCGCGGCCCGGCTGATCATAGTCATCCGATTGCTGCTGTACACGGGTCAGCACATCCTCAAAGGAGCCTTGCTTGCTCTTATAACCATTTGTATCCATATTAGCTAGATTATCCGCTATAATATCAAGCCGCTGCTGAAGGCTGGACATGGAGACTGCTGCACTAATCGTTGAGTTGTTCATAGATCAAACCTCCTATAAGCTTTACCTGTAAAAATTTCATAAGCAGCGCTTATACCCTGCCGACTTCAGTTACAGCCTTCTGCAAGCTGCTATCATAGTATTGGACGATCTTTTGGTTCGCTTCATACGCCCGGTATGCGGCATTCAAATCTACAGTTACCTGAGTAGGGTCAACATTGGAGCCCTCCAAGTATCCTTGACGCACCTGCAAGATATCAGTTGCATTGGAGTAACGAATGCCCGCCGCCGCTACATCATCAGCGTGAAACACACCTTTACCGTCACGCACAAGCTCCTGCGGCTTTGTAACTACACTCACACCAATCTTGGTCCCTGTCGGAAGTCCTGTTTCTGGATTTAGTACATTCCCCTGCCCGTCCACTTTAAGGGTGTCCTGATTTCCTGTCAAGACAAGAGGCTTACCAGTGGAATCAAGAACCTTAAAGCCTCCACTGCTCAACACTTCTCCCGTAGCCGCATTTACTGTGAAGCTTCCATTTCGGGTAAATAAGTTGTTGCCCTCCGCATCCTGAACGGTAAAGAAAGCTTGTGGACGGTAAGTAACCTCACCATCAGCACTCACATATTTCCCCGAACCATCAAAAGCTATATTCTGACCCGTCACAAGGTCGGCGACTTGCAAATCTGTAGATAAAGCAAAATCCATAGACTTGCCGCTCTCCCTTAAATCACCCTGCAAATATTGGGATATCGACTCTTCTGCAAAAACCCCTGTGTTAAGGCGCCCCACCGGCGTGGTATTGCCATTGCTCATAGCCGAGATCAAGACATCTGGAAAAGCATGATTCACACTATCAACCTGCTTATATCCCGTTGTATTTAAGTTAGCGATGTTCTGTGTTGCCGTATCGTGTCTACGTTGCTGCGCAACCATACCTGCAGCGGCCGTATATAATCCTCTTATCATGAAGGTAGTCTCCTTCCGAATCTAATGCTACCTTTTATATCGGCTGCTTAGAACTTTTTCTTAACGACCTTGTCCAAATTGTCCAGCATAATTCCTGTTCCTTTTACCACACAGTGCATAGGGTCTTCCGCTACCCAGACAGGTACATGTAATTCTTCTGAGAGCAGCTCGTCCAATCCATTAAGCAAAGCACCTCCACCAGTGAGAACAACACCCCTGTCAATAATGTCCGCAGACAATTCTGGTGGTGTACGCTCCAGCACCGATTTAGCCGCAGCCACAATGGAAGAAACCGGATCCCATAATGCTTCCTTTACCTCGCCAGCTGTAATAGTGAGCGTCTGGGGAAGTCCGCTTACCATGTCCCGGCCACGAATATCCATTTCGGACTTCATCAAACCAGGTCGAACCGTACCAATAGTAACCTTAATATCCTCTGCTGTCCGTTCACCGATCAACAATTTATATTTTTGTTTAATATATCTTAAAATGGCCTCATCGAACTTGTCTCCCGCGACTTTAATCGAAGAAGCGGTAACGACGTCGCCCATAGAAAGTACGGCTACATCCGTCGTTCCGCCACCGATATCGACGACCATGTTCCCACTTGGCTGATAAATGTCCATTCCCGCTCCAATCGCAGCGGCCTTTGGCTCTTCTTCCATAAATACTTCCTTAGCCCCGCTACGTTCTGCCGCTTCCCGAATGGACTTCTGTTCCACAGATGTAATATTTGTAGGGGCGCATATCAGAATGCGAGGCCGTGAGTACCACGTACGACCGCCAACACGATCGATAAAATACTTCAGCATCATTTCTGTGATTTCAAAATCTGCAATAACACCATCCCGTAAAGGACGGATAGTTGTTATATTTCCAGGTGTACGTCCAACCATGCGACGTGCCTGTTCTCCCACCGCAAGGACTCTCTTCGTATCACTTTCAAGTGTGACCACGGAAGGTTCATCCAGAACGACTCCCCTTCCCTTAACATGTATGAGCACATTGGCCGTGCCGAGGTCGATTCCGATATCCTTGCTAAACATAATGAAAGAGCCCCCAAAGTGTTATTTTAATTGAAAAAACAGCAGTTAGTACTAAATTTAAAAATAACATACTTTAGGGGAAGTACACAATGTTTTAAAGCTGAATATTTCCTTAAATTTCCGAAAATCTCATGGCTTTGATGCTACAGCAACCTCACGTTTTTTCCCCGTCGTTTTTTTATATTTAATTTTTGTGGCTTCTCCCCCCCGAAGATGTCGGATGGATTTGTGATATTCAAGAATGTGCTTCACCTGATCGGCCAGATCAGGGTTGATCTCTGGCAGACGCTCCGTCAAGTCTTTGTGCACCGTGCTCTTTGAAACGCCAAATTCCTTGGCTATGGTCCGGACCGTATGCCTGGTTTCCACGATGCAGCGTCCGATTTTGATCGTACGTTCCTTGATGTAATCGTGCACGCTCCCGCCTCCCAACTGTGGATAGTTTGGTACATTATATGAGGGGCGGGCTTATATATTCGCGCTTTCAAGACATGACAAGCCTGGAAGGGCTCATTTTATTTAATGGACAACCCAAGAAGCCTTGTTATTAGCAAGACGGAACGTCGTTGGTTCATCAAAGACAATAACCGTTTTTCATAGAAAAATAAGGCTCTTTATAAGCATGCTGCTTACGAAGAGCCTTTTTCACAAAAAAAAACAGGAGGCATTAGCCCCCTGCAGTAGATATTCTTATCGCCCTGGCAGTAACTCTGATGGATTAACTACTTTGCCATCCTTATACACTTCAAAGTGTACATGATTGCCAAGGTCCTTCTCGATTTCACTGCGACCTGCGATTGCAAGCGTATCTCCTTGCTTCACAACATCGCCTTTTTTAACTTTCGCGTCGCCAAGACTTTGGTACACGGTCTTCATGTTACCTTGATGGGTAATCTCAATGACCTTACCTAACACTGCAACATCTTCCACTCTAGTGACTTCACCGCTAAGCGCTGCTTTGACGTCGAACGTATTGTTATCTTCACGGGCAAGGTCGATACCGACATTAGGAATAAATTTGTCGTTATACTGCACCATTGCGGCAACGTGATTGTCTTCTGTACCATTCTCGTCATAATACGGTTTGACCACTTCTACTTCACCTGGATTAGCTACTGGCCAAACCAAGCTTTCCGCTGAAGCAAGAACTTCAAGGGCATCTGGATTACTGTTTGCAGTACCAGCTTCGTTAGTCGAAGCTCCTACTTGCTGTGATGTGGCGGCGGTGTCCAGCGGTTTTTGGCCGGCATCCTGATAGACCCACACCAAAGTTAGTATAATTGCCGCTGCCGCCGTGTAGACTGCTGGGAACACCCAACGTTTAGATAACATCTTGCTCCATGAAGAAGGTTTAGCACCTGAATCTCCCTGCGATTTTTTGAGAGATTCATCATGGTTTGTTTTGTTTTTGTCTTGTTCATTCATATGGCTATCACCTCAGTAACCAGTGTTACCGGGCTTCTATCTTTTATACGTATCTTTCAAGTTATTTTTTCAGAAGAGTTGAGATTTGCGTAAAAGAGATACCACTGTAATAGTGTTTGAGAATTTGAGTAGCCGTTCCGCCTTCCTTCGCCATCCCATTCGCCCCCCACTGACTCATTCCAACACCATGCCCATTTCCGAAGGTAGTTATATAGATTTTATTCCCTTTTCGCCCCCAACTGAATTGGCTGGAACGTAACCCTAGCTTCTCTCGCACTTCTCTTCCAGTAAAAATAGTACCTCCAATAGAGATTTCCTTAACCCGATGTCCAGTGGTGAGAGACAACACTTCTACCGGCAATTCAGAGGAAGTAGATATGTTCTTTGTCATGCCTGATTGGGTCGTATCTTTTGAAGCAGGGATTACTCTGTCGTTTAGCCCAAGTCTAGTAAGTATTTCCGAGATGGTGAATGTAGAGGTCACCGCATAGTTTGGGGTAATCTCTTTCTCCCAAGGACTAGTTACACTGCGCAGATAGGGAATCGCTGCATTCCAGTATTCTTCCGAGTTCTCAGTATATCCTCCACTGGAGGCGAAAAAGGAGGCCGTAATCGGCTGCCCTTTATAGGTCATAATGACACCGCGCGTCTCAAGGACCGCGCGCTGAAGCTTTGCGAGGTCGGCGCTTCTTCCGCCGAGCTTCCATTTCCGTTCCAGCGTGTCCTTAGATACGTAAGCCTGATGGCTTACCGTATCTGTTACATCCGCCCCCGGAACGGGGACGCCGCTTCTGTCGCCAGCCAGCAGGCGGCGCAGGATAAAGGTGCGGGCCGCTACGGCCTGCGCTTTGAGCGCTTCAAGCTCAAAGCTGGCCGGCATCTCGGCCGCAAGCACGCCGCTGACGTATTCCTCCAGCGGCAACGTCTCTATTTGTCCGCTACGCGACAAATAGACGGAGACCTTCGGCTGCGGCGCTTCCTGCGCAGCCGCCTCCGGCCCCGCCGGTGCGGCCGGTGAGGCCGTGACCGCCGGCAAGGCCGGAGGCACCGGTTGTCCCCGGTGCAGCGGGACAACCGCCAGTGGAATCAGCAGCGCCGCCAGGATAGGCGCTGCGATCCAGGCGACGGGGCCGAGTCGCCTGAGCCGGGGAGCAAGGGAACGCGAGTGCCAGCGCGTTGACTTGTTACGTCGCAAGTAGCGGAAATCTTTCATCTCTATGGCTCCTTCCGTAAGTCACTGTTGATTCTTATAGATATGAATTTACAGCAACTACTAGAACAATATTTGAGAGAAAGAGAGTGGCTTTCTCGTATCTATCACTATGCTCCGCGTTAAAGAATTACAAACGAAAAAAATCCCCATTAGTTGAGGATTCAAATTTCTTTCTTATCATAAAAAAAGAACAAGCCGCATCACTGCAGCCTGTTCTCACCTAATGACTAATATTATACCCAAGTTGCTTGAACCTGAAAGCGAGGCTTAACCTCTTCGCTTTTATGAGATTCACTCTTGGCTACTTCTGGTTTAAGAGTTTCATCCTTCACCGTTTGTGCGGCTGTGTCTTCCATAGAAATGCGCCAAATTTCCGCACCTAGTCCGGACAGCTTCTCAGCCAAATGTACATATCCGCGATCGATATGATGAGTTCCGCTTACCTCAGTAGTGCCTTCAGCAACAAGACCTGCCAAAATAAGCGCAGCTCCCGCACGTAGATCCGTAGCACAAACCTTGGCTCCGACCAATTGCGCATTACCTGTAACGATGGCTGAGCGTCCTTCGATCTTAATCTCAGCATTCATGTTGTGGAATTCATCCACATGCATGAATCGGTTCTCGAATACAGTTTCCGTAACGACACTAGTTCCTTCAGAGCGCAGCAATAATGCCATCATTTGTGACTGCATATCCGTTGGAAAGCCTGGATACGGCAAAGTCTTCAAATCAACAGCTTTAAGAGGTTTGTCACTGATTACACGAATCCCGTTCTCATCAGGAATAATGGTCACGCCCATCTCTTCCATCTTTGCAATAACAGGACCCAAGTGATCAGCGATTGCGCCTTCCACATAAACATCGCCACCTGTAATTGCTGCGGCAGCCATATAGGTGCCTGCTTCGATACGGTCAGGTATTACATGATGTTTAACGCCATGCAGACGTTCAACGCCTTCAATACGGATAACACCTGTTCCCGCACCGCGCACGATTCCACCCATACCGTTCAAATAATTGGCCAGGTCGACAATTTCAGGCTCCTTAGCCGCATTCTCAATCACGGTCACGCCTTCGGCGAGTGCCGCTGCCATCATTATATTTTCGGTCGCACCCACGCTAGCTACATCCAAATACACTTTGGCTCCGCGCAGGCGACCGTTACTTTTCGCTTCAATGTAGCCCTGGCCGAGACTAATCTCCGCACCAAGCGCTTCAAATCCTTTCAAATGCTGATCAATCGGTCGTGTGCCAATGGCGCAGCCGCCAGGCAAAGAAATTCTTGTGTGGCCAAGCCGAGATAACAGGGGGCCCATGACTAAAAAAGATGCCCGCATTTTTCGAACCCATTCATAAGGTGCTTCGCAGGAAGTGATGTTTGTAGCATCCACCTGGATAATATCGTTTTGATATGTAACACCTGCACCCAAAGATTCCAACATTTTTGAGATCGTCATTACATCATCAAGCGGAGGTGCGTCCACAATGACGCTTACTCCTTCTTCTGCCAATAGAGAGGCGGCTATGATCGGTAATACGGAATTTTTTGCGCCGCTAACTTTCACGCTCCCGGTCAATCTGTTGCCACCGCGGACGATAAATTTGCTCATTTTCGGTTTCCCTCCGCGTCCATTATTTCTTAAATTATTTTTTAGATTAAAAGTAATTGCAAAAAAATTCGCATACTCCATCAATACGCCCATTCAGCCGGGCATGTTCCTTAAAGTTCAGTGTTGACATAATAAAACCTTATTATTCGACACTTTTTGACCACTGCGACCTATGACACTTATAACCAAACTACATATTCCTAAAACATATAGCGGATCATCCCACTCCAGCTAAGGTAATCCAGAAAGAATCCTGCAACAAAATGACCAAGTACAATGGCTAGAAGTAAGTGCAGTAGCCTTCCTTGAGGACTCTTGGGATATCTTATGACCAAATCCAGCTTAAGGTTCTGCAATGCCCACCAAGATAATACAACACTGAGCAAAGAAACAATCATTGAGATCATGCTGCTGGTTCCAGCTGCACTAGACCAGCCATTGGACAAAATATCCTCCATGCTAACCCTCCGTGTTCGTATTACTCGGAAATCGACTCTTATATCATACTTGTGCAGGGCAAAAGAATCCAGTACTTTTACAAATTTTTAAACAATTCAACGCCAATATCCAAAAAAATGAAGAAATCTTAACCTTTAATACATAGATTACTATAACAAGCTTAAACGCCTTCAGCGGCGTTCTTATAAGGACGGCAAGTGTTTATGCGAGAAATATAAGACAGAAAGTATTGTGTAAAACTTATACTCTCTTATATTTAAAAAAAAGCAGTCAAGCTTAGAGCTTGACCGCTAATATGCTACTGTTGTCCTTTACCAGTGGACACTTTAATCCGTGTAACAGCGCGTTGCAGCGCCAACTCCGCACGGCGGTGATCGATATCATCTTGTTTGCTACGAGTCTGGAGACGGCGCTGAGCCCGTTCTCTAGCAGCTTCGGCGCGCTCAACATCAATATCTGTTGGCAGCTCGGCACTTTCTGCCAGCACTGTTACTTTGTCCTTATGCACTTCAACGAACCCGCCATGAACGGCGATGGAGATCGTAACACCGTCCGATTTGACGGATAACGGAGCAACCTGAAGTGGAGTCACAAGCGGAATGTGTCCAGGCAAAATACCCAACTCGCCTTCGACTCCCCGTACTGTCAAGCTATTCACTTGTTTAGAATAGACGAGATGCTCCGGCGTGACAATTTCCAACAAAAAGGTATTCACTTCCATTCCTCCTTAAAGCTTTACATAGTAAAGCTCACATCGAAAACATCCTTAGCTCAGTGTTACATCGATTTCGCTTTTTCAACCGCTTCTTCGATTGTACCTACAAAAAGGAACGCTGCTTCTGGAAGATCATCATGCTTACCATCCAGGATCTCCTTAAAGCTACGTACAGTTTCTTTGATTGGCACGTATTTACCCTTGAAGCCGGTGAACTGTTCGGCCACGTGGAAAGGCTGAGACAGGAAACGCTCAACTTTACGAGCACGGGCTACGATAACCTTATCATCCTCACTCAATTCATCCATACCCAAGATGGCAATGATGTCTTGAAGTTCGGTATAACGTTGCAGCAATTGTTTAACACCTTGTGCCACATTGTAATGCTCTTCACCAACAATTTCCGGAGCTAGCAGACGCGAGCTGGAAGCCAGTGGATCAACCGCTGGGAAAATCCCCTTCTCGGAAATCTTACGCTCAAGGTTAGTTGTTGCATCCAAGTGAGCAAACGCCGTTGCCGGAGCGGGGTCAGTGTAGTCATCCGCTGGTACGTAGATTGCTTGAATGGAAGTAACAGAGCCTTTTTTGGTAGAAGTGATACGCTCTTGCAACTGACCCATTTCAGTAGCCAGGGTTGGTTGGTAACCTACAGCGGACGGCATACGTCCGAGAAGAGCGGATACTTCGGAACCCGCTTGGGTAAAGCGGAATATATTATCGATAAAGAGCAGCGTATCGCGACCTTCTACATCACGGAAATATTCCGCCATAGTAAGACCGGTCAAAGCTACGCGTAGACGCGCGCCTGGGGGCTCATTCATTTGTCCGAACACCATTGCTGTTTTCTTAATAACGCCGGAGTCCGTCATTTCGTGATAAAGGTCATTACCTTCACGAGTACGTTCACCCACACCCGCGAATACGGAAATACCGCCATGTTCTTGGGCAATGTTATTAATCAATTCTTGAATCGTTACTGTTTTACCTACACCGGCACCGCCGAACAGACCAACTTTACCGCCCTTAGCGTAAGGTGCAAGCAAGTCGATAACTTTAATACCCGTTTCCAAAATTTCGGCTTGTGTCGACAATTCATCAAATGTCGGAGCCAAACGGTGAATCGGGTTCTTAATTTCAGCAACAACTTCACCAGCGTTATCAATTGGATTTCCAAGTACGTTAAATACCCGGCCTAATGTCGCTTCCCCAACAGGAACCGAAATAGGACCACCTTGGTCAATCGCATCCAGTCCGCGAACCAGACCATCTGTAGAAGACATCGCGATACAACGTACCAAATTGTCTCCCAAGTGATTGGAAACCTCAAGTGTTAGGTTAATCTGGCGACCATTGTCCAAGACGGTTTCAATTTTGATAGCGTTGAATATCTCGGGCAATTGGCCGCGTTCAAATTCAATATCGACAACCGGACCCATAATGCTTACAACGCGTCCTTTGTTCATCTTCATTTCCCTCCTCGAAAGCTGTTACATCAAGAAGAAACGACGTTGTCGTCATATAAAGATGACAACCGTTTCTCGTAGAAATATAAGCATTTTGTATAGGGTATAACCTATACTTTCTTATATTTTAAGAAGAACTGCAGTGCCGTTCTTAAGGAGCCATACTCCAGAAGTGGGCGATACTATGTATCGCTCCATGCGGCACTGTTTCTCGTAAAATACAAGGCAAGTCAAGCGCGCTGCTTAACTGTTCTTGTATTTTTAAGACTGAGCGTTCGCTCCGGCCACGATCTCGGTAATTTCCTGCGTAATTGCCGCCTGACGGGCACGGTTGTACGTAAGGGTAAGTTCTCCGATCATTTTCGACGCGTTCTTTGTTGCACTGCCCATCGCTGTCATTTTCGCACCCAGCTCACTGGCCTTGCCATCCAGAATTGCGCTATAAATCAAAGTTTCGGCGTATTTCGGAAGTAGTACTTCGAGTACGCCTTCTGGTGAAGGTTCATATTCGTAATTTGCGGTCGCTTCATGATGCTCATGATTTCCTACGCCTTCCATAGGCAACAGTCGATCAACGGTTGGGATCTGGGTAATCGCATTGACGAATTGGTTGTAACAAACGTACAACTCATCATACGTACCATCTACAAACTGTTGTACTGCCGAATTAGCAATAGACTTGATGTCCGCAAATTTCGGCGCATCCGACAGCTCAGTAACTTCCTGTACAATCGGATATTCACGGCGGCGTAAGAAGTCACGGCCTTTACGACCGATAACGAACAAGGCGTACTCATCTTTGGATTTATGGCGCTCCGCGATGAGCATCGTCACCTTACGTAAAATATTAGCGTTGTATCCTCCCGCAAGCCCTCTATCAGAGGTCACGATAAGATAACCAGTTTTTTTCACAGGGCGACTGACCAGCATGGGATGCTGAACGCCTTCTGTACCCGCAGCAATGCTCGATACAACCTCTTTCAGCTTCTCAGCATAAGGACGGGCGGCAATTGCCTTCTCCTGGGCTTTTCTGAGCTTGGAGGCGGCTACCATTTCCATCGCTTTTGTGATCTGTCTTGTGTTTTGAACACTCTTAATTTGACGTTTAATATCACGCATGCTTCTTGCCATGATTTCACCACCTTAAAGCTTTGACGAAGTCAAAGCTAACTTCGTAAGCATCTTCTTAGCTTTGACGAATTCAAAGCTTACTTTATAAGTAATAGCCTGAGCTTCGGCAGAGCCAAAGCTCACTTAGTAAGATTCGTTTAGGTACGATCTATATTAGCTAGTAGCAAAGCCTCTTTTAAATTTATCAATTGCGGCTTTAAGAGCGGCTTCGTTATCTGCTGTCAAGTCCTTGGTATCTCTGATGGATTGAGCAACTTCAGCAGCACTGCTATCCATGTAAGCAAGGAATTCCTTTTCAAAACGTTTTACGTCTTTAACAGGAATATCATCCAAATATCCTTTTACAGCTGTGTACAAGCTGAGCACTTGATGCTCAACAGACAATGGCTGATTTACACCTTGTTTCAGAACTTCCATCATACGTGCTCCGCGATTCAGACGAGCAAGCGTAGATTTATCAAGATCTGATCCGAACTGTGAGAAAGCTTGAAGCTCACGATATTGAGCAAGATCCAAACGGAGCGAGCCAGCTACCTTCTTCATCGCTTTAATCTGAGCGGAGCCCCCTACACGGGAAACGGAGATACCGACGTTGATCGCCGGACGTTGACCAGAGTAGAACAGATCGGATTCAAGGAAGATTTGACCATCTGTAATCGAGATTACGTTCGTAGGAATGTAAGCCGATACGTCAGATGCTTGTGTTTCGATGAACGGAAGCGCGGTTAATGAACCACCACCAAGCTCATCACTAAGCTTAGCCGCACGTTCCAAAAGACGGGAGTGTAAGTAGAACACGTCACCAGGGAACGCTTCACGACCCGGTGGACGACGAAGCAGCAAGGACAATTCGCGATAAGCCGAAGCTTGTTTTGAAAGGTCATCATAAATGATCAGTACGTGTTCGCCCTTGTACATAAAGTATTCGCCCATTGCGCAACCTGCGTATGGAGCAATATACAACAGTGGGGATGGCTCGGAAGCCGAAGCAGTTACAACGATTGTATATTCCAACGCGCCATGACGGCGGAGAGTTTCTACAACCTGTGCTACTGTTGATTGTTTTTGTCCAATGGCAACATAAATACATTTCATTCCGTTGCCTTTTTGGTTGATAATCGCATCGATTGCGATTGCAGTCTTACCTGTTTGACGGTCACCAATGATAAGTTCGCGTTGTCCACGACCAATTGGTACCATCGCATCAATCGCTTTAAGGCCAGTTTGCATTGGCTCATGAACCGATTTACGGTCGATAACACCAGGAGCGTTATTCTCAACCGGACGGAACTCCGTCGTTTGAATTGGGCCTTTACCGTCAAGCGGCAAACCGAGTGCGTTAACTACACGACCCAGAAGGGCCTCTCCCACTGGAACTTGCATGATTTGTCCAGTACGTTTTACTTGATCGCCTTCACGAATTTCCTTGTACTCACCCAGAATAACAACACCGACGTTGCTTTCTTCCAGATTGAGCGCCATGCCCACTACACCGTTGGAGAACTCTAGCAACTCGCCTGCCATTGCGTTTTCCAGACCGTAGACACGAGCGATACCGTCTCCGACTTGAATGACGGTGCCCACTTCGGCAACTTCGATATCGGCTTTATATTGCTCAATTTGACTTTTGATCAAAGTGCTGATCTCTTCAGGTCTGATGCCCAATATCCTCACCCCTATCTTCTATGCTTATCATTAAAGGATTTCTCGAGACGTTCCAATTTACTAGAAAGACTGCCGTCATACAGCGTATCACCGATATAAACTTTCAGTCCTCCCAGCAGGCTTGGATCGACCACATTCGTAACCCGAATTTTACGGTTTACGAGCTGGCCGAATTCTGCAGCTACAGCTGCTTGTTCTTCTTCACTTAAAGAATAAACAGAGTATACCTTAGCATCACCAATGCCAAGAGCGTCTCCTTCAATCTTGATATACGTATCCAGCAGTTCGGCAAAAATATCGGTTCTGCCTCGCTCTACTAACAGTTCTACAATGTTCATCACAATAGGAGAGAGCTTATCTTGAAGTGCTGTGCGCAGCACTTTCAGCTTGTCGGACTCCGAGATACGTGGTGCAAGAATAAAGCGCTGTACCTCTTGGTCTGAATGTAATACTTCGACCACTGCCTTGAGCTGTTCTTCTACTTCAAGGGTAATCCCCTTCTCTACCGCTGCACTGTACAATGCTTTAGCGTAGCGCTTGGCAACTACCGTATCGCGGCTCATGATCGGCCTCCTACCTCATTGAGGTATTGGTTCACAAGCTGCTCCTGCTCACTGCTAGCACTAACTTCTTTCTTAAGAAGTTTAGAAGCAATACGAACAGATGCCGTTCCAATTTCGCTGCGCAACTCTTCCACTGCTTTATTCTTCTCGTTCTCGATATCGCGCACGGCCTCTTCTTTGACGCGTGCAGCTTCAACTTTAGCTTGCGCCAAAGCTTGTTCTACCTGTTGATTACTAGTAATTTGTGATTGTTGAATAATCTGTTGAGCTTCCTGGCGTGCACTGTTCAGCGCCTGCTTCTGCTCTTCCACATACGCGACCGCTTGCTCTCTAGTCTTCGCAGCTTCATCCATTTGCTGCATTACCAGCTCACGGCGTTTCTCCATAACTGCGAACAGTTTGCTGAACGCATACTTACTGAGCAAGAAATATAGAATCCCAAAGGCTACAATTGAAAATACGATGTTTGTCCAAACAATTTCCACTGAGGTCACTCCCTTCCGTTACCGCGTCATGCGGACGTATACAAAAGTAAGGCGCGGATGGCATCGGCCGTCCCCGCCAAACCGTAAATACGGTTTATTAAGAAAACATGATCAGGAATGCGATAACTGTTGCTGCCAACGGAATAACTTCGACGATACCTACACCGATAAACATTGTTGTTTGAAGCGCGTTACGAGCTTCTGGTTGACGAGCGATAGACTCAACTGTTCTACTAACGATCATACCGTTACCAAGACCTGCGCCAAGTGCACCCAATCCAACCGCTATTGCTGCTGCTAAAAATTCCATTTGTAAATATCCTCCTTTAATTTCGGTTCATAATGTGTTTAATGATATAAGATATCTCCCGCGAAAGAAAATCAGACAATATCCGTTCTCTTCGCAGCAGTTCATTAATGTGCTTCTTCTTCGTGAATCGTCATCTGTGCGATATAAACCATCGTCAGAATCGTAAAGATAAACGCCTGTAGTGCCCCGACGAAAATACTGAAGCCTTGCCATACAGCCAGGAACGGAATACTGAGAATCCCCAGTTTCAAAATGACTGTAATCAGTACTTCTCCGGCGAAAATGTTAGCAAATAGACGAATAGCCAGCGCTACTGGTTTTGCCAAGTTCTCGATAATGTTCAGTGGCAAAAAGATTGGAAACGGCTCAATATAGTGTTTGAAATAATGCTTGCCGTTGAGCTTAATGCCCAAGAAGTTCATCAGTATAAACACAATAATTGCCAATCCTGCAGTGATATTAATGTCAGCAGTCGGCGACTTGTACCATAAGATCTCAACATGATCACCATGCGCCAAGTTCCTGGTTGCTTCAATCACATGGCCAAACACGGTTACAGGTCCATGTGCTTCAGTTACAACTGAGAAAGGCAATCCAAGAAGGTTGGAAACAAAGATAAACAGAATCAACGTTAGCCCCAAAGATATGTAAGGTTTTCCTTTCTTCAGGTCCATGGCACTGCTTATGACACCCTCTACAAATTCTACAACCCATTCCATAAAATTCTGAAGCTTAGATGGATTCTCAACCGAAAGCTTACGAACCGACAGCATCACCAGTACAAATACTACTGTACAACTGATCAGAAGCATCAATACGGCTGATATATCTATCGGTATTCCCCCGACAAAGATTTTCGGCATCTCATGCATAGTATCATCCCCCTTTCTCTTTAATCTGGTTAAAGTTTGTTCTTCACACTCAGATATATCCCCGCAGGAATGGCGAGAAGCTGAGGAATGAATACGCCCGCAACAGTTGCTACCAGGGAGAAATGCTCAATCTTGACCGCGAACATGGTGACCAAAATTGCGAAGCTAATCCGTGTAACAAAACCGAGGCTGAAGGCATTCCCTTCGTTGCTCGCAATCGACTGCGTTACCCGTCGAACCTTGACGGCCAGATAACGAAAGTTTACCAATCCCGCCACCAGACCCAGAGTCATGCCCAGCGTAAAATCCCTAGTCTCATGATGAAGCGCCCAGCCCATTAAGAGTCCTGCCATAAGGACGAGCGTAACTCTAGTGACGGTATTGATCATGGGAGTCATATTATCCATTCTGCTCCCCCAAAAATTTTTTAATTAACAGGACGACGTTCACAATTCCCAGAATCATTCCGGTTATAGTGCCAATAGCGAGCCAATATTTCGGCCCCTCCATCAGGTCTTTCAGCCACCTTGCCGCAAAAAAACCAATAACAATGTAAGCGGCGAGTATAGTGCCTGCACTTCCAATGATAAGCGCGGTCTGTAACAAGCTGTCCCTGCTATTCTGTTCTTTCATGGCTACAATCCCAACTAATTTTACTGAATTTCTGGAGTCTTTGTCAATTCATTGAACATTGCCCAAAAACCCTTGAAAACATGAAAATAATCACAGCAAAATGTTCCAAAACCATATAAACCGTACAGTTTCACTGTATGTTGATTTTAATCAGCTCAGATATTACTTTAAATGAAATTATTTATTTTTTGTGAACATTCTGTGAAACTCTTCAGGACGCTCCTTATTTACACCAAAATGGTGCAAAATCGCATTGACAATTCGTTGGGAGGCTTTGCCATCTCCGTACGGGTTGGCGGCCCGACTCATCGACTGATAGAGCTCATTATCAGTCAAAAGAGCATGTGTCCGTTCATACACCTTCTCCTCGTCCGTGCCCACAAGCTCTAACGTTCCAGCGTCTATCCCTTCAGGACGCTCCGTCGTATCACGAAGCACAAGTACAGGTACTCCGTATGAAGGAGCTTCCTCTTGTAAACCACCAGAATCGGTCAATATCAAGTGGGTATGCGGATAAAAATTATGCAAATCCACGACATCCAGCGGATCAATCAGCTTAATTCTTGGATGTCCACCCAAAATTTCATGTGCAGGTTCCTTAACGGCAGGACTCGGATGCACAGGATAAACAATGGCTACATCTTCGAATTCATCAGCGATTCTTTTGACAGCTCGGAAGATATTCCGATGCGGTTCACCTTGCGATTCTCTACGGTGAGCAGTCATCAAAATAAGTTTTTTTCCTGAAGCAAAATCCAAAACAGGATGCCGGTAATCAGGCTGTACGGTATATTGAAACACATCGGTTACAGTGTTGCCTGTGATATAAATACTTGATTCTTTTTTGTTCTCATGTCTCAGATTACTAGCCGACCAATCGGTTGGAGCGAAATGCAGGTCTGCTAATACACCTGTAAGCTGACGGTTCATTTCTTCAGGATACGGAGACAATTTGTTCCATGTCCGAAGTCCTGCTTCTACGTGCCCAACCTGAATTTGCTGCAGGAAAGAGGCGTAGCTTGCAAGGAACGTCGTTAATGTGTCTCCGTGCACCAATACGAGATCAGGTTTAACCTCTCTGAGTACAGGTTCCAAGCCCTCAAGCACTCGGATAGTAATCTCATTAAGCGTCTGACGGTCCTTCATCACATCCAGATCGTAATCAGGAGTGATATTGAACACTTCCAACACTTGATCGAGCAACTCCCTGTGCTGTGCTGTTACACATACAATTGACTCGATGTGCTCAGGATGCTTCTTCAGTTCAAGAACTAGAGGAGCCATCTTGATCGCCTCGGGGCGCACTCCGAAAATAGTCATCACTTTAATTTTGGACATAACCCCTACCCTCTCATCAAAAAATCAAAAATTTCGTATTCCCAATCACGAATTACTAACTACTTAGTTCCGTACAAACGGTCTCCAGCATCACCAAGTCCCGGAACGATATATCCATGTTCATTTAAATGATCATCAAGCGCAGCTACGTAAATATCTACATCTGGATGAGCTTCTTGAACTGCAGCAACACCCTCTGGAGCCGCAATCAGGTTCATCATTTTAATTTGAGTACAGCCACGCTTCTTCAGCGAGGTAATAGCAGCAATCGCGGATCCCCCTGTTGCTAGCATTGGATCAATTACGATCAACTCACGTTCCTGTACATCTGTAGGAAGCTTGATGTAATACTCAACCGGTTGAAGCGTCTCCGGATCACGGAACAAGCCGACATGTCCTACTTTAGCAGCAGGGAGAAGCTTCAGGACGCCCTCAAGCATACCTAGACCTGCACGAAGAATAGGGATTAGCCCGAGCATTCTTCCTGAAATCACTTTACTTTCCGTTTCAGTGACCGGTGTTTGTACCGTAATAGTCTCTAGAGGAATATCACGTGTAATCTCATAAGCCATCAATGTGGCAACTTCGTCAACATGTTCTCTGAAATCCTTCGTGTTTGTTCTTACATCGCGAATAAATGTTAGTTTGTGTTGAATTAAAGGATGATCGCAAATCACCAATTTTCCCATTTCCTGTCCCTCCGGTAATTGTAAGTCTTGTCTATAACCTTAGAAAGCGCTTTTGCTTCTCTATGGCTAAATCCTGTCTATTATAGCATTCCCATCGCCGCATTTCACCTAGAAAGGAACTTGTATTCACATTGACCCCATTCTGCTTAATTTCCTTTGTTTAGAACGGTAATGATTGGAAAATTAAGTGCCCAACTAGGTTTAAAACCTAAATTAGGTTGTGCAAGTTTACATATTTCATACTATTCACATTTCTTTCACTATTTTTTATGAAAATTACATGAACTTTCATGGTTTTTTTCACTCTTTTCCATCAATTACTTCATGTGATTTTGTGAACAATAAACAACAAAAAAAAACCTCCACCAAACCTGAAATCATGGCTTGGTGGAGGTAAGCTCATTAATGAATATGAATAATATTTAGTATTTCAGTTCTGGATAAAGTGGGTACTGGTCCGTCAAATCAGCAACTTGACGAGCTGCCTCAGCCAATTTCGCTTCATCTTTCGGATTCTTCAGAACATTAGCTATAATGCGGCCAATAGCTACCATTGCTTGCTCGTCCATACCACGTGAAGTAACTGCAGGTGTACCAATACGAATACCACTTGTTACGAAAGGACTTGTAGGGTCAAACGGAATTGCGTTTTTATTCACGGTGATTCCGATGGAATCTAGTACTTTTTCCGCATCTTTTCCGGTAATGTTCAGGTTACGCGTATCAAGCAGCATCAAGTGGTTATCTGTACCACCAGATACAATGTTAACCCCTTCGCTGATCAGTGTTTCCGCGAGAACATGTGCATTCTTCACTACATTCTCAGCATAAGTCTTAAAAGATGGCTGTAAAGCTTCGCCAAATGCAACAGCTTTAGAAGCAATTACATGCATCAGTGGTCCGCCTTGGGAACCAGGGAATACAGCTTTATCGATAGCAGCAGCCCAAGGCTGTCTGCACATAATCATACCTCCGCGAGGACCGCGTAAAGTCTTATGTGTAGTAGTTGTAACAAAATGAGCATGAGGAACTGGGCTCGGATGAAGGCCAGCAGCAACAAGACCTGCGATATGGGCCATATCTACCATAAACAACGCGCCGACATCATTGGCGATAGCACCAAGTTTTTCGAAATCAATAATACGTGGGTACGCACTTGCACCAGCAACAATCAACTTAGGACGGTGCTTGAAGGCTGCTTTGCGCACTTCATCATAATCAATAAGGAAAGTATCTTCTTGCACACCGTAAGCAACGAAGTTATACAGCAAACCAGAAGCATTAACTGGGCTACCGTGTGTTAAATGACCACCATGCGCCAAGTTCATGCCAAGAACAGTGTCGCCTGGGTTAAGTGCAGCCAGATATACCGCCATATTCGCTTGGGCTCCGGAGTGAGGCTGTACGTTGACATGTTCAGCACCGAACAATTCTTTTGCACGATCGCGAGCCAGATTCTCAACGATATCTACATCTTCACAACCACCATAATAACGTTTACCTGGATAGCCTTCTGCATATTTGTTCGTAAGCACCGAGCCCATGGCTTCCATTACAGCTTCGCTAACGATATTCTCTGAGGCAATAAGCTCAATGTTGGCACGCTGACGTTTCAGTTCCAAATCCATCGCTTCCAGTACTGCCGGGTCACTCTTACGTAATTGTTCCATGTTCTTATTTCCTCCTAGTGTGTGTAGATATGTTGTATTTAAGTAGAAACGATTTGCCCGCCACGAAGAGGCATCAGACCTACGTTTCTGCAAAAAATATAAAACGAAGTTCATCAATCACAAATCTGTGAACCACTTTGCTCTGGAGCACTGTATACTGCACGTTCACCGCCAATAAGCGGAGGTCTGGTCCACGCTGCGTTCACCCTTGCTGCTCCAATGTACCGTAAGGTCGGCCGAAAAGGAACAGCCACCCGGCGCAAATGCATCCCGATAAGGGTCTCACCAATGTCTAAACCAGCATGTGCTTCTATCATTTCCGCCAGAACAGGATCTTTCATAGAGCGATAGGCAGCCGCAGCCATCGAACCTCCAGCCCCTGGGATGGGTACAGCTGAAATTTCATTTAACCTAAGCGACTCTAGCAAAGAGCGTTCCATTACAAGTGCACGATTTAAATGCTCGCAACACTGATAAACGAGTTGAAACCCTTTCTCCGCAGCGACCAAGCGAGCCCCTTCGAGCAATTGCTGTGCAACTTCAAGCGCACCACCGGTCCCAATCCGGACACCAGCAACCTCACTTGTGCTAACTCCAACGACAACAATTTTACCAGACCCAAGGTTACCAGCTTCCGCCAACTCCCTTAACACAGTGACAGTGGCTTCAGTTAAAGATAACTCCACAACTTTGTCCATCACCCTACCTCCTCAAGCTTCAAACAAGCTTCTTTCAAACATACACGCCTTCCGCGTCCTTAAAAGGATGATAAGCGTATATGCGATAAATATAAGGAAGTTAAAGTACTAAACTTTCTTATATTTTAAACAAAAAAGAGCAGTCCGCAGGTAGCTGCGGATTTGCTCTTTTGCCCAGGCGACCGGCCGTTTATTCCGATGCTCCATCGTGGTTTGATCCACATTTGTCGCCAGTTACATCGGAACCGATTAGTTGTACTTTCATCTTAAAGCAAAGCCGACTGAAAATCAACCATTTACAAATGGCGTAAGGATTCCAGTTTATCTAATAAGCTAAACAACGCGGTACGAATCTCAGCTGCAGTAAGCTCATAATCTTCACGCGTACCCCCGAATGGATCGGAAATATCAAAGCTTGGGATACGCTGGCGGATTTCAATCATTCGCTGTAGATCCGTTGCGTTCGGTTCACCACCTAGAGCAATGCTTAACTCAGCATCTGCGTAAAGGCTGTCCAATTCTTTAATATCCTCAGTCACAGCATCTTCGTTATGCACATATTCCTTCAATGTATATGTTTTCGTTACGGCATCCGGAAAATACTGCAGCAAATGCTGCTTATGTCCACTGGTCAAGGTCAGTACAAGATCGGCCCAAGCAACCAATTGCCCCGTTAATTGTGACGACTCCAAATGATCATCAATGCCTTCTTCCTGCAAAATAGCCGCAGCATGTCTCGATATAGAAGTACCAGAAATGGCAGATACGCCTGCAGACCGCACTTCCAGGTCGATTCCACGTTCCTTTGAGAGCTTTCGTAAAAGCCCCTCAGCCATAGGACTACGGCATGTATTACCGGTGCAGACGAATAAAATATGCAGCATGCTTTTGCACCCCCATGAAATTAAAATATTGTAATGCCGTTATTGTATCAAAAGATGAATAGCAAGCCAAACCCCAATAAAATAGCTCCGCCCAGCGCTTCCCCATATTCCCCAAGTCCACGACTGACATGCCGCCCAAGCAGCAGACCGATAATCGACATCAGACCTCCACAAACACCAAAAGCTAGTATGGTCAGAAGCACACCATTCACAAACATCCCTAGGGATACCCCAACGGAAAAAGAATCCACACTTACACTGAGTGAAAGAAGCAGCATTCCCCATAAGGTTCGGTGATTCATAGCTCGTGTACCTACCACTTCCGGACGAAAGGAGTTATACACCATATGTCCACCTAACAGCACAAGAAGCCCTCCGGCGGCATAAGTCGTTACTTGACCTAGCAAATGTCCGACATAACTTCCCGTTAATAAACCTAGTAGAGGCATCAGCATATGAAAAAAAGCAATGAGCACACTCATTTGCAGAACATGCAATAGACGAATCCCCTTCATCCCGATGCCTACACCGAGCGAAAAAGCATCCATCCCTAATGCAATCGCCATTATAGCGATAGTAACTGTCTGCCCCCAACCGGCATATATATCTCCTATGCCCATGCTTAACCCCCCAAGTCCGAAATATCTTGTACAACAACGATATGCGGACAAGGGGGTAATCATGACTTCATAGAAGATTTCAATTTGAAGAACCGGTGTAAAAGCTGTAAAGAAGGGGTGCCGTGGCTATCCGGCGTCAATGACGGAACCACCGGCGGCCTTCATAAGCCGGTTCATAATAGCAGCGCCGAGGCCCGTATACGGACAAGCCTCGGCCAAGATGTAAGTCGCTCCCGCTTCATCGAAGCGCCGCAGCGCGGCATATAGGGAGCGTGCTCCTTCCTCCGGCGAGGATAACGAGCCGAGGGAGAGAACACAGGCGGCTGGAACGGCGGGATAGAGGACCCTATGCTCCTCGAAGAGGAGCAAGCCCGTCACTTCGCCGCTCAGCTGCGCTGCCTGAAGTAGACCTGCGGCTTCTTCCGCCACTCGTTGCGGGGAAGAGCCGCGTACTACACCAAGCCAGCCGCGCGGCGCGTAGTGCGTGTACTTCATGCCCGGCGCGCGCGGCGCTGAGCTGTCAGCTTCTGCACCGTGAAGTTCCCTAGTTGCAGGAGCTTCTAGAGCTTCTGCTGCTGCAGAAGTTCCAAATTCTTTAACTGCAGCTGGCTCAGCAGCAACGGCTCCCTCCCCCACTACAGCAGCCAACTGTTCTGAAGTAATTCCGCCGGGGCGCAGCACGGCAACCATTCCATCCGGCTGCACCTGCACTACGGTTGACTCCAGTCCAACTCCGGCGGCGCCGCCATCAAGAACACCGCCAATGTATCCGGCCAAATCCTCCATCACATGCGAAGCTAAGGTCGGACTCGGACGACCCGAACGGTTAGCACTAGGTGCCGCAACGGGGCAGCCCGCTGCACTGATCAGCGCCAAAGCTACCGGATGATCAGGCATACGTACACCTACCGTGTCCAGACCTGCCGTCACAGAAGGCGACAAAACACCCTCACGAACAGGAAGCACAACTGTCAGCGGTCCAGGCCAATAAGCTTCCATCAATGCCGCAGCCGAAGGGTGAACTTCTGTAACCAGCTCGTCTAAAGCACCTGGATCGGCAATATGCACGATTAGGGGATTGTCAGACGGTCGCCCTTTTGCCGCAAAAACAGCCTCAACCGCTGCTGTATTCCGTGCATCCGCCCCAAGCCCGTAGACCGTTTCAGTTGGAAAAGCGACCGTTCCACCTTCACGAAGCATGGTTGCCGCCTCTACTATGGCCAACTTATTCTCTTCACTTGGCTGAAGTACATCGGAAGCAGAAGCTGTATCTTCCAGCAAATCCAGTTCCCAATATACAGTCTCATTCTTATTTCCACTCCGCCGCTGAACGGCGAATAAAGGGTCGTGTGGTTCATTCATTCTCATCACAGGCTTTCTACAGGATATATATTGAACAATAGCTTTTCTTGCAATCTTAGGATAAATACTCTGGAGGTTCATTAACTCTGATCTTACCAAAAAGCGGCCCCAATGAAGGCGCCGCAGTCGATCTGCTTATGAAATAGTAACATATCTAGGTTCAAAACTATAGACCATTTCCACAAAACCAAAGGGCTAGCATCAGCATTACGACCATAATCCGCTAATCCAGTTCCAAAGGTTTTGCAGCAGTTCCCAAACGAAGAACCGCACCTCTGGTTCTGCGGAATCCGCTGCCGCAACATCCCCTGCCGAAGAATCTGCTTGTACAGCTGTTCCTACTGCTGGTTGCGCCTTAACTCCGCTGTCTGCCCCGGCAGCCGAGACGGTCTTCGCCCCTTTATTAGCAGCAGGCGCTGCTGCATCTCCGGAGCCCGCATCGATAAAGCACAGCGGCGGAAATAGTACACACCACCAGTTCTGACCCTTTCCTTCACCCAGTGTTACCCGTACAGCCTCGTATTCTCCTGCCGGATAGACTGTTCCACCGTATAATTTGGTCGGAAAAGGAACCACTCCGAGCTCCACTTTATAGGAGTATTGAATGCCACGTTTCTCTAGCTCCGATCCAACCAGTGCATTAAGCTCTGGGAGATGGGTTCTAATTAAAGCACGTGCCTGCTCTAAGCTCTGCGGGTCCTCAAGTGCAGTTACCCACTGGTTCATTTGCTCCACGATGGAATCGCGGATTTGCCGCTTCACTAGTTGATCTTGCGTCCCGTCCGAATTCGCCAAAATACGCAGCCGGATAGAATCCTGTGGAATCGTTACTTCGGCTACTGCTGCATCGGTTTTTTGACCTTCCCAGGCCATGATAACAATCATAAAAAAACAAATTAAAATGGCAGTATACTTAAAAGTTACACGTAAGGAATCTCTTTTATCCATATGATTATCGTTCATTTGTCGCAGCCCCTCTCCTCTTAACACTCATGCTAGTAGTATGTCCAGAGATGAGAGACTGCAAACCTATGAATCTATTAAATCTATAACTTCACAGCAAGCGCCTTAGGCAACTGCAAATCATCCTCAACATCCCGCCCATAAAGATGTACACTCATCACAATCCCCATACAGGCCATATTGATTAAAAGTGAAGTACCTCCATAACTGATGAACGGAAGTGTAATTCCCGTAAGCGGCATTAGGCCGATAAAGGCTCCAATATTCTCTAAGATCTGATATAGCAGCATAGCCGTAATTCCAATAATTAAAAACGGACCACTGCGCTCCCTACTCTCTAGAGCAATCAGTATCATCCGATGGAGCAAAATAAAGAAAAGCAACAGCAGCAGCGCTGAACCTACGAACCCAAACTCCTCCGCAATCTGTACGAATATGGCATCCGAATAGGTATACGGAACACGGTTACTCTGCACAGAGCTTCCTTGCAAATACCCTTCGCCGCTCATCCCTCCGGAGGCAATAGCCACTTTAGCATTTTTCGTGTGATAGCTTGCATCATCTGACGCCAAATCAGGTACGAGCCAAGGATCAAAACGATCCACTAAATGTTTCCTGCCAAGGGTCTCTTCAAAAAAATATACCGCATCATCATGATAGTGAATATAGCTCAGAATTCCGGCAAGACCCAATCCACCAACTATTAATAACCCGATGAGTGCATGTGAAATTTTGATATTCCCGATCCATAGAAGACCGATCAAGATAACGATGTAACTCAGTGCATTCCCCAGGTCATTCTGTACAATCACTATAGCAAAAGGGAGCAACGTAAGAAGCGCCAGCGGGACGACTCCCTTCCAGAAGGTTAGCGTAGCTCCTTGTTTACGGACCAGAATAGAGGCCAATAAAAGGATCAATATCAACTTAAAAAGCTCCGCAGGTTGAAAGCTAAGCCCACCTATTTCTAGCCCCAACTGCGCACCATTCTTTACTTTACCAAAAAAACTAACCGATACTAACAGACCTATGCCAAAGATATAAATATAAAGAGCATATTTAACAAATATCCTATAGTCCACAAAGGTGAGCACAAAGAAAGCTACAAATCCTACAATATAATATTTAAGCATTTGTAAATGGAAACCATCTAGTTTCTGAACTAATCTACCATTAGTCACGCTGTATATCGAAAAAACACTAGTGACCATCAGCAAAACTAGAACAATAAGAATCACGCTATCGATTTTCTTGAGCTTTTCAAGCATACGCAAACCCCTTACTCTGTTAAGGTTCCAACCGCCCTCATCCGAGGACAGTCGCTCCTTTCTATTGTAGAGCATTCGAGGTTATAATTCCAAATATATGTAATGTATCCGTATTAAGAGACACATCTTCGAGATCTAAAGATGGACATCCTCTTAAAAAATAAAAAAACCGTCAGTTCCTATCCATAAAGGATGAGGTTCTGACGATTTTATTGTGATGACGTGATTATACCTGCTTGGCGGCTGCATAAGGAGTAGGCTTAGGCAAATCTTCCTCTACATCTTGACCATGCAGACGCACACTCATTACCAGCCCAATGCTGGCCATGTTAATAAGCAGGGATGTACCCCCAAAGCTGATGAAAGGTAACGTGATACCTGTCAAAGGCATCAAACCAATAAACGCGCCGATATTCTCAAAAATCTGATACAGCATCATCGCGACAATGCCGACGATCAGAAACGGACCTGCTCGATCTCTAGATTCCAATGCAATCAGAATCATTCGGTGAATCAGGATAAAATACAGTAGCAGTACAAATGCGGAACCTACGAATCCAAATTCCTCGGCAATCTGCACAAAAATAGAGTCTGAATACGTATAAGGCACTCGATCCGTCTGAACAGAACTACCGTTCATATAGCCCTCGCCACTCATCCCACCTGAGGCAATCGCGAGCTTGGCGTTTTTAGTGTGATAAAGAGCTTTCGCTGTTGCTTTGTCCGGCACAAGCCAAGGATCGAAACGTTCGATCCAGTGTGAGCGGCCAATATCATTAAGGAACGTTTTAATTTCATCATGATAATGGATATAGCTCATAATTCCGGCAATTGCAGAGCTTGCTACAATTACAAGCCCGATTAATGCGTGAGTGTACTTAATGTTGCCGATCCATAACAGACCCGCAAGAATCACAATGTAAGACAAAGCGTTCCCAAGGTCATTCTGTGTAAGGACAATAAGAAACGGAAATAAGGTCAAGAGACCGAGCGGCACAACATCCCGCCAAAACAAGAGTTTACTCTTATTCTTACGAACAAGCATCGCGGCCAGAAATAGAATCAATATTAGCTTGAATAGCTCGGCAGGCTGAAGGCTTAGTCCTCCAGGGAGAGACAGCCAGCCTTGGGCATTATTTTTGGTCTCGCCCAAAAAGCTGACGAGAACCAGGATACCTATCCCAAATAGATAAATATATAGCGCGTATTTCACTAAAATTCTGTAATCCAAAAAGGTCATTCCAATAAAAGCAATAAAGCCAATTGCATAATACATCATCATACGGATATGATGTCCGTCCAGCTTTTCTCTTCCATGAGTCACACTATATATGGCGAAGATGCTGACAGTCATGAGTAATAACAGAACGACTACGATAGCACCGTCAATTTTTTTAATCTTCTGAAGCACGTTCTGCCTCCCTACTCTAAATCTGGGCTTTCTTTTATGGTTCACCAAGAAGTCCGGTTAAATTCTATTGTAAAGGAAGTCGGGTTGAAAATACAATTTCACTCTCCGAGCAACAGGAGTTCCCTGCATAGAATGCAGTATTATCGCGCTATACCTAGCACATGACGCGGAATTCCAGCCAGATCATTAATGGTGATGATCTCTTTCCAATGGCCCGCCGCTTCAAGTAGCGCGGCCACTTGCTCGGCTTGTCCGAAGCCGAGTTCAAAGCCAATCAGGCGCGGCGGTGCGGGAAGCAGCGCGAGCTGATCCATCATGCGGCGGTACGGGTCCAGCCCATCCGCCCCACCATCCAGCGCAGTGCGCGGCTCATGGTCGCGCACCTCACGCTGTAGCCCGGCGATATCCTCGCCGGGGATGTACGGCGGGTTGGAGACGAGAATATCCGTCTCCATTCCCGCGAACGGCTCGAGCAGATCGCCGAGCCGAAAATCCACAGCTGTGCCATTGCGCAAGGCATTGCGCTCGGCCACAGCCAAGGCCGCCGGCGAAATGTCGCCGGCGCAGACCCGCCACGCCGGCGCTTCCGCCGCCAGCGTGACGGAGATCGCTCCGCTGCCGGCGCCGATGTCGACGGCGGTCAGCGGCCGTACGGCGCGTCCACTTTCCGCGCCGCCCGCACGATCTTGCGCTGCTGCTAACGAAGCAGCGCCTTCTTCCTGCGCCGCTTCACTCGGCGCAACCGTGCCGTCCGGCCATAGCTCCGCGCCGTACCGTAAAATCGCCTCGACGAGCAGCTCCGTCTCCGGTCGTGGAATAAGCACATCAGGCGTCACTTCAAAGGGACGCCCATAGAATTCTTGCTCGCCGATGATATATTGCACCGGCTCACCCTTACTCCGGCGGGTAACCCCCGCCTCCCACGATTCCTTGATCGCAGCTGGAAAAGGATCCGCCAGCGCCATATAATACGCCGCTCCGGATAAGCCAAGCGCATGCTCAAGCAGTAGTTGCGCACTACGCTGCGGTTCATTACAACCGCTCTGGCTCAAAAAAGAAGAAGCCTCCGCAAAGGCTTCCCGGATGCTTTTCACTTCCGACATGACAAATACGCCATCGTTCAAAGCATTATTATCCATTGTCCATACTATCCATCAAATCAGCTTGTTCAGCAATTGAAAGAGCCGAAATAATTTCAGTGATTTCTCCGTTCATAACCTGCTCCAAACGGTGCAGTGTCAAGCCAATACGATGATCTGTAACCCGGCTCTGCGGGAAGTTATACGTCCGGATACGCTCACTACGATCACCCGTACCTACTTTGCTCTTCCGTTCACCAGCATACTTCGCTTCTTCTTCCTGCCGTTTCATATCAGAGATACGGGCACGAAGCACTTGTAGCGCTTTTTCCTTATTGGAGTTCTGTGACTTACCATCCTGACAAGTAGCAACAATGCCCGTAGGTACATGAGTTACACGTACTGCAGACTTGGTCGTATTTACAGACTGTCCGCCTGCACCACTTGAACAGAAGGTATCCACACGAATATCTTTATCATGGATTTCAATTTCAAAGGCCTCAGCTTCGGGCATCACCGATACTGTAGAAGTAGAGGTATGAATACGTCCACCAGATTCAGTCGCTGGGATACGTTGTACGCGATGCGCACCACTTTCGTATTTCAGCTTACTGTATGCACCACGGCCGTTAATAAGGAAGATGACCTCTTTAAATCCACCAAGGTCACTCGCGTTGACATCCATTAACTCCACGCGCCAGCCTTGTGAATCCGCAAACCGGGTGTACATCCGGTAAAGGTCGGAAGCGAACAATGCCGCTTCATCTCCGCCCGCTGCACCACGAATTTCGACGATTACGTTCTTATCATCATTCGGGTCTTTAGGCAACAGCAATACACGGATTTGCTCTTCCAGCTCTACCTGACGTTTGGAAAGGTCGTCAATTTCCATCTTGACCATTTCCTTCATCTCATCATCAAGCTTTTCGCCTTGCATTTGTTTAGCGGCTTCAAGCTCTTCCATTACATTCTTATATTCAGTATACGCCTCAAAAGCAGGCTGTAGGTCTGATTGTTCTTTGGAATAATCCCTCAGTTTCTTACTGTCGTTTGCAACATCCGGATCACAAAGCAGTTCACTGAGCTTCTCATAGCGGTCCGCCAGGGATTGCAATCGGTCCAACAAGGGAATTCACCTCTCCTAGTTCAATTTCAAATTCGCAAATAAAGCGATTAAAACATATGTCATAAAAATAGATATACGACTTTATATTATACCAAAGATATTGTGAAATGGCTACAGTTCTGTACGCGTAAATGCCATAATAAATGACTTATATTTTAAAAAGGACCACCCCAGCAGTAGATACCCCTACCGACTGAGATGACCCTCTTATCATTAGTGCGCTTCAGTCCTCTTAAACGTTGAAACGGAAATGCATAACGTCGCCGTCTTGCACCAAATATTCTTTACCTTCAAGACGCAATTGGCCACGTTCTTTCGCACCATTCATAGAGCCTGCTGCCACAAGATCTGCGTAAGCCACTACCTCAGCACGGATAAATCCACGCTCGAAGTCCGTATGAATTACACCAGCAGCGCCGGGTGCTTTAGTTCCCTTACGAATGGTCCACGCACGAACTTCCTGAACGCCTGCCGTGAAATACGTATACAAGCCTAGCAGCTTGTAAGCCGCTTTGATCAAACGGTTCAAACCAGATTCTTCTAGCCCAAGTTCTTCTAGGAACATCGCTTTATCTTCGCCCTCAAGCTCGGCAATTTCAGCTTCTACTTTAGCACTGATCGGAACAACTTCAGCACCTTCAGTTGCTGCAAATTCACGCACTTGCTGCACATAAGGATTATTCTCAGCACTTGCTACTTCCTCTTCACTTACATTCGCTGCATACAGCACTGGCTTCAATGTTAACAAATGAAGATCACGGATAATAAGCTTCTCGTCATCGGACAATTCTATACTACGTGCAGGTTTATCTTCGTAGAGCACTTCTTTGACACGTTCTAGCAGTTCAACTTCTTGAGCGTATTTCTTGTCGCCGCCTTTGATGTTCTTACGGGAACGCTCAATCCGCTTCTCAATGCTCTCAATGTCAGCAAGAATCAGCTCCAAATTAATGGTCTGAATATCGCTGATCGGATTTACTTTACCATCCACGTGGGTAACGTTCTCATCTTCAAAGCAGCGAACCACATGAACGATAGCATCCACTTCACGAATATGAGCCAGGAACTTGTTGCCTAGTCCCTCACCTTTACTTGCACCGCGCACAAGACCAGCGATATCAACGAATTCAAAAGCAGTAGGTACGGTCTTGTTAGGCTGTACCAGCTCAGTCAGTTTATCAAGACGTTCGTCCGGAACTTCAACGACACCAACGTTAGGATCAATCGTGCAAAAAGGGTAGTTTGCGGATTCTGCTCCCGCTTGCGTTATTGCATTAAACAATGTGGATTTTCCTACGTTAGGAAGACCGACGATTCCAGCTTTCAAAGCCATTTATATGACAACTCCTATTTTCAGCTAAATTGATCATCCGAATAAGTAATACGATCTAAACCATTATATATTAGAACATATTCTCCAGCAACACCGGATGTCATGCAGATGTGTCAATCCAGCCTTATCCAAGCGCGTCTAATTCAATGGGATTTGGCAAGTTGCAATACCTTTTGCACCGCCGGCTGATCCAATAGGGGCTTAGAAGTATCAGGATCAACCTCAATATCAGGCACCGTCTTAACTTCCTCATTACAGCTTCCATCAGAGTTAAGACCCATCTGGAGGGAAAACCTAAATACATAACCACTATTCGGCAATGCAGCTAAAAGCGGATCTGTCCCCAGACCGTCACCCCCTGTTCTTCCGCCTACAACCGTAGCAAACCCGGTACCTTTGGCGAATGCGGCGAATCCTTCCGCGGATGAATATACAGCACTGTCTAACAGCAAATAGATTTCCCCCTTGAAGCCAACAGAATGATAAGGGGTTACGATATCAACATTTTTGTTATAGTTTTTAAACATTGTTGTTGCTTCTGGTGGTATTTTGGGCAGCTCTTCGTCTTTAATGTTGGCAATAGGTTGTAAACCTTCTGTCAGCCGGCGTGACTGCATAAAGGCGTCGGCATATTTGTCTCCCCTATAAAGAGAATATGTATTATAAGTAATAGGCTTATTAATCAACTGAGGAACTATGTGAATGCGCCAGTAATCACTACTCCCTCCCCCATTTCCACGAATATCTAGGATTAGAGTTTTGAAGTCCTTTACCTGTTTAAAAAAATCTCTGATCTCGGCACTGTCCATCTCCATGAGATGGCCACCAAAGCTTCGCATGCCTAGATACGCTATTTGATCAGGCTCTATAATGACCTTCTCTACATTTCCCGACGTCTCTTTTCTTACCCCTTCCTCTTCCACCATATTGTTATTCTTACTAATTTCATCAGAACTTGTCTGCTCATTTAAAGGTTTCTGGTTATATCGAGCCAACACATTTGGCTGTTGAAACACGTTGATCCAAGGCTCATAGCCAAAACCTGCCTGAACATAGGTGTTTAGATACCATGGATATTCATCCTTAGATATAAAATTCGTATGCCCATTATTTAATCTGCTAAGTACGAATGTCATTTCCCCCAAAAACTCATCATCTGTCTTCACTGCTGCAATTTTATTGCGGTACTCCTCTTTGTTCGCAAGCCAATCCTCTCCATTTAGACGCTTATTTACCTCTAGGAAAGGATAGTTCTCCTCAATAATCTTCCACATGTAATCAAAATCCTCTAGTCTCTGCTCCACTGTCAATGGAGACACCGCTGCTTCTGGCAGTTCTTCCGCTACCTTTGAAGAGGCTACCGGCGCATCCGGACTTGCCTGAACTTGCTCCGACTCAGATTGCTTTTTCCCTGGCAAATCCCCACTGTTGCAACTAACCACTAACAGTATTGCAGTTGCAGATATAACCACCGACAATACAAACCTTGGTCTCACCTTAATCCCCCTTCTAATATTCCATATAACCCAATCCATATTTTCAGGAATTTATTTAATAATCATATTTTTCTATTCCTCCTAATTCAAATATATTTGTCACAATTTTTTACATTTTATAGAACAACAAAAAAAAGACCTCCTTCGAGGTCTCCACGGATAGCATTATAGATCTTTAGACATCGTAATGTCGGTTACGGTATATCCCATTTTTTTATACAGCTCAAATGCACGATTGTTCTGACCGAAGACATGTAACCCGATTTTGGTGACGTTCATCTCACGGGCTTCTTCATCAAGTGCGATCATAGCCTGCTTGCCGTAACCTTTGCTCTGATACGGTTCAAAAATGTAGAAATCATAAATGAAAGCCTCTCGACCACTGCGACCTTCACTTACATTAAACCAGATATATCCCACCTGGCTGTCACTACTAATCTCTACTATAGAGTATAGATAAGCGCCATCTGTGTTCAACCCTTTGGGCAGAGACTGTGTTATAGCTTCCTCAGAGAGCTTCATCGCGATGTCAGGATCCCAAGCGCCGGCTTTAATTTTATCTTCAGCGTAGTCACGAGTAGCTTGACCTAAGAAAAATTGAAAGGCAGACTCATCCATATGAACCAATTTAATCATCATCTTTTTTTCACTTCCTCGCTTCTATATTTACCATATACTTTTATTTACGTATTAAACGGGAAGTCCCACGTAAAGTTGCTAAATCGGGAGCTCCGATACCAAACATTGCTATCTTAAGCTCCAGCTCTACCTGAGCCAGTGCAGCATCTAGCGCCTCTTCAGAATCTACTGCCGGTCCTAACAGATTGCGTCCAAAGCCTGCTAAATCAGCACCGAGTGCCAATGCCTTCGCTGCATCCACGCCATGCTTCAGGCCGCCGCTGCCAATCAAAGCCCCCTTCGGGGAGACAGCACGTACCTCTGCAATGCAATCTGCGGTTGGAATACCCCAGTCCGCGAAAGCTTCAGCTGCTGCGCGCCGTATAGGGTCTACACTGCGGAACTTCTCCACCTGACTCCAGGATGTTCCACCTGCCCCCGCCACATCAACAAAAGCTACCCCTGCATTATAAAGACGTGCTGCTGTATCACCGTCAATGCCCCAGCCCACCTCTTTCACACCTACAGGAACCTCTAGTGCACGGCATACTTTCTCTATCTGCGATAGCAAGGACACAAAGCCAGTGTTCCCTTCCGGTTGAAAGACCTCTTGAAGACCATTGAGATGCAGTACAAGAAAGTCTGCACCAGCTATATCCACAGCCCTGCGGCATTCCTCAATCCCGAAACCATAGGACAGCTGTACGGCACCAATATTAGCAATAACCGGTATGTCAGGTGCTTTGTCCCGTACATAAAAGGTTTCGGTTAACTCTGAACGCTCCACCGCCGCCCGTACAGATCCAACACCCAACGCCCATCCTCGACGCTGCGCCGCCTCCGCCAGTCGAGCATTAATAGCTCCGGTAGCTGCACTGCCACCTGTCATCGAGCTGATCAGCAGCGGCGTACGTAGTTCACGTTCCAGGAACGTAGTCTGCAATGATATATCATCGAAATTCAGCTCTGGAAGAGCATTATGCCGAAATCGGTAATGTTCAAAACCCGTAGTCACACCAACGCCACCGACTTCCTCATTTAGACAAAGGCGTACATGTTCTATTTTGCGTTCACCCGTCTTTGATGTAGGCAATAAAGACTTCTTATCTGAAACCTCTACAGTCGATAGGTCATTACCATGATCGGCGCCAGACTGCCTATTCGCATCATATGGTACGGCCTCTTCTGGCGTATGATTCATGCTCCGTTCCTCCTATTCCTAAACTGCACTTATTATAACATATCCCTTCAGATGAATTTACAATATGAGGTTAGCGATTACAATTCACATCTCTATTATTCTATAAATCAGCTTCTACGCATGGCTAGCAATATGCTCACCGACTAACCTTCCCGATAACGAGACGATCGGTGTGCCACCGCCGGGATGTGTAGTTCCACCTACATACCAGAGTCCTTTAACATCGCTTGAACGGTTGCCTGGTCTGAAGAAGGTCTGCCCTACCGAGTTCGAGGAAATCCCATAGATCGCGCCCTTGTGAGCCAATGTGTCATCTGCGATATTTTGAGGTGTATAATGTTGGAGCACATCGCTCTGATCTAAGCCTGTAATTCCATGGCTCGCAAGCGCCGAAAGTACTCTTTTACCATAGGAAGCAGTCTCTGTCCGCCAATCACAGGCCTCATTTATATAAGGTGCATTAGCCAAAATAAACAGATTACTGCTTCCTTCAGGGGCCATGCCTGACTCAGAGTATCCAGAGTGACATACATAAACGGTCGGATGCTCGGGAGGACGTTTGCGTTCAAAAATATCTCTAAACTCTAACTCATACTGCTCAGGGAAAAACACCGTGTGATGTAATAGAGCATCATATTTACGAGGAACACCTGCGAGTGTTACAAACCCTGATAAAGAGGGCTCATAAGCAGCGATTTTGCGATCACTCATAGAAGGACGGCTATTCTCCTGCACAAGCATACGGTTAACTGTGAGCACATCTCCTCCTGCAACAACCGTCTTCGCCTCGTAAAAGCCTCGTGTTGTATCCACACCTTCGACTACTCCATTTACCACGGAAATATTCGTAACTTCAACCCCTGTCATGATGCGAACCCCTAAGCCTTGTGCCAGTTCCGAAAGACCTTCGACCAGCTTATAAGTTCCGCCCCGCACACCATAAACTCCTTCTACACTTTCCACATATCCAAGCATGGCGAAAATAGCTGGTGAACGAAACGGGGAAGATCCGACGTAGGTAGCGTAGCGACCTAACATCGCTAAGGTGTGAGGATGGCTAAAGTATCTCAATAAGAGTGAATGCAAACTTAAAAAAGGCCTGACTCGCAGCAGATCCCGTAGTAGAGGAAGAGACAGCTTATCTCGCCAGGACAACAGCAATTTATTTAAAAACTGCTTCTCACTGAGTTGATAGAGCATAGCAGCTTCAGCCATAAAATCATCGTACCGGAGCGCATCACTTGAACTATATTTAGCAATCTGAGCCTTCATAAACGCTTGATCGCGAGAGAAATCCACTACAGTTCCATCCGTAAAAATATTGCGTGTACGCGGCTCCAGCTCATATATTTGGACATAATCCTCCATGGAAGCACCCGCAAGCTCATACAGTGAGCGAAATACATGAGGCATTGTTATCGTGCTAGGGCCCCTGTCAAAGGTATAGCCATCGATTTCAATCCGTTGCAGCTTGCCACCAGGATTCTGTTGGCGTTCCAGCACCGTCACCTCCCAGCCTTTCGAGGCTAAGGTTACAGCACAGGACAGTCCACCGAATCCCGCGCCGATGATTACTGCCTTTGATTTCATAAGTAACGCCTTCCTTTCCATTCATAGCCTTGACCGGGACGACTGCCCCACCAAGAACTAGTCGCAATGGCTACCAAACAGAGGATACTTACAGAAATCAGCAAGCATAACCATACCGATTGTCTGGCAGACGCATCACTAATCCGCTTAATAGCAATGCCTAACAGACTAGCCGACAGCGCCCATGTTACCTCAGCAGCCTGACCTGTCACACTGAAAAAAATAAACGCCGCTAAAGGAAACACATATAAGAGCGTATACATGCTTAACATCGCCAGCAGAATAAAAGGGCGGCGGCCCAATCCAGCATAAATATTTTTGCGGTAGCCTTTCCATACCTCGCTGGCATTATGATACATTCTCATTTCCGCATATTCCGTAATATCGGCGAGTGTAACCTGATCTCCAGCCTTCTTGACCGCACGAGCTAAGGCCATATCATCTACGAGATCCGATCGAATCGCCGCATGACCACCACAGCGCATATAACTATTCCTGTGAACCAGCATGAATCCTCCATGCGCTGCTACGAATCGTGGATCGCGGGAAGCACGGACAAGGGGAATTGGCAAATGACAAATGATCGTGAAGGTCATTAAAGGTACCACAAGCTTTTCCAGCCAAGTCCCAGTATGCTGATAAGCAAATCCTGTGATGAGGCCCTCCTCCTGAGCATCAGCCATGGCAAGAGCGTTCTCCAAAGCTTCAGGCTTCAGCCGAATATCTGCATCAAGATACAGCAGCCACTCTCCAGAGGCGACTTCCATCAACTGTTTGCAGGCATAAGACTTGCCTAACCAGCCATCCGGCAACTCTCTTCCGGTCACAACCTTAACACGCTTATCTCCTATAGCTCTGGCAATCCTACCTGTTTCGTCATTGGATCGGTCATCCAGAACGATAATCTCCAAGTCCCACCCTGTACTTGTACAGGCCAATACGGAAGCAAGACAATCCCCTATATTGTCAGCCTCATCACGGGCAGGTATCAGTACAGACACACGTCCATTACATTCAATCGTAGAAGAACTCATAGTACCCATAGAGTTATATTTCGACTTTGATGCCCCAAGCTTCGGTAGCTGGGCTGTATTCCACAGTGCAAATAAATATTGAAGGAGGAGACATCCAATAATGATCTGAAGAAAAAGAATCATCCTCTACCCCATAGTCGCACAGCATCGAACCATTCATTAGTAGATTTCCCCTGCTTCATGAGCGGGAGAAAATCCTCCGGAATATAACCGCCGTTATTAACCATCATCAAGCGGTGGTGATCCAGTTGTTCTCCAAGCATAACCTGAAGTTCCTTTCCGATGCTGTTGCGATCCATTGCACGCCATGGACGAGATATAGCACTGCCTGCCAACAACGTCGCCTCTGGTTTGGAATGCCGGAACAAGCCATGATACAGCGTTACAGGTACAACAACTGCTTCCGGACACAATCGGAGGATTAGCCCTACCCCTGCTTTCAAGTTTAATGGACGATGCTCCAGTGGCTGAATTTCTCCTTCGGGAAACATCCATACCCTGCCTCCTGTACGCAGTAGCCTTGCGGTATAACGGAGCGAAGCACTAATATCCCCGGTGTTATGCCGATTAATCGAATAGGCGCCGAGCTTGCGAAAAAAAGCGTACTTTCGCAGCTGCTCTTCCTCCATCATGAAAAAGTGCTCTTCACTAGTCATGGTTCTCGCTGCATGATAAGCCAGTAATCCATCCCACCAAGAACTATGATTCATAATATATAGAATGGGCCTATCTCCCGTAGATTGTGGCTGCAATTGTCCAGCGACCCCAACATAACGGAAATGTCTCTGAATCAAATAAAGCCGATTATAATGATAGAACAGCTTATCAAAGCCTTTGTGTTTGACGGCTTCCAACATAACGCAAGCTCCCTTCAGCAAGTAACGCCCCTAGTACAGCAATAACTCCACAGAGCAGCAAACCTTCACGCAGACCAATGGTTCCAAATAAAATTAATATCGCTTGATATAACCGGGTCCCGCTACGAGCAGACAAACTAGTACTCTTAACGTTACGTAGCGTTAAGGACAAGATCATCCCTACGATGAACCATCCGGTGAAATTGCTCCAAGGCACACCATAGAATCCTCCACGGCTACCCCAATGCCAGAAGCCTCTAGCATGAGCAACAGGGTCCAATACGAGATCCAGCAGTACAGTCCAAAATCCAACCTGAAGTGCTTTTGCCAGCCATAATTGTGGCCCCTTCAGTCCGTAATCATAACTAATTAAAGCAGCATTGTATATCACAGCAATCCAAGCAAAACCTAAGGTAATAGGCACCTCATATAACAGCGGACCTAAAATATCAGAGTAATTATAAGTACCAAACAACTTACCGGAATGAACACCAATCCACTCAACGGACATGCCTAAGGTCCAGATAAGGATAGCCGACACCCAAATAACAGGCTTACATTGTTTAATGACTGACTGGTCAGACATTAATTGCTGCTTTGATCCCCTGTGAATTAAATCGGCAGCATAGGCAGCATAAAAAATAAGAAATAAACCATTCGAAAATTGTAAACTTTCAGGAATGCCAAGCCATATTAACAGTAGCGCTCCAATAAAATACCATGCCCAGAATACTATTCGGATCATTTAATACACCGCCATTCTGCCCTTGCCTCCCAAACTTGGCGCATAACGCATAGCGGTACGATGGAACATTCGAAGCTTAGCCTCATCACTGACGTAAGCACGCCTGCGAAATACATCGTAATTACCTGCGGCCACATCATCGAGAATACCTGCATAAAAGGCGGCGGCTAATTCTACTGCCATCCCACTTTCCGGGGGATAGGTATCTACATTATTCAGCCCCTTCTCAAACCACAGCAGTGCCTCTCTTCTAAGATCCTGCAATACAGCTACAAAGCACTCATTAACCACTCCACGTTCCAGCTCCTGCTGGCTGTACCCGTTCTTTCTCATGATTTCCAAAGGAATATACCTTCTTCCGCGCTCTAGATCTTCACCCACATCACGGATAATATTTACGATCTGCATACCAATACCAAGAGCGATCCCTGCTTCCTGGGCTTCATCGCCTCCGTCCTCTCTCAGCACAGGGAGCAGCATCTCTCCTACAGTACCTGCTACGAGATAACAATAAGATAGAAGCTCTTCCAGCGTCTCATAATGAGTGAAGGAGAGATCTCTTACCTGACCTTCCATTTGTAACAGAAACGGCTGTTTATCCAAATGAGGAAAATGATGCAGCAACCAACGTAGTGCAGGCCAGATGAAATGCCCCTCTGCTTCCTCTAAGTTTCGGAAATGATTTCGGAGCTCATGAATCGTATAAGATGATTTTTCCGGCTCATCTACACTGTCGTCTATTAAGCGGCAAAAGGCATAGATTACATGCACCGCCTCCCGTCGTGGACTAGGCAAGCCATCAAATGCCCTGTAAAACGAAGAAGAACCCCTTCTGATCATTTCCTCACATTTCTGTAATACTTGTTCATTCATGTATTGTTCATCTCCTTCATCAGTTCATGAACTGCCAATTTTGCGCCCTGCATAACAATAGGAACGCCGCCGCCAGGATGCACAGATGCACCAGCAGCATATAAACCTTCAATATTGTAGGGCTTAGACTGAGGTCGAAACACACCGGATTGTGTCAGCACGGGTGCGATCCCAAAGCTTCCACCGCCGAACAAACCTTCCTTGGCAGCATCAGCCGGCGTACGTACTTTTCTCCAGACTGTATGAGCAGCAAGCCCAGGAAAACCTCGCTCTTCTGCGTCTGCCATTATTTGTGAAGCCAAGGACTCTGCCGCCGTATCCCAATCGATTCCCTCACCGGAAGGTACTGGTACGAGAAAATAAAGTACACTTTCTCCTTCAGGAGCCGCAGTATCATCGAGCATTACCGGATTAAACACATAATAGGAAGGTTTATCAGGGATTCTTTTACGATCAAACAAATCACGTAAGCTCTCATTCAAGGAATCAGGAAGAAAGAACTGATGTGTTAGCGACTCCTCCCATTGTTTGGAGACTCCTACATAGATGAGCAGACAGCCTGAAGAAGGCATGAAATCCCTACGGCGCTGTCTCCTTTCATCTCCTTCAGATAAGGCAGGTAAAAGATCGGACAAGTGTGGAAAATCACCGTTGTAGAGCACGGCATCGTAAGCTATCTCTTGTCCATGGACAACTACTCCGTGGCATCTGCCGCCTTCCACAAGTAGCGACTCTACTTCCGTACCTGTGTGCATGCAGACTCCGCGTCTTTCTAGCTCTCGTGTAATGATTCGAGGCAACTCCCCATATCCTCCCTTCAGCATCCAGACTCCAAAGGCATGCTCTGCATAAGGAAGCATTGTATAAAGACCGGGGGTGCGGAAAGGTGCTCCACCAATGTATAGACTCTGAAGCGAGAAGGCATCCTTCAACTCATCACTGCGAAAATACTGCCCAACTGCGGCCCTAAGATTCTTATAGGCGCGTAAACGAACCATTAGTCTCAAATTGTTCACGCTGAAGAATTCCCTGCGAGTCTTGAAGCCTCGTTCCAGAAAAGAAGCTTTCCCTAAGGGATACAGACCCGACATCTCTTTCATGAACCTAATGAATCCTTGCCCTTCACCGGGAAAACATCTCTCGATCTCAGCCGCCTGCGCCTCTATTCCGTTCACTTTGGTCAAGGTACGTCCACTCTTAAAATGAACACGGTAGAGCGGATCGCACCGTAACAACTCCAGACTCTCCGGTGGTAGGCCACCCTCTTCCAGAATGCTCAGCAGCATCTCCGGTAGTAGTACAATTGTCGGTCCTTGATCGATCCGGTAACGGCCATTCTCTTCAAAAGCAACACGTCCACCAACACGAGGTGCACGTTCATACACCGTAACCTCCTGCCCACGCTGGCTTAGCAGAAGTGCTGCTGTAAGACCGCCTATGCCGCTACCCACAATAGCAACCCGGCTCATAATGACGCTCCCGTTCCGGCGAATCCTGTGGATACGACCTTAGATCTTGCTTCACGGTCTTGCTCCTTCAGCAGCGCCACACTAATTTTCGCCGATTCAAATATCGTCGGAAGACCACTTCCGGGATGAGTTCCTCCGCCAACCAACCAGATTCCCTTGACCTCTTCAAAGGTGTTATGAGGTCGCATATACATCATCTGCCCGAGATTATGAGCCAAATTAAACGTTGCACCGTTATATACATTCAGCTTGTTCCGCCAATCCAGTGGCGAGAAGAACAAACTCTCCTCTATTCTCTGAGGCAAATTCTCTAGACCTGGAATACGCTGCAGACGCTCCATCATATCTTGCTTGACCCATTCACCCTCCTGCTCCCAATTAACATCAGCCGTCAGGTTGGGCACTGGCATCAGCACGTAAAGAGATGACTTGCCTGCTGGGGCCAACGTAGGATCTAACACCGAGGGATTATGAACGTATATCGAAGCGTCCGCGGAAAGCTTGCCAAGCCGCGTGAGCTCATCTACATTAAGCCGATAATCTTCAGCGAAATGAACGGAGTGATGAGCTAAATCAACGGCTCCGTCGACTCCCAAATACAGCATCGCGGTAGAACAAGAGTACCTCTTACGGGATATTTTATCCGGTGAATAACGTTTAAGAATGCCAGGCTCAAATAACTGTGTCATAGCCGAACCAAAATCGGCTCCCAGCACCACATAATCGGCCTCCACCTTCTCTCCATTCTCCAGCAATAAACCACACGCTTGCCCGTTCTGTACCAAGACTCGCTTTACTCCGCAAGAAATATGTACGATTCCACTGTACTCCGAAATAATCTTTGCCATTGCCGTTAGCACACGGTTAATTCCACCAATAGGATGATACAGTCCATATCGGTGCTCCATAAAAGAAAGAATGGTGAAGGTACCCGGGCATTCCCACGGCGACATCCCCAAATATTTAGCCTGAAATGCAAAAGCAAATCTCAGACGTTCATCATCAAAATATTTTGAAAGTCTGTTGTACACAGTGTCGGTTGCATGCAGTTTAGGTAGCGCGTGCAGAACATCTTTTTTGACATAGTCTCCTATAGATTGAAAAGGCCGCTGTAATAGCGGAATCACCCGGTCCAACTTATCCTGTTCCTCAGCCATGAATCGTTTATATCCACTACCGTTTCCGGGGAACAACTTCTCTATCTCTTCAGCGGTCCGCTCTTGATCCGTAGAAGGGGTAAATACGGTATCTCCAAAATGAAGCGAATAAAGCGGGTCAAGCTCTTTCAAATCCACATAATCTTTCAGGGATCGACCAGCGGAGGCAAATAACTCTTCCAGCAAATGCGGCATCATTAAAAATGTAGCTCCACGATCAAATCGGTAATCACCCAGACGAAGTTCACCTGAACGACCTCCAACAACCTCCTGCTTCTCATAAACTGCGACTTCATAGCCGTCAGCAGCTAGGAGCATAGCAGCAGCAAGCCCTCCCGGACCCCCTCCAACCACCGCAACCCTAGCTGTGTTTCTTCTACTCATACGATCCCTCCTTCACAGCTTTATATGTCAATTAAACGTTATACAAAAATCATACAAACACTATACAAATATCATACAGTGTTTATACAGCTATGTAAATAACTCTGTAGGATCCCTCCTTTTTCAATAAAAAAAGAGCCTGCCATATCACCCAAAAGTGATATTACAGACTCCTATTTATATATCTATTTTCTTGATCAGAAGGATTACTTGATCTTCATACTTGTAAACACATGATCAAACCACGCTTGCCAGTGTTCAGCAGGTTCCGTCATCACATAATCCGCTTTAGATAAAGAAGGGTCTCTTTCATAGCCCTTGCCACCTACGAGGAATTTAGCCCCTGGACATACCTTTCTTAGCCGCTCTATAAGCTCCTCACTAAAGGGTACCAATTCTTTATCCGTAATCGATAGACAAATCAAACCTACCCGACTTTGTTGTTCCAACATCGAGATGATCCCTTCCTCAGGCGTGTTAGCTCCTAAGTAGATAACCTCCATTCCGTTTTTGCGCAAAAACAAGGCGAATAACAACAGCCCGACTTGATGATGCTCTCCTGCAGGGCAGAAAGCCAGCACCTTCGGCAAATGGGAGTAAACGGGGAATACGTGGAATATTTGATAGAACCGGTTGGAGATCATATGCGTGGTGTAATGTTCTTGCGCTACCGTTGCTATACCAGCTTCCCACGCATCCCCTACTTGTATCAAGATTGGCACAAGTACCTGATGGAACATTGCTTCATAACCATAAAGAGATAAACCAAAGTCAATTAAGGCATTAGCTCGCTCTCCCTGAAAGTCATGTAGTGCATTGTATATTTGTTCTTTCATTTTCTCAAAAGCATCCTGAGTATTTCCGCTTGCGACTGAAAGCGTATCATCCAGTTGTTTTTCTTTACGAGCCTTCAGCATTCGAACAGCATGCGATATGCTTACCCCTTGCTGCTCGGTCTGTTCCTTCAGCCAGCGCAGATCCTCGACATTCTCATGGCTATACAGCCTGTACCCGGATTCGGTTCGTTCAGGTGTAACCGCCTGATACCGGTTCTCCCAAGCTCTGAGAGTCACAGAAGGAATATCCAGCATTTCAACAACCTGTTTGATGGAATACATGATAGAACTCACTCTCTTTCCTTATTGCAACTGCCCAAATTCGCAATCCTAAACATTATACAAATCTTTCACACTCATTATACATAAGCCTATGTGTTATGTCATTAAACGTTAATGATACGGAGGCTGCTTCATTTCTCCCCACTAAGTGTTAATAGGTTGGTAACATGCTGGAGCATATTAACTTAAAGAAAGTGCTCTGCAATACCTTCAGGAGGAACTACCGATGACATCAGATCGCGAACAACCCGTTCAGCCACAAACGATTCAAGATCAACCCTATATTCTTGCGCCAAAGAAACGCTCTTCTTCACGCCGCAGCAAACGAGTGATATGGGTTTTCGTTATTTTAATTCTCTGGTTAACCGGTGTAATGATATATCAGACACATAAACCTCTTCCCGCAGGGATTTCCTATGAAAGCCCCATGTACAAAGTAAATAATGTATCCTTCTGGCATGACCTTACCTATCCAGACGGTACGGACACAGGTAAGCAGGAGAGTGAAATTCTTCCGAGAATGCTACAAATCATCGAGGAATCTAGGGAGTTCTTAGTCATTGACCTCTTCCTATTTAATGATTATACCCATAAGGATCAGTCGTTCCCTCCTGTCAGTCGAATGCTGACAGATAAGTTAATCTCACAAAAGCAAGCCTTTCCCGAAATGGAGATTGTCTTCATTACCGATGAGGTCAATACCAATTACAATTCAGCACCCAATCATCTTCTGGAAGAAATGAAGGCCGTAGGGATACGAGTTATTATGACTGATGTTAATGCGCTGCGAGATTCTACCCCTGCTTATTCAGCCGTCTGGCGCACCTTCATTCAATGGTTTGGACAATCCGGTAAGGGTTTTATCCCCAATCTTATGGCCAGTGGTGGTCCGGATATAACCGCTCGATCTTATCTGAAGCTGCTCAATGTGAAGGCTAATCACCGTAAAGTGGTTTTAAGCGAGAATACCGCTCTAATCTCCTCTGGAAATGTCCATGACGCCAGCGCCTACCACTCCAATATTGCTCTAGAGGTGCAAGGTCCAATTCTCGCTGATATTCTCCAGACAGAACAGGCTGCGGCCAATCTATCAAATGCAGGACCACTTCTGAATCATGAGCCAAATTTCACTCAAGAAAAGAACCAGCCCTCTGCAGAACCTTTGGAAGTGCGGTATATAACGGAAGGAAAGGTCTATAAATATGCGCTTCAAGGCATCAGGTCCGCCCAGAAGGGGGATACCGTATGGATGGGTATGTTCTACCTTGCTAACGATGCCATTCTGGATGCGTTGGTAGAGGCTACATCACGCGGAGCTAAAGTAAACCTAATCCTGGATCCAAATCAGAACGCCTTCGGTCGTGATAAAATCGGGATCCCTAACCGTCCAGTTGCCATGGACCTGAACAAGCGTACGAACGGCAAAATCTCTATTCGTTGGTACAATACGACCAAAGAGCAATATCATCCGAAGCTGCTCTTTATCGCCAAACAAACCGAGAGATCCATCATTCTTGGCGGTTCTACCAATTTCACCACCCGCAATCTGGATGACTACAATCTTGAGAATGATCTGTGGATTTCTATGAATCGAGATCAGCCGCTTTATACAGAAATGCAAGCCTACTTCAATCGTCTGTGGAATAACGAGGGTCATGCGTTCACTTTACCTTTGGAGGCCTATCAGAGCGATGTGACCTGGTACAAGTACATTCTGATCCGGTTGCAGACCAACCTGGGCTTCACCACTTTTTAAACAAAAACCACCGCAGAGAAGGCAACACCCTCCGCGGTGGTTTAATCTGTAATGAGGTTATAGCAGTGGGGACATTAATCTGGCGGCAGATTCCAGTATACGTACCACCATGCGTTTATTCATAAAGGTCTCATGCACAATCTGAGTCGTGGACAATAAATCCCGTTCAAAATCAGCAACGATTCGTGTAACACTCTCTGTCTGAAGCAGCAATGCATTCACCTCGAAGTTAAGATGGAAGCTACGCATGTCCATGTTCGCCGTACCAATGGTCGCTATTTCACCATCCACGATCAACAGCTTAGAGTGTATAAAGCCCTTCTCGTATTCATAAATCTTTACTCCAGCCTCCAGCAATGCCGGGAAATAGGAGTGCGAAGCCAGAAACGGAATCCATTTATCCGGCTTAGCAGGGAATAACAAACGAACATCAAGACCAGATATAGCCGCTACACGTATAGCAGTTAGGATATCCTCGTCCGGAATGAAGTACGGGCTGGCAATCCATACTGATTTCTCAGCTGAGGTGATCATGGAGAAAAATATATTTTTGAGCGCACGACGTTCGTTATCCGGTCCACTCGCAATGATCTGTACTGCTCCGTCACCTGTCATAAAGTGTAGCTGTGGCGTGAGATAATCCTGCTCCAGTATTTTTTCACCCGTAGTATGCATCCAATCCTGCAAGAAAATAATTTGCATCGTCCGTACCGCTTCGCCTCTAACTAACATATGAGTGTCGCGCCAGAATCCATAAGTTTTGCTGCGGCTTAAATATTCATCCCCTACATTCAGTCCACCCATGAACCCGACATCACCGTCGATGACGACGATTTTTCGGTGATTCCGGTAATTAACCCGGCTAGAGAAAAAGGAGGTGGAATTACCGTACGATGCCACTTGTACTCCAGCATCAACCAACTCTTTCAAAAAAGCTTTAGAAAGCTGAAAACTACCCACAGCATCATACATAAATCGGACAGATACACCCGCACGCGCCTTTGCGATCAAAATCTGTTGAATACGCGTTCCAATATGATCCGCACGGAAGATATAATACTCCATATGTATATGGTGCTTAGCTTGCCGTAGCTCTAGCAGTAATGTCCCAAACGTCTCTTCACCATTGGTAAGGATGCGCGTCTCTGATGCAAAGGAAATAGGAGTACGTGCTAGAGTCTTGGATAATAACAGTAGTTTTTGGCGCGAGGGGTCAAAGACCGACCAATCTTGATGCGTACGCAAAGCGTCATTCTCAATTCGCTCATAGGCCATAAGATCTCGTTGTGCTTTTTTATCATATTTACGACGTTTAAATACATTCTGTCCAAATAGAAAATAAAAGACCAGACCTAGCACCGGGATCAACGCAAGCAAAAGAATCCAAGACATTGTAGTAGAAGGATTACGGTTCTCCATAAAAATGGCCAAGCTAATCGAAATGACAGTCAGTGTGGAGAAAATACTAATAATCGTTCCAGCAGTACTACCAAAAATACCAAAACCAAAATAATAAAATGCTATAAATGCCCCAATGATAATTATAGATTGAAGTCCTCTTCTCATATTGTACCTACCTTCTTATTCATACAAGCAACACCAAAATGACACATTTATATATTACATGAAGAACCTATATCTTCCTAGACAATTACTATGTAAAAATCTATTTACAACAAAACTGTAACCCTTCTGTTCTGAAATTTGTAATGACAGGATGGATCGAATATAATTATTTTGACCGATTAGTCAATTATAGAACTGAGTAGTCAGAAAGGAGGTTATCCCCCCAATGAGTGATAAAACTGTGGACAAGCAGGAACAGATTATTAAGATCGCCATGCAATTATTCGCTGTGAAAGGCTCTTCTTCCACGTCCATGCAAGAGATCGCCGAATTATGCGGAATTTCGAAGGGAAGCTTGTATCTAGTATTCAAATCGAAAGAAGAACTGGAACGAAGTATTTTCCTCTATTGTTACCGAATGATTCGTGATCCCTTATTACGTGAAGAACAAGAAACCCAAAGAACACCACGTGAGAAGCTTAGGAATCAAATAGAAATTTTACTGAGCCATGTTTACGAATTGCGTGAGTTCTTACAGCGTCAAATTCAGGAAGTTGCCGGAAAAGGATTTGATGCTGAAGTACCGGAATGGCTACGTAGAAACAATGCTTCCTTCTTGCGCTGGTTTCAGGTGAAGATGGAGACCCTTTATGGAAAAGACATTGTTCCCTATACCGGAGATTTATGTATTGTTGGTCATGGACTAATCAAATCATATATTGCGGTTATTTTTCGTCAGGATACCCATTTGTCCCTTGCCGTTATGGCTGATCATCTTATGAATCTATTGGATATTATTGTTTCTGGTCTTCTTACAAGTAAGCAGGCTCCTCTCATCAACTCTAGTATTCTAGCAAGCTGGATGGAGGAAAATGAGGAGAGTAAGCGCAAGAATCCACTGCAGATCATTAAGGACATGAAGACTGTGGTCAGTAAATTAGATAGTATAGAACCCGCAGAGTCAGCCGATTTGCTGGAATCACTCAACATTCTAGAAGGTGAAGTTCTCTTACCACACCCACGCAAAGCAATCATACAGGGGATGTTGTCCAACCTTCAATCCTGCTCAGAGCTCACTACACCATTGGAAGAATTGAGGAAGCTGGTTACCTCTTTTTCAAATCATTCATGCGTATTTCGTTAATTGCTCTATAAAGAGTTCGTGAGAGAGAAGAACATGGATAGCGAGTATTATAAATTTTCAAAATGGTGCCTATTTCGTAAAGAAAGGCCCGAGAGGAGCAGAATCAAAACTTATGAAAAGCTTAATTAATTTCTCGCTCAGGAACAAATTTGCCATTTGGCTTCTGACGATAATTATTGTATTTGCCGGTTTGTATAGCGGACTGACAATGAAGCAAGAAACCTTACCTAATATTAGTATACCCTATCTTAGCGTAACAACCATTTATCCGGGTGCTGCACCAGAAGGCGTCGTTAATGATGTCAGCAAACCGTTGGAGCAGAAGCTACGTAATGTGGATGGTGTAAAAACGATCACCTCCACTTCTCTAGAGAATGCTTCCAGTATCCAAATCGAGTTCGATTATGGTACGAATCTAGATAATGCAACAGCAGCAGTTCGTGAGTCGCTAAACGAAGTCTCTCTGCCAGACAATGCGCAGAAGCCTTCCATTTCTCGCTTTAGCCTTAGCTCAATGCCTGTCGTTTCCCTCAGTCTATCCAATGGGGATTCAGAGGATCTTGAGGAACTGACCCGTATTGCCGAGAATGACATTCGCCCTGCCCTTGAAGATGTTGAGGGTGTCGCTTCTATTCAAATCTCTGGACAATACGTCAAAGAAGTTTCGCTTAAGTTCAATCAAGAGAAGCTCAGCCAATACGGACTGACCGAAGATACGGTTAAAGGGATCATTCAAGGCTCTTCCCTCCGTGTTCCTTTAGGGCTGTTCGAGATGGACAAAGCTCAAAAGGCAGTGGTTGTGGATGGCAACATCACTACCGTTGAGGATCTTAAAAATGTAACCATTCCAGTTATGCCAACTGGTGCTACGGGCGCTGCTGGCGCTGGTGCTTCTGGAGCTGGTGCTACCGGTGCAGGTGCAGGAAGTACTGCTGGTGCAGGCGCTGCTGGCGGAGCCGCAAATATGGGATTGCCGACCGTGAAGCTGGGAGAGCTTGCCACAATTGAGGTTGTTGGGAATTCTGAATCCATCTCCCGTACGAATGGTAAAGAATCAATCGGTATCCAGATTGTCAAAGCCAATGATGCCAACACTGTTGATGTCGTAAATGGCGTTAAGGACAAAACTGAAGAATTAAAAGCACAATATAAAGGCATTGACCTTACAGTTCTGCTTGACCAAGGTAAGCCGATTGAGGACTCCGTAAATACAATGTTGTCCAAGGCAGTATTTGGTGCTCTTTTCGCAGTAATTATCATTTTGGTCTTCCTGCGGAATATTCGTTCGACGATCATTTCTATTATCTCTATTCCATTATCACTACTGATCGCAGTGTTATGTCTGCGTCAAATGGATATCACGCTTAATATGATGACCCTTGGTGCGATGACCGTTGCCATCGGACGGGTAGTCGATGACTCGATTGTCGTCATAGAGAACATATACCGGCGGCTCTCCTTATCTGGCGAGAAACTAAAAGGCCGGGAATTAATCAGTGCAGCGACACGTGAAATGTTCGTACCAATCATGTCCTCTACGATTGTAACCATTGCGGTGTTCTTACCGCTTGCTCTCGTAAGTGGTATGGTTGGCGAGCTGTTCTTGCCTTTCGCTTTAACCATGGTCTTCGCCCTGCTCGCTTCATTGGTAGTTGCGATTACCCTAGTTCCTGCAATGGCTCACTCGCTGTTCCGCAATGGATTGAAAGGTAAGAAAACGCATAGTGAGAAACCAGACAGAATGTCTGCCGGTTATCAAAAAATTCTGAACTGGTGTCTTTCTCATAAACTCATTACGTTCGGAGTTGCGGTTATTCTCCTTGCGGGTAGCTTGTTCCTGATCAAACCTATCGGTGTTAGCTTTATGCCTTCCCAAGAAGATAAAACCGTTATGCTAACTTACTCACCGAAGGCTGGGCAAAGAACTGAAGAAGTTCAAGAGCAAGGCCTGAAAGCTGAGAAATATATTTTAGCGCAGCAGCATGTAGATAAGATGCAATATTCTATCGGCGGCGGTGGCCCAATGGGTATGGGCGGATCCAGCAACTCAGGACTCTTTTTCATCGTTTATGATAGTAATACTCCTGATTTCGAAAGCGTAAAAGAGAAGTTGATCGAAGGCTTAACCGCAGAAGTCCCAGATGGTGTGTGGGGTGATATGTCCGCGATGATGAGCGGAGGTATGGGTGGAAGCACGTTAACCGTGAATGTATTCGGAGACGAATTAGATCAAATTAAGCCGGTAGCAGATGAGATCGCCAAGATCGTACAGGCTGACACCACTAATTTCAAAGATGGAGAAACAAGTCTCAAAGAAGCTTACGATCAATATACGATTGTAGCGGATCAAGAGAAGCTTAGCTCCCTTGGACTTACAGCGGGACAAATTGCGATGAAGCTTGCTCCTGCAGGTACACGTCCAGTACTCACAGAAGTAGAAATGGACGGCAAGAACTACAAAGTCTATATCGAAACAGATAAAGAAACGTATAAGAGTATTAAAGAAATGGAAGAGGCTACATTGACTTCACCACTAGGCATTTCCGTGCCAATCGGTCAAGTTGCCAAAATTGAAAATGGCTCTTCCCCTGACTCGATTACTCGGATGGACGGTAAAATGAAGGTGGATGTCACTGCCGAGATTATTTCAAGTGACGTCAATAGTGCTTCAAACATCGTGAAAGAAAAAGTAGATGCTATGGAATTACCTGATGGCGTAACGGTTAGCTTCGGTGGTGTAACCGAACAGATCAATGATACGTTTGGTCAATTAGGTATTGCTATGGCGGCTGCTATTGCCATCGTATACTTCGTGCTTGTGGTTACGTTTGGCGGTGGATTAGCTCCATTTGCTATCCTGTTCTCACTTCCTTTCACAGTTATCGGGGTACTCGTTGCCCTTCTGATCGCTGGGGAAACCTTAAACGTCTCCTCCCTCATGGGTGCGCTGATGTTGATTGGTATCGTAGTCACGAATGCAATTGTCCTCATCGACCGCGTTATTCATAAGGAAAAAGAAGGAATGACCACACGTCAAGCCTTGCTTGAAGCAGGCGGCACACGTTTACGTCCAATCCTGATGACTGCACTTGCAACGATTGGCGCATTGCTGCCACTGGTTACAGGACTTGAAAACAGTGCAGGGATCATCTCCAGAGGACTGGGAGTTACAGTTATCGGCGGTTTGATCAGTTCCACGCTGCTGACACTTGTAGTAGTACCAGTTGTGTATGAGTTCCTGATGAAATTCCGCAGTAAAAAGGTAATTGACTAGAACTCTTGATGCGAATCAAGTACACATGCTAAATGAAGAAGCTGTCTCCTTAGTAGTGAATACTACTTATGAGGCAGCTTCTTTTTTACTTGGACCTCTATATACATCACTATTCACACTTCTTCTACATGAAAAACCCGACCTAATTTATAGGCCGGGCTCTGTATTATTATACTGTTCTTATACCATTACTGTTGCACTGCTCTCCAGCGAAGCTCTCCAGGAACGCAGCATTTGCAGATCAAGGGGTAGAAACTCAGCGAGCATATGGGAAAGTCCCAAGTACAATGTACTATTCGTTGCTGCGTTTAACTTCTCGCAGAACTGTGGAGTCCATTGCAGTAAATGATCTTCCAAAAAGGCTACCTGAATATCAAGTAGATCCATAGCACTTCTAATTGAGAAGCTGTTGTACAACATTCGCTCATGCATCACTGCCATAAATTCCAGCTCAATAGCAATATGATCATCAGCTTCACCATTACATTTGTTAAATACGATTCCTGCGGAAGTATATACATTAGCAAGCACGTTGCAGAAATCTTCAGAACGACCCAGAATAGCAGCTTCACGTAATTTAAAAGAGCTTACTGTCTGTTCGTGCATAAGCCGTTTATACTCTTGGGTCTCTTGCTCACATATATGGGGGAGCTTATTCGGTTCCTGACTCAAATAGCGCTTCAGTTCCCGTCCACCTTCTGTCATCTCTGCAGCAACACTCATCTTACGATTCCGGCTCCACTGAGCCACAAGTGAGAGTGATGGTTTTCTGCCCAAAAAATCCACTAAAAGCTGATATATTAATCCCCGACTTTCCAACCAATGGCTAAATGCCTCCGGCACGGCGAGCGATGGAACAGTTTGCATAGTCATTTTGCAAATCCTCCTCATTGGGTTTCCCGGCCACACACCGTCACATGATCGACGTGCAATTTCCGGTATCCTTTCTGTTTTCGCAAAAGTGAACGTAAAAGTAATCCGCACCTAGATTATATCGGATATTAAAAATGCTTTCCGTGAGCATTCTATGACTAATCACATCATTTGTCGTACTTTTGTCACATTTTCGCCAGTCAATTTCGGCTTTGTCATTCTATTTAGTTTGTCCATTATTATGCAATTAAATCACAACCCTCCTTCTTCAAATAGGGGGAGTTTAACCCGTTCAATAGTTTGCTCATTGACGTACCCGCGAGCGATCTTTAAAATTCTAAACAAGTATAATCACCTTCGCCTCCTCTTAAGGCGGGAAGCATTCAAAATACCAACAAATGAAGGGAGCAACGCTATGGAGCCGCTGACGGACCCTTTTGGGCGTTTACACGATTACATCCGCATTTCGGTTACCGACCGCTGCAACCTGCGTTGCATTTATTGTATGCCAGCGGAAGGGATGGAATTCCAGCCGCAGGACGAGATTCTGAGCTATGAGGAAATCACCGCAGTTGTGGAATCGCTAGCACCACTTGGATTACGCAAGGTACGGCTAACAGGTGGAGAGCCTCTTGTACGCAAAGACCTGGAGAAGCTAGTGGCGATGATATCTGCCATTCCGGGGATCGATGATATTTCACTAACTACGAACGGATTAATGCTTCCAGCTAAAGCAGCACTGCTAAAAGAAGCAGGACTATCACGAGTGAACATCAGTCTGGACTCTTTACGCCAAGATCGCTTCTCTATGATTACACGCGGCGGAGAGGTCTCCAAGGTACTTAAGGGGATCGAGGCTGCACAAGCTGCTGGGCTGGAGCCGATTAAGCTTAATGTTGTATTAATGAAAGGGATTAATGATGACGAGATCAAAGACTTCATCTCCCTTACTCTGAACAGTCCACTAAATGTACGTTTTATTGAATATATGCCCATCGGAAGTGCTACTGATTCTTGGCGCCAAGCCTATCTACCGCTGGAAACTGTAATAGAAGCCTGTACTGCGGCCGGTTGGGAAACCCAGGAGGCGGAGATGCCATCTGGCAATGGCCCTTCCCAGAATCGGCGGGTAATTGGAGCGCAAGGAACCTTCGGTCTAATCCATCCTGTAAGCGAACACTTCTGCGATAACTGCAACCGTCTGCGACTCACAGCTGATGGTCATATCAAAGCTTGTCTGTATTGGGCGGATGAGTACCATGTGCGTCCTTTAATAAGCGATCCCGCAGCGATGCAAGCCTTATTCCGAAAAGCTCTGGGCAACAAGCCACATAACCACGAAATGGCATTAGCCTTGGAGAAAAAAGCACAAAGCCACACGCCGACGGCTCGGCGTATGTCTCAAATTGGAGGCTAATCTGTCTCATTAAAAACGCCGCTTCCCCCAAGCCATCTGGGGAAAGCGGCGTTTCATTTGGAGATTAAAGGATAGCCTTCGCCATCCACTCTTATAGATACAGGGCATCGAGCAGCTTGTAAAGCGTCGCTGCTGCCTCCGCTCTTGTTGCATTGTTCTCAGATCGGAAGGTATTATCTTCGAATCCACCCAGTAGCCCCGCTTCAACACCCGCTTTTACGGATGCCTGTGCCCATTGTGGAATAGAGGCAAGATCGGCGAAGTGCACCTCTTTATCCGATTGCTTATGGGCATTAGCCTTCAAAGCATTGGCGAGCATAACTGACATCTCGGCACGGGTAATTTTCTCCGAAGGCTCGAAGAACATTTTACCGTTCACATCATATCCACGAAGGATTCCTGCATCTACCGCCGCTGCTACATCACCTGCAGCCCAAGCTGGAATCGCACTTTGATCCGCGAATTTCACTGTGCTACCTGTAGATTGCAAACCAAGCGCCCGTACAATCATAGAAGCGAACTGTGCCCGGGTAACATCCTCATTCGGACGGAAGGTATGATTCTCGTACCCTTTCATGATGCCCATTCCGATTAGACGATCTGTAAATTCATTAGACCAATGATTACTCAAATCTATAATTGATGGGGCTTGATAATTAAACACAGCATATTTGGCAAACTGATTTACGCTTGCAGTTATAGTACCATCCGTTTGATTCTGGCCACCAACATAAACCCACTTGTTAAGCTGTTCATTGTAATAGTAGATAGCTGCTTTGTGCCCCGATGTAATCTTGGTCGCATCGTATTTGAGGGACAGTTCCACAGGCTTACTGAGCATGCCTGCCTTGTCACTAGTAAGCTCTACTGCTGCACTCACAGCCTGAAGATCGCCCATTGCTGGCGTCTCACCAGTGGCAACAACCGAAAAGGTAATTTCACTGTTACCAGACAACGCTCCAGCCGGAATCGTAAAGCTGCCCACGTCTTTAAGTGTGCCCGTTCCTCCTTGCTGTGCCTTTACATCCAATTCTACCTGAGAAGTTGTAGAAGGCTGCTCTGTAGGGGATGGTGTCGGGGTAGGAACTGGAGTTGCAACTGGTCCGCTGCCCCCTCCACTGCTAGTGCCCGGGGTTACAACTACGGTGCGTACAACCTCAGCAGACACATTGCCAGCCAAATCTGTGGCATTGTACTTCAGTGTATAGGTTCCTGGAGTCTGAACATCTACTGTTCCTGTCACCAGGATAGAGCCTGCAACCCCAACTTTGTCAGTAACGTCTGCGCCAGGATCCTTGAAGTCATCCCCTTGGGTCAGACTAAGATGGCTATCCCCTTTCAAGGTAATCACAGGCGCTGTACGATCGATATTCACAGCAATCGGCAATGTTGTCTTATTTTCTAAAGAATCCGTTGCGTTAAATTGCAGTTGATGTTGACCTTCTTCCGAAATCTCAACCACTTTCCCACTTTCATACGGTAGGAAATTGCCGTTTATATCGGTCGCTAATTGAATGGATACATCCGAGCCTGGAATATATACGCTGGCATACACGCTTACGGAAACACTCTGATTCGTCCAGTTACCGCTTAAATAAGCTTGTCCGTTCTCAGTCTTTAATGTGCTATGAAGCGCCAATGGAGTGATACTATCATCTCCGCTAAGCGTTACTTCAAAAGCCTTTGTTACTGTAGCTAATCCCCGCTGAATCGTAGCTGTTAAGGTCAGCTTCGTATCCTGCTTAGGCTGGAATTTGATTTTGCCATCATTCGTCATCAGGACCGGATTGGAGCTTTTCCACACAATGCTTGTCCCGTGTTTGCCTTCAGAAGGCAACATTAGATCCGTCTTAATTGCGCTTGTGTCTCCAAGATCTAACTCAGTCATAGTATCGTTAACTGCCTGCTGATCGCTATACGAATCCACATCTACAAAAATCGGATTGGAATAAAACCACATATCACTATAATTACGGGCGTTGATTTCTTCGAAACGAGTTAGGTTATCGACAGTATTATTTTTCGGATCAATTTGTGGTTCGCCGTTAACCGTTTCTCCAGCAACATCAGTACCAAGATTAGTCCCTCTTAAACGGAAATAACGATCCTTGTCCGCTGCCCCTACCTTGTACTTAATGACATTGTAGCCTTCGGCATCCGTAGTCCAGTCCTCGCTTGTGAAACGTTTCAGAACTTTTGTAGTATTGTTAGTTGCTTTAGTGTACTCAGGTGTACCTGGTTCAACCTTGCCATTGACTTCACCGGAGATCAAATCTACATGATCCACCTTAACGGCGTCGCCATTATTATTTTGCTGTGGACTTTTGAAACGGATGGTAAGCTCTAGGTCGTCCCCTTGTTTTACATCCAGTTCGCCGCCCATTTCTTCCTCTTCTCCATCTCCAGACACATTAAATTCTAATGCATTGATGAGATCACCAAAAACAGAAAAGGATTTGCCCGACCGCATGCCGTCTACGACAGCGTTAATATCGGAGCCATCTACCCAAGTGTAGTTCTTGGAATACTCGCCAGGCCAGTAACCGCTAGAGAATTGATCATTTTTTGTTTTGAAATGAAAATCTGAGTTAGCAAAATTCCAAAATCTGCGGCCCTCACCAAGCAATGCGTCCCACATTCCTCCAAGCTGTGCAACCTTGACGTCTGTACCTCCGTAAGTCTCAGGCGTCTCTCCTCGGTCACTCGCCATCTGATTGCCTAGCATACCTTCAAAGCCGAAGACAAGATTCGGATCGATATTGTTAAAGTCACGGATATCCTCTATTTTAAGCTCCGCGCTTGTACCATTTTTTCTGGAGGGGTGATTGATCAGTACATAGCTATCTGGATAATGGCTACTTAGCCATTTCATAGCTGTACGAGTATCTTCTTTTGTAGAAAAAGCTCTCTTATCCGCTGCGCTCCACTCAGCCACATCTGCCGGATTGAACATACTTACATCTCGATTAGTAAATAAATATTCAAATTGATTAATAGCCTTCAAAGCTTCTGCGGACCCTGGGTGATCTGTAACAATCCCAACCGCAGCATGATCATATTGGGGCATATCCCACTCAAAGCCGGAAAAAATAATTTTGCCAGCGTATTTACCTTCTGCCTGTAATTTCTTGATTTTTTCATTCTGATAATCCACAATGCCTTGAGACATCGGAATGGAGCCGCCAGGAATATTCATCCCTTCATCATCCCGGTCAGAAACCCGAAGATGATCCGCCAGTGCCATCCAGTCAAAACCATTCTGTTCAAATGCAGTATCTAGTACACTCATCAGTGATTCCTGAGCATCATTCGATTCAAAAGTATGTGCGTGGTATTCACCTGTCATCCATTTCCCTGAAAGTTCAGAAGCTGTAGCCGTCAAATCAGGCGTTGATTCACCTGAAGCACTGTAAACTGTCTGCAATGAAAAGTTGGGTGCTAACAATAAAACGGCAAGCGAACTAGTTAGAAAAACGCGAACTCTGCTCTTCTTCAAAATGATTAATCCTCCGATGTCTTTATGATTTTCTATTATTCTATATTTAGAATAGTAGAAAATTGTAAAGACATGTCGGATTTTGTTGCATGTTTATGTAAATATTCATATTTACATAAACACTGCCGATTTATTTCTTTGGCATTGGTAAGCTCACTACAAAAGCCGTTCCTTCACCGGGTCGGCTGGCTACGGTTACTTTACCTTTATGTAGCTCAACGATCTTCTTAACCAGTGATAGGCCCAGGCCACTACCTCCCCCGCTCGCTGTTCTAGCTTTGTCTGCCTTATAGAAGCGATCAAAGATGCGAGGTAAGTCTTCTTCAGAGATACCAATTCCACTATCTTGAATCTCCACCTCTACCCGCTCATCTACCGTTCGAAGCTTGATATGAATACATCCATTCTGGGGAGTGAATTTAATACTGTTATGAAGAAGATTGGTCCAGACCTGGGTCATTAAATCTTTTACCGCAGTTACATTCACTTCCTCCAATTCAGCCTCTACCTCTATATTTTTCTCCAGCCACTGTGGCTCAGAAGCCAAAATCGTATCTCTAAGCTGCTTATCCAGACGATAAACCTGATTTTCAAACGGGAAATTGCCTGATTCAAGCGCGGACAGCTTCAATAAATTATCACTGAGTCCAGATACGCGGGTGCTCTCAGCCACGATAATATTAAGGTAGTGCCTCCTACTTTCCACATTCAGAGTCTCATCCTGCAGCGCAAGAGCAAACCCCCGAATCGAGGTTAGTGGAGATTGAATTTCATGCGATACGTTGGAGATAAAATCCTGGCGCATGGTCTCCATCTGACTCAGCTCACTTGCCATTACATTGATACTCTCAACAATTTCTCCGAATTCGCCGTATTCCCTATTATTATCCAATACTACATTAAAATCACCCTTAGCAATTCGTCCTAACCCTTCAATGATTGATCTATAAAAGACACGTTCCCAGCCACGAAATAGCTTGGAGACTACCAATGCCATCATGAACAAGATCACAATACCGACCATCACGCTGATTAATTGGACCAAATAATCCGAGGAGGGGCGCCCAGCCCTGCTATATATCCAGTTCATTAGGAAATAAGCTGCAGTCCAGCTAATCCCAACGCCACCGAAATAAACAAAGGACATCCCAATCCGCTTAATGATCTCCTTAAATCGATTCATGCCTCAGCCTCCAACCGGTAACCAAGACCACGGATCGTACGAATCACGAACCCATAGTTATCCTGATTAAAACGTTCACGCAAACGGTTGATATGCACATCCAGCGTTCGTTCATTTCCCTCAAAATCATAACCCCAAATCTCTTCGATCAGCCTGTCTCTAGTCAAGGTCTGACCCGGATAGCTAGCCAGCTTAAATAGGAGCTCAAACTCTTTAAGTGGCAATGTGATCTCTCCATATTCCGAGGAAACCTCATAGGTTTTGCGATTCATTCGCAATCGACCTATGGTCACACTTTGTGCAGCAGAAATTTGATATCGCTTGAGCAGCGCCTTTACTCGCGCAATTAGCACCACTGGCTCAAAGGGCTTGACGAGATAGTCATCACTTCCCAGCTCAAAGCCCTTCACAATTTGTGAGGTCTCACCCTTAGCCGTCAGCATCAATATCGGAAAATCATAAGCTTGACGTATTTTCCGGCATAGCTCCCAACCATCCAAATTGGGCATCATCACATCAATAATAGCTAAATCTATGTTATTACCTTCCAGAATCTGAAGAGCCTCCAGTCCATCGGAAGCCCCATAAATCTCATCCAACCCCTCAGCTCTCAGAAATACTTCTACCAATTCGCGGATGTGCGGATCGTCGTCCGCTACTAGTATTTTTGTCATGTATCACTGGAGCCTCCTCTTTATTGTCCTGAATTTCAGGATTATTCATCTGCAGCTGCTGGGTAGCAAATTCCCGGTATAGCTCATGATTGTCCAACAGCTCTTCATGTCTTCCCATTCCGGTAATCTGACCTTTTTCCATAAAAATAATCTGCTCTGCATTTACAACCGTAGCCAAACGGTGAGCAATTACAATCGTAGTCCGACCCTTCATCAAATTGGACAGTGCCTTCTGCACTACCGCCTCTGATTGGCTATCCAAACTGGAAGTGGCTTCATCAAGCATAAGAATCTTTGGATTCCGCAGTAGTGCTCTGGCAATGGCAATCCGTTGCCGTTGTCCACCAGACAGCTTCACGCCTCTTTCGCCGACATCCGTATTATATCCTTCAGGAAGTGCATCAATAAAGCCATCTGCATAAGCCATTGCTGCTGCTGCGTGCATCTCCTCCCTGCTAACGTCCCGATCCAATCCGTAGGTTAAATTCTCAGCAATCGTACCGGCCAACAGCGGACTTTCCTGCGAGACATACCCTATAAGCTTCCGCCACGAACGTAGTGAGAATGTAGACACTGGCTTGTCACCCAGCTTAATCAGACCTGACTGAGGCTCGTAAAAACGTTCTAGCAACGAGAACAACGTGGTCTTACCGCCCCCGCTCGGTCCGACAATAGCCGTCACCTGACCCGGAAGCATCTGGAAGCTTACATCGTTCAACACCTTCTCACCATTTTTATATCCAAAGCTTAGACCCTCTACCGAGATAGGTCCTTCTGCACCGTTCGCCTCTTCCTGTCCTTCATATACTTCCTCTTCTGCTGCCAGAGTCTCAATAATACGCTCTGAGGCACCCTTTGCCTTCTGAATCTGTGTGAAGAACGTAGTCAATTGAGTAAGTGGCATAATAATCTGAATAAGATAAAGAATAAAGGCGACTAGTTCTCCAGCCGTCAAGACGCCGGAAGATACCTGCATTCCACCATAACCGATAATGACTACAAGCAACATCATAAAAACAAAGGAGACGAGTGGACTGATCATCGCGCTAATCTTGCCTTCACGAATACCAAAGGAAAGCAGGTTCATAATTCCACTCTTGCCTGCCTCGTACTCTTTTTTCTCTGCGCCCGAGGATTTGACTAGACGGATCTCTGATAAAACACCACTAAGTGTAGCGGTAAAAGAAGCGGTCTCGTCTTGCATCCCCTTGGAAATTTTGTACATCTGCCGTCCAAGCGGTACTAGAATCAGCGCAGACAGTGGAAGAACAGTAAATAGAACAAGCGTCATTTTCCAATTTAAAAACAGTAAAACTGAGATCGAACCTACAATGGAGATCACTCCGGTAAATAGACTGGCTAGATGCTCAGAAATCAGCGTTTTGATGATCCCCGTATCATTCGTCATGCGGCTGACACTTTCTCCTGTTCGGTTGTCATTATAATAAGCCACAGGCAGAACTAGAAATTTACGCCACAATCGATCCCGCAGACCTGCAACCATCTTCTGGCCCACATAATTCAGCAGGTAGATGGAGATTCCTCCGGCAATCGTCTGTGCGATAAACGCGGCTGCAATGCCCACAATTTGCAGCTTGCTAACGGAAGCCAGGGAGAAGCCATCCACCAAGTTCTTAGTGAACATCGGGATGACCAGACTGACCAAAGTTGATATCATGCTTAGCGCAATGGCTATAGCCAATAAGCCGTATGAAGGCTTGGTTTCTCTTAGTAGCGTTAAGAACGGCTTCAGCGCCATCTTTCGCTTGGGATCGGATTTCTTCATAACATTAATTCCCCTTTTCTTAATAGCTCTACGAGAAAAGCATAGCAATATCTTTCTCGCCTTACACCCATCCTATCTACAGATTGTAAACTGAAGTTAAACCCGCTGATCTGGCATTGTGCGGACATCCTACGGAATTACCATCGGGCAAAATAATACCCGTTACACTTAGTGTTTATGCCTCCTACGGAAGCGTTCACGCATTTTTTGTCGCTTATCGTCTCAAACATAAATAAAACCCAAAATAATGTAAAAAAGTAAAAAAGGGTGTTTGTATCCCTTTTCAACACGTGTTACAGTGATAGAAGGGCCTACTATTGGCCACTCTACTCCAAGCAAGATATTTAGTGAGAAAGGAGTGAACCATTTGCGAAAAGGCGTTATTCCATCTTCTATCACGTCTTTAAAATGGTTCAATTTTTTTGTATATGGAACCATGGTCCTCTTCACCAGCTTCTTTCAACTATACCTGCTGGATGTAGGGATGAACAAATTAGAGATTGGTGTCTTATTCTCTATGGGAGCGCTAGTATCCATATTTGCAAATCCATTTTGGGCGTTCTTAACAGACCGTTCTCAGAATATACGGCGTATCGTTTTGCTTATGTTATTCGGAACGCTAGTGTTCTCACAGTTTATGTTTCGAGCAAATACATATGAAACGATCTACAACGCCATTATTTTGTTCTATTTCTTCCAAGGACCACTATTTGCTCAAAGCAACACAATGATTCTCAGCTATATTGACGGAACTAATCAGCGTTTCCGTTCTTTCCGGCTTTGGGGTTCAATAGGGTGGGCACTGATCGCGATTGTCGCCGGCTTTATCCTGGATTGGGCTGATGTATCCATCTTGACCTATCTGCTTACAGCGTTACTAGGTGCATCAATCCTATCCGTTCTTGTATTGCCTAAAATTAACCATTCTATTATGAGAGCTCCGATGCCGTATAAGGGCTTAAGTAAGTTAATTTTCAATCCTTTTTTCTTGTGTTTTTTAGTGTTTGGTATTCTGGTATCCATACCAAACACTATGAACACCACATTTATATCCTTGTATATTACGGATCTGGGCGGTTCTAAAAAAATGATTGGTCTTGCCGTATTCCTCTCCTCCATTTTGGAGGTAGGCGTATTCGTTCTCTGTGACCGATTCCTGAAACGTAAAATTTCTGTTCTGCTCGGCTGGCTTGCATTGGTCAGTGGTTTGTTCGTTTTGCGTTGGTGGTTTATGGCTGATGCGACTACTGCCCTTCAAGTGGTGTTTATTCAAATCTTACACTGTATAACATTCGGCGGCTTCTTCTATGTAGGTACCCAATTGACGATGCTCCTGATTCCACGGCCTTATCGCTCTTCCGGACAAGCGCTCTACACCCTAAGCTGGAGTGGGATATCCGGTTTCATTGGAGGTATTCTCGGAGGTTGGATGTATCAGTATCTGGGTGCACAGAGCATGTATCAGACGGGTGTATTCTTGACGCTAATTGGAACGCTTGGCTTTGGCTTCATGTGGCTCTTTGTTAGCCGTGGAGGGTATCGCCCCCCTACAGAGGAAGATGAAGAGATCTTCGACATCGAAGCATTGTAAGTCAACAAAAGCAGGCCCAAACGTACCTATTCGGGACGTTTGGGCCTGCTTTTTGTTGTTATCTTGAGTAATTTATCTATTTAGCCTTGTTTAGGAGGCTGAAATGAACTCTTCAGTGAAACGATAAGGTTGAATACGAGATGTCCAGGTGCTGAATATTTGCTATCCACATTAAAATAGCCATGACGGAAGAACTGGAATTTATCCTGAGCCACGCTATCCTTAAGTGCAGGTTCGACAAAGCCTTGTAAGATTTCAATGGACTTAGGATTAAGCTGATCTAAGAAGCTAGGCTCCGATTTCTCTACCGAGGAATCTAAACCTTCAACTTCAACAGCCTCTTCCGCTTCTTCCGCAGAAATCAGAGGCTCGTATAAACGGAATTCCGCAGGAACCGCTTGGCTAGCTTCAACCCAGTGCAACGTACCTTTTACCTTACGGCCTGTAAATCCGCTGCCACTCTTCGTTTCTGGATCATACGTACAATGCAGTTCCACTACCTCGCCATTCTCATCCTTAATAACCTCATTACATTTGATGAAATAAGCATGCTTCAGGCGTACTTCATTGCCAGGGAACAACCGGAAATATTTGTTCGGCGGATTCTCCATGAAGTCATCACGCTCAACATAAATTTCACGTGAGAACGGAATTTGGCGTACGCCCATTTCCTCATTCTCTGTATTATTCTCCGCTTCAAGCCATTCTGTTTGACCTTCTGGATAATTGGTGATAACAACCTTAAGCGGTCTTAACACAGCCATTGTACGCGGTACAGTTAGCTTAAGATCCTCACGGATAAAGTGTTCCAGCATTTGCAGGTCCACCAGACCCTGACTCTTCGAGATACCCGCTTCATATACGAATTTACGAATCGCTTCCGGCGTATATCCTCTACGGCGTAGACCAGAAATCGTAGGCATCCGTGGATCATCCCAGCCATCCACATGTCCTTCGTCTACAAGTAGCTTCAGCTTACGCTTACTAGTCATCGTTTGAGCCAAATTCAGACGACCAAATTCATATTGATGAGGGACAGCTGGCATCTCACATTCAGCTACAACCCAATCGTAGAATGGACGTTGATCTTCGAATTCGAGCGAGCAAAGGGAGTGAGTGACCCCCTCAATAGCATCTTCTAACGGATGAGCGAAGGTATACATTGGGTAGATACACCATTTATCGCCTGTGTTATGGTGATGTGCATGTGTAATCCGATAAATTACAGGATCACGCAGGTTAATGTTCGGTGACGCCATGTCGATCTTGGCGCGAAGAACCTTCTCGCCGTCCTTGAATTCGCCTGCACGCATACGGCGGAACAGGTCCAAATTCTCTTCGATACTACGATCGCGATACGGACTATTCTTTCCTGGCTCTGTTAGCGTTCCGCGCAATTGGCGAATTTCATCCGCACTGAGGTCATCAACATAAGCTTTGCCCTTAGTAATTAATAATTCGGCACGTTTGTACATTTCTTCGAAATAATCAGATGCAAAACGCAGCTCTTCCCATTCATAACCGAGCCACTTTACATCTTCCTGAATCGAGTTCACATACTCCGTATCCTCTTTGGCCGGATTCGTGTCGTCAAATCTTAGGTTAGTCTTGCCACCGAACTCGTCCGCCAGTGTAAAGTTAATCCAGATCGCCTTGGCATGTCCGATATGTAAATAACCGTTCGGCTCCGGCGGAAAGCGAGTGATAACTTCCTTTACTTTACCCGTACGGAGGTCTTCGGTAATAACATTCTTAATAAAATTGGAGGGGGTGCTACGGTTCTCCACAGCTATCAACCTTTCATTCTGTAGTGTTACACTACTTCTTGTTTAAACATGTTTCCTACTAATATACCCGTTAACCGTAGATTGATCAATAAAAGGGGGCACAAGGCATGGATCATTTTTTAGTGTCTTTAGACCTTTTGACTTCTGTCAGGGCGATAGAGTAGCATGATAATCATAAGAAATAATCCATAATCATACATAAGGCCTTGTGCCGAAAAGGAGGCAACCGCTTGTTTAATTATGTCATCGATGAAGAGCTAATGTTAAAGCCGATTATGCCAGAACACGCTCGGCATATGTTCACGTTAGTAGAGCACTCACGTGAACGACTAAGACAATGGCTCCCTTGGGTGGATGCCGTTACGGAACAGGCTCACACTCTTAATTTCATCAAAAATGCAGTTAAACAAAGCACTGACAATGGTGCTTTTACCGCTGGACTATGGGTTCGCGGTGAGCTCGCCGGTGTTGTTGGGTATCACCAGATTGACTGGCATAACAGAGCTGTTGGGATCGGCTACTGGCTTGGTGAAGGCTATGAAGGCAAAGGGTATATGACCAGTGCCTGTCGGGTTCTAGTGGACTATGCACTACTGGAAATGGAGCTACAACGTGTTGAAATCCGCTGCGCAACCGGAAATGTTTCCAGCCGGGCGATTCCGGAACGGCTTGGTTTTGTGCTCGAGGGTGTGATTAGACAGGCAGAGAAACTGCCTCATGGCTACGTAAACCACGCCGTATACGGTTTATTGCGTAGTGAATGGCAGCTGCTCGGCTAAGCTAGGCTACGCAAGCAAAACATATAAACTCATAAATAGAAATAAGCCTGGAAGGCATACGCCTCCAGGCTTATTTTCGTATGTAGATCGTATCTAATTTTCCGGCAGACCCAGCTGTTTTCGAAATTTGTTCCGAACTACGGCAGAAAGAGTTTCTAGCTCCGCAAGCTCTGCCAGTGCAGCTTCCTCTTGCAGCCCTACTTGCATTAAATGCAGAACATGCGCCACGGACGCACCGCCAGCCCCATTTTCTTTTTTGACAATTACATCTCCGGTTGAAATCTTCCCTTCACGAAGCACACGCAAGTAAAATCCGCTATATCTAGTGTCCAGTACTTGAGCTGGAAGATCTGCCGGACCATGCTTTTGTGAGATTTTGAAGCAAGGATACCGGGGCTGGCTGACCTGCAGCACAGTGGTGCCTATTTCGTACACATCGCCAATGCACACGTCTGTCTCCAATAAGCCGGCAGTTGTTATATTTTCTCCGAAGGCAGAGTATTCCAGCTTCTTCCCAAGCTGCTGCTCCCAGTAGGAATAGTGCTCGATCGGATAGGCACAAACTGCCTTATCAGGACCGCCGTGATGTTTAAGGTCTGCTTGCCCGTCTCCATCAAATCCGCTCATATGTAGCTGAACCGATCCTTCTGCAGGCATTTTATAAATGCCAGTTTCTAAAGGTTTCCCCCGATAATCCACTGTTATCGGCCGCCCCACATTAAGCGAGATGATCTCCATATCCTTTTCCTCCTGTCAGCATGCAGCACATAAATATTTCATCCACATAACGACCGCCTAGATAAAACTCCTCCCGCAGACGTCCCTCTTCCACAAACCCACATTTACGATAAAAAGAAAGCGCTGATTCATTACAGGATAATACGCGTAAACGCAGCTTGCGAATGGCGTTCTCTGCGGCATGTTCCTTAATAGCCTCTATGAGCTGCCGGCCAATACCTAAACGTTGATAATCCGGATGGACAGCAATATTGACCTCACACACATGCCTGTTACTCTCCATTCGACTAGGACAGCCAAACCCAACATATCCGCATAGCTTGTCATCCTTTAACGCGACAAGCTGTGAACCCGGGGGAGCATTCAGTAGGTAATCCTCTTGAGAACGCCACATTAATGGCCCCGGACTAGTGTCCTCCGTCCAGATCATATGATCCAGATGTATCAGTTCCCGCACGTCTTTAATCTCTGAGAATCTTATTATAAGCCTATCCCTGTTGCTTCGTTTCATAAAGATGTACACCCCTTGCCTTGCACCTCTATAGAATTCATCGCAGATCATTTGAATCCACTATGCTCAACTATCCTATTGACCGCTCCAATGAATTTCCTCGGCGGTTGATATATGCATGAACGATAAAGAATCCTACGGACAGCAGTGCCATCGCACATGCCAACCATGCGGTAGGCGCTAAGCCTCCACTATCGTATAACCTACCCATTAAGTATGGTCCAATCACCCTGCCGACTGCCCCCATGCCTCCACTTAGCCCTAAATAGAAAGGAGCACTGCGACCTGCATGATCCGAAATAAAGGAAGGCATGGCCGGAGATATCAGCATTTCCCCAAGCGTAGCGAGTACCATCCCAAGCACTAGACCTGAATAAGTCGGCATCCATAAAAGAACAGCATACCCACCCAAATAAAATAGAGCACTTACTGTCATTTGGGCCGTTGAGGTGGATGCGAACCAGCGTTTAATCACTGTTACGAGTGGCTGGGCCGCAAAAATAAGAATACCGTTCAGCGTCCATAGGAAACCATACGTTTTCTTAGGCCAGCCCTCTGAAATAATAAAAGGGGACACCCCTGTATTCCAGATAGAGTTCCCTAACAGTAGGAACATCGAGGCAATACCCATATAAAGATAAATTCGTGTATGCCCCATTAGCTTCCAGGTGGATTGTTTGTCAGGACCAGCCTTCTGGTGTTCTGCGACCTCCTGTGAAGAATCTCCTCCAACTTTCTTGAGATATACAAAAAAGAATACCGCAAATACCGCTGAGGTTACGCCGTTCATCACAAAGCTGAGCATATAAGAAATATCGGCCAAAAAACCACTTAACGCCGTACCCAGTGCTACACCAATATTATTGGCGACATAAATAACATTAAACAGCTCTCCGCGCTGCTTCGTAAAACGAAAGCCGATAAACGCCTGAATCGCAGGTAATGACAACGAATTAAAAAGCCCTACCAATCCCATCGCGACCATAAATAACGTCCAGTTGCTACTTGCTGCCGGCAAAGTGAACAGGGCAAGTGCATTCATGCCCAGTGCTCCAACAATCAGCCGGTTAACGCCTACCTTATGATAGAGTGAGCCCCCGAGTAGTTGACCCACGATCCCTCCAACCGATTGAATAAGAATTACTAATCCAGCATCCGACATGCTGCGTCCGAGCTCATCAAATACATACATTGTAACCAGAGGCCACATCAGTGCACTACCGGTTGCGTTAATTAGGCTGGCAATTAAAAATATCTTAACTTCTTTAGGATAATTCTGTAAAAACTTCATAAGTAGTGTACATCCCCTGTAATATATGTGTCATTATTCCATCCAGTATTATCCCAAAACAGGGTTCAGAGCAAGCAGACGCATTGACGTGCTATCGTGATAAAGTATCTCCATACTCTACCTCTTATTTAGGTCTAACTTCTACCGTAGCTGAGAAAAAAGTGGCCCCGTTCACGTCCGCAATCCTCCATTGCTCCTACTATCTATTTATATATTATAGTTGCCGCTATCGTCCGTAAAGCAGACTAAACAAAACGATGTGATTCGTTCTTGCAAAGTCGGGGTAATAGAGCCTAGAAACACTCCCCCTTTTAAAATTCGCCGTGCATCCGAATTCGTTCCCCCGAGATTGGATACATCACGGCGGATTTTATTTGTTTATACAGTAAAAAGCACCCCTCGACTATTCTAAGGAGTGCTCTATAAGATAGGTTTAGGCGTGTTTCTTTACACCGCTGCCGGACATGCTGTCCACGGATTGAATAGATGCAGGCTCTTTACGCAGGTAAGCCATCCAATAAGCTGCCGCAACAAAAATGGCGCCGCCCGTCAAGTTGCCTAGCCATACCGGAACAAAGTTATTGAAATACTCTCCCCATGAAAAATAACCTTCAAAAATAGCAGCCGGAATTAAGAACATGTTGGCTACAACGTGCTGGAAGCCGATAGCTACAAAAGCCATCGTTGGGAACCAGATGCCGAGAATTTTACCACTGAAGTTATCTGCTCCATAGGAGAGCCATACAGCCAAAGCTACGAGCCAGTTACAACCGATACCGGAAACAAATGCCGGCAAGAAATCTGCCTCAAGCTTATGTCCTGCCATCTCCACTAATTTTTCCAAATACACACCGTCAGAGGTTAGACCAACCACGTGACCGAAAAAGTAAGCTACAAACAAAGCTCCCGCTAGATTGCTCAGGGTAATCAATACAAGATTCTTAACAACTTCCCAGAAGGATATCTTCTTCGCCATAAAAGCAAGTGGCACAGCCATCATATTGCCTGTCAGTAGTTCTCCCCCTGCAAGCAGTACTAGAATCAATCCAACAGGAAAGACTGCTGCCCCTATAAAGTTAGCGATGGATCCCCATTCATGTGGTGCGCCAGCAATGACGCGAATATCCAGTAAAAATCCGAGCGCGATAAACGCTCCTCCCAGAAAGCCCAGAATTAGTACGGTGCTTAAAGGATTGTGCGCCTTTTTTATGCCGTTCTCGACCGTGACTGCGGCAATCTGCTGCGGTTTATTATAAGCCATGATTCCTATCCCCTTCATCTATTTACTTAAAATTTGTTCCTTTACGACCATTGTAGCGTGTCATAAAACACATTAACGTGATAATTATCACTCCACGAAAAACTAAGTGAAAGTTTTCACTGACATGTCAAATTTACTGTAGTCTGTGCACCATTAGAACATAAAGCTTATTTAATTGATCAAATTATCTCACTTTTGACCACTTTTGAAGTGAACAAAGTTGTTATCGGACTCAGATGTCCTTAACCGTAGCTTTTGGGCACATTTGGCTCGATATAGGACCCCATAGTCACTATTCGCACGAAAAACACCAAAATTGCACCTCATTTTACGTAATAGCTGCACTGGTGTCCGAAAACACACTCAAAAGACAATGAATGGCTAAATAGCGTCTTATGGGTCCGTACCATAACCGAAGCCAAGCGGGTTTGCACCTACCCATGCAGAGAATCATCCTCCACCTAACAAAAAAAGCAGCGATCTCCCTACAGGGGGATCGCTGCTTTGCTAAAGACCAACTAATTCATCCAAATCCACTTCGGAGACAAACGTCCCCTTTTTATACGGTTACTGCCTCTTTACTTGGTACTGATGTAGGTACTGATGTAGGTAACGATTCAAGACCTACTGTATTCAGGAAGTTCCAAGGCTTGTTGTAATGAGGTTGGAAGAAGAAATCAATAAAGGCAAGCTGATCGATTGTCATTTTATTTTGAATACATACAGATACTGTGTTGATCGATTGCGTCAAATCCGTCTTGGACATGATTTGTGCTCCGAGAATACGGCGTGTAGCGCGATCAAATACAACTTTTAATTGAACTTGCTCGAAGGTTGGCATAAATTCCGGACGGTAGTTGTCAATAATCATGGTTGTTTCTACGTCCATTCCTTCAGCTTTAGCTGCTTCTTCAGTAAGACCGGTAGCAGCGATATTATCTTCATAAATCTTAATGCCGGAAGTCCCTTGAGTACCCATATAAGGAATTGTCTCTGTCATCAAGTTACGTGCGACCAAAGTGCCCATCCGTACTGCATTGGTTGCTAGTGGAATATAAGTGTGCTTACCTGTAGGGTTGTAATGAATCGCGCAGCTGTCACCAGCGGCGTACACATCTGGGCAACTAGTCTGCATATAATCATTGACCAGAATTGCGCCATTTGGCAGCATATCCACTTGACCTTTTAAGAGCTCAGTATTCGGACGGAAGCCGATACAGAGAATAACAAGATCAGTCTCATGCTCCCCTTGGCTTGTGATAACCTTGGTAACTTTACCACCTTCGCCAGCAAAAGAACTAACCTTCTCATTCAGCGCTAATTTAATTCCATGATCCTTAAAGGATTGTTCGATCGGTGCAGTGAACTCTGGGTCCAAATATTTATTTAGAATACGATCCTCACCATCAATTAGCGTGACCTGCTTCCCGTTCAATTGGAAGGCTTCCACCAATTCTACGCCGATATAACCAGCGCCTACGACTGTGATTTTATTCGCGTGTTTAGCCTTTTCTATAATGGTGTTGGAATGCTCATAGTTCTTGCAAAGCAAGACACCTTCCAGCTCAAGCCCTTCGAGCTTAGGCACAATTGGCCATGATCCTGTAGTCATAATCAGTTTATCGTAGGTATCGTCAAACTCCTGTCCCGTTACCAAGTTGCGAACACGCACCGTTTTGGACTTCGTATCCACTGCGGTCACTTCGTGACGCATGTTGGTCTTTACACCAAGCTCAGCAAGCTTCTCTGGAGAAGAATAGAACAGCCCGTGAGGGTCTTTGACTACTCCACCTACGTATAAAGCAATTCCACAGGATAAGAAAGAAATATTATCATTACGCTCATAAACCGTAATCTCGGCTTCTGGGTAAAGCTTAGCAGTATTTACAATTGCGGCAGTTCCGGCATGGGTACATCCAATGACAGCTACTTTCATTATTTTCTTCCTCCTTCAAATGGACAACCTGGATATATATTCGAATTACTTGACTGACCAAATTAGATATCTGATCACCGATGAGTTATTTGTGATTTATTTCACTTTATAAACTGATTATATTGTGATATTTATCACATTACAAGTCTTTTCGCCTATATTCTCAGATTGTTCACAATTTTAAGCATTTTCCGTCACTGCTGCCGATTGCGACCTCGTTAGCTTTGCCATAGGCGTAAGACATTATGTTCTGACCCCTCAGGATATACTTTCTTATAACGCGCAAAAAAGGCTTCCCCCTCGTCCAACAGGGAAAAGCCTAATCATAAACTGAATTTACACCAAACCGTGAATCACGCCATCCTCATCCATCCATAGTGCCTCAGCGGCTGGTTTAGCAGGTAGACCTGGCATCGTAACGATATTGCCCGTAATCACTACAGCAAACCCTGCACCGAGCGAAAGGGTTATATCACGGATACCTACAGTGAACCCTTCAGGAGCGCCAAGCAATCTAGGCTGATCTGAGAAGGAATAAGGCGTCTTCGCCATACATACTTGAAGATCCTTTAACCCAAGGCGCTCAATCACCGCTAGGCTGCGTTTGGCCGCAGGAGAAAAGTTAACCTCCGAACCACGGTAAATTTCGCGCACAATCTTGGTGATTTTGGAAGAGATGTCGAGTTCATTCTCATACAAAGGAGCAAAGCGCTCAGTGTCACTTTGGTCCAGAAGCTTCTTTAGTTCCGAAGCCAACTCTTGTCCGCCCGCACTACCTTCTGCCCATACCTTGGATATTGCCGCAGGAACGTTCAATCGGCGGCAAGCCTCCACAACGTCAGTAATCTCTTCTGGGCTATCGCCTTCAAAATGATTAATGGCAACAAGAACAGGTACCCCAAATTTGCCGAGATTCTCTACATGACGCTCCAAATTAGACAATCCAGAGCGCAGCGCCATCCGGTTCTCCGTTTGGAGTTCATTTTTAGGTACACCCCCGTTATATTTCAAGGATTTCACCGTCACGACAAGCACTGCCGCTGAAGGGGCTAGACCCGCTTGCCGGCATTTGATATCCATGAATTTCTCTGCACCCAGATCCGCTCCGAAGCCTGCTTCCGTAACCACAACTTCTCCCAGCTTGAGTGCATAACGAGTACCGATAACACTACTGCAGCCATGGGCGATATTCGCAAAAGGACCACCGTGTACAATAACAGGAGTACCCTCCAAGGTCTGCACCAGATTAGGCTTAACCGCTTCCTTCAGCAGCGCTGTCATCGCTTCAACTGCCCCTATTTGCTCGGCCGTTACAGGCTCTCCCTCTTGGTCATAACCAATCAAAATGCGGTTCAAACGCTTTTTAAGATCACTCAGATTATCGCATAGGCATAATACAGCCATAATCTCAGAAGCTGTCGTAATCTGGAATCCACTTTCCCGTACAGCTCCATTTCCATCTCCGAGCCCTGTCACGATATTCCGCAGACTGCGATCGTTCATATCCATCACACGTTTCCAAACGATACGCTGCGGATCAAGACCCAGCTTATTGCCTTGGAAGATATGATTGTCAATCATCGCTGACAATAGATTATGTGCAGAAGTTACTGCATGAATATCACCCGTAAAGTGCAAATTAATCTCATCTGCCGGAACGATCTGTGACTTACCGCCACCCGTGGCACCGCCTTTCATGCCTAAGCATGGTCCGAGGGAGGGTTCGCGCAAGGCAGCCACGGTCTTTACTCCTGCTGCGTTCAATGCCTGTGCCAGCCCAATGGTTGTTAAGGTCTTCCCTTCGCCAGCAGGGGTTGGATTCACCGCAGTGACCAATACCAGCTTGCCATCTGGCTTGTTCTTCATGTCTTCCCATAAGGAAGGTGACAGTTTACTTTTATATTTTCCGTATAGTTCCAGATGCTCTTCGCCAATTCCCGCTTGTGCTGCTACCTCTGTAATTAACTTCATGCTTGTATAGAACCCTCCTGCCGTTATTATCCTGCTGCATCCCACGCTTTATGCATATTTTGCATAGGCATTATATTCTCTTCAAAGGATACATGGTCTCTGTAAAGCGTCAAGTATAATTTATCACTACAAAATTTAAGGCGGCTATTCCATATTCCTATGTAAAAAAGAAAATCCCGTCGAGGCTCGGCCAAAGACCGAGGTCGAAAGGATACTTGTAAAATAACAATTTATCAGACCCTAAGTGGTCTACAGTAAGGACTCAATCTGTGCTGTCATCGTTTCTGGCGATTCCTTTGGCTCCACACGAGCCACTACATTTCCGCCACGATCAATAAGGAACTTCGTGAAGTTCCAGCTAATATCGCTGTTGTCCCCACTACCCGGTTGCTGCTCTTTTAAATAATTGAAAAGAGGGCTGGCATCCGGTCCATTCACATCCACTTTGGCAAATACGGGAAAGGTAACCCCATAATTAATCTGACAGAATTCTTCTGCCTCTTCACTTGTACCCGGCTCCTGACCCGCAAATTGATTGCAAGGGAATCCTAATACTACAAGTCCCTGATCCTTATACTGCTCGTATAGCTTCTGGAGATCCCCATACTGCGGTGTAAGTCCGCATTTGCTGGCCGTATTGGCAATCAGCAGTACCTTGCCTTCATACTCCGTAAATGACACTTCTTTACCCGAAGGCGTAACGCCGGAAAAATTGTAGATTGACATCCTAATTCCCCTTCCTTCCATGTACTTACTACACTACGTATCTTACCCGAATTGTAATAGAATGCAACTTTTAGACACTTTCTGTAACCACTAAGATAAAAAAAAGCAGTCCTATGTATTTCTTAGGACTGCTCTCTATCACTCTGTTATTTGGATACGGGTACGACATCATAATATTCTTCCAGCGTAATCCCTTTATCCGCAATATAAGTGGCTATATCCTTGCCCACATAACGGATATGCCAAGGCTCATACTTATATCCTGTAATGTCCTGCTTTCCTTCTGGAAAGCGGATGATATAACCATATTCGGTTGCATGCTGCGCTAGCCACTCCGCTTCCTTCGTTCCACCAAAACAGCTCTCCGCAGCACATTTCCCGTCACTTCCTGAGACATCGATAGCAAGCCCTGTCTGATGCTCGCTATAGCCAGGCACGGCACTGTAAGTACGAGCCAGTTCTTCTCCGTCTTTCTCAACATAACGATTGAACAGCCTTGTTTGGGTTTCCTTAGAGCGGTAGGCCGAAACGCCAGCCAAGTAAATCCCGTCTTCCTCTGCGCCTGCGAACAGTTTCTCTAATGCTTCGGCAGCTTCCTTACGCATCATACGCTTCTCGATTTTCTCTTTAAATGTAAACCGCACTTCCGGGTAGACTAGATCCGTTGGCTTATAGTTCTCCGGCAGTCCATACTCCTTATTCACCATCACAGCTACGCTGTCAGGCTCTTTAAAAGAATCATCAGTGCTATTTCCCTTGCCGTTACTATCCGGTTCGGACGGATCAGAGGGATCTGTTGTATTAGATGGATTAGCTACCACTGGGTCTGTAATGCCTTCTCCGGTACTATTACCGTCTTCACCAGGCTTACCTTGAAGATTATCCTGTACATTTATATCGGACCCGCTATTGTTCGCAGTGGGAGAAGTTGTCGTATATTTCCCAATTCCCCAGCCGACTGCAATAACGATAATCAACAAGCTCACTAACTTCAATTTTTTAGACATCTGCAAGTTCTTCCTCCTCGAAGTCGAAACACTCTATTTATCTATTAGACAAGCTTTCCTTTAAAAAAGTTACACTAAGAACCTTTTTTTAAAATATAAGAAGCTATATATTCCACTCGATCAATTATCCATACATCCACAAAGTAAAGTTACCATAGGTGATTAGCTTGTCCGCTAACTTCCCTATGGTAACAAGTTTTAGTTATGAAATTCCACTCACATTATCTGGATGTGCCTCTGCCGCCGCTTTTAAAGCCGCCGGAGCTGCCACGTCCACCGCGTGAGGAACCCGCGCTTCCGCTATTGCGGCCGCCTTTACCAGCGCCACCCTTGGCACCGCTGTAGCCGCCTTTGTTACCTTTACCACCTTTACCGCCGCCTCTAGACGGGCCTGCACCGTAGCCGCTGCCTAAGCCGCCTCGTGGTGTGCCGCCAGCGTAGGCACCGCCATCAGCCCCTCTGGCTACGTTCTCGCTGTAGCCAGTGCTTGGTCCGCCCTTCCGGTTCGCACCGCGCGAACCGGCGCTAGGCGCTGCTGCGTTGCCGCTAGCTGGCGCATCGCCTCTGGAGGCGAAGGCGCCATAGCCGCCGCCTACTCTTACTACGCCGGCAGCCTTGCCGCCGCCCTTAGGTGCGGCAGCGTCAAAGCCGCTACCGCCACGCTTGCCAGCCGCCGCATCGGAACGACCACCGCGGCGTCCTTCTGCAGGCGCGCCCCAGCCGCCTGCTTCCTTACCGCGGCCGCGGCCACCTTGCCGCGCTCCGCTTTCGCCGCGCGGAGCACCGCCGCGGCCAGAGCCGCCGGTCTTCGGTCCGCGGCCCGTGCGCGCTGCCTCAGCGCCGCCGCTTTGGCGACCGCCGTGGCGTCCGCCGCCTTGTACCGCTACGAATTCGCCAACGCCGAATTCATCCTTGTCGTAACGGCGACGATCCAGGCGCTGCGAAATGCCGTGCTCAATCATGTCTAGTCCATCTTGCTCACGCGGAGAAGTGAACGTAATTGCAAGCCCTTTACCTCCGGCACGGCCTGTCCGGCCGATCCGGTGAATATAGCTGTCCACATCAAGTGGCATATCGTAGTTAAAGATATGAGTAATACCTTCGACGTCTAGACCCCGAGCCGCTACATCTGTAGCTACAAGAAGCTGCAGCTTCGCATCACGGAATCTTTTCATTACACCTTCACGTTTACCTTGAGACAAGTCGCCGTGCAGCTCATCACAATCATAACCTGCTGCTTGGAGTGCTTCGTTCAGCTTGGACACCCGACGTTTGGTCCGGCAGAAAATAATAGCCAAATACGGACGATCTCGCTCAATCAACGCTTTAAGTGCCTCTTCTTTATTACGATCGGAGACCTCTACGACTTGCTGTTTGATATTATCCAGCGGAATCGGGGAACCACTCTTAATAATGATATCCAGTGGCTCTTTCATGTAATTAGCTGCGAGGCGCTTAATCGGATCTGGCATTGTCGCAGAGAACAACATCGTTTGACGACGATAAGGAACAGCCGTAATGATGGTCTCTACATCCTCCAAGAATCCCATATGCAGCATTTGGTCAGCCTCGTCCAGAACGAGCATCTTAACGCCACTAAGGTCGAGTGTTTCCCGGCGCATATGATCCAATAGTCTGCCCGGTGTACCGATAATAAGATGTCTTCCACCTTCCAGCTTACGCAGCTGCTTCTCTACATCTTGACCACCGTAAACTGCCAGGATTTTGATATCCGTATGACGCGCCAGCTTGCGTGCCTCTTCTGTAATCTGCAAAGCCAGCTCACGTGTTGGAGCCATAATCAGCGCCTGCGGATATGCTCGCTCCGTGTGGATCTTGTCCATAATTGGCAGCAAGAAGGCCAATGTCTTTCCTGTACCTGTCTTCGCTCTTGCAATTACATCTAGTCCTTGCACCAATGGCGGTATAGCTTCCTGTTGCACTGGTGTTGGCTTAACGATGCCTTGACCTTGAAGCAATGTACACAGTAATTCTGAAACACCTAATTCTTTAAATCCCGGCAAATTCTCCACCTCACTATTTTCTCAGTTAAATTTGATTACATCTCTTACTTAACTTCCGTCTTCCAAAGCCCTATTCAGGCAGCCCCTACCCGACTGTCCTTTTGGGGGCGTATGCTTCCGATTCAGCTATATTCAAACAAAAGCGGAAGAACCCCGTCACCGGCATTCTTCCGTCCCATGTATCCCTTGACCCGTTAAAAGAGTGCGGTCAAAGTTCGGTTTCTGGGCAGCAGCGATCCACCGGACGTTTAGACGGCACTCCATTTGCGTTCCATTCCACTTTATACAATAGAAGTAAAGTTAAGCTTAGAAAGTTATCCTTTATATTGTACTTGATAGAACGGCATTTGTGTGAAACTGCAGAATAATAATTATTCTATCCTGTAGTTGTTAGTTAGAACCTTCCCGATTTAAAAATCGCAAAGATCAACCATAAGAACATCAGAAGCGCCACTACGCCGCCAATCTCCACTGTAGGGAAATTCCACAACACGGAAGGCTGACCGCGCATCGCAGTCCCAATAATGAGTCCAACCATGATGATACTGAACGCAAGCATCACAATACTAAATGCTAAGCGGTTCCCAACCCGGTCCAGCTTTCGCTCCAAATGCTCAAGCTCGGGTGCCACAATCTCTACCTTTAGCTTTCCCTTACTAATTAGCGCGGATAACTGCCTTGCCTGACCAGGAAGCTCTAGAAGACTCTCCGTTAAATCCGCTACGCCTCCAAGGAACTTGCGCTGCAATCGGGGACCACTAAATCGCTGCTTCACAAGTTCCCGTCCAAAAGGCTCTGCCATCTCTAGGATGCTAATCGTTGGATCCAAGTTGCTAATGACACCCTCAAGCGTTAGCATCGTCTTGCCGAGCATCGTTAGATCCGGGGGAAGGACTAATCGATGCTTGCGAGCAATGCCAAACAGATCATTCAGCGCTTTACCTATGCTCATCTTACTGAACGGAACATCATAATACTCATCTCGCAGTCGATCCATATCATTATGCAGCGCAGCTCGATCAGCATCCTCTGGGATGACTCCGAGGCGCAAGATTGCCCGGACCATAGCATCCGTGTTTTTGCGCATCAGTGCGATGACAAGCGCAGACAGCTGCTCTTTCATCTCTTCGTTCAGTCGCCCCATCATGCCAAAATCAATCAAAGCCAGCTTCCCATCAGCCATTCGAATAACATTGCCTGGATGAGGATCCGCATGAAAAAAGCCATGAATGAAAATTTGCCTTAGCATCATTTCTACGAGCTGCTTAGCGATAACCTTGAGCTTAACTCCGTTACTCAATAACTCATCGCGGCGACTCAGCGTAATTCCTACCACATATTCCATCGTCAGCACCCGTGCTGACGTATAATCCCAGTAGATATCCGGGATGTACACTCCGTCATAATCCATCTGTTGAGCAATTTTCTCTGCATTGCGCCCCTCTTGGCCGTAATCCAGCTCGCCAAGCAGCGATTTCGAGAATTCCTCTACCATACGGGACAACTGATATTGCCTCGCCCAGCCTAGCTGTTTCTCAGCAAGGGCACTTAGATCTTTGAGAATTTCTAAATCCCTGCTCATCGTTCGCAGAATGCCAGGACGCTGAACTTTGACAGCTACGACCTGCCCACTGTGAAGAACAGCTCTATGCACCTGACCGATCGATGCAGCAGCAAGAGGAGTATCCTCAAAGGAATTGAAGATTTCATCCATGTGTTGATCCAGTTCATGCTCCACAATCGTGCGCACGCGCTCCGCAGGGAATGGAGGCACATTATCCTGTAGTTTTACCAATTCTTGAATAATAGAATCAGGCAGCAGATCTGAACGGGTACTGGCGAGTTGTCCAAGCTTAATAAAGGTTGGCCCCAAATCCTCCAATACGAGCCGTATCCGCTCCCCGAGCGTAAGACTTGTATGTGCTTCTTGCGTTACGAGACGGCGTGGAAGGGATAATAAATGATAGAGCCCCAGCTCCTCCACCATATAACCAAAACCATGGTGCATAAGCGCCATGGCAATGGACCGGTAACGTCCGGCATGTCTAATGCGTACTGCCATTTAGTCCGTGCTCGTTTCCGCCGATGTTTCTTCTAGATGGGAAATGCCCTCCAGCTCGGCCAATCGACGCTCCAATACGGCAATTCGCCCTTCCAGCTCGTCAATATCACTTTGTACAGGAACCTTCATTTCCTTCAACACGCGTTGTACTTGTTCTTGTACTACAGACTTGAGCATACCTCGCTCTTCCTCACCGCGTTCAATCAGCCGATCAACGAGGGCCTTAGACTCCGAAGGAGCAAGCTCCCCTCGTTTCACGAGTTCTTCAACAACTTTTTCTACTTTTTCCTTACTAACAATGGTGAGGCCCACTCCTAAAGAGATCGCTTTTTTAAACAAATCACTCATAGTACTTCCTCCCAAAGATTCCGTTTCGTTACAAACGGAGTTGATGATTAAAGTATACCCCACTGTGCAGATATTTCAAAAAAACACAAACATTCCTTAGTTAGTGATCGGAATACGAGCAGCCCAAGTAGCTGCCTGCAGGATCAGTTTACGTAGTGCTGGATGGCGGAAGGATGGCTCATGATGGCCAGGCATAAGGAATACTACTCGTCCTAAACCATAGCTGTGGCACCATGCAGCTGGAAGCCATTGACCCTCCGATTCGTATTGAAGAAGAATAGTCCGATCTGTGAACGGATCAAATTCAAAATGGTATGGCTCCTCATCCAATTGGAAGTCTTCAACGCCCTCAGTAATGTCATGCTCTAGCACCTTAAAATTCATCGGCTCGTAAGCAGTGTGACCCTTAAAGCGGCCACCGATCAGCTGAGCTAGTTCGTTACGCTTCGTCAATGAGGCACCTGTATGTAGAACAATCAGTCCTCCACCACCGCTCACATAGCTGAGTAGGCCAGCGGTTTGCTGAGGAGATACGGTTTCATTCCACAATTCGTTATAAGCAATACATAAGTCATAGCTTGCCAAATGCTCAATGCGCATCATTTTTTTATTTTCGGAACACTGAACGGTTAATAAATCATTTAAGATCTCGCTAATTTGTTGGTCCACTCCTTGAAGTGGATGGAAACGGGGATGGGTGTAATCACCAAGTAAGAGACATTTTCTTTTGTCCATGGGGATCCTCCTCCTTATTCATTGTTATTATTCGTCACATGTTGCCTATATTCTAAGGAAAACTGCTGCGAATGTCCATGCAGATGGCAGGTTTACTACTCTTAAGGCTCCATTTTCCGGGTAAAAAAGCATCCCCACCCAGTGAACCTGGCGGGAATGCTTCTGTGTGGTAACGTAAATCTTATAAAGCTGCCGCACATTATGGTCTAGCGATTCGCCGCCACATATTTGCCCAGCTCTACAATCATGCTTCCCATCCGCTCATGCTCGGGCATGACGATACGCTGTACGCCCTCTTCCTTAAGCGCCTCAGAGGTAATACGCCCTACAGAAACAGCAAGCACTTTATCCTCGAAAGACCTTAGCATCTCCTCCAGCTTGCCCTGCTCCCGAGCAAATTGAGAGAGAAAACGAAATTGCGGCGCACTTGTAAAAGCCACGGCATCAATCTTACCTTCTATGATTTCTGTAAGCAATCTTTCAAGCTCACCTAGTTCTGGTGGAGTATGACGATACGGCAGCACTTGGCGGGTATTCGCCCCAGCCTCCTGTAGCCATGCGAGCATCTGAGGAGCTGGATCGCCGTGCAGCTGCAGAACGACCTCCTTGCCCTGCAAATCTAGAGATTGAAGCCCACGAATCAATCCGATCGTACTTCCGTCGTCATCACGAAGCTCCGGCATAAGTCCTCTTTTTTTCAAAGCATTCACTGTCTTATAACCCCGTGCAGCAATAATAGAACCAGAAAGTACTTCTAAGAAATGATCAGCGATATTCAGGCGTTCAGCCGTTTCGAAGAGAGCATCCAGTCCCATGCCTGTAGTAAGAATCACCAAGTAAGGCGGATGGCTGATCCATGAATGCAATCCTTCCTCCAATGCCTCATCATCAAGAAATACAGTACCTTGGGCAGGTCGACATAACGCCGTCCCCCCCATATTTTGGACCAGCTTGGCCATTTCTTCCGATTTGCGTGGACCCGCCAAGGCGACCGTGTACCCTTTCAGTTGCTCTGCCATGTACTATTATCTCTCCTCTCTCCGTTGCCTAACCCAACATTATTGCTTATCAGTATACTTGCAAAGGGCTGCAAAAGGGAAGATAAAAGCATCGTTTTCCTATATGAAATATTGATTATTGCTAGGAAGAGTGTATCTTAAAGCTACTCACAAGCTTTTGCAGTTCCTCTGCAAGACGGCTAAGGTCGGTAGACGAAGATGCCATCTCTTCAACAGAAGCGAGCTGCTCTTGTGCTGCCGTTGCGATGGTCTCTGTATTCACAGCCGCTTCTTCGGAGATGCCACGAATCTCTCCAATAGCCTTCTCCATATGATCTGATTCCACCAATAAGGTCTGTACAGCCCCACCCATGGCCTCAATCTTCTCTGCGGCACTCTTGACCGCTCTACGGATACGGGAGAAGGAACGTCCGGAAGTATCCACGGCCTCTATCCCTTCGGTTACGCGCTGCTTTGTGTCTTCCATCGTATGGGTCACCAGCGTCATTTCACTATTAATGGCGGTAATCTGCTCTGCAATCAGATGCGCTGATCTCTCTGATTCCTCTGCCAGCTTACGCACTTCAGCAGCAACAACGGCAAATCCACGGCCATGTTCTCCAGCTCTGGCCGCCTCAATAGAAGCATTGAGAGCTAACAGATTAGTCTGACGGGCAATCCCTGTGATGACGCCGACAATGCCCTCAATTTGACCTGTTCTTTCATTAAGCTTGTCGATTACACTGCCAAGCTCTCCCACCGTTCTATCGATCCCATTGATCTTATCCACCACGCTGATGACGGAATCATTTCCTTCTGAAGCAGAGAGTGAGGTCTTGTCCATCATCGCAGACACCTGCTCCATATATACAGAAATATGATCCACTTCGCTTGTCGTTGCTGCTGTACTTTCCATTCCTTTTCGTACACCGATTACCTGCCGCTCCGTCCCTGCCGCTACCTCTTGAATCGCTATCGTCATTTGCTCGATTGTTTGGGCATTCTGCTCCGCACTGGCGGTTAACTCTTCTGCTGAAGAGGAAACATTGCTCGTCATCTCCTGCACACCAATGATCATCTCCCGCAAGCTGAGCACCATTAATTGAAAGTTCTCGGCAAGCATGCCGATTTCATCCTTACGGAAAGCCCCTATGTCTTCAGATAGATCCCCTTTGGCTATCACGGCAGTTGCTTTCCGCAAACGGACCAGGGGCTTTAAAATAGATTGAATATTAAAATAGATTACGATCAGTGCAAGCAGAACGGAAACTACAATTACAAGCAGCGCTGTATTACGGATTCCACTCGTTACTGAAGTCACTTCATCTATGCTTATCGTGCCTCCGATTCTCCAGCCCGTAAGCTCATTTACCATAAATGTCATCTTTTTGTGCGTACCCTTGTAGACATAATCAAAGGAACCTTGATCTTCCTCGAACATTTTCTTTATAAAGTCATCTGATGACTCCACCCCAATAGCCTCTGTTGGATGAACAAGATATTTCTTGCTGTTATCCAGGATAATAATATATCCTTCCTTACCCACCTTGGTCGCAGTCAATTCTCCTAATGTAGATAGATTAAGATTCATGGTTACCACCCCGTCACCGCTCTTCAGGACTGTTGATATCGCGATCGCCGTTTCCTGATTCACAGTTTGAAAGGCCGGAGAAATCACAACACCTGTCCCGTGCTTCAGAGAATTAATATAGGCACTTTCCTGCCTGGGATCGTAGCCTTCGGGCAGCTTGGCCTCCGAAGCATGGATCGATTGCCCTCTGCTTGTACTAACATAAATGTCTAACACATCAGGATGTAACACAGCATATTCTTTTAATCTGTCCTTCATAGTAGCTACCGTCTCTCCACTTGCCTCACTGTTGGTCCCCTCAGCGGTGAACTCAGCGGCAAAATAAGAAATAGTATCTATTTTCGATTGAATATTCGAGTTGATGATTGCATTTACTGCCTCAACACTTTCGGTAGCATTGTTCACCAACTGATCTTCCACTTCATGGCTAGCAGATTGATAGGTTCGCCAACCGATAATGATACTGGGCAACAGTAGAACTAATAGGTATGTAAGAATTAATTTGGTTCGGATACTCATACCTGTTTTTTTGTTCATAGTTGTCATCACACTCTCTCTCTTCGAGTCTTAAAGTAGGACATATTTACCAGCCTTAATATATAATTATATATCCGCCTTTGGAACCGATTTTCCTCCTATCTTTCTTCATTTTTCTAATCTTTCTTAAAAATTGTCATATAAATGCAACAAAAAGACCGCTTAAACGGAAGCGGTCTACTCAAATATGCCTATTTCCTTATCTTTACCGCAGCAAAGGCTCCGGTTCTATCATCCTAGTTCACGTTCTTGTTCTTGCAGTTCGGGCAGACGCCTCCGAATACCACATGGGCATGACCAATGGTATAACCTGTATCCTTGGCCACTGTGTTCATCCAGTCTCGTGGAACTTGGTTCATTACCTCGTCAACCGCACCGCAAACCTCGCAAATGATATGCTGATGATCATCCATGCGCGCATCATATCTACTGGCAGCCTCACCAAGCTTGAGCTCACGAATCATTTGTTTATCTGAAAGATAACGTAGGGAGTTATATACAGTACCATATGCTAAGCTATGACCCTGCTCTACTAGCCGATTCATTACTTCTGCGGCAGTGGGATGGTCATGTGAATTAAGGACGATATCGTAAACGGCTTGACGTTGGGAAGTCAAATTTAGACTTTTCATTGCTATCATCCTCTAACTTGTTTTTAGATCAAGTATAAATCGTGAATGTGAGAACGTCAATCCCACTTTTATCCACTCATTACTTTCTCAGTTACTCGATCAATCCAGAATATTTGATGTTAACATCAGCTTTGACCTGAAAATCGAGCCCAGCATAGAGCCCCTTCCACACTTCCATTTCGGTATCATTATTAAAATGTCTAGCTCCATAGTGCAGCCCCCACCCAAAAGGATCCAGACCGCTCGCTTGAATTTTTGTCAGCAACGCTGAGATATCCTCTTCCAGTTCTTTTTCGCCTGCCGTCGCAATTTTTTTCAACATACTATGTGTTACCAAATCCGGGCTGCTACTCTCTTCGAGGATCCCTTTAATCTTAATATGATATCGAATAGTAGCTTTCCCGCTCTCCGTATTTAGTATCTTGTAGTCCGAGGATGATCTCTCTGTGTAATACTGATACATAATCCCCTCAATATGGGCTGGCAAATTGGTCCGTAAGTTGGAGCGCGACAGCAGATTGTATAGCCGGGTTTCGTTCGGTGTAAGCACCATCTTGATTTTCTCGCTATCCAGTAGAGCAATTTTATCAATTAAGAACTCACTCTTCCCTTTAGCCTCGATAATTGGCAAAATCGGATCAATACCCTTCTCATAAATATTTCTCATCAGCTGATAGGAATACACACTAGCAATAAAAGGAGACTCCGTTCCCTGACCACTCATCGCCAGAATAAGAGAATTCGATGGAATTCGCTCCGATTCGGGTCGTACCTGCAGCACTTGAAGTGCCTCCGGACGCCCGACCGCAAAATTTACAATAAGCTGGACATCTCTGCGCCGCACGGCCCAATCCATAACATGCTGAATATCTTTGCGTGCGACCCCTTCTCCCAGAATAATCGATTTACAATGGGAATAATCAAGCTCCTTCTCCACTTTTGACTTCATTCTGCGGAGCGCTTCTGAAATACTAGGGGACTCTTCGGTTAATATCTGCATCTTCTCATCAATCTTGGTAACTTCCCCCTGCGGGATGGCAAGCTTCAAGCTGATCTTAAAATCCCCTTCTTTTTCTCCAGGGTCAACACCGATCGCCAGCACGAATATCCGCAAATCAATTTCCTTGAAATCACAGCCAGAAAGAAGCAAGAGTAAGGCAAGTCCTATTACACTAAGTGCTTTCCTCACAAGCCCTGCCTCCTCACTTTACGATAACAATAAAATAGTAATGCTATTAAGAACATCTCACCAAACCAGCGGATTTGTAGAAACCAAACACCCATCAAGTTGAGCTGATATTGATCCATCCATATTAAGGAGAGGACCACTCCGCTAAACAAGCACAAGATGAGCCACTCTTTCCACTGCTCTGCCTTCTGGGATTTTTTTTTCGTAGATGAAATAGCACCTTTGAATAATCCTAACCCTACATGCCAATGAACAATTACACTCACTAGAGATAAAGTCATGTAGGCAAAATAAAAAATAAACAACATCCGTTCAATAATAAAGGATTCTATCCGGATACTGTCTGCCGTCGAGAACCACGTATATACATGTCTCTCAATCGCAACAGTACCGAAATAACCGATAGGGACCAAAAAGGTTACGAGAAGTACGAGAAGTCCTTCCACTCCTAAAATCCAGACATGCTTTAGCTTTAACCCATGAAATACCCGATTAAAGATGGCTAGATTAATATAACCACTAAAAGAAAAGGTAGCTGCCGAAAGACTCATCAGATCCGGCTTATGCCAGATGTATGTAGTGATCTGCAGAACAGAATCCCAATTGAAATCCGGATTGGTCAGCGCCTTTACGATGCCATAGACAATTAACGGTAATGTAACGAAAAGAATGATTTCAAGACCATACAAAAGTGATAGTGAATCAAAGCGACAGCAGATGCAGACCAATATCAGGAAGCCGATCACGACAGTATATGGGCTTGAATTCGGACTGACATATCGCAGTGTAATATCTACAAAGGAAAGCAAGGTAACCCCCCCAGCCACACACCATAACCCCGCAAAAAAGACAAGTAAGGGTTTGACTAGCAGCTTAGGAAGAAGAGGGGTAAATATTTCCGGAAACCCCTTTCCAGGAAATTTAGCAATCAATACAGTAAATATATAGACAAACAAAGTGCCAAGAACCGTTGCAATCAGTATGGAGAACAAAGCACCGTCAAAGCGTCTGTCTATTAGTTCCCTCGGAACAAAATTAATGATGTTGATCAAGCTGTTCATCAGAAAAAGACAGTAGAAATAACGGCTTTTGGCCATCAATGTTCCCCGCCCTTCTTCTTACCAAGGTTATCAAGAAAAAACAATCTGAAATAAGGTTGTCCAAAGCTACGCTGATTGCATAAATACATCGCGAATCCCACAACACAGACCACTACACCAACCATTCCTAGAACAGCGGCAGCTATAAGAAAAATGTACTTCAGCACGCGTATCGACAAGCTCATCATATTCAGAGGAATCAGAAAATTGGATATCGCAACGGCAGAGACCAATATAATCATAATATTACCTACAAGCCCTGCCGCCGTAGCTGCCTGACCTAAGATTAGACCTCCGACTGTCGTGGCCGTAGGACCAATCGCTTTGGGCAGCCGTAAACTCGCCTCGGTCAGAAATTCCATCATCATAAGCATTAGGAGCACTTCCACAAAAGATGGATAAGGCACGGTCGCACGACTACCCGAAATGAGCAGTGCAACCTGCACACGAATAATCTCTGGGTTATAAGAGGTGAGTGTTACATAGATCGCAGGCAGCCATAACGTCATACACACTCCGATAATTCGGAGTAGCTTTAAGAAACGGCCCACGATAGGAAATTGGATTTTATCATCCATGGATGTAAAGAAATCGTTAAATATGGAAGGTAACACTATCGCATACCCCGTTGTATCCAGCAATATTGCTACTTTTCCCTCAGACAAATTAAATACGACTCTATCTGGTCTTTCAGTAATAATAGACTTAGGGAGTATTCTTAATTTATCACTGCTTATAAACTTCTCAAGTTCTCCCGTAGCCTGTAAAATATCAACCTTTAGGGTATTCATCTTTTCCCTTAATTCCGCTAATACCTTATGATCAACACGACTGATGTCGTATAGGATGGCCACTTTTGTTTTGGAGACATCCCCGATGACCATGGTTTCCATTTTGAGATTAGTGGATTGATAGCGCCGACGAATCATGTTCAGATTAACCGCAATATCCTCCGTTAGTGCATCTGAAGGTCCCTGTGAAATGCTTTCTGCAGACGTTTCACTAACACCGCTGCTCTCTGTACTCATCGCGTCAAAAAAACAAATCACATCATTTATGCTAAGAAGAACGTACCCACTAAGCAAAAGCTCGATCGCTATTTCCTTCGTAGTCCCCTCTTCCGTGCCCGGATACGTCGTAATGTAATCAAGGTAAGCGTTAGTATCCCCCATCTCATAGAGCGGCGTAATCACATGGCGACTGAGCGTCTGCGAATCTGTAACGCTTTTAATATAAAGTAAGTTGATCTGCCCAAAAGGTGCAACGAGCGTTCGATCAATTAAATCGGCGAATCCGTTCAACTGATCCTTGATCCATTCCAGAGAAACATTGTCCTTATCCTGTTGAACTGACATGGATCATCCCTCCTATTTATCCTGCGCTTCCCGGATGCCACCTTATTTTGGCACTGTTTCACTGAATTCATGCACTGCATGTGTGAATAAGAGAGTTTCTTTTAACGGGACTGTGGTAATAAATGAGATGAGGATTGTACAGATGGAGGGATAACAAGATGGATCCACACCGTAAAATAACGCAAGATCTCCCGCAATTTCCAGAATCACTATGGAGAGACACTACGGATTTACCGGCTTTTCCAAAGCTCACTGAAGATATCTCTACAGATGTCGCAGTGGTAGGTGGCGGGATTACAGGAATTACAACAGCCTATCTCTTAAGCAAAGCAGGATATAAAGTCACGCTCTTGGAGGCAGGAGAAATTCTCAGCGGTACTACGGGTTTTACAAGCGCCAAAATTTCCGCTCAGCACGGATTAATCTATCACCATTTGATCAAGCATTTCGGAGAGGAAAATGCCCGCCTCTATTATCAATCGAACAACGAGGCTTTGAATTGGATCTTAAATACAGCTGAAGAACTTGAAGTGTCTTGCGGCATGAAACGTGAAGCGGCCTATCTATACGCAGAGGCTGAAGATCATAAAATGCTTAAACAGTTAGAAGAAGAGTATAAAGCCTATGAACAATTGGGCCTGCCCGGTGAATGGCTGGATAACGTCTCTATCCCTCTGATGGCGAGTGGTGCCATTAAATTACCAGGACAAGCTCGCTTTCACCCACTGCAATATCTAAAGGCCTTGTTGAAGGTTATAGTGGAAAAAGGTGGCGTGATCTATGAGCATACAATGATGGCGGACAAGGTGGAGAAGAACGATAAGCTTACGCTTTTTACGGAGAAGAATGACTACCGTATCACCTGCCGTTATGCCGTATCAGCTTCTCATTTTCCCTTCTACGATGGAGGGGCGTTATATTTCTCACGACTGCATGCTGAACGCTCCTATTGTCTGGCGATCCAGCCTGAAACAGACTTTGAGGGTGGAATGTATTTAAGTGCCAGCGAACCAACCCGTTCTCTGCGTGCTGTGGAGTGGGAAGGACGTAACCTGGTTATCGTCGGGGGCGAAAATCATAAGACAGGCCAAGGCATCTGCACAATAGGTCATTATGAGAATCTGGAGCTGTTCGCAGGTCACTTGCTGGGCATCAAATCGATCCCTTACCGCTGGTCAGCACAGGATTTAATTACGCTGGACAGGGTCCCCTACATCGGTAAGATTTCGGACAAAGAAGAGATTTATATCGCTACCGGATTCGGAAAATGGGGCATGACAAGCGGTACCTTGTCCGCTCAAATCATCTCGGATCAGATTCAGCGTAAAGATAATCCATATACAGGATTGTACGATCCATCCCGCTTCAAAGCTGGCGCCAGCCTAAAGAGCTTCTTCGTTCAAAATGCCAATGTGGCAAAAGAGCTAGTAGCGGGCAAAGTTGAGATCGTCCACAAAAAGACAAGTGATCTGAAGGCAGACGAAGGTGCTGTTGTCTTCCATGACGGCAAACGAGTCGGCGCCTACAAAGATCCGGAAGGGAAGCTTCATCTGGTGGACAGAACCTGTACTCACATGGGCTGTGAATGCGACTGGAATGACGGCGATCGTTCTTGGGATTGCCCTTGTCACGGCTCCCGTTTCTCCTATGATGGAGAAGTATTAGAGGGACCCGCATCGGTGCCGCTAACGAAGCTTTCCGAATAAATTTATTTCGTTCGTGAAAACAAATGCTATATTCATGGAAATCTATATGTCCAAGAAAAATAACATCGATATTCACGGGAATCTTCAAACTGCTTTCTTCGGGTGATTGTAAATGCCCTATAGCATTCAGGTATAATAGGACATGTAATGAAGCATTAGCTTCAATAATGTTTAAAGGAGCGTGACGTTAGAGATGGATTTGAGAGGAAAGAGTGTTGTAATTACTGGTGCAGGCAAAGGGATCGGCAAAGCCTTGGCCATGGCACTAGCTAAGGAAGGTGCTAATTTGGGTCTGATCTCCAGAACATCAGGCGATCTCGAAGCGTTAAAATCAGCCTTAACGGAAGTATACGACGTTAAAGTCAGCATTGCCGTTGCGGATATCGCTGTACGCGAAGAAGCTGAACGTGCGGTTGCTTTCTTACAAAATGAGCTTGGAACATTTGACGCATTAATCAACAATGCCGGAATTGCAAAATTCGGCACTTTGGTAGAAATGGACCCTGCCGATTGGGAAAGTCATATCCAAGTTAATCTTTACGGTACCTATTATGTAACTCGCGCTGCGCTGCCAGCTATGATTGAGAAGAATGGTGGAAACATCATCAATATCTCCTCCACTGCCGGAGAACGCGGCTTTGCTACAGGCTCGGCTTACTGCGCATCTAAGTTCGCACTGATGGGCATGACCGAAGCCCTCGCACAAGAGGTGCGTAAGCACAACATCCGCGTCGTAGCCTTGACTCCAAGCACTGTTAACACTGGGCTAGCTTCCAGCGCTGGACTTAAGATCGGTGACGAAGACCGTATGATGCAGCCTGAGGATGTAGCTGAATTGGCGTTAACAGCCTTGAAGCTGCCGGATCGTGTCTTCCTAAAAACAGCAGGACTCTGGACCACTAATCCGCAATAAAAGGGAGCAGCTGGTTCTACGCCATGCTCTGATTGCACTTGTTCAGGAGAATGCGGCTGGATGTAGGAGGAAGAAGCTTGGATTGTTTGGTTGCAATTTGTGATCGATAATCCCTCAGGCTCTAACTCCTCTCCATGCTCTGATTGCACTTTGTGCAATAGAATGTCTCTGGGGGCGGCTAAAACTTGGTTTGATTGCACTTTGTGCAATCAAACTGGGGAAAAACACTACTTTAGGCGATTTAACCTTAATTCAATTGTACAGAGTGCAACAGAATACCTTTTGTAGACTAGTTTCTGGCTATTCTGTTGCACATTTTGCAATCAAACTTCACTTTCATCACCAGAGTAGGCAAGTGGGGTTTAGGTACTTATTTAATTGTTGGTACTAATAATAATGTGGGTGCTTATAGTCATCTTATAGTTGTGATTGGTACTTGTAATTACGATAAGTAATTGTAGTTAAGGGTCGTTATTTCGAGCGCTAGACACAACTAGGCGTTCTAATACGATAGTTGCACTTTGTACATCTATTCAGCGTAATTAGAGGATCCTTCACACTTTAATTGCACTCTGTGCAACTAAAAGCAGGCAATTCTCAACCATTCGCCAAATTCATAAAATTTAGTTGCGGAGAATACACTTATCGCTTCGTTTTTAACGAAACAGAACTTTTAAGTGTATAAAGTGCAATTATATATTCAACCTATTGTTTATGTATGGATATCACACTACTGAACGGAGGTTTACCTAATATGCTAGTAGTAACAAATACTATTAAGGTTAAAGAAGGTCATGGTGAAGCCATTGCTCAACGTTTCGGAGGAAATAATGGTGTACAGGATATGCCAGGATTCGTCCGTATGGAGGTGTGGCAAGGAAGTGCCAAAGAAGGTGTTGAGGAATTAAAGATCTGTACTATGTGGGAGAATGAGGAGGCATTTAAAGGCTGGACCTCTAGTGACTCCTTCCGTCAATCACACCGCGGTGCTGGTGGCAATGAAGCCATTCTTGGTGCTTCGATCGACAAATATAAGCTTATGATCAGCCGAACACCCGGCACAAGCAATTAAGTGTAGAGAATGGACAACTAATCGTAAACTCTTCGCACAGCTAGCAATTGGACCATCATCGCTATCTATAATAAGCATTGGGTTTCGACCACGACAATAACAACAGGGATGTCCTAGCCATTATGGCTTTGGGACATCCCTGTTTGTTTTACAGTGTATCGCTTATTGCTTACTACCACTTGGCAAAGTTTGCTCCACCTCTTGATGTTTCCCTGGCCAGAATGCCCACCGACCAAAAAGCGTCGTAATAGCGGGCACAAGGAACGGACGAACAACGAAGGTATCGAGCAGAATACCTAGAGCGGTGATGATCCCAAACTGCACAAGCACCTGAATCGGTAAGCTAGCTAATACAGCAAAAGTACCTGCCAGAATGAGGCCCGCAGAGGTAATTACCGAGCTGGTCTCATTTACGCCTTCCGCGATCGCCTGCTTAAGCGGCATGGTCTTACGCTTTTTCCAAATATTCGAGATCATGAAGATGTTGTAATCTTCTCCTAGTGCCACCAGGAATACAAAGGAATAAAGCGGGATCGCTCCCTGAATGGCATCTGCCCCCATCACATAGTGAATGATGATCCAGCCTAAGCCAAGTGCAGAGAAGAAGGAGAGAATGACCGTTCCGACTAGATAAATGGTTGCCACTATAGAACGCAGATATATCAACAACAGCAAAGTGATCAATCCGATGACAACAGGGATAATCAGATCGGTGTCACGATCCCCAATCTTTTTAGTGTCATACTGAGTCGCTGTCTGACCACTTACCCACACATGATCTGCAGGATTCTCAACCCCTACATCAATTAGCGCCTGTTCTGCCGTTGCTAGAAGGGCTGGAATATGCCCCATTGCTTCAAGTGAATAAGGATTGTTTTTAAATTCGATATCATACCCCAGAATATCCTTATTCACAGCGCCTTGCTGCGGATCGGAAACCGTGTCCACATACGTGAGCCCTCCGAGAATGACTTTAAGATCCTCTCCACTCGCTTGCCCCTTAGTATCAATAATCAGCTTAGCGGGAGCTAGTTCTCCCGGAGAAAACTGCTTACCGATGAGGTCGAACCCTTCGCGGGACTCCATATTTTTAGGAAAAGAAGAAAGGATATCATACGTAAATTTGATTCCACTGGAGAATGAAGCCAGAATCCCCAGTCCGATAACGGTCACTCCTACAATAGCCCAAGGCCGGGAAACTACAAATCCACCAATCCCCTTTTTATGGGAGACCTTTGGTTCTGGAGCTGGTTTGCCTTTAGCCTTAGCCCGTTCAACCTCCATTTGCGGTGTGCGCGGAATGAATGGGAAGAACGAGGTCCGTCCGAAGATCGCCAAAAGTGCAGGTACAAGCGTTAAGCTAGCAATTCCCATAATGAAAATCGACACGCTGAATGGTATTGCAAAGCGATGGTACGCTCCATACTTGGCCAGTAATAGTGCGAACAGCGCAAGCACAACGGTGAAGCCACTCATTGCGATAGCCCCTGAAGAATCGGTAATGGAACGAAGCAGGGCACGAGTTTTGCTTTGCTCTATCTTCAGAAGCTGGCGGAATCGCGAAATCAGGAACAAACAATAGTCCGTACCCGCACCGAACAACAGAACCGTCATAATGGAGACTGCCTGCGAATCCACCGTGATCCAGCCTTCTTGCGCCATTTTTCCAAGAATCGGGCTTGTTACACCATAAGCGAATCCAACGGCTATAAGCGGTATAAACGCTAAAATAGGTGAACGATAAATCACCAATAAGAACACAAGCACAAGCATAACTGTAGCAATTAGCAAGGAAACGTCAGCGTTCTTGAATAAGCCTGAAGCGTCTATAGAAATGCCCACAGGACCTGTAACACGTAAACTCAGATCATTTCCATCTGCCTTAGCAGCGGAAGGGTCTCCCCCAGTCTCAGTGCTTATGATCTCTTTCATTTCTGTCACAGCTTCGCGAAGCTGATCACTATCTGCCGTTTTATCGAAGAGCACGGGTGTTACCAGTGTACTAAGATCCTCAGATAATGAGGTTTGCAACGCCTGCGGCGGCAGCTTTCCTAGTGGGGGAACAAAGTTCTGATGAGGCAAAGGTTGCTGCTCCAACTTGTTGTATACAGCAGTGATATGTACTAAGTCATCTTGCGAAAGCCCACCTTCTCTATGCCATACGAGCAATGCAGGTACTCCGCTTCCACTTGGAAATTCTTGTTCTGCAATTGCTGTTGCCTGTATTGATTGTGCATCATCTGGGAGGTTGGGCGCATTATTAGCAACTTGAGAATTCACTGCAGGCCATAATAGGGTAAGTACACCTACTAGCACTATCCATACGAGAAGAGTAATCCACTTCGTCTTTTTTCCTGCCACCCATTTACCGTAGCCTGACATTCCCTTCATCCTCTCCTTTACCTTACAATCTTAAAAATGAGCCGTGGGTCATTTTTTAATTCTATCATATCTATCCTTAAATTTTTAATCAAACTTTTTTTTATTTTTCACAAAAATTAAAACACCTCAGCACATATAAAATACCCCTCCTTCACATAAATAATCAGCAAATGTGAAAGGAGGGGTATTTAGTTTGCTATAATTTTTTCTTCACTTCAATTTAGCCTGCGTCCAAATCTCCTTCGGAGAACTGACTGTTGTAAAGATCCGCATAGAAGCCGCCTTGTGCTAGCAGTTCCTCGTGGTTGCCCTTCTCGATTACGCTACCTTGATTCATAACAAGGATAAGGTCAGCATCTCGAATCGTCGAAAGACGGTGAGCAATTACGAAGCTGGTTCTGTTTTGCATCAATGCCTTCATTGCTTTTTGAATCAACAATTCTGTCCGTGTATCGACACTGCTCGTTGCTTCATCAAGAATGAGGATCGATGGATCGGCCAGAATCGCACGGGCAATCGTAATCAGCTGCTTCTGTCCTTGTGAAATATTAGAAGCTTCTTCATTTAACACCGTATTATAACCAAGCGGAAGTGTGCGGATAAAGTGATCGGCATGAGCAGCCTTGGCAGCACGCACCACATCAGCTTCTGAGGCACCTTCACGTCCATAAGCAATGTTATCGCGGATCGTACCATTGAACAGCCAGGTATCCTGAAGCACCATACCAAATTTGCTGCGCAGGTCACTCCGTCTCATGTTGGTAATATTGACACCATCAATGATAATTTCCCCATCATTAAGCTCGTAGAAGCGCATCAACAGGTTAATCAGAGTGGTTTTACCAGCACCAGTAGGACCGACAATCGCTATAGTCTGACCTGGACTAACCTCAATATTCATGTCCTCAATCAGAATCGCATCTTCTTTATATCCGAATTTCACATGACGGAACTCAACGGAACCTTCCGGAGTACCTTCATCAAGCTTCGCAAGTGTAGTATTAACTTCCTTAACTTCCTCTTCTTCGTCTAGAAGTTCAAATACACGTTCTGCGGAAGCGATAGTGGATTGAATAATATTAGCAATGTTAGCCGTTTGTGCAATCGGCTGGGTGAACTGACGGGAATACTGAATAAAGGCTTGGATATCACCAACATCAATCATTTTTTTAGTAACAAAGATACCGCCGACTACACAGATCATTACATAACCCAAGTTACCAATGAACATCATGAGCGGCATAATCATACCGGACATGAATTGAGCACGCCAGCCAGAGTCATAAAGCTTATCGTTAATTTCATCGAAATCCTTAAGGGACTGCGGTTCGCGACCAAATGCTTTAATAATCCGGTGACCTGTATACATTTCTTCTACATGACCATTCAATTGACCTAGCGATTTCTGCTGTCCGACAAAATAAGTCTGCGAACGCTTGGAGATAGCTATAATCACAACAAAGCTGAGTGGCAATGTAACAATTGTAATCAAAGTCAGCCATGGGCTGATCGTAAGCATCATTACAATGACACCGATAATAGTCACGATAGAAGTAATCAATTGAGTTAAGCTCTGTTGCAGTGTAGTACTGATGTTATCCACATCATTCGTAGCACGGCTAAGAATTTCCCCATGTGTACGAGAATCAAAATATTTCAAAGGCAATCGTTCCAGCTTGCTGTTAATTTGCTCACGCATGTCGTAAACGACCTTCTGAGCTACACCAGCCATTACATACTGCTGAATATAGCTGAACAGAGCACTAAGCAAATACAGACCCGCAAGTATGATCAGGATTTCATTAATGTATCCAAAATCAATGGAGGCTCCCTCAACACCCATTAATTTACCGTAAGCACCTTCAAACAGCTTAGTCGTTGCTTTACCCATAACCTTAGGACTGAAAATACTGAATACAGTACTGGCAATAGCCATAACCAAAACGATGATTAATTGAACCATACGAGGTCTTAAATACTTAATCAGACGACGAAGTGTACCCTTAAAGTCCTTAGCCTTTTCTGCAGGCATCCGCATGCCAGGACCGCCACCAGGTCCAGGACCTTTATGGGCGCGCGGAGCAGCAGGTTTGTTGTTTTGTTCGCTCATGCTATTTCCTCCTCTGACAGCTGCGAGGATACGATCTCGCGGTACACATCACTGCTCGCGAGCAGTTCACGGTGAGTGCCCATTCCGGCGATTTCACCCTCATCAATAACAATAATTCGGTCGGCATCCATAACGGTACTAACCCGTTGAGCTACGATTAGAACAGTGGATTCCGTGGTTTCATCTTTGAGTGCCGCACGAAGCTTAGCATCTGTTTTGAAATCAAGTGCTGAGAAGCTGTCGTCGAACAGATAAACTTGAGGTTTTCTCACAAGCGCACGTGCAATGGACAGCCGCTGTTTCTGACCACCGGAGACATTACTACCGCCTTGAGCAATTTCCGAATCAAACCCATCTTTCATTGCTGATACGAAATCGTAGGCTTGAGCTACCTTGGCTGCATGAATAATTTCTTCATCGGTAGCATCCTCTTTACCGTAGCGAATATTCTCGTTAATCGTGCCTGAGAACAATACCGCTTTTTGAGGGATGTAACCAATTTTGCTCCGTAGCTCTTCCTGAGTCATCTCACGCACATCTACTCCGTTAACACGTACAGCACCTTCGTTAACATCATAGAACCTTGGAATCAAGCTAAGCAGCGTAGATTTACCTGAACCAGTACCGCCGATAATCGCAGTAACTTCACCTGGGCGAGCACTGAAGCTAATTTTCGAAAGTGCAGGTTGTTCCGCGCCAGGATAAGAAAAGGAAACATTATCAAATTCAACAAAACCACGCATATGATCACGGCCGTCTTTTTTAGTTGCTTGAGCCGTTGTTTGCAATTCACTCTCTGAAGGATCTGTAAACTCTGGCCGCATATCGAGCACCTCATTGATACGCAAGGCTGAAGCTGAAGCACGAGGAATCAGCACGAACATCATCGACACCATAATCAGGGAGAACATGATTTGCATCGCATATTGAATAAATGCCATCAGTGAGCCGACTTGTAAATCGCCATCGCCAATTCGGATTCCACCAAAGTAAAGAATTGCGATCATGGAAAAGTTCATAACAATCATCATAATCGGCATCAAACCGGCCATGATTTTATTTACTTTGATAGCTGTGTCTGTCAGATCACGGTTAGCCTCGGAGAAGCGTTTATTCTCATGATCAATTCGGTTAAATGAACGGATAACACGGATCCCCGTCAAATGTTCACGTAGCACCAGATTTAATTTATCCAGCTTAATCTGTATCGCTTTAAACAACGGTAATCCCTTCATCCCGATTAAGAAAATTGCGCCAACGAGTACCGGGATAACTACTACAAAGATCAATGATAATTTCGCATCTTCAGACACCGCCATGATGATACCACCAATCATCATCATTGGTGCACCGATCATCATGCGCAACATCATAGTAAGTACAGTCTGTACTTGCGTAATATCATTCGTTGTACGCGTAATTAAAGATGCGGTACCGAGCTTATCGAATTCATGCAGCGTGAAATTCTCTACATGATTAAACACACGAGCACGGGTAATTTTACCGAACCCCGCTGCTACCTTTGCCGATAAATAACTCGCTATGACTGAACATAAAGCCCCGCCCCCTGCAACTAAAAGCATGAAGCTACCTATTTTCCAAATAAAAGTACGATCTCCCTGAACAATTCCTTTGTCGACAATGTCGGACATCAGTGTAGGCAGGTATAAGTCGCCCATGGACTGCAAGAACACAAGAATTAATACAGCACCAATAGCTACTCGAAATGGCTTCAGTTGTTTAAATAATTTAATCAAGCTTCTCATCTCCGTTCATTTGTAGCCTATCCCAATTAGGTGGCGGATTATCCTCAACGAATGCATGTACTTTCAGCAACAGTTCTGTGAGCTGCTTAGTCTCTTTTTCACCTAAGTACTGTACGAGCTCATCAAACATTGCATCTCTATATTGCTCTGCTCTTCGTGTGAGTTTTTTTCCACTCTCCGTTAATTTCACGCGCACGACTCTTCGGTCCGAAGGATCTGCGTGTCTTTCCACCATCTGTTTCGCCTCAAGACTATTTATCAACTGCGTAATAGTTGGAGGTGTGAATCCGAGAAGTCGACTGATTTCAGATATCTTTAGACCCTCATCATCAGAATGATTCCATTTTTCAATGCATATCATTAAAGTCATCTCACTCGGCTTATGGCCTTCAACACCCTTTTGCCATTGGCCTTTATGCAGCCGTTTCATTGCCGCAAAAAGCTCGTGTGCGACTGAATTTTCAGTATTTTCTGTATTTCCTCCGTTTATCCCAATTTCTTTCACCTCTTATTTAGTTAGGTCAACTAATTATTAAACACTATATTATTTAGGCTACCTAATTATATTTTCGGTGCAACGCTTTGTCAAATTTTGAATACGCTATCAATTATTACGAAAAAGAAAACTCCCAAGCTCAATCGCAAGGGAGTCCAATTTCATATATGTATTACTCTGTATTATAAGAATGCTGAATAGATAGATAGATTTATTCCTACCAATTCGCTCCGTGCTCGTAAGTCGTAATACCTCCATTACTTCCAGAGCCTACAGGTCCGATAATGATGAAGCTAAACAATGCTAACACACTTACCATCATCAATAGTGATTTTTTCATGCTGTCTCACCTCCTTTATCAAATTCCTATATTTGATTTGCTGATCAGTAGTAGCATAATCCCTATTGGTCTCAAATAAAGTTACACAATTAATAAAATCTTTTCCGTTATTCTGCTTAATAGCTAACTCCAAACACTGAATAATATAATCCACACCAGTACTGTACTGTTTACGGGTTATAAGGTACATGGCTACTTGATAGTTTAGCCGATATACACGATCCACATTATTGGGCTCCTGAAACTCCTCAAATCGCAACATCTCGCGCGAGAAACGTGAAAGTACGTTATCGGCAGAGAACCCATGGCGATTAGCTGCATCCATAATAGTAATAAGACCTACCAAAATTTCACCAGGGTGATCGGCCAAAAAAGCTGTATATTCAGGTAAAACAGCCACATTTCCCGCTAACATCTCCAGCGTAAAACTATTGGCCGTTGCAAACAACCGGAAATGCTCTACAGCTTCACGACCTTCATCATCCATCATTTCGAACCAGCTCAGATCAGCGTAGCCTGCAGTATACTTTTTCGCTGCTTCATAATTGCCTTGCTTGGTTAAAGCTGTCCCTTTGAGCAAATACCCATGACCATAATAGACGATGAGCGGACGTTCCGTACGAAGATCTTCTGTTCGTCTACCTTCACTCTTTCGCAGTTGATCACGATACACGGCATTGGCCAAGGTTCTCAATTCATCAGCATACCCTTCCATATCTACCCATCTGCGCAGACCGTAGCATAATTGTGATAGCATTAGTAAACCATCCAATTGCATACTCTCAGGAAGGCGTCCTCTAAATGGTCCAAAGGTAATCACTGCGCGTAATTTCTCATCTGTATCAACTATTGATTGCATCGATCTAAAAATACGAAAATGACTGATCGCCAGTCTCTCAGAGTAACTATCCGACTCATTCTCGGTCACTATTTTATAAAAGTATATTGATTCATCTACTTTTCCTTTATTAAACAATTTATCAGCTACCGAATAAACGATATCTAGCGATTTCGGATATTCCAATAACCTGCTTAATGTTTCATCAATACATTGCTGCTTACCCAGTTCAGCGCAGCGTATTAAAAAAGGCTCCACCCTCCGGCGTGAGACCTTCTCTTCATTGAAGCATTCATCAACATACAGTGGATACAACCAACCGTCAGGAAATCCAAAGGCTTTAATGATTGCATCTATTTGTCCCAAGGACATAGGCTTCGGCGGATTCCCATGCAAAATTGCACTGAGACTTCCACGATTCAGGCCACAAATTTTTGAAAATGAGGCGAGATTATGGCCGGAGCGAGACAGATTTTTCTCAATTTCTGAGCGTATAGTTGTTAACTTCCCCTCCACTCGGCACCCCCAAAGTTCGACTTGAAAAGATTCTATTAATTGACATTATAGGTGAAAGTTATGGATTGTACAACAAATAGATTGTACGACAAAAAGAGGAGCGTATTTCTCTCCTCTTTATCGGTTGTATCTTCATAATAATGTAATTCTATGGTTGTATCGAAGTTTAACTTATTGTAATAGCGGCTTTTGAGCTTCTGCAGTAAGCTGTTGCACTTGCCTTGCGACTGCGCAAATTCTCCATCATCTTACGTTGTGCCAGCAAAATATAGCTGTCCAATCGCTCACTTAACTCTAAGACAGCATGATCACTAAGACTCCGTTGCTCCGCGACTTCCAGCAATTCGCATCTAAGGCTCTCTATAGTCACAAACAGCTCATCTTCTCTGTAGTCTCTTCTATAAATATTCTCGGAAGAACCTTGATATAGTGTCACAACTCTCTCCTTCTCTCTATCAACATCTCCCCCTATCATAATCCATGATACCAAAAAACATATTTTCAAAAAAAAGAAAAAATTGTAGTGTATCTACAAAAATAAAATCGCTATCTATTCAGAAAGATCCTTGGAATCGTAAGGAAGCTCATTTGGGTACTGTTCTCTTAATAGTCCCTTTGCAAAAGAAATCCATTCCCGTGCTGCAAAAGATAAATAACGGTCTCTACGCCATGCCATAGCGAGCTGCCAAGGAATTACCGGATCTGTCAAAGGAATGACTACTAACCGTGAGCGATCCATGTCGCGGCAAATGGTTTCCGGCAATAATGCGATTCCCATTCCCGCGGCTACCATTTTGCTAATTAAGTCCCATTGGGAGCTTTCATAAATAACCTTCGGTTGAAATCCAGCCTTCACACATTCCGTAATAATCCGATCATGTAATGTGAAATCTTCACGGAAAAGAACGAATTCCTCTTCAGCCAGCTCACTAAGCGGAACAAGCTTTGCTTCGGCCAGCCGATGTCCCAAAGGTAAAATAAGATTTAGCTTCTCTTCAACAAAAGTGAAGCTATGAAGCTTGGCTGTATTAACAGGTAGCACGACCATCCCAATGTCCAGCAGTCCTGTTTCCACATCTTCCTCCACTTTTTTTGCCCCATCCTCATGCAGACGAATCGTAACCTGCGGATACCGTTTATGAAATTGGCCGATGACCGAAGGAAAAAAGCTTGCTCCTACCATTGGAGGCAAACCAATGCGAATGTGACCCTGCTCCAGATTTCGTAAGCTATCCAGTTCGGAAGACAAGCTGGCGAATGACTCTACGATATTTTGCGCTTTGGTAAACAGAATTTCCCCCGCATCTGTAAGCCGAATGCTTTTCCCTTCACGGTAGAACAAGTCTGCCTCCAGTTCGACCTCCATATTCCGAATCATTTTACTGATCGTGGGCTGTGTTATATATAATGATTCGGCAGCTCGAGTAAAGCTTTTCATTCGTGCTGCTTGGACGAAATATTCTAATTGTCGGATATCCATTTTAGTGCCCCCGATACATAGATAAAAGGAATGTTATTTATTCCATCTATTCATTGTACCTATGAAAACAATTGATGTAAACTTTCATTATCATGAAAGGAGCGAAGCCTTATGAAAAAGATTACTATAGGCTTGCTGCAGGTAGCGGGACTTACTTTATTTTCAATAGTCATTAATGCTGTAACCCCATTATTGCATATCCCTATTCCCGGAAGCATACTCGGAATGATTATATTGTTTCTCCTGCTTGAGTTTGGTGTCATTCGTTTAAATTGGGTGGAAGTTGGTGCTTCCTGGTTACTAGCCGAGCTCCTACTATTCTTCATTCCATCTGCTATAGGGGTAATGAAATACGCTAATATCCTGGAAACGGATGGATTACGCATTCTTGCCGTTGTCGTCTTGGGCACATTTGTTGTGATGGCCAGTTCCGGATTACTTACCAGTAGAATTTATAAAGCGAAGGAGCGGAAAGGCTCATGTTAAACGCTCTGTTATTCTTTGGTCTCACGGTCGCGGTGTATTTACTCGCGAAACGTATCTATGCTTCTACTGGTAAAGTCTACACCTCTCCATTAATCATCACACCAGTGATTATGATCATCATTCTGCTCATAACAGGCATTACTTATGACTCATACAATGCGGGAGGAAAATGGCTGACGGATTTGCTGCAACCGGCAACCATGGCCTTTGCCATCCCTTTGCATAAGAACTTCAAGGTGCTCAAAAAGCACGCCGCCGAAATTGCGGCAGGCGTGCTATCAGGGACGATAGTTGCGGTGATCTCTTCCATTCTGCTCGCCAAATGGCTGCATGTTAGCGGCGATCTGGCAGCCAGTCTGGTACCGCGTTCGGTAACTACACCGATCGCTATGAGCATCTCGCAAAGTATCGGCGGTGTTCCGAGTATTACGGCAGTCTTCGTCATTATTACCGGGATACTTGGTACAATGATGGGCCCTACTGTACTTCGCATCTTCCGCATTGAGAATGAAGTTGCGCGCGGTGTATCGCTGGGAACCGCTGCACATGGTACAGGAACATCTAAAGCCTTCGAGCTTAGTTCACTGACCGGAACCATCTCCAGTATTGCGATGATTCTGTCCGCGCTGTTATCTATAGGTGTAGCGCCAGCTTTGCTCGCGATATTCCTCCACTAGGCTAACCCAGCTTGGGCCAAGGACATGTCTCTTTAGTACATCTAAAGTAGCATGTCCTTTTTCTATGAATTGAACATTTAGAACTTAACGGGCAATCCGCTTTGCGCTGAATCGTAGGCCGCACAGGTAACTTTAAGGGTTTTGTACCCCTCCTCATAATCGCATAAAATGCGCGACCGATCCCCCGTCCGTACAGCATGTATGAAGGCTTCACTTTCTTCTAAATATGGGTTTCCTGTATTCTCATATTCGGTACTATTGCCGCTTCGCACTTCCAAGAGACGATCTGGGTTCCAGTCCAATAGTCCCCGATCATTATAGAAGCTAAGACCTACACTTCCCACCTCATCAGGTAATACGCATGTATTTGAAATATTAGCAATGATTCCATTTTCAAGCTTGAGGGATACGGTACCTACATCGGCGACGCTCACACCTTCATGCTGCTCGTGCATAATCCGGTTTCCGAACATGCCGTAGACTTCCTTCACTTCTCCAGCCAGATAGCGAACCAAATCGACAATATGCGTTGTCTGCTCTGTGAATTGTCCTCCGGATTGCTTCTGATCGCGCCACCAAGCTACGCCTGGCATACCGCCCATCCATTGCCCCATAATCATACCGACCTTGTCCCCACGCAATGTTTCTTTCAGACGTTTAATGTTCTCCTGATAGCGGAAATGATATCCTACCGAGGTTAGCAAATTATGCTCTTTAATATCCTGAAGTAGGCTTGCGGGAATTTCAGTCGTCATACTAAGCGGTTTTTCTATAAAAAAGGGAATATCCCTCTTGATTAATGATCGTTCGATCGCACCATGAGATTGTGGAGGCACACAAATATAAACAGCATCGAGCTTCTCCGCATCCAGCATCTCCGTAATATCACCATATCCAGCAGCATCGTAAGGACGTGCCATATCTTCGCCTTTAGCCTTACTACTTCCGCAGACCGCCTGCAAACGGACATCATCCATCTCTGCAAGTAAATCAGCATGTACCTTAGAGAACCAACCCGTACCCACAATACCCACTTTTAATGTCATTCTTTTTCCTCCTGCCGATTGATTATGAATACCTTTTCATAGATTATACCCTCTTATGAGCGGATAAGATAATCTCTCCATTCTTCGGGAAGCAAATGCTTATAAGGACTCTGCAAAAAACGATCATCCGCAAGCACAATAATGCCTGTATCTGTCTCACTTCGAATCAGCCTGCCTCCAGCTTGCAATACCTTGCACATTCCCGGGTAGACATAAGCATAATCAAAGCCGTTTTTGCCTCTGGCATTAAAATACTGACGCAGCAGATTACGCTCAAGACCAAGCTGTGGTAGGCCAACACCAACAACCATTACCCCGTTGAGACGGTCTCCTGGCAGATCTACACCTTCCGAAAAGATCCCTCCGAGTACAGCAAATCCTAACAGCGTCTCATCATTATCTGGACTAAATGAAGCTAAAAAACTTTCTCTAGCCTGCTCACTCATGCCCGTATCCTGCATCAAAGTCCGTATTTCGGGGTAATTCTCCGTAAAGGCCTGATATACATTTTGTAAATAGAGATATGAAGGAAAAAACACCAGATAATTGCCCTTCTTAGAAACCATTTGATTCAATGCCTGAGTTAAAGGGATTAGAGAAGCCTCCCGGTCATGATAACGTGTGGAAACAGGTAGTACGGTCACTTCCCATTGCTCCTTCTGAAAAGGAGATGAAACCGTTAAACTGTAATCTTTCTCCACTGCACCAATCATATCCCGATAGTACGATAATGGAGAAAGCGTAGCAGAGAACAGAATCTGACTTCGGAAGCTCTTAGACATTTGCCGGAGCAAATGCGATGGATCCAAATTGAATAGCTTAATATACACATCGCCGCGCCGAACCTCAGCATAGGTTATGTAACGTTCATCATAGGTCTTAAAGGTGCGAAGCATCCCTTGAACTGCAAAATAGGTATCCAGGAGAACATTCTCTCCTTCTCCATTCAGAGGAACAATGCTGGCGCTTGGATGAATAAGCTCCTGTTCTGCTTCCAAAGAAAAGGTCTCCAGCAAGGCTGGCAGCTCCTCCGGGAACGAAGCCCATTGTCCCTGTCCCTCATCATTACAATTTTTACGAAGGGAGATGAAAAAAGCATTCACCGATTTAGCGGCCACACTCAGATTCCGGTTCATTTCTTTATACTGGCGCTGGATTTCCAGAAAAGGGGCCTTCAGCAAAGAGGCGGAGAACATTTCCCGTCCTCGGTCTACCAGGTTATGCGCTTCATCTACTAGAAGCACCGTTTCTCTTTTTCTCTCCTCCGTTAGCCGTTTCAGGCTGATCCGAGGATCATATATATAATTGTAATCGCAGATCACCGCATCGCAGGCATAAGCTGCATCCAGCGAGAACTCAAACGGGCACACTTTATGTTTGTGAGCATACAGTGCTATGGTGTCTCTGCTCATCAGCGTCTCATGCTGTAATAGATCCATTACCGCATCGTTAATCCGATCATAATAGCCATCCGTATAAGGACAGGAATCTTTACCGCAAATCCCTTCATCACGAAAACAGGTTTTCTCTTTAGCCGTAAGTGTGATGACATGCAGCTGAAGTCCCTGCGTCAGCAGTAGCGAGATAGCTTCCTGCGCGGCAAAACGGGTAACCGTCTTAGCCGTTAAATAGAACAATCCTTTGGCTTGTCCTTCGCCCATTGCTTTAAGGACCGGGAACAGCGTCGACATTGTTTTTCCAATACCTGTGGGGGCCTGAGCGAACAGACTGACCTTTTCCACCACGGATTTGTACACCGCTCCGGCAAAATGCCGTTGTCCCTTTCGATAAGAAGCAAACGGAAAACACAACTCGCGAAGGCTCTGCTCTTTCTTAGCATCATGACGAACCATCATCTCGGCGTATGGAGCATATCTAGCTACGGTTTCATTAGCGAATGAGACCAGTTCTTCTACCGACAACGTTCGGTACAAGCTTTTTTGCTCATCAGTAGCCCGGTGAACATAGGTAAGCTTTACCTGAATAGAAGAAAGCTCCTGCTCCAGCGATACCATATATGCGTACATCAGCGCCTGTGCCCAATGAACCTCATGTCCCTCTTCCAGCATATCCAGCAGTCCGGAGGTTGATTTAATTTCTTCGACCATAAGGCTCCCATTCTCCGAAATAAGCAATCCGTCACAGCGCCCATCCACTATATAAAGTAAGCTACCATAAGGGATCTCTGCTTTCAGATAGACCTCCTTGCGATCACCTTCCTTATATTGCTTTTGGATCTTCTGATGAATTCGCGTTCCTTCAACCATAGAAGAAGTGCCATGAAATCCAGGCTCAATACTACCGCTGCGAAAAACATACTCAACGAGAGTTCTAACGGATAGGGTTACAGTTTGATTCATTTATTTACACCCACCTTAATTATCCATTTAAACTTTTTGTTCCCAATATCTATTTTAGTTCTTTAATCGCTGTATAACCTCATATGACAGCAGAAACATCATCTTTCACCCATATGTATTTAACTTTACGCATCCAACAAGGCTTATACTTACGTTTTCGATTTTTGACTTTCTATAGCTAGCCCTGCATAATAAATTTTATTACTATGGAATCATTTTGTCTGGAGCGCTGTTTCTTCCTAGCCGGGAAATGGCATTTTATCATATAGAAAGAGGGGCGAAGCTGTGTCATCCTTTAACATTAAACAGTGGATCGTTAAACCTTTTGTGTTTTTCACCATACTTTTTATTCTAAAAGCTTTCTTAGCCTGGGGTGTAATTTTTGACGATGTACTACCTTGGAAGTCATTACTGACAGAAATCCCTTTTGCCTGGGCAATCTTCTGTATCATTGAACGTTTCGCTTCCAAGCGCAAGCTTGGATATTACATGACAGTCAATTTATTAGTAACAGCCATCTTTTTCGCAGCCATTATGTATTTTAAATACTATGGTGTCATTGTAACTTACCATGCGGCAGAGCAGGTGAATCAAGTGACAGCCGTCAGCAACAGCGTATTCTCACTCATGGATCCTTACTACCTGTTAATCTTTACAGATATTATTGTCCTAGGAGGCTATTTCTTCTTTAATAAGAAAGGCCGGGTCTATAAAAAAGAAAAGATCAACCGTCGTAATGGAAAAATAAAGTATAGTGTTCTATTCGCAATCTCACTTGGGCTATGCTTGTTCAACATTTTGCCTAATAAAGCTAGTATGAACGAAATTAAGAAAGCCCAGGAGATGGGTATTCTTAATTATGAAGCCTATACGATCTTTGCTAAAGAAGAACCAGAGCTTGTGCAATCAAGTGACATTACACAGGAAGCCATCAACAAAGTGAAGGGGATTAATACTGCGGCTAGTTCTCCACTTCACGGCACGGCTAAAGGCAAGAATCTTATTATCATTCAATTGGAATCCTTCCAGAACTTTTTGCTGGGACTTAAGCTAGACGGTCAAGAGATTACACCGAACCTGAACAAGGTCATGAAGGATAGTCTCTACTTCCCTAATTTCTATCAAATGGTCGGTCAAGGGAATACGTCGGATGCAGAGTTCGTAGTGAACACTTCAGCCTACATCCCTCCACGCGGTGCGGCAACCATGTCCTATGTGGATAAGGTGCTACCAAGTCTGCCGCGCTTGCTTAAAGACAATGGTTATCAGACCGCAACCTTCCACACGAATGTCGTAGAGTTCTGGAACCGTGGTGAACTATATGAATCACTGGGCTTCGATCATTATTATGATCGCTCATTTTTCGGTGAAGATGATGTTTTCTTCTTCGGCGCTTCTGATGATACGCTCTACAGTAAAACAGCTGATAAGCTAAAAGACATGAGCAAAGAGGGGCAACCTTTCTACGCTCAAATTATTTCGATGTCAGCGCATCACCCATTCACAATCCCTGAGGAAAAATACCGCATGAAGCTGCCAGAGCGTTACGAAGGTACTTTTGTGGGTGATTATATCCGTTCCCAAAACTATGCAGATGATGCCTTCGGACATTTCGTAGAAGAGCTTAAAGCGAATGGCGTATGGGATAACAGCGTGATCATGATTTATGGAGACCATATGGGACTGCCTATTTATTCTCTCGATCATGATGATAAGAAATTAATGACTGAAATTTATGGTCATGAATATACCTATGCGGATATGTTAAACATTCCTCTGCTCATTCATGCAGGAGACAGCACAGCACCACAGACCTTAGAGCAAGTCGGAGGCGAAGTGGATATTATGCCAACTGCTGCTGGTCTTCTTGGAATTTCATTAGAGAATAACCTAGTTTTCGGTCAAGATCTACTCAGTCAGACTTATAACTTACTGCCAGAAAGATATTATTTACCTTCTGGTTCTTTCATTTCCAACTCAGGACTACTTATTCCGGGTAACAGCTTTGAAGATAATACCCAATATCCTATTTATAATGGAAAAGCACCGGCTGCCACTGAGGATGAATACAACCGAGCATTGAGACTTCTACAGCTTTCCCATAGCTACATTACGCAGCTGCCAGACAAACCAATTGAACCTTAGAACTTATCATTATTATATTTCAAAGAAGGCCACCTTCTCTTCAGAGAGGGTGGCCTTCTTTCTGTATCTATGCCAAAGCTAGAAATTTACCGTTCCTGATCCTCGATCATACGGTAGTACTCCGCAAACTTCTGCAGCTCTTCAGGCTTCAGTATAGATAAATGCTCAGCAAGCAGCTGTTTTGAACGGAAATGTCCTTCTTCAAGTGTTTGCTGACCTCGCTCGGTGATGGTCACCACAACCGCTCTCCGATCATTTCCATCCGTCTCACGCTTAATAAAACCCAGCGCTTCCAGACGATCAAGCATCACTGTAATGGCACTGGATTTGACCTCCATAGACTCCGCCAGCTGTACCACCCGCGATTTTTTCTCTTTCGCTACTATATTTAACAGACCCATCTGAGGTACGGTAAGTCCAAGTTCTTTATGCAAAGTCCTTTGAGACATGATCTTACGCTGTACTCTCCACATGGATAATCCAAGACGCTCTATTAACGGATCTAATGGATGCGGCATCTTTGTTTCAACTCCCAATCCGTTTTTAATAACTCAAGCGTACCACTAGAACTGGTTAGGATTCAACGCTTTTGTCTACTAAACATTTCATAATCACGTTTATTTCCATAATTTTTCCACCAATTTACAATATCCGACACAAAAATACTATATTCTATGTAAGGTCCTAAGCTTAACGATACGCTATAATCGTAGCAGTGAGAGCGATTGTCACCGAAAACATAATTTGTCAAGGTTGGTGCAAAGAATGAAATTGGCAACTAAATTAACTTGGATGATGTTCATCGTGTTACTTCTTGTTGGATCATCCATCGGGTTCTTCGGATACCGTACTGCGTACAAGCAAGTAGACGAGGCAGCTGGTATCGAATTGGTAGGATGCGCCAATATTACAACCGGGCTGATTGATCCATCAGACATTACCGCATTAATTGCTGGAGATCAAAGCAAACTGGAGGCTGTCGAGGACCGGATCGGTTGGATTGTGGCACATAAGGCTATTTTTAAAGAGGCGTTCATTTTATCGTTAGATGGAAAGATACTCGCCGCAGATTCAAGCTTCAAAGCAAGAGGTTATAAAGCAGGCGATACTTTTTATTTCTCAGATGAAGAGAAGCACAAGATCACTACATCTAAGCATTCCGCCTACTCCAAGGTTTATACATACGAAGGTACCTCACTCAAGACGGGTTACGGCCCCATCTATCAGGATCATGATCCGTCCAAGCCTATAGTCGCTTTAATGGCCATTAACTTCGATGGCCCATTAATTCAAGAACGGACTCGGGACATTATTGTTCAGCCCTTTATTATCGGGACTTCCATTCTAGTTATTGCTATTGTCGCAGCTTATCTTCTCATCCGCCGAATGGTAAGTCCATTAACGAAGCTGTCCAAAGGCGTAAATCTCGTTGCACAGGGTGATCTTACTCATGATCCTATTTCTTTCAACAGCAAGGATGAGATTGGTACACTAGCTCGAAATTTCAACCACATGACACAGAGCCTACGCCTGCTCATTACCGAGGTCAATGAAACCTCCATGCAGGTGGCATCTTCATCCGAAGAGCTCTCTGCCAGTGCGCAAGAAACTAACCGGGCGGGTGAACACAGTGTCAACGTTACGATTGAGCTTTCCGATGGAGCCAATACTCAGCTACAGAATTTGGAGGGTGGATATAAGTCTGTACAAGACTTGTCACGCTTCATTACAGAGATTGCAGGTAATGCCGATCATGCTATGGATAATGCCGCTAATAATGCTGACAAGGCACGCTCAGGACGAGAAGCCATGGATTCCACTACGAAACAAATGAGCATCGTCAGTGAGAGCATCACTGATCTGGCTGTCATTATTGACACCTTGGGTGGATATTCCAAGGAAATTGAGAATATCGTGGGCACGATTGCGAGCATCGCAGAAGAAACCAATCTACTGTCGCTGAATGCAGCCATTGAAGCCGCTAGAGCCGGAGAAGAGGGAAGAGGATTTGCGGTAGTAGCCCATTCCGTACGTAAGCTTGCCGAACGATCCGCTCACTCTGCTGCTCAAATTGGTCAACTTGTAAGTATCATCGTAAACCAAATGGACCAAGCAGGAGAAACCATGAAACGCTCTACAGAAGAGATGGACCAAGGCCGGGAAATGATCATAACAGCAGGCCAATCTTTCTCCGAGATTGAGACGTCTGTCTCTGGGATGGCTTCACAAAGTCAGCAGATTTCCGGAACAGTCCGTGAGCTAGCGTTAATCTCCGATGGTCTCGTTGCTGCTCTTCAGAATATCGTAGACGTTGCTAATCAAACAGCAAGCGGTGCAGAAACATTATCCGCCTCTTCACAAGAACAGCTTGCAGCCATGGAAGAAGTGGAATCAGCTGCAGGTTTCCTGTCTTCATTAGCGGAGAAACTACAGATTCTTGTTGAACGTTTCAAAGTATAATCCTTCTTATTCATGAAGTTCTTAACCTTAAAAGGGCTAGCGACGAAGCAGAGAAATTCTGCTTGATCGCTAGCCCTTCTTCTATGTATTTATTGAGATCATGACGCTGCCGTATTCGCTATAAACCACTCGCCCAGTTCTTGAACAGGCATCGGCCGACCGTAATAATAACCCTGCATGACTCTACAACCCAGCGATTTCAGCAATTCGATCTGCTCTGGTGTCTCCACGCCTTCCGCCACAACTTCCATATTAAGATGGGTCGCAATCGCAATAATATTGCTGATAATAGCTTTCTTGGAGTGCATTTTGCTGTTCCGAATAAATACTTGGTCAATCTTGAGTGTGTTGACTGGAATCTCATCCAAATTACCAAGGGAAGAGAAACCTGTCCCAAAGTCATCCAGCGATACTCTTACCCCAAGCTTCCGAAGTCTGGACAGCTGCGCAACCGTCTCTATCATGTTATTCATCGCAATGGACTCGGTAATCTCCAGTTCTAGGAAGTGTGGCTCTAGTTCTGAACGTGTGAGAGCTTCCTCTACAACATCGTATAAACTGCCGTCCTCAAACATCCGTGCTGACATATTAATAGAGACTGGGACGTTAGCAATCTCTTCCTTATGCCAGAACCTGTTCTGGCTGCACACATCATGCAGCATCCAATAGGTAATCGGAACAATTAGTCCAGTCTCTTCTGCAATAGGAATGAATTCAGCTGGTGAAATGATCCCATGCTCTGGGTGTCTCCAGCGCAGCAGCGCTTCAAGACCCACCGTAACATTCATGTAAGAATCCCATTTAGGCTGATACACAACCATAAACTCAGAACGAGCCAACGCTTTGCGAAGATCCTTCTCCAGCGACATCCGCCGCAACTGATTGCGATTTACTTCCTGATCGAACACACTGCATTTATTCTTACCTGAATCCTTAGAAGTATAAAGAGCCGTATCCGCAGCCTTCATTAGCGCTGAGCGGTCAGTCCCATGCAAAGGCGTCATACTGATTCCAACGCTTGCAGTAACATATAGCTCATTGCCCTGAATACGATAGAATTTCTTAAGTTCATGCATAATATGCCCTGCCTCTTCCTGCGCAACCTCCAGCGTGCAATCTGGAAGAGCGATCAGAAATTCGTCACCACCTAAACGGAAGATTTTCCCTTTATCTCCTACAGAACGAGTCAGTCTTGCAGCGACCTCCTGCAGTAACATATCTCCTATATCATGTCCAAGCGTATCATTAATCGACTTAAAGCGATCTAGATCCACAAAAAAAACGGCACCGGATTTACTACCGAAAAATTCATCATTAAAATAGCGTTCCAGTCCATGTCGATTCGGCAGCGCTGTTAGTGGATCATGATAAGCCATTCGTTCGAACACATGGCGATCCAGAAATACGGCGCCAGCAGAAACTGTGAGCATGAGTAGCACTCCCAATGAAACTCCCATTAAGAGAACATCATCATTTTCCACAAAATACATAACAGATATTCCGATATAATGCATAGCCAAAAAGCCGCTTCCCAAGAGAATACCACCTACTACTAAATGCCATGTCCTTATCTGAGGAACAGATGTGACCCGGAATGCCAAATAGCAGAATAACACACCGACCAATAGTGATAATATAGCTCTGCCTGGATAATAATTGACCTCTGCCGGAAAGCGACTCGCCATTATCCCAACATAATATATTGCCCAAACACCGCAGCCTAGCACACAAGCCCCCGAGATCAACCACAGTCCTCGGATTTTGCCGGTAGAACGCGAAACCTGCGAGATCAGATTCAGTACGAAATAAGTAGCTGTCGCCGCTAGCGCAAATGATAGTAAAATAACCCAAACATTATAGTGGATGCCCATTTTATCCATTAGTTAACCTCTTCACCGGTTTTGAATCCCGTAATCGCTTCAGCGTATTTCTCAAGTAAAAAATCATTACACGAATATCAGATATGGAAGAGTGCGTAAGATTATAGGTGATCCTCAAAAAAGAAACTTTAGATGTATTCTACTCTGTATTCAGAAGATTGTCTAAGTAAATACTGGAATTTATACCCTTTTTTTATTAGGCGAAAAATGTCCATATTTGACACAATCACTCAGCCTGGAATATTGGAACTATGACCTGTTGGCGATACGTTTTTGGGAAAGGTAATTCGCCATATCCATAGATTCAAAACTACCAGAGTCAACAGGTAGATATAAATTCCACCCGTAAATAAAGTGAAGACATAATGTATACCTGCCATCCCCATCAACAAGAATATCAACCCAAAGGAGTTTGCGGTGTAATCTTTCTGTTTAGCAGCCTCATAACGTTCTGAGAAAGGTAGTACCGGGGGATAAGAACGGAAGCAAATGACCGCATAGATCAGCATTGCGAACAGCACGACTATTAAGTCTGGCACAATCCGCAGCCCAAACAACCAAAGATATACTATTGCCTCTATAGCGAATAAAGGTAATAGCAAGCGAACTATCGCTGCCTTAAGCATTCCACGATAGATGGGTGCGGTGTTCGGCAGAGGAATCAGCTTATAAATCCAAGAACCTTTATAACTCGCAGAGTACCTTAGCATTAGAACAACCGTCTGAAGTAGCGTCGCACCGAAGTAAATCATCAGGAATATGTTTGAATCCTTGATAGACGATGCATTTCCATCCCAAAAGATCCCAAATATAAAAATGAACGGAAAAACAATAGAATAGCCGATTGCAGGATATACCTTTAACTTGAAGTCACGCTCATTCTTCATCATCGACCAGCTAAAACGAAAGAACATTCTCTCTACCGGGTTCTTACATGTTATTTTCGATAACCTGTCCACCAATCGGGCGTTATCTTTGCCAACGTTCCCTTGCTCTGAAAGCTTCTGTAAGCTCTTTTCGAATAGAGGCATCAGCTTAATATAAGCCACAATCAGCATCAGTGGAAATACTAAAGCTAGCACTGAAAGCACCACAAAGTGTGTATCTCTCGCCCCACCAATCAACATCTCAAATGGAGCCGCAAACCAAATCGGAGAAATCAAATACTGCCACCATGCCGGCTTAAAAGAGAGGCTCAGTTCAGCAATATCGAACAGTCTAACAACGAGCTGATACCCTACTGTAATTCCTATAGTCAAAATGATCTGTACATAATTTATAATATCCTTGAGTTTCTCCCCGTCGAAAAACTTCATAATCAATAAATAAAGCAGCGCCGTAATGACGAGGATAAAGCAGTCCATCAGAATGATTTCAACAGCATATAGCAGGAAAAAAGGCACTCCCTGTTTGAACAGGCACAAAATCAGTGAAGGTCCGGTCAATGTGAGCGTCACTGAAAATAAATAAATGAGAATGTGGATGCTCTTCGCCATGTTCAAGGTACGGCGGTTCACTGGCTTTGAAGCCAGTATGTTCTTGTCCCGAAGATCTAGCATCACGGAAGAGAAATCAGAGATCAGCGTGGTTGTAATCATAAACATCACTACACCAAATACAAGGCTCATTTGCAGCATATAGTTCCCCGTTAACATCATCAGAGGAATTAACATGACTCCAAAAAGTAAATAAATCCATTGCACACGTAGCGGCGATCCCTCTTTCTTCTCCTCCTTTTTCTGCATTCCAGCAAGCACTGTCGGTGTTCTTCTTCCGTCCATTGTAAGTTTGACCTGCAGAATACTCCGCATCATGTCATAATCAACTCCGATTCGGCCAAACCCACCTCGCAGCTTATCCAGAAGCTTCAGCACATAGAAATCAGTCATGAGAAGATACCTCTTGCATGACCGCAACAAATTCCCCAGCAATATCACGGTATTTATCAAATCCAGTTAACTGATTAAAAATATCCTCAAGCGACCCTTCACGGCCCCTTTCTTTAAGCTCCGCAAAGCTCCCATCCGCCACGATATCACCACCATCGATCAAAACAATCCGGCTACTGATCTTCTCAACCACATCCATAATGTGTGAAGAGTAGAAAATGGTCTTGCCCCTTGCCGCCAATGATGCAAAAATCTCCTTTACTACCATTACGCTATTAGCATCCAGGCCGCTCAGCGGTTCATCCAGGAATAGAATATCGGGATCATGAAGCATGCTGGAGATCAGCAATACCTTTTGTTTCATCCCTTTGGAAAAGGTTGCGATCCTCGAATCATAGGCTTTCTCAAGACCTAGTAAGGCCATTAATTTTCCAGCTTTGTAGTCCACATCACTACGCTTCATGCCATACAACTCACCTATAAAGGTTAGATACTCTCTAGCGGTGAGGCTATCATATAATTCGGCTACCTCCGGCACATAACCTATTCTTTTCTTGTAAGAAACATCTCCATCAGCAATATCCCTACCGAAAATCTCTACTTTCCCGTTATAACCTTCTACCAGACCGAGCATTATCTTAACGGTTGTACTCTTGCCTGCCCCATTAGGGCCGATATAGCCAATAATTTGTCCTCTGTATACCTTAAGATCAATGCCCCTAAGCACCATTCGGTCCGTATAGTTCATCCATAAACCAGAAATAGCAATGACTGGATCATCAGCAAGGCCCATATCCTAATCCCCTCTCTAGCGACTAATCGACAATGTTAAAAATTACTATTTAATGAAATTACAATTATTGTATCATTCAACTGAATCCAACTCCATAATTTAACTCACTTATCTTATATCTATGAATGCTAATCTCTTCTTCATCACAAAAAGGAGAACCATCGGTTCCCCCTTAGAGTGTAAAGATTATCCCTCGCAAATTAATCCACTTCATCCGCTTGATCCACTTGATCATATGCAGCTCTGGCCTTTTCAACCCATACATAATTTTTACTCGTCCACTGATTTAACGCCCTCATAGGCTCACGTAAAGATACCCCTAGAGGGGTTAGAGAATACTCTACGATGGGTGGAACAGATGGTGTAATCTCACGCTTTACCAACCCATCACGTTCCAGTTGCCGCAAAGTTTGAGTAAGCATTTTTTTAGATATGCCTTCGATTCGTCTTCTGATATCACTGTAACGAATGATTCCATCTTCCATGGCATAGATGACCAAAGCTGTCCATTTATTAGAGATAATATCAAGGACCTTACTGTACCCACAAATCGATAACGAGATATCAGGCTCTACGGCATTCGTCGAAAATGGATGGTTCATATGAAGTCCTCCTATGCACTTTTCGGTTCCCTGGACACTATAAAGTGCCTCCTTACTTAAGTGTAATTAATGAATTATTGTATGTCTATGCAATTCAAAAAGGAGAGATCGCCCATGAAAGTATACGAAATTCAAAGTGAATTTGGCCTCGATCAACTGAAATTAACCGAACGTCCAATTCCTAATCCTGGTTCCGGTGAGGTTCGTATAAAAATGCGGGCAGTTGCCCTTAACGCTAGGGATTTAGGTGTAATTGATGGCTTTTATAACCCGATTTTGAACTCTCCATTAATTCCGGTATCAGACGGTGTTGGTGAAATTGTCGCTTTAGGTGAGCATACGTCCAGATTCAAGATTGGTGACCGGGTAAGTGGCATTTTTACTCAAAGCTGGATCACGGGAGAACCTACACAAGAAAATTGGGTGAGCTCATTGGGAAGTCCGCTTGATGGGCTGCTTGCAGAATATGTTGTGCTTCCCGAGGAGGGATTGGTTCGTGTGCCAGATCTATTAACTGATGAAGAAGCGGCAACACTTCCCTGTGCAGGTGTTACAGCATGGCATGCTATTGTTGAAGAAGGAAAGGTGAAGGCTGGAGAGACTGTAGTAATACAAGGAACTGGTGGAGTTTCTCTATTCGCGCTTCAATTTGCCAAGCTTCACGGCGCACAGGTGATCATCACATCAAGCAGCGATGAGAAGCTTAAGCGGGCCAAAGGATTGGGAGCGGATTTTGGTGTCAATTATTTAAAAACCCCTGAATGGGATAAAGCTGTTCTTGAACTGACGGGGGGACGCGGAGCAGACCATATTGTTGATCTTGGTGGATCATCTACATTGAACAAGTCCATCAGGGCGCTGCGGGTGGGTGGAAGGATCAGTCTAATAGGCGGTCTGTCGGGCTTCCAAGTGGAGGGTTTTGAAATCATCCCTGCCATTCTGAGAAAAGCGCGCCTTCAAGCCATCAACGTCGGAAGCCGTGACATGTTTGAGACGATGAACCATGCGATCGAACAAAATGGGCTTCGCCCGATGGTTGACGCTGTATTTCCATTTGAACATTCTGTTGATGCATTGCAATACTTGGCCAAGGGTTCAACCTTCGGAAAAATTTGCATTAAGTTTTAACATTAGAAACCCCCTGTTTGTTTACAGGGGGTTCTCGACATTATATTCAGCTACTGCTTAATTATTTTGACAGTAGATTATAAATAACTTGTGCCGCTTGCGCTCTTGTAGTGACTTCTTTAGGACTCAGCTTGCTATTCGCTCCGGTCACTATACCTCTTTCCACCAGCGCCTGAAGGGCTTCCTGTGCATAGACAGCAATCTCCCCTGCATCACCAAAATCAGAAAGAGCTACAGCCTTCTTCTCGGATGGCAGTTCACCTAGCGCTACAAGTGAGCGATACAAGAGTGTAAATAGCTCCTGTCTAGTGATCTGAACCTCTGGCTGGAATTGATTATCTCCCGAACCTGTGGCTACCCCAAGGCGCTTAGCAGTCGCGAGATAGTTCGTGTAATACGTATTGCCCGCATCCGCAAAATTATCAGTTGCGGTAGCGTCCGGTGTGATGCCGTAAGCATTCAAGAGCAAGACTATAAATTGGCCTCTAGTTATTGCAGCATTCGGACTGTAATGCTCTGCATCCGTACCGGATGTGATACTGCGTGCCGCAAGATAACCTACTGCACTGCTATACCATGAAGTCTCCGCAACATCCGAAAAGCTCACCTTGTTATATCCAATGATATATTGGGAGAAATGTGTGGTAACAAAATCTACGGTTTTCTTGGCAGCATTATAATTACCACGTACATTCTCCAAGCTTCCAGTGGTATTGATATGGTATACAATAACCGCATCTTTCTGTTCTCCTGTTTGCAGCGTATATGGCACACTGATATGGACACTGCCTCCACCAAAGGTGGAAAGGGTACTCTGGCCTGCTTTTACCGACAAATCATAAACGGGTCTGTCACCGAGAACAGCCTTACCTTCTGCCGTTAATGAAACCTTAGCGATGGTTATGACAATATCCCCTGCATCTGAGGCTGCACTGATACTTGCCAAAGATTTGGCATCGAGTGTAATCGTACCTACATTCTCATAATGAATGGTAATCTCAGCCTTCGTACCAGAGACCAACTCGTTAATTATGCTTCTCGGTAGGGTAAGCTCGGCTGTTTTGGTTTCAGAAGTAGCCGCAACTTTAATTTCCAGTGCGGCTTTCTTCCCATCCGCTTCTGCCTTTTTAGCAAGATTCACAAGCTCGGTAGCAGCTTCTTTCGTGATTGTTGCTGTAGTTACTCCTGTGGTTGTATCCGTCTTGGTTGTTGCTGTTAATGATAGATTCACGGTGTTGCCTGTTGTTGTAGTAACCGTTTGAGGATTTGCTGTTGGCGTTGGTGTAGTCGTGCTCGGCGCAGGATTGCTGCTGCCGCCTGGTCCACTTGTTCCTGGGTCTGAAATAGACACATACGCAGGGACAACAATATTAGTTACTGGACTCGCCTTATACCCCTCTTTCGCTGCGTATCGTACTTGATACGTACCCGGTATTAGGCCTGTAATCTCCTTATCTGGTGCATACACATAATTAGTTACACTGGACAGCTTATATTCTAAGGCTGTCGTGGTGCCCGTAATTTTCCCATCATTGTTCGCTGTAGAGGTAGGTGCTACACCCTGCAACCCGGATGGCGCTGCTTGCTCTGCAGTGAATACTGGAACGATCACTTCTGCTGCTCTACCCGCATTAAACCCCTCTTTGGCTACGTATCTTACCTGATACGTCCCCGGTACCAATCCAACGATCTCTACATCTGTTGCATAAACATAATCAGTAACCGTTGACAGCTTATATTCCAAAGCTTTCGTAGTCCCTGTGATTTTACCATCATTATTGGCTGCAGTAGTCGGCGCTACGCCCACTAGTCCTACAGGAGCTGCTTGCTCACCATAAGCCGGAACTTCAACAGTAGCATCTTTACCTACGCTGTATCCCTCTTTTGCCGCATATCGTACATTATAAAAACCTGGAGTAAGACCTGTAATGGCTACGCCCGTTACAGGCTTATAGTCAGCTTCTCCAACACCCTTATACTCCTGCCCTTCAGCTGAGCCCGTAATTTGCCCATCGTCATTAGCTTCAGAAGTAGGAGCTACGCCTAATAGACCTGTCGGAGCTGCTTGTTGATGGATATAAGCAGGCACCTCCACACTTACGTCTTCGCCAGCATTATAAGAAATGATCGTTGGTCCCACTGCGTTCGTTGGACCTTGATATCCTGATGTAGCCGCATATCTTACCTTATAAATACCAGGCGCAAGCCCTGTAATCGCTGATCCTGATATTGGCGTATATGCCGTATCTCCAGCTAGCTTATATTCCAAGGCAGAACTTGTGCCCAAGATTTGCCCATCCTTACTGTCTGCTGCGGTTGGTGCTACACCCGTAAGTCCAGTCGGCACAGCTTCCAGTTTAGAGAATAGCTTATCCAGAGCTGTTGTAGTGTTAGTGTATCTGGCTCCGACTGGGTAATTCGCCTGCACGTAATCCGGTTGGATGTTCGTCCAGCTGTACATAAGCTCAATATGCCCCAGAATAGGTGCGTTAGAACCACCTGCATCTTTGTTGTCCTTGTTGTACGTGAACAGATACGGAACTTGAAGTCTGTCTCCAATCACGGTGTTTCCAAGCCCATCCACATAACTAATCACAGATGGTTTGGCTGCTGTATTGTTTTCGGTCTTGATATTAGTCAGATTAGTACGAACCAAATCAACATACAAATTCGCATATGGATGATTGGTTGTTCTAATCTGAAGCTCATTATTATTATGCGGATTAGCATTGCCCTTAGTGCCGCTGTTATTGCTCGGTTCAGCAACCGTCACTCCAGAGTCGAGCTTCGTATCGAAAAAGTAGATCTTATCGATATTATGTTTTTTGGCATACTCGTTGATATATTTGATAACCGCTTGCGTGTTAGGGCACCATGATCCGCCTAACAAAATCGCATAGTTACCATCACTCGCCAAAATTTGCTTCAACTGATGGTAGGTCACATGTTCATACACGAGCGTACCGTCCGATTCGTTGAAAATCGTAGGTTTGCCCTCATTTTCGCCCTCGTAGTTCTTGTTAAACGCCGCCTTGATATAAGCAGATTCATCGATCGTGCTATACCCAGAAGCGGCACTAAGTACCTCTCTTACTGATGCTTTATACGCATTAACCTTCGCAGCATCAAGTGTTCCGTTCGTCAGGAACTCATTCCACGAATAGCTCTTATCCAGATAGGATACAACAGGAGCACTATTTCCTTGTGCATCCTTGTGATCCTTGTTGTAGACCAACAGGAATGGAGATTCGATCTTATTAGCAGTTACGATATCCCCGTTTTTATCGGTGTAGCTGACATTGCGTTCTGGAACATCCTTTGAGGATAGATTTAAATTCTTCAAATATTTATTTACTAGATCAACGTATTTGTAAGCAAATTTATTATTGCTGTCTGCAATCTGAAGGGTATCCCCATCCAGCTTAGTATCAAAGTTATAAATCGTAGAGATGCCATATTCCTTGGCTACCTCATTGATAAAGCCGATGTCGGCCTGTGTATTGTCGCTCCAAGCGCCGCCCACCAGGACAGCGTAAGTGCCTTCACTCTCAAAAAGATGAACGATATCCTCATAGGTTGCCGTTTTAAATACATGGTTAGGATCATTCAGACGGTCATATACATGACTGAAATAATCAAAGTGGCTAACGCCGCCTTGGGAAGAGGTTATCGCCTCTGCGTTATCCGGATTAGCATAAGCTCTTCCTGCCTGAGTAGGCAGAATTAGCAGGGAGGCTGCCAGCAGCAGCGTTAGAATTTTTTTGAAGGTTAATGGTCGTATCATTATGTGCACCTCGCCTTAAATAGGTTTATGTGATGGATGGGCTGAAAGGAATCCTGAATGAGCCTGCTGCTCATCAAGGACAAACCTCTTCCTCAGCGGCTGGTGGGGGTGCAGGTGCTTGAGCCGGTTCAGCTGGAGCAGCTGCTGGTGCGTTGACCGTGGATGATGCAGGTGCAGAAGACGATGTCTTCGGTTGGGCAGACTCAACTACCGGAGCTGCTGTCGCTTTAACCACCTCAGTTGTAGAGAAGGTAATGGATTTCGATTTGGAAGGTGCTTCCGTTGCCGTTACAACAGGCGCCGCAGTTGCCTTAGGCTGAGCTGATACGACAGGAGCAGACGCCGGTTGAGCTGCTTTGGCGGTTACGATTGCTTTTGGAGCCGTCGTAGGTGCAGCGGTTGGAGCCGGTGTAGCTGTTTGAGTTTGTGTTTTGACAGTCGCAGCTACTGTGGTTGCAGTTGTTGCTGCTTTAGCGGTATCCGCAGCTGGAGCTGCAGTCGCCTTAGGCTGAGCTTCACCTACTGCTGGAGCGGCTGAGGCAACGGCCTTCGTCGTTGAATCAACTGAGGCATCTGGGGCAGCAGTCGCTTCTGCCGAGACAGTCTCCACTGCTGGAGCCGAAGATTCCGGCTGAACCGTTACTGCAACAGGAGCTGAGGTAGCTTCTGCTTGAACAACGACTGCGGCTGCAGAAGTAGCTACAGGTGCAGCGGCTGCAGAAACGGATACTGCTGTATTACTGCTTGCTTCAATGGATGCTGCCTCTGCTGTCTTTTTATTAGCGGATACTGCGGCATACGTCAGTGCGGAGAAGACGACAGTTGCAGCAACCAAAGATATCGTAAGTTTTTTCATAATTTGTACCATCCTTTTCAAATAAAATAAGACCCAACACGGCACGTTATTACGCACCTGTTGAATCTCTGGCTGTCCAGTAGATCCATGCCACTTCACTACATTTTCATACTTAACCCCCATTACCTCTCCCTTCTCTAAAAATAAAAAAAGAGACTCAACGAGACGCAAAATACGCGTCTTTCGTTGAATCTCCGGCTGTCCAGTCGATTCCAAGTGGCTTGTGATTAAGTTCCATATTATTCATGCTATAGTCCCTTGTCAATCAATTTTTATTTTTCACATGGTTTTTATCGGAATTAATTATTTTTAACATATAATGACATTGACTTTACTATAAATTCTATATAGATTGATTTCATTAGGATTAATCACATTAAAAAACTAGGTTTAAGGGGGTATTAGTAGTGAACATAGATAACAACTTGTTATCCGCCATCGAAACGAACTGGTATGGATTTGTTGCTTCCATATTTGTGTTTGCAATTTTGTTTCTACTAGCACGTAAAAGGATTGGATTTGGTACTCGGGTACTCATCGGACTTGGCATCGGACTTATTGCCGGAATATTCTTTCAATACTTCGATTTAGAGACCAAAGCTATCAGTACATTCGGCAGCATTTATGTCAGCTTGATTCGCATGCTCGTCATTCCTTTAGTATTCATACTCGTATTAAACAGTATTTCTTCATTAACTAACCTGGAGTATCTGCGCAAAATAGGGATCAAAACTTTCGCCTGGTTCCTCGGAACGACGGGTATCGCTTCTATTATTGGCCTATCGGTTGCGCTGCTGTTCAATCCTGGTCAAGGGATACAACAGGACGTACCTGCAGATTTTGCTGCTCGGGAAATTCCGACCTTCTCACAGGTTATTCTGGATCTTGTGCCATCTAACCCTGTGAATGAAGCAGCTACGGGTAAGGTTGTGCCTCTGCTCATTTTCGCTATCTTCCTAGCAGTAGCTATAATCAAGATTGGCTCCAAGAAACCGGAAGCCGTCAAACCTGTACGTGATCTTATTGAATCACTGACACTGATACTGCATCAGGTCGTGAAATTCATTATTCGCCTGACGCCTTATGGTGTCTTTGCACTGATTGCGGGAATTACCGCACGTTATGGCTGGGAAACGTTGCAGGAGCTGGGTAGCGTAATAATTACCTCATATGTCGCTATGATTATTCATTTTGTTCTTATCTTTGGTGGATTGGTTCTATTAGTAGCGAAGGTCAATCCAATTCGTTTCTTCCGCAAAATCTATCCAACCATTACCGTAGCCTTCACGACTAGAAGCAGCTACGCAACGCTTCCTGTCAATCTTGAAGTCATTACGAAGCGCCTTCATGTCTCCCCGCGGATCGCAAGCTTTATTGCGCCTTTAGGAGCATCGGTCAACTTTAATGCGTGCGGTGGCATTTGGCCGGCGATTGTGGCTGTGTTTACCGCCCAAGTATTCGGCATTGATCTGAACTGGACCGACTACATCACTCTGGTATTAGTAAGTATTATCTCTTCCATTGGCGTAGCCGGCGTACCTGGACCTGCCGTAATCTCCACCACGGTAGTCTTAACCGCTCTTGGCCTGCCGCTTGAAGGAATCGCTATCGTTGCGGGTGTAGAAGCGCTCATCGATATGGGTCGTACCGCTGTAAATGCTACTGGAACAGCCGTAACTGCGCTGTTGGTGGCGAATTCCGAAGGTGAATTTGACCGCGAAGCCTTTAATAGCAATGATGACGAAGATGATATTCTCTTGAGCACAGTTTAAAAAACGAACATGCAAGCAAAAAAACCTCCGGCAGCTGCTTATAGCAGCAAGCCGGAGGTTTTTTAACGTAGATCCATATTAGATTCGCTGTTACAGCATGCTAATTCTTTGCCGCTGTTTAGCCGAAGCAAGGCAGGTTTCGATCAGCCGCATACTCAGCACCGGATCTTCAGGTGCAATGAGTCTCTTACCTGTGAACACAGCGGCTGCAAAGTCATCCACCTGCTGAATGTACGGATTAGCCCCTGTGGCATCGACCCGTCTCATCTCATCGCCAGTGTACACAAAGAATTCCGCATCCTCGTCTCTAGCGTTGAAAGGCATAGGCACCTCAATGCGTCCCTCAGTCCCAAGAATCTCCAAGAGCTGGCGGTTATATGCCCACATTCCGCAATCAAAGATCAAGCTTAACCCATTTGGAAACTCTACCAGCCCTGAAGCCATCATATCTACATGATCATGTTCAGGGGAGAACATCGCATGCACGGTCACAGCTTCCGGCTCCGCCCCAAACAACAGTCGAGCCGCGCTTAACGGATAACAGCCAACATCATAAAGCGAGCCGCCACCCCAAGCCGATTTAAAACGAATATTTGAAGTGTCCGTAGCATCATTGTAAGTAAACGTGCCTCGAATCGAGCGTAATTCTCCGATTTCGCCGCTAGCGATAATGTCCTGAAGCTCAGCAATCCGCGGATGATGCCGATACATATACGCTTCTGCTAAGTGTACGCCTGCATCGTTGCACGCTTTCACCATCTCTGCAGCCTCTCCACTGTTCAGTGCGATCGGTTTCTCACATAACACATGCTTACCTGCTTCTGCCGCTCGGATCACCCATTCACGATGGAGATGATTAGGTAGCGGAACATACACCGCATCAATTTCATTATCTGCAAGTAACTCTTCATAACTGCCATACGCTTTCTCTATTCCGAACTCTGCGGCTACAGCACTGCTTTTTTCCAAGCCACGACTCGCTACCGCTGCAATCACTCCCGAATCTGAATTCATGATAGCTGGCATCACTGAGCCTGTCGCAATCTGCGCACAGCCTATGATTCCCCAGCGAAGTTTTTGTACCATAATGGCTACACCTCTTCCCTTGGATTAGTTACTATACTTTAAGACACCTTACCATAGAATGAAACTCATCACTAATAGAAAAGAACACTCACAACGCAAAAAGCAGTACCCAAAGGAGCTTTGACTCCGATAGATACTACTTTTTAATTCAATTACATTACCATATTTAACAGCACAGCTGCACCAAGCACAACAATACGCGCCGCGTTCATCAACACGAAATTTTTGACGGCAAGAATAAAGGTACTCGCCTTCTCTTGCCTCTGTGTGAACAAATCGATATTTCGGTGCAGCGGGATCAGTGTAAGAAGAATCGCCAAGACAAGAATAGGGTTAATCCCCAAAATCAACAGCACTACAAGATCCAGATAAGAGACATAGTAGAGATATTTAAATAGCAAGAGCGCATTGCGGCGACCAATATAGACCGGAAGCGTATACCTGCGGTTCTCCACATCTTCATCAATATCACAGATATTATTAGCGAGCATAATCCCTGCGATCCCCAGAATAGCGGGAACAGAGAACCAGAACAGGTACAACACTTCCACAATGTTGATATTCAGGCTGACCCAGCCGTTCTGGAGCAGCAGCGACACTATATGCTCATCCGTATGAATATAGGCAGAGATAAAAATAATGACAAAGCCCATAAACAAACCTGAGAACAGCTCACCTAACGGCATCCGTGAGATCGGAATCGGCCCGAATGAATAAAGGATACCTATTAAGAAAGATAGCCCACCCAGCAAAAAGACCAGCAAACCCGTCTGCGTAACAAGTGCAATCCCGCCCCCTGCAGCCAGAGCCAGCAAAATAACAATCGTCGCCACGACGGTGCTCTCTTTTAGCTTAAAATGTACAATCGCATTATGCGTCTCATAGCCATAGCCGTGGGTTTTGGAAGCTTTTTTAAAATCGTAATAGTTGTTAATCGCCGTCGTTGCCATATCAAAACTAAGCAGGGAAACGAACATCAAGCCAAAACGCAACACATAAAAATCCTCAAACCGATATAGGGCATACAGCGTTCCCATCAGAAAGGGGATCATACTAGCTACTTTTGTCGGCAGCTCCACAAATCTTAGAAAGCTTTTAATATTCACACCATACACCCTTATTTATCAATTGAGCCTGCATTGTATTACTGTTCAGTCGTTGTAATCTTCACTGGGGACCATTCTGCAATAACCGTTTGTCCATGCACAGACACGCTGCCTTCAGGACTCAGATCCTTCTCTGTCATAATTCCGAGCGCTACTGTAAAGTTGTTGAATTTGATCGGAATATTTTTCTCCCGGCGTACTTCTTTACCATTCAAATAAAATATAGCCTCATCGTTGCCACGGTGGTACGTAATGCGGTAGGTATTAAATTCACGTGGTTTGAAATCCGTATCTTCTTTAAAGATGCAAAAATATTTCGTTCCTTTGCTCTCCGGTACTTGTACCCCTGGGAACGGCAAAATACCATACACGCTAGCATATTTATCATTTCCCGCAAAAAAGTCTAGCGCCGCACCTGTCGTAAAATCAAGCAAGTTCAGCGATACATAACCATCGTACAAATCTCCAGGTGCTGTTCCTTGTGTACGGCTACGAATTTGCAGCTCAAAGCTAATCTCTCCGGCCTCAGGAATTACCACTGGCTCCGCGGAGTAATACATATGCTTAGCATTGTCTAGAATTTGTACTTGATGGTTCTCACGAGATAATTTCGCGCGCACATACAAGGTATCATTACGAACGATAACTACCGCTTCCGGTTCACGATAAGCCCAGAAGGATCCATCAGGCAATGTAAATCCACCTGTCTTCCAAACCTTTCCTTCTTCTAAAATAGAGTGGAAATCTCCGAGCACCATTTGGTTGCCTTTAACGTTTTGTTCTTCCTTCATCAATTCCTTGTCCTTCTTTTCCATGAAAGCTCACTCCTTCTGTATGTTAAATATTAGTATCAGAATAATCCTTGAATTAGTAATGCTGCAGCCATCACTACTCCGCAACGAACGGAGGCTTTTTGTGAAGCACCCATGAGCGGGATATAAGCTGGCGAAGCATTATGCGGCTTCAGTCCACGATAAATACGAATCGGCCAGAAGGCTGTAACTAGCGCCAACAGTGCATAAACTGGAAGCACACCCATCAGCACACAGATCACCACAGATGCATAACCGGTGAAGAGGAGCACACGCGAGAATACAAGTGCTTTTTGCTCACCCCACACTACAACAAGTGTAAGTTTTCCAGCCTGCTCATCCGCTTTCCAATGTAGGAAATGATGATTAAACAACAGTAATGTAGTCAGGAATCCAACCGGCAACGAAAGAATGACAGGCTTCATGCTAAAATGACCCGTTTGTACGAAAAAGGAGCCTAACACAGGCATAATCCCAAAAGCTATAAAGATAGCCATCTCACTGTATCCCTTGCCGCGATATCCATAACGCAGTGGTGGGGCTACATAGAAATAAGCGATTAAAGCACCGACAAGTACAAACCAGAGGATATTCCAACCGCTATATATACTTAGAATTCCACCGCAGATGAGGGCAATCGCCAACATACTCCAGGTCATCTTTGCATAAAAAGACTCCGAGAGAATCCCACCTGTAAGTAGCCCGGAGTTTGTGCTGATTTCACCAGCGGAATTTTTCGCCTCTGTATCTGTTCCGTTACGAAAATCCCAAAGATCATTCACCATATTGGAGAATAGATGCGCGGAAATCGCCCCTATTAAGGTTAGAATAAATAAGACCGGATGGAATGACCTTTCCCATACATATGCCCCAACTGTACCTAAAACAATCGGGATGAGCATAACAGAAAAACTCCAAAACCGGGTCGCCTTCGTAAATAATGTCCATTTGTTCACTTAAAGCTTACCGCCTTTTCTTTATGACTTGATAATAATTATCACTGACTATTATACATCAATTTTCAACAGATTGTGAAGATTATCACTGCATATAATGTCTAATCTTGACATAATACCTCGGTTTGTTTGGCTAAAAGGTTTGTTCATTGAAGACAAAAACATCAATAACCTCTTATTGGACACAGGACCATCAATTCACGACAAAAAATGAGTGCTGTTTTATAGGCAAGCCCATACCGATATGATATGATAGGCAAGCCTATGAGCAGCGCTCCTTGAGTGCTGTTTTTAAGAGCGTAAAACTATATATAATAATGGAGGCTTTTACTGTCATGTCAGCGCAATCCCCTAACACCCAATCTGTTAAAATCGTCACCGCAGACCCTAGCGCCATCGGGCTATTCGGACTGGCGATTGTCACATTGGTTGCTTCTTCACAGAAGCTTGAGTTTACAACAGGACTTAGCTACGTCATTCCTTGGGCTATCTTCCTGGGAGCATTCGCTCAACTATTCGCCGCAATTCAAGATGCTAAGCACAACAACACTTTTGGTATGACCGCTTTTGGCGCCTACGCTTTCTTTTGGTTCGGCATGGCTAGCAGCTGGCTGATCAAGCTCGGCGTATTCGGCCCAACGCTCGCAGAGGCTGTAGATCCTAAGCAGCTCGGATTTGTATTTCTGGGTTACTTGATCTTTACAATCTTTATGACCATTGGCGCGGTTGAGGCTAATAGAGTTTTGCTTATCATTTTTGTATTGATAGATTTCCTCTTTATTGGACTAACCTTCGATTCCTTTGGTATCGCTCCAGAATTCTTCCATAAGCTTGCTGCTTGTGCCGAACTTGGAATTGGTATCGTGTCCTTATACGGATGTGGCGCTTCTGTGCTAAATGCTCATTTCGGACGCACTTTCTTACCGATTGGTGCTCCGCTAGGTATCTTCAAGAAATAGTAATTCACCTTTTTTGAATCACCTAACTTTTGCAAGCCGAAAGGATGCCTGAGACCATGCATGTCCTATCCTCTTCTGAATTAGCCGTAACCGCTATTTTTGCGCTTATTCTCGCAGTTATTGCCTATTGGATCATTCGGAATATCCCAAAGATGACTGGAGATATTGCGGCTTTTCGCAAAAGAACACTGGTCTGGACCCAGGTTTCGCTTGTACTAACGGTACTTCAGCTGAACTTTAAAGCAGGCGACTGGCGATTTTCTATCGTTCTTGGACTCATCGTATTATTTACCGGAAGCATTTGGCTTTCCGCCCGTTACCATGATATCCGCAGCACTTTAGATCCGGAATCTAAAGATTCTGGAGTACATTAGTAGAAGCTAAGGCAACAGAATAAAGGTGATGAAGCTCCCGTAAGGGGGCTTTTTTTTATAAATTTAGAAGCTCCTTTCGCATACTTCTCCCCTCCATAACCATACTAAGGACATTCCAAGCTAACACGCCTTCGGCGTCCTCTTAAGGACCGTAAGCGTTTATGCAAGAATTATAAGGATAACGTATATCGTGAAACTTATACTTTCTTATCATTCAAAACAAGTAACAGGAGGACTATGCAGGTGAGTAAAAAAATAAATCTTCTGATGTTCAGCGGAGAATACGACAAAGCCATGGCTGGACTGATCCTAGCGAATGCCGCGAGAGATATTGATGTAGAGGTTACGATGTTTTTCTCTTTCTGGGGTTTGTTTCTGGTGCGTGATCCGGAGAAAATGACACTTGAGGATAAGAGTATTTATGAGAAGCTGATGGATGTCATTACGCCAAAGGGCCCTGGGCAACTGCCACTCTCCCATTTGAATTTCAACGGGCTGGGCCGGATGATGCTAGAGGAGATGATGGAGGAGCAAGGCGCGCCGAAGCTGATTCATTTTCTAAAAGGGGCTCGTAAAAAAAATATCAAGTTCTATGCCTGCAAGCTCTCTGTCGAGATCATGGGCTTTAAAACAGAGGAGCTGCTGCCAGAGGTTGAGATTATCGATGCTGCGGCATATTTAAAAGATGCACTAGAAAGCGATGTTCAATTATTTATTTAAATGATTCCACTAGGCTTTAACCCAATTCTCCAAGCAAGCATATACTGGTGCCATAGAAACTACTGGTACGCCGAAAACACACTTATAACCTTAGAATAAACGGTGTACGGGCTGGAGGGAAATCCGTGCTAAACATCATCCACGCCTCTTCTGCAGAGACGCCCGCTTCACTACAAAACCATTTTGAGACTTTTCGTGAGCACACCATTGGAATTCGGCATCAGATTACCACGCCCTATGGTAGACAGCCACTGCTGTATGCCGATTGGACCGCAAGCGGACGCTTATATGAACCGATTGAGCGGAAGCTGCAGGAAGCCTTCGGTCCATATGTTAGCAATCCGCATACAGACTCCAACACGACCGGATTAACTATGACACTGGCTTATCATGAAGCACGGCAAATCATCAAAAAGCATGTAAATGCTGGCCCTAAGGACGTCCTGCTCTTCTGTGGAAATGGAACAACGGGAGCCGTAAACAAGCTACAGCGCATTATGGGTTTAAGGCTCCCCGAATGGCTTCAGGAATATAACACCCATTCGATGGAAGAGCGTCCTGTGATCTTCACCAGCCATATGGAGCATCATTCCAATATCCTTCCCTGGCAGGAGGGGATTGGTGACGTTGTGACTGTTCCTCCCGGAGAGGACGGGAATATAGATCTCCAGCAGCTTGAAGCCCAGTTGAAATTGTATCAGCATCGCCGCTGGAAAATCGGTTCATTCACAGCTTGCTCCAATGTGACCGGAATTCAGACCCCCTACCAAAAGCTTGCCGCGATTATGCACCGTCACGGAGGCCTGTGTTTTGTAGATTTTGCCGCCAGTGCTCCCTATGAGCCTATCAATATGCATCCTGTCTCGCCGCTGGAGAAGCTGGATGCAATCTTTTTTTCTCCGCATAAATTTCTTGGTGGACCGGGCACGAACGGAGTTCTAATCTTTGACGAAGGACTAAGTAATGGGCGTATTCCTGACGAACCAGGTGGGGGTACAGTGGCTTGGGTCAATCCTTGGGGAGGACGCCGTTACACCAATGAAATAGAGATGCGGGAAGACGGGGGAACACCAGGGTTTCTGCAAGCTTTTCGGACGGCATTATGTGTGAAATTGAAGGACCAAATGAATGGAAGCGGTCATTATATGGTGATTAGAGAGCACGAGCTGTGCCAGCAATTAATGAACGGGCTCCGCCGCATACCCGAATGTTCGCTGCTAGCTGGACATCATACAGAACGCCATGGCATTGTCTCTTTTACACTGCGTGATATTCATTATAACCTAGCAGTCCAGCTACTGAATGATCGCTTCGGTATACAAGCCCGGGGTGGATGCTCTTGTGCAGGTCCATATGGGCATTACCTGCTTGAATTAGGATGGACGCAATCTGCTCAGATCGCTGAGGCTATTACTGTAGGAGACCAGTCGCTTAGACCGGGTTGGATCCGCATCTCTCTACACCCCATTATGACGAATCAGGAAGTAGAGAGAATTGTATCCGCCGTACGGAGTATTGTGAACCATATCCAGCAATGGAAACAGGACTATTTTTATGATTCCTCGACAAACAGTTGGACTCATATCTACAATGAGGATCATCCTGCTGAGGCGAAGGTCAAAGAGCTTTTTTCAGTGTAGTTTCCAGCTTATTGCGCAGTATCCTTCACCATATCCAGATCAGCAGCGCTGGCGTTAGAGATAACTTGTTCTACATTTTTACAACCTGGAATTACACTGGTTACTGCGGAATGCTGAAGACACCACGCCAAAGCCCACTGCGCCATATCGAGACCAGAAGGCACTTCGTTGGCAGCAATTTCAGCTACAGCGCGCAGCTGTTTTTGCCTTACATCCTCATTATGGTTAGCACGGACATCACCCTGTCCAAAAACCGCATCCGGCTTATATTTACCGCTCAAATAACCACTTGCCAACGGAACGCGAGCCAACACACCTAATTGATTCTCAATGCATAGCGGAAGAATCTCTTCCTCAGGTTGACGATCCAGCCGATTATATACTACTTGTATGGCCTCTGCCTGCACATCCGCTGCCGCAGAGGTCTGATGTACACCCGAGCCCGATGCACTTATAGAAACGCCTAAATGACGGATTTTCCCTGCCTGCTTCTGTCTGTCGAGCATACTCCACAGCTTATCATTATCAAATTGCTCATCGGTTCCAGAATGGAATTGATAGAGGTCGATGTATTCGGTCTGAAGCGCTCGCAGGGAATCATCCAGCTGCTTCAGTACATCCTCTGCACGCCATAGCTGTTCCCGCTGCAAATGCCCCTGAAAATGATGACCGAATTTCGTAGCTACAATCCAGTCCTCGCGTTTCCGGCGGGCCAGATAACCCCCGATGAACTTCTCCGACAAGTGATCCCCGTAACATTCTGCCGTATCAATCAGGTTAATACCCAGCTCTCCAGCCTTATCCAGCATGGCATCAACTTCTGCTTGAGTGAAATCCTTGCCCCACTCTCCACCGAACTGCCAAGTACCCAAGCCAATCACCGATACATTCATCCCTGTACTGCCAAGCTTGCGATATTTCATCATCATTTCCTCCTTTGTTCTATCAAAATAGTCCTTACACAGCGCTAAGCAATCTCTTTCCCTTCCTGTGCTGTTCTAGCGAACCGCGCCTCGATGGCTTTGACTCCCCATAACGACAGTCCAATAAACAAAACAACATAGATAATCTCCCACGGTTGGCGAATGAAGCGTTCCAAATCGTTGCCAATGTATGAAACTGCGAATACCATGATTGCTTTGCCCACAGTGAGCGCAAGGAGATATGAACGAAACCTCATGCCAGCAAGACCAGCAGCCATATTAATTACAACGAAGGGGCCCACCGGAAATATACTAAGCAGAAATACATAACTGAACCCGCTTTGCCGTACCCATGTCATGCTTTTCGCTACCTTTGGCCGCTCTGCCCATTTGCGCAGATATCGATGGGAGGCTACTTTGCGAATAATCCAAAATGTTGTCACACAGCCCGCAACAAGGCCAATCCAAGAATACAAAAAACCTAACCATAAACCATATACAGCCCCGTTTAATCCGACGATCGCAATAGTTGGTAGTGGTGGTATAAATGATTTCATAAACGTTAATGCGATGCCCGGAAAGGGCCCAAACGAACGATATTGTTCAAGCAGATGCCGCAGATTATCCTCTGTCAGCCAAGACATAATATCAAGAAAGTACATAACCAGCTGATCTCCTCATCCGATTGGAATTCTTAACACCTGGTCTCAATTATACACGAAGTTGCGAGCATTCCTACAGCTGTTCCAATATAAAGAAAACAAGCTAGAACTACATGAATGACAGCGGGTAAACACTCAGTTACTATAGATAGAAAATACATATGAGATAGGGGCGCATGGTTATGATCATTCATTCAGCAGCCTTGAATCTAAAACGTACTACAGAGCAGGATTTAGCATTCGTATTAGCGACAGAACAAAACGAAGGAAACCGTGCCTATATCGGACAATGGAGCAAAGAGGAGCACACTACAGCCATCCATGATTCAGATATTCTGCACCTTACAATTAGGGATCGCTCTGGAAAAAGAGTCGGTTATATCATCGTAACAGGACTTCAGGACACCCATCTTTCCGTCTGCATTAAAAGATTCGTCATCCATTCCAAGGAGCTTGGATATGGCAAACTGTCGCTTCGGCTCGTGAGCGACTGGATCTTCCAACACACCAAGACGCATCGGCTATGGTTGGATGTTAGAGATCACAACCATCGAGCTCGACATGTCTATGAAAGCTGTGGCTTTACACTGGAAGGCACTCTTCGTGATTGTATAAAAGTAGGGGAACAATTTGAATCTCTGCATGTCATGTCCATATTGCGGCATGAGTATATGGAGCGTGAGTAGCAGCAGAAATAGATTAGGGAAATCCTCCCTGATTTTTGGTATTTTAGTTGCTTAAAACTGATAATTAGGGAAAACTTCCCTAATATTTAGCGGATTTGCGTAAAATCGGCCCTATTCCAGTGATTTTTAGGGAGGTTTTCCCTAAAACATCTAGTTTGGGGCCGTAATCGGCTATTTTTGGGGAGGATTTCCCTAAAAAGTATATTTCGATACGATAATCGGCTACTTTCAAGGAGGTTATCTTCACACATCTCTCATGGGCACAACAAAAAAGCCGAGCACCGAGCACCCAATCCTACAGGAGCTCATTACTCAGCTTCAAATCCCCTCACTTCAAACCTCTCCACTGTAACAACTGGATTGCTCGCCTGCCACCCTCAGCTCCGCAACCACAAGGGTCGTCACGTACTTACGGGCATCCGCTGTCAGTAATAGTAGTTCTATTGAGCTCTTGGCCGGTTCCCCTCTAACAAACTTTATCCGAGCGCCGTCCAAATCCTCTTGAATATTGGCAATTGTATATCCTTTAAAGAGCAGCCCGTCGATCTCTTGCTGTTCTTTGGCATATTCCGCAAAAGCAGACATCAGACTACACCTCCGCTAATTTCCGCCTTGGAAGGAAGAGGAGCCTCCGCTGCAAAACGTTTGCGTTTTAAATATTTTCCCGAGCCAGCTTTGCCGACAAATTGCTTATCTCGGATCACAAACTCGCCTCGACTGAGGACGAAAACAGGCTCTCCCTTTACTTCAAAGCCCTCAAACGCATTATAATCGACGTTCATATGGTGCGTTTCTGCGGAGAGTGTTCTTTCTACAGCTGGATCAAAAATAACCAGGTCAGCGTCGCTACCTACCGCTACTGTGCCTTTTTGCGGGTACAATCCAAACAGCTTGGCACTGGAGGTCGAAATAATATCCACGAATTTATTCAGCGAGATCCGGCCTTTCTGCACACCTTCCGAATATAGAATCGTAAACCGATCCTCGATGGTCGGCCCACCGTTCGGGATTTTGGAGAAATCGCCAAGTCCCAGATCCTTTTGCCCTTTGAAATCAAAGGAACACTGATCCGAACCAATCGTCTGCAAGCTGCCGCTCCATAGCGCATCCCACAATACATCCTGATTCCACTGCTCACGCAGTGGCGGAGACCACACGTATTTGGCGCCTTCGAAATTAGGCTTTTCCAGCGCCGTCTGATCCAGCACTAAATACTGCGGGCAAGTCTCGCCGTAGACGCGCAGTCCCTTTTTACGCGCTTCAGCAATCTTCCAAGCAGCTTCTGCACAGGTCACGTGTACAACGTACAGCTGAGAATCTGTCAGTTCGGTTAGATAAGCTGCACGTCCCGTGGCTTCACCCTCCAGCTCCGGCGGGCGGGTCAGCGCATGAAAGATCGGGTCAGTGTTGCCTGCGGCCAAGGCCTGCTCAACAAGATATTCAATGACATCTCCATTCTCTGCATGCACCATTACGAGCGCACCTTCTTTTTTCGCGGCTTGGAGGGTCTTAAAAAGTGTGCCGTCATCCGCCTGAAAAGTATTCTTATAAGCCATAAATACTTTGAGCGAGGTAATGCCTTCATTCTCTATAATCTCCGGAAGCTCGCCCAGTACTTTATCGTTTAATTCTGAGACCATAAGGTGGAAGCTGTAATCAATCACCGCTTTATGCTGCGACTTATGATGCCATGTATCTACAGCCTGCTGCAGCGGTTGTCCTTTGGTCGTTAAACAAAAATCAATCACTGTAGTGGTTCCGCCATATGCAGCCGCAATGGTTCCCGTCTCGAAATCATCCGCTGTAACTGTGCCGCCAAAAGGCATATCCAGATGCGTATGAGGATCAATGCCTCCAGGGAACACATAACACCCAGAGGCATCTATAACCTCCGCACCCGGGGCCTCCAAATGAAGACCGATCTCCGTAATCACCCCATTTTCAATAGCGACATCACCCGTATAAGTATCTGCTGCGGTAACGATGATGCCATTTTTAATAAGCTTCTTCATCCTCATACCACCTCCACTTCTGAATAAGTACCATTCAAGCTGCCAATCACCTTCTGACGCTCATTCCAGGTCAGAGGGGCTGCCCCAGTGTCCACCGGTACCATCTCGATCGCGCCGTCTGCTGGACAGACAATAGAACAGAGATTACAGCCTACACAATCTTCCTCGCGGACCTGTAGAATAGCTTTCCCATCTGCATTAGTTAACATATCAATACATTGATGTGAAGCATCTTCGCAGGCAATATGGCATTTATTACAGTTGATACAGTTCTCCTCATTAATGCGGGCAACAACCTTATAGTTGAGATCGAGATCCCCCCAGTTGGAGTATCTAGATACCGATTTGCCGATTAGCTCTGTTACGGAAGCCAACCCTTTATCATCCAAATAGTTGTTCAGCCCATCGATCATTTCCTCCAAAATCCGGAAGCCATGATGCATGACCGCTGTACACACCTGAATGCCCGTTGCACCCATCAGCATGAACTCCACAACATCCTGCCAGGTCGAAATCCCCCCAATACCAGAGATAGGAATACCCACACCTCGATCACGAGCACATTCCGCTACCATGCTAAGCGCAATAGGCTTTACAGCCGGACCACAGTATCCGCCATGTGCGCCCTGCCCCCCAACGTTCGGAATGGTGTTCCAGCTATGAATATCTACACCAGCAAGACTGTTGATGGTGTTGATCATACTAATCGCATCCGCCCCACCCTTAACCGCATGACGGGCAACGACGGTGATATCCGTAATGTTGGGCGTCAGCTTCACTATCACCGGAGTAGTCGCTACTTCTTTTACCCAGGTGGTTTGCGCCTGCACCAGATCTGGTTGCTGCCCCGAGGCAGCGCCCATCCCGCGCTCAGCCATTCCATGTGGACAGCCAAAGTTAAGCTCCAGACCATCTACACCAACGTCCTCTACCCGCTTAACGATCTCATGCCATTTATGCTGCGTTGGTTCTACCATCAGGGAGGCTATAATCGCATGATTCGGGAATCTTTTCTTCGTTTCATAGATTTCCTTTAGGTTGACCTCAAGCGGACGGTCGGTGATCAGCTCGATATTGTTAAAGCCCGCAACCCGCTGACCATTGAAGTTCACAGCCGCAAAACGCGATGAGGTATTAATGATCGGATCACCAAGCGTCTTCCACACCGCTCCGCCCCAGCCCGCTTCAAAGGCCCGCTGCACTTGATAGCCTGTATTCGTAGGCGGCGCGGAGGCCAGCCAGAACGGATTGGGTGATTTGATTCCTGCGAGATTAATGCTTAAATCTGCCATTGATGTTCCCTCCCTGTCATGTAAAATCCAATTTGATTGCTACGCTCAACCCGCAGATCTAACAACGACCTCCTGCTGGCCTGAGAACTGTTTTACAATTGCATAGGCTGCGTCTTTCCCCTGCTGGGCTGCTGATACTACCATGGCCTCACCTTTGCCTGAACCAAATATGATATCGCCAGCGGCATAAATTTGCGGATCGGAGGTTTGACAGGTGGCTTCATCCACCTTTACAACCCCACGGTCATGCACAAGGCCTAAGGAATCTATTAGATCTAGGCGACGCTTTTGACCTATAGCTATTACAACTGCGTCTACAGGAATCAAGAACTCCGAACCCTCTGTCGGCATAGGCACTGGACGTCCATCCTTGCCCAGCTCCTCTGTCAGCTTCATCTGCACACATTCCAGTGCGGTTACATTTCCAAGCTCATCCCCCACGATACGTTTCGGTAAGGTAAGCCAACTGAACTCCACACCTTCCTGCTTCGCAAATTCATATTCAAAGTCGTAAGCCGTCATCTCTTCACGCGTCCGGCGATAGATCATTTTTACATTAGCGGCCCCTAGCCGCACCGAGCATGTAGCTGCATCAATAGCCGTATTGCCCGCACCTATGACAGCGACCCGCTGGCCCATCAGCTCTAGCAGAGGATTGCCAGTCTTAGTGGATTCTACGAGTGCAATGGCATCATATACGCCAGCCAATTTTTCACCTTCAATCCCTATCGAAGGCACATAACCCATACCCGCTGCCAAAACGATGGCATCATAGTCGGACTTCAACTCGTCTACAGAGACATTTACTCCGACTTTTACACCTGTACGTATTTCCACACCCAGCTTTTCTACCTGCTCTACTTCCCAAAGAGATATAGACTGCGGAAGCCGAAACGACACAATCCCATGCGTATCTAGTCCACCAGCCAATTCCTTCGCCTCATAGATCACAACAGCAAAACCTTCACGGGCGAGCTCCCTAGCCGCCGACAAGCCCGCAGGACCACCGCCGATTACGGCTACCTTTTTCCCATTAGGAATGCCAGCCTTAAATAATTGAACTCCGCTGTTCATCGCCCAATCTGTCGCATAACGCTGCAGTAGTCCGATTTGGATCGGCGCCGAAGCATCATTTAACACACAAGCTCCTTCGCACAGTTCATCTGTAGGACACACGCGAGCACAGCTGGCACCCACAGGATTGGAATCCATAATCGTCTGTGCCGAACCTTTCAAATTGTCAGTAGCGATCCGTTTGATAAAGGAGGGGATATTAATGCTGGTCGGACAAGCTTTTATGCAAGGGGCATCGTAGCAATATAGACAGCGGTTAGCCTCATCCATGGCACCCTTATGAGTCAGAGGCGGCTCAGCCTCGGCAAAGTTACGCATGAACATATCTGGTGTAAATGCTGTTAACGGAGAAGAATGCTCCATCACTAGTCCCTCCTTATGGGTACTTTCTCAATTTTATGTTATATAATATAACATTAATTCATTTTTTTCTGAATCTTTTGCTTACATCTTTGAATTATTGTAGTAATATAAGCATTAATAGAAATTATCTCTCAACGCTCTTCCTAATCAAGTTATATATACTGACATTCGTTAATCAAACTATAGTCATTTCGAATTTTCGTTGCATTAGACACTTTGTCTAATTTCGAAACCGTATTTTTTACGTGTGAGAATAGGCTGAGAATAACAGGACGTTAAACAGTGGGCATAGCACAGAAAAGCGAGGGGGAATAACTATGGATTGGGAGCTTGTGTTAACCATTCGTGACGCTTTAAAAAGACCACTATTCGCAAAAGCAGAGGTCATCGGTGGCAAAAGTGGCTTAAGCCGTGCCATTCGTTGGGTGCATGTGCTGGAAAGTGCCAACTTTGATACTCTAATTCATGGGGAAGAAATGATTCTGACTACGGGGATTGGCGCAAGTGTCGATCTGCCTTCCTCCTTGGAATTCATGCAGAACCTAATCGATAAAAATGCAGCCTGTTTATGTATTGAGTTAGGCACATATTTCAGCACTATCCCACAAGAGATGATCGACTTAGCTAACGCAAATGATTTCCCGCTGATCATCTTCACCCGCACGGTTCGCTTCGTTGATATCACCCTAGACCTCCATTCCATCATCATCAATCGGCATCACCGGATGCTGCAAGAGCTCGAAAGCATCTCGCGCGAATTTCACCGCCTGACGTTAACCTCACAAGGAACAGTGAAGGTGCTGCAATTATTATGTAAAAGCACTCGCACACAAATTATCTATATGCAATTGCAAGGCAAGCCCTTGTTCTTCCCAGCACTCTCGCCTGAAGAGCAAGCGCCTCTACTGAATTTCTTCACCGTCTTCGGTGACGAGATGGAAGGTATTCAACCAGACACCGCTCCTTACACCCGAGAATACGGACAAAAGACGATTGCTATTAAGCCTGTGGGCGCGCTGGATCAGACCTGGGCTTATATCCTGATGGTCTGCAATCACAAGCCACAAGAATTTGATTGCCTGTTGCTAGATTCCGCCTCTCTGTCCATTGCTCAAGAGCTACTGCGTACCCGGTATATGGAGGAGCGTAAGCTTTTTTCAGAAAATCTATGGGTCGATGAGCTGATCAATGGTCGTATAGAGGATGACAATCGTTTAAAAGGCTTGATCGGTTCCAATTTCAACATGGTCAACGAACTCCCTTACCGTGTATGCCTTATTGAAATCAAGAACCCTAGAGACGTAAAATGGAACAGCTCAGAGAACGAATGGGAATCAATCACCTTCCACCTTTCGCTCATCCTGCGTTCCATTTTCGAAAAATATTCCCTACGTCCGCTGATCACACTCAAGAACAATCGCCTCACCGTCATCGCACTCGACATTCAATCGAAAATGCCTGGAAAAATGCGGCTGCAGCAAGCACTTGAGTCCCTTCAGCATATCCGCTCCGATGAGAAGCTCAAAGATTTGCAGCTGGTCATCGGAGTCAGCAAATCGCATAAGCGTCTAAAACAAGCCTATTCCGGTTATCAAGAAGCCCTGCAAGCTTTATCGTTATACTCTTGTTATCAGAAGTCACCGCTCTTTTACGATGAGCTTGGCGTATTCCAGTTGCTACTTAGTCTAAATGACGGAAAAACGTTGCAGAACTTCATTCGCAGCTATCTCGGCCCACTGATCGATCACGATCAAACTAAAGGCAGCGAGCTCCTTCTCACGCTCCGTGTCTACCTTGATCATGATGGTTCCAAACAAATTGCCGCACGGAATTTATTCATCGTCAGACAGTCACTTTATTACCGTCTGGACAAAATAACAGAGCTGCTAGGCGAAGACTTCATGCAGCCAGAGAACCGGATCTCCATTCAGGTCGCCCTGCGCGCCTACCAATTTCTATATCCGGACAAAATCACTTTGCCCAGCCCCCGCTCAGTACAGATTTGAAGGTATCTATAATAAACTCTATATCTTCATCTGTGGAGGATAACGGCGGGGCGAAGGTAAGCACATTGTTGAACCCAGCTACCGTATCACCATTCTTGCCGATAATAAGTCCTTTGGATTTACATTCAGCAATAATGCCTTTCACAATACTCAGATCAACTGGCTTTTTGCTAACCTTATCTTCAACTAGCTCGATGCCTGTCACTAAACCAAAGCTGCGGACATCCCCTACAAGCTTGTGATCAAGCAGCTCGGTGAATTCCGTATTTAGCCTTTCGCCTAAAAGATCCGCACGTTCCACCAGTTTCTCCTGCTCGATAATTTCCAGATTACGCAGCGCCAGCGCACATGAGGCAGGATTGCCACCAAAGGTATTCACATGGCGAAAATGGCCATAGTCATCGCTATTGTCCTTAAACGCCTCATAGATATCCTTACGAACAGCGGTGGCGGACAAGGGAAGATAAGCACTAGTCAGCCCCTTAGCCATCGTCACGATGTCAGGCTTCACATTATAGTTGTGATGTCCAAACTTACGTCCAGAGCGCCCAAATCCACAAATCACTTCATCCATAATAAGCAGCACGCCGTGTGTGCGGCAGATTTCCTGCACCCGATCCAAATAAACCTGATGAGGTACAATGACGCCACCGCCCGTAATTACAGGCTCCATGATCACCGCAGCTATCGTCTCCACGCCTTCCCAGATGATCGTATCCTCAATGGACTGGGCACACTGGAGGTTAAATTCTTCTACAGACATCCCTGCCGGGCGGCGATAGCTGTCCGGGGGAGCTACATGCAGAAACCCACCTGTCAGCGGTTCATATTTATATTTGCGTTGTGCCTGACCTGTTGCGGATAACGCACCCAGCGAGCTGCCGTGATATCCACGATAACGGGCAATGAATTTATGGCGATAATGCTGGCCAATTTGCTGCTGGTACTGGCGGGCCATTTTGAAGGCAGCCTCATTGGCTTCTGACCCACTATTGGAAAAGAAGATAACATACTCGTCTCCAAGCCACTCATTCAGCTTCTCTGCCAGCGCTATCGCCGGGAGATGACTTTGAGTCAGTGGAAAATAAGGCAGGGTCAGCAATTGATTATAGGCTGCTTCTGCCAGCTCCTTGCGGCCGTATCCCACATTTACACACCATAACCCAGACATTCCATCCAAAAAGCGGTTGCCCTGTATATCCGTAATCCACGACCCACTTGCCGAAGCGGCAATCATAGGTGGGTTCTTTTCACTATAAGGCGTGATATTGTGCCATAAATATTTCTGATCCTTGTTTACCGCAAGCTCACTATCATTCCCCAGACTCTGCATAACATTTTCTCCTCTCAGTAGCTCATTTTCTCTAATAACGGGCAGTGATCATCTTTTTACGGGTATAGAATTCCACCCCATCACGCCCATTGGCATGCAGATCTCCATAGAACGATTTCTTATAACCCGAGAAAGGGAAAAAGGCCATTGGCGCAGGCACGCCTAGATTCACACCCAGCATCCCTGCATCAATCTCTTCCCGGAACTCGCGGATCGCTTTAGCACTATCTGTGTAAATGCACGCCCCATTCGCGAATGGAGACTGATTCGTCACCGCAATAGCTTCACTCAAATTCTTCACACGAATCACAGACAATACCGGCGCAAAAATCTCATCCTCCCAGAGGGTCATTCCCGGCTGCACATGATCAAATATCGTCGGCCCGATAAAATAACCCACACCGCCCGCAGCCGCATCTTTCCGCCCATCTCTCACTAGCTTGGCTTGTTCAGCTTCTCCAATCTCAATGTAATCGAGCGTACGATCCTTATTCGACTGACGGATTACCGGTCCCAGAAACACCCCATCATCGGCACCATTACCCATCTTAAGCTCATTCGCAGCCGCTACCAGGCGACTGACTAGCTCGTCAGCGATAGCCTCATGGACTACCACAACCGAGCAAGCCATACACCGCTCACCCGCAGAGCCAAACGCAGCGGCAATTATATTTTTCACCGCATTATCCAGTTCTGCGTCAGGCAGCACAATCGAATGGTTTTTAGCTCCTGCTAACGCCTGCACTCGTTTCCCCTGCGCCGTCCCTGTCTTGTATACATATTCCGCTACCGGCTGAGAACCCACGAACGAAATCGCCTTCACTTCCTCATGCTCCAACAGCCCGTTTACCACCTCATGCGCTCCATGAACAACATTCAGCACACCGGGCGGAAAGCCCGCTTCAGCAAATAGTTCAGTTAACCGATTAACCAGCAGCGGCGTACGCTCCGAAGGCTTCAGCACAAAGGTATTCCCGCAAGCAATGGCGAGTGGAAACATCCAGCAAGGGACCATCATCGGAAAATTGAACGGAGCAATCCCACCAATAACTCCTAGCGGATAGCGGTACATCCCGGATTCAATTCCAGTAGCAATATCCGGAAGCTGGCTGCCCATCATCAATGTGGGGATGCCTGCGGCAAATTCAACACACTCAATGCCGCGCTGCACCTCACCCTGCGCCTCTTCCAGATTCTTACCGTTCTCCAGCGTAATCAGCTCACCCAGCTCATGCCAATGCTCTACCAGTAGCTGTTGATATTGAAAAAAATAGCGTGCGCGACGCGGTACAGCGACTTTTTTCCAAGATTGAAATGCCGTAGCCGCAGCCTCGACCGCCATTCCCAACTCTTCTTTATTTGATATAGGTACATAAGCAATCACTTCGCCGGTCGCCGGATTGTATACCTCTTCTTCCTGTCCGGATAACGACTCTACCCAAGCTCCATTCACATAATTCTTAACCTTCTCGACTTGTTTCACTAGGAGAGACATAACTCGCACCTCTTTCTCTATTTCAGATGCACAGATGGACTGCTGATTACAATAGATGACCGCCAGAACGGGCGGCCATCTATTATAACTATAAGTTCGGCTTGTTATTTTGCTGCCATTTCTACGATTTCGTTCGTGTAAGCCTCATCCACCTTAGCTGGCTCTTTAATAACACCGAACTTTTGCGAAATATCAGCCGTTTGTTGAAAGGCCGCTGCATCGGTATATCCCATTTTCGCACTGTCAAAGCCTTCTGGCAGAATCAGCTTGGCAACCTCGGTCATCATCGTCAATTGATGCTCCTTAGTAGTACTGCCGTCTTCCGCTTGCTTCATTACACTGTCCACCGCAGCTGCAGGATCGGTAATGGCGTCTTTCCAGCCTTTCAATGAGGCGCGAACAAACTTCGCCGCAGTCTCCTTGTTCTCCGCAAGCCATTCTTTATTGGCGAATAAGTTATCCTCAAGCATCGCTACGCCTTCTGTATTCATATCAATGACATTCAGATCCTCTGCTTTAATGCCCGACTCAAGCACAACCTGATATTCGTTATAAGTCATCGCCGAAGCCGCATCAATCTGATCACCCAAGAACTGATCCATCGTAAAACCTTGCTTCGTAAAGCTTAAATCCTTATTCGGATCGAATTTATATTTATCGAATAGGGCTAATAACTCAAATTCATTGCCACCCATCCAGTTTCCAACTTTTTTACCTTTTAGATCGGCTGCGGAGTTGATGCCCGCCGATTTTTTGGAGACCAGGACCAGTCCGCTCTTTTGATAGATTTGCGCGATCTGCACCAGAGGCATTCCCTCTTCAAGACTTGGAAGCAAACTTGCTACCCAGCCAACACCGATATCCGCAGAGCCCCCTGCCACTTGCTGTTCTGGAACAATATCCGGACCTCCCGGCAAAATCTCTACATTCAGTCCTTCTTCCTTGTAATAACCTTTATCCTGCGCCACAAAATACCCAGCGAATTGTGCCTGTGGCACCCATTTCAACTGCAGCTTCACTGTAACTGGATCAGCCGCAGGTTCAGTCGTAGCACTTGCCTCAGGAGCTACTGAAGCTTCAGGGGCAGTCGTGGCTTCAGCAGCCGAATTATTATTGTTGCCCCCGCAACCCGCCATTAAAGAAACTACCAGCATCATCACTACCACCAACAACCCACCACGAAATTTGCGTTTTTTCCCGTTCATCAATCGAACTCCCCCTACCGTAATTTAGGTTTGTAACAAGCAAAACGCCTTCGGCGTCCTTATAAGGACGATAAGCGTTTAAGCGAGAAATATAAGGATGATGTATAGTGTGAAACTTATAAATCCTTATATTTTAAGACAGCACAGTATGGACAATCATCGTGATGCGTTTTATGCACACAGCTGCGGGCGGTTTCTCTATTCCATTCCCACATAGCTGGATGTAGTGATGCTAAGGCTAATGCTATCGTTGCGAAGGGTGCCACTTAATGAACACTTTCTCAAGCCGCTCAACCACCAGGTAGAAGAGTACCCCTGCAATTGCAGCCAGGACAATACAGGACCAGCCAAGCGGCATTTTGGCGACCTTTATGGAATTGGAGAGCAAATACCCAAGCCCTTTGGAGGAGAAAAAGAATTCCCCGACAATAGCCCCGATCATGCTGGCAGTGGCATTAATTTTCAGCGCCGTAAATACATAGGGAAGACTGTTTCGAATCCGCAAATAACGGAACACTGCAGGTTTACCCGCCGCATAAGAGTGCATCAGATCCAGCGCCAGCGGATCAATCGCTGCCATGCCTTTATAGGCGTTGATTGCCATCGCAGCCATCGTAGTTGCAGTTACTATGGCAATTCGCGAGCCAATCCCATCCCCGAACCATAGATTCATAATGGGCGCGAGGGCGACGATGGGTACAGCATTTAGAGCAGCAACCAAAGTTAGACTTCCACTTCCCCAACGCGGCCACGCTGTAGCAGCTAGAGCAATCAGAAATCCGATCGCAGAACCAACCAACATTCCCAGCACAGCCTCAGTAAGGGTGTATCCGGTATAGGACAACAACATGCTGAAATTATCCCTCATGGTCGTGGCAATTGCTGTAGGAAGCGGCAGCTGATATTTTTTCAGATCAAAGATCTTATGAAAAATTTGAAATTCCCATAGTGCAAGGAATAGTACACCAGCTAATACAGGCAACATCACCCCTGCACTAAACATTCTCTTCAGCATTCGCGAACTGCCCCAACGTGTAGCCTCTTCCATAGGCTTTGGAATTGCCACAGCATTCTTCTGTGCAGCCGTTAGTGCTGGCTGAGCCATCTCTTTACTTGTTGGGCCAATAAACTTGGTCTCCCGAACGGAGTTGGTTTCCATTAGCAGCTACCTCCCTTCGGTCGAAATTCAGGCTGCCACGGTGCCACTAGACGTTCTATTAGACTGATCAACCAATAACTTGCAATCCCCAACAAAGCACCCACAATCACCGTAGACCAGAACATATAGGTATGAGAGCTGCCATAGTAGAGATTGCGCAGCATGATTACACCAACCCCGTGCTGCGCACCCATAAGTTCTACGAGAATAGCGCCAGTTACAGCAAGCGGAGCAGCAATCTTAAGTCCTCCGAACAGTCCTGGCAGAGCCGCTGGAAATCTGAGCTTCCAATAGACTGCCCATGGTTTTGCTGCGTAAGAATGCATTAATTCGAGCGCTGAAGGATCTACACTTCGCAAGCCGCGCAGCATGTTCAGTGCCACCGGGAAAAAGGTGATATATCCCGAAATAATAATCCGCGAGGTCTGCTCATCACGCACAATCCCATAAATAATCGGCGCCAGCCCCAGAATCGGAATCATCTGGGAGGCGATAGCGTAAGGAAATGTTAACTGCTCTATCGTCTTCGATAAGCTCATCAGTACTGCCAGCGAGGCACCAGCCACCGCGCCAATCAGAAAGCCAACACCAGCATTGCCAAAGGTCGCAGCCCCCTCCTTCAGAAGTGTGCCACTATACTTCCACAGCGTGGATAGCACCTCATGAACATAAGGCAATTTGGACTGAGCTAGCGGTGTCTCCACCACATGGAGCAACATCCATGAGGTCCCTTCCCAGACCAGCAGCAAACCAAATATCCAGACAAACAACGGCAGCAGGCGCCCCCGTGCAAAGATAGTGCCCCCTTTCATCCCTACACCCCTTCGAAGCTGTCGCGAATACTCGCGATCAGCTCGAAAAACTCTGGGCTGTTTCTCATTTCCGCGGTGCGTGGACGTGACAGAGGAATTTCAACCACAGCGGACAAGCGACCTGGATGTGGGGACAGAACAAACACCCGGTCAGAGAGGAATATAGATTCAGGAATACTATGAGTTACAAAAACAATTGTGTTCTGCACCTTGCTCCAGACGGACAACAGCTCTTCATTCAGACGCTCACGTGTAAACTCATCCAGCGCAGAGAACGGTTCATCCATCAGCAAAATTTCCGGCTCCATCGACAACGCTCTGGCAATTGCTACACGTTGCTGCATCCCCCCACTAAGCTGCCAAGGATATTTATCTGCGAAGCTCTGCAGGCCCACTAAATCAAGAAGCTCCAACGCCTTCTCCTCACGGATCGACTTCTTCACTCCCATCAATTCCAGTGGCAATGTAATGTTATGTTTTACCTTGCGCCAGTCATACAGCACAGGACTTTGAAAAACAATGCCATATTTCTGCGCTAGCCTTGCTTCTCTAGCGCTTTTTCCAGCCACTACAATGTTCCCACCTGTTGGCACGATGAGATCGGCCATCAGTCTCAAAAGTGTTGTTTTTCCACATCCGGAAGGTCCGAGCAGTGAGACGAACTCCCCCTTGGCAATATCAAGACTCACCTGATGCAGCGCAAGCACATCGGCAGCTTCTGTCTGATAGCGCATTTCAACATTTTCCAGCTGAATTTCAGGAATATTTGTCGTGAGTAATGACATTCTCAGCCCCCCTTATCAAAATAAGCTGTGCAATTAATGTTAATTAATCTGACTCATCAGAGAGTGTTCCGAGTTAAAATCTTCTGTTGTGTAGTATTAACTAACATGTTACACGCTGCTCACTGGACTCTCATTAGACAATTAGTAAAATAGCTCCCGCTAAATCACGTCATTTTGTCTAAGGGACATTTATTCGAGTTTAAAATGAAGTGATTTTTAAATATTTGTAGATATGTGGTAATATTTATCCATATCTTTCCTTGGTAGGTGACAATAGACCCATGGGATCTATAATCTCGAATTATATTGTAATTGTTGCTATATCAGGTGTGCTGAGCGTGTTACTAGCCCTTTTCGCCTATTATAAAAAAACTGATTTCTTAGGAATTAGAGCCTTTGTTATAAGCTCTTGCACTTCCGCGATTTATACCTTCGGCTTCGCACTAGAGCTGTCGGGAAAAACACTGGAGGAAATGAGTTTTTGGATTAAAGTAGAGTATCTGGGGATGCCTTTTATAGCGCCGGCGAGCCTTATCATGGTGATGCATTTCGTGGGGCTGGAGAGTCTACTTAAAAAGGGCATGCGAACGGCACTGTACATAATACCGTTTATTACAACGCTGATGGTATGGACCAATGATTACCACCATCTCTTCTATAAATCCATTTACTTGCGGGACAATACTCCCTCCCCACTTGTTGATGTAATAATGGGACCTTGGTATATCATTCACGGCAGCTTTACCTTTGGCTGTCTACTGGCAGCTATCTGCCTCATGTTGTGGCAGTGGAATCGGATGAAACGGGTATACCGCAGACAAATCGTAACCATTCTAATTGGACTAAGCCTCCCAACTTTAGGCTCTTTTTTATATTTGATGGGCCTGACTCCCTACGGTATGGATCCCGTTCCAATCATTATGAGTATCACTTCCACCCTATATATCTGGGCCATCCTATCAAGAGGCATGTTAACAGCTGCGCCTATCGCTCGTGAGAATTTATTTGAAAGCATGAGAGATGGGGTGCTTGTTACCGATCTCTCGGACATGCTCGTTGATTACAATAGCGCAGCCGCGGATATGATAGAAGGACTTAATTCCTCGGCGATTGGCAAACCGCTGGCGCAACTGTTTCTTAGTGCAGGCAAAGATGCCTTGTCCTATGTTATGGATGCACAGCCGCTACTGCGCGAAGAACGGGAAGTTGCTTGGAACAAAGCAGACGAGACTTGTTACTATCAAATTCGATCCTCTCCCGTACAGAAACAAGGGGGGGACATAGCAGGACAAATGATCATGCTGATTGACGTAACTGACCGAGTCCTACTTCAAGACAAGCTACGTCAATTGGCTACTACAGACAGTCTGACGGGGATTTATAACCGTACCTACTTTTTGGAACTGAGCCGAGAGCTTCTTGTTCAGGCCGCGAGCAGTCGGAGTTCATTAGCGATTATTTTGATGGATGTGGACTTCTTCAAGAGCATTAATGACCGCTATGGACATCTATATGGAGATCAAGCTCTCCAGCATATTGTTCAGGTCTGCAGCAGGCATCTGCGGGAGGGAGATCTCTTTGGCCGTTATGGTGGCGAGGAGTTTGTGATCTGTCTGCCAGATACGTCGCTCAAGCAAGCCGCACAGCTTTGTGAAACCATCCGCGCTGATATTGAACAAAGTGTCTTGTATACCCTCATCGGGCCTATTAACGTGACCGCCAGCTTCGGAGTTGTGGAAGCCCTAAGTCCTGAAGCCACTCTAGAAGAGCTGCTGTCAGAGGCTGACCATGCCCTGTACAGTTCCAAACGAAACGGACGCAACGCTGTCCACCTCTCCCAGAGGTCAGAAATTACACTTTTCAAGCCTATATAAATAGCATCCTTGTCCCTCCCAGCGCATTCATCAGCCGGCCATATTTTTCATAGTCTGTTTTTAAGTTTAATAAGAGTTATCTGAAAATCTAATCAGAGTGTAGAAAAAATTCGCTTTATGGATATGGAGGCGCAAGAAATAATGAGGAACCATACAATGATGCAGTTTTTTGAATGGCATGTTGCTGCGGACGGCAAACACTGGGATCGCCTAAAAGAAACAGCTCCCGCACTAAAAGCCGTAGGCATTGATTCTGTTTGGGTACCTCCTGTGACAAAGGCTGTCTCCGCCGACGATACAGGCTATGGCGTGTATGATCTATACGATCTGGGCGAATATGACCAAAAAGGTACGGTACGCACCAAATATGGCACCAAACAAGCACTGATTGACGCAATTTCGGAATGTCAAAAAAACGGCATCGCCGTGTACGTTGATTTGGTCATGAATCATAAGGCAGGTGCGGATGAAAAGGAAGTCTTCCAGGTTATCGAAGTCGATCCTAATGACCGGATGAAAGAGATCTCGAAGCCTTTCGAGATTGAGGGCTGGACGAAATTCACCTTCCCCGGCCGTGGGGATAAACACTCTTCTTTTAAGTGGAATCACAATCATTTTAACGGCACTGACTTTGACGCCAAATCGGGGCGAACAGGTGTATTCCGTATCGTAGGAGAGAATAAAACCTGGAACCAGAATGTCGACGACGAGTTCGGTAACTACGATTACCTAATGTTCGCAAATATCGATTACAGCCATCCAGAAGTCAAAAAAGAAATGATTCAATGGGGAAAATGGCTGGTGGACACACTCCACTGCAGCGGCTTTCGCTTGGACGCCATCAAGCATATCAACCATGAGTTTGTGAAAGAATTCGCGGTAGAGTTGTTCAATAAATGTGAGAAGGATTTCTATATCGTGGGTGAGTTCTGGAATTCGGATTTAGAATCCTGTCGACAATTTCTAAATACCGTCGATTATAAAATCGACCTCTTCGACGTATCCCTTCACTACAAGCTGCATTCGGCTTCTTTGGGGGGCAGAAACTATGATTTAACCAAAATTCTTGACGACACACTGGTGCAGACTCATCCTACCAATGCTGTAACGTTCGTGGACAATCATGATTCTCAGCCCCATGAAGCTCTGGAATCGTGGGTGGATGATTGGTTTAAGCAAAGTGCCTACGCGCTTATCCTGCTGCGACGCGATGGATATCCTGTGGTCTTTTATGGCGATTATTATGGAATCGAGGGTCCTACACCCGTAGCAGGTAAAAAAGAGGCGATTGACCCGCTACTATACACCCGCTATCACAAGGCCTATGGTGAACAGAAGGATTATTTCGATCATCCCAATACGATTGGTTGGACACGACTCGGCGTGAAAGACATCGAACGCTCCGGCTGCGCAGTAGTGATCAGTAACGGTGAGAACGGTCAGAAAAGAATGTTCGTAGGGGAACAACGCGCTGGTGAAGCATGGGTAGATTTCACTCATAATCACAAGGCGACTATAACGATTGAAAAAGATGGCTGGGCGACCTTCCCCGTCAACGGTGGAAGCGTATCTGTCTGGGCCCTACCTGATGCAGAAGTCGACAAAAAATAAGGCTGTGCTATTTAAAATAGATGAGGCTGTCCTGCAAAGTAGTGAATGCTGCTTACGGGGCAGCTTCATCTATTTTATGGAATAGTCCAAGTAAAGATCTCACTTAACTATTAAACCTTTTCAGATTGGGTGATGATGGCAGACGATGATGAGGATATAGAGCGGGAATGTGGAGCGGGGACGTAGGATGTCCGCGGGGATGTTAGGTGGGCTTTTTTTGCGGTGGGCGGAGTAGGTATAACACTAATTAGGGAAAAGCTCCCTGAAAATATTCGATATTCGCTTATAATCAACGAAATTAGGGAATTCCTCCCTAAAAATTAGGGTAATGACTTGAATTTCTACCAAATCAGATGAATTTAAGGGATATTTTCCCTAATTATAAATCTAATGACCAGTAATCTTAGAATTTCAGGGAGAAATTCCCTAATTGTTGTATTGGTGTTTCACTCAATCCATCATTTCAAACTTCAATTAACCCTCAACGAAAAAAAAGGGGCGTACCCAAGTAGCTAAAACTACTTTGAGACGGTCCCCTTTTCTTTAGCTCCAATGTACGCAGACTTCGCGTTCATCTCCCTCTATTCCTCCGCCTTAGGATGGCGGGATACTAACCTCACCAGATCCAGCGTCAAGATCGGCAACGCTATGGAAGCCGGATAAGCCAAGTAACGCGGTTCCCACTCCGGACTGAACTTTTCTTTATACCGGCGCAATCCGACAAAGCCGTACCAATGCCCCCCTCTTTTAAATACGAGATGAGCCAGCTTCTCCTCTTTCAAGGCACCCACATTCTCACCTACACTGGACAGCGGAGCATTACCTAGATTAAATCGATGATATCCCTTAGATTTCGCCCATTCTAGCAAACGGACAAATAAATAATCCATCGTTCCGTTCGGTACATTCTTTCGATGTCGCATTAAATCAATCGATAGGGTCATGCCCTGATCATACCCGTATGCAATAGATGCAAATGCCAGGATCGTCCCTTTGGCATTCCGAAGCAGCACGATCGGAGCCAGTTGCAGATAGGCTTCATTAAACCAACCCAACGAATACCCTTTTTCGGTACGTCCGTTCAACCATTCGTCTGAAACAGATCGCAGCTCCCTTAGCAAATCTTCAGCGTGCGGCGTCTCTACAACTTCGAACGCATATCCTTCCCGCTCAAATCGGTTGCATACGCTTCGCAGATCACTGTTCTTCTTGCCACTGAGCGTAAAGGTATCAAGCGTTACCAACGCCTCTTCCCCCAGCTTGAAAAAGTGATATCCCTGCTCATGATAGATCGATAAGAAATCAGGTGTGGCCTGATAAAAAACTACTACCAAACCGAACTTATCCGCAGCTTGCCTAAATTCACTGATCGCCTCATTCATGAGACTTCTATTTCCCAATGGATCACCAAGGACTACAAGCTTATCTCTAACCCTAGCGAAAGCGAGCAGCACCTTGCCGTCTTGCGCCCAGAAGAAGCTTTTGTCACCCAAAAACAACATATGCGTTAAGGCATTACCTTGAGCTTCGCCTAGAAAACGTTCCAGCCTTGCCATATCAAAATTCCCGAATAACTCCTCAGGTTTACGATGGGGTCTAAGGGTTATCAGCAAAGTAAGAATGATCCAAGAGAAAGCCAGCCCCCCCACGGCTGTAAAAGCAACATGACTATGCCGCTGTAGCCACTCTGGCTCTACACCGGGTGGGAGATGCTTCAGAAACCCACGATGAACATGGCTTCCCAATAGATAGTAGCTTAAGGCAATTACTGAAGTAAGCGCAAGCCACCAGATCGTATTCTGTCTGCTGACAGGAGCACTAATCCTGTAGAACCGGGATCTGGAGATCCACAGAATGAGTGCAACGAGGAGCAGAAACAGTGCCTCTTCATAATCAAAGCCTTTTGCCACCGCAAACACGGACCCAGAAAATAACAGAATACTGGTCCAAATATACGCGCTACGGACCCGTAATGTAATGCCTCGCGACAACAATATGAGCATAAAACCAATAAGCACAGATAAATGATGTGAGAGCTGCATGATCGAGAATGACAATATTTCCTCTGTAATCTTCAGCCGGTACAACAATCCAGGCGTAGCAGTTGATAGTAATAGTATAAGCCCACTAGCTAATACAAGCTTGCCTAGAGCCCACACACCAAGATCGCTCAGAAAGGTATACTGACCCGGCCATCCCCAGATCTTCTGCCATATGTTAAGAGAGGGTTCGAACCCTGGAGCTGAACGATCTTGACCCTTTTTTCCCTGCAGACCAAACTCCAGAGCAGCCAGCACCAGACCGATCAACCATGGAATGAGATAATAGAACAATCTAAAAATTACAAGCACCGCCATGGCCTGATCACTTTTGAATCCAAGCTGCGTGAGACCCAGCAATGCGATAAGATCAAAAGCACCGATACCACCAGGTGCCATACTCAAGATGCCCGCGATCGCAGCAATCGTAAAAATACCGAATATGACTGGAAAATGAACCTCGTGCAAGAGATGGCTACTGATTGTCCAAAACGTTACGCCAGCAAAACTCCATTCCAGAAAGGAGGCACCCACAGAAGCAACTACTGTAAGCCAGGGTGTTCTACCTTGTCCCCGATTAATCCACTTTGCATAAAGAGCAGAGCGCTGTACAAACACAAAAAACGGTAAATAAAGCGCCATCCCCCATACCGCAAATACTAACCAATGATGCTCTTCCAGCAATGCCGTTGCCGGGAGTAAACCAAAAATATTTGCCCAAGAAAGTAAAGATAACCCGGTAATCATGAGTGGTGATAGAAATACGATTGCCGGTGTTAGGACGGAAGTTGGCACTCCGCTTTTTTTGTACATCAACGTTCTTAAACCTACTCCAGCCAGACCTGCAAAACCAATTAAATTATTAAACGTATTAGCAATCCAGGCATAGCGGAAGGTGTCCCACAGCCCTACTTTTAAACGAAAATGTGCCCGAATCAAATAATCGTAGGCACTCATTACAGCTACTGCAAGAAGCGCAAATCCAATCATTTGCAAAACGGCAGACGTAGGCACTCTTCTTAACTCGCGCATAATAAGTCCTAAATGAACCTGCTTTAGCTCATGCTGCCCCTCCCAATACACCAGCGCTATGATAGCCACTGGAAAGAGAGCTCTCACCGCTCGGATCCGGTAAATGGATAAGAACAGCCTTACAATTTTGAATCTCTCTAATGTCTGTTGTTTTGAATGCATGAGGCCACCTACCTTTACCGCCGACACACGTTGTGCTAGACAATTTTTACAACCATTTCATTATAACAATTATTGGAATAAAAAACCCATGATAATCAACACCTACTACATTAGACTGCCAACACAGCCCTAATCCCTGCAATAGAACACCGAAACTGTAGTTTACACGTAAAAATGCACAACAAAAAGGACATCCCTCACGGCAAAGGATGCCCTCCCTGTTATGTAGCACGGATCTAACTAGCGTTTATACTCGAATATCAAATCTACCTTTGCTATCCGTTGTTGCGGTAGCGATCTCTTGCGGACTTGCTGCAGCAAGCGCATTGTTCGCAGGTTTAGCAGGCGCCTCTACACCACTGCCTGCGGTGGAAGTACTGCTCTGAGTCTTCTGCGAGATTTGTGCCTCGATGGTCTTAATCTGTTGCTCAATTTGCTTCGTTTTCGTTTCCTTGGTCTTGTCATCGTCTGAGCTGGCATTAATCTTGTCTAGTTCAGCTTCCAGCTTCGCTTTTTGTTTCTCAAGCGTACTGGTATCTGTAGCGCTAGATGTCGAGGTAGTATACGATGTGGAACCTGAGACTGCGGATATACTCATGGTCATCCCTCCCTTCCTTACCTCCAATATAATCCTTTTGCAAGTAAGGAACGTTAAGACCCGCTGAAAGTTTGCTGAAAGTACTCCATGCTAGGTTACAACGAGAGACTGCTAGGAGCTTGCTTTTCCTCGTCTAACAAGCAGCAGATAAGATAGAATCGAGAGAATTCCTGTACATGCCATCACAATCGCCATCGGAAGTGCGGATTCAACTCCCCCAAGACCCACAAGTGGCGCTACACAGCTACCTAGCAACAGGGGTATTAATCCGATTAACGCCGAGGCACTGCCTGCAGTTTCGCCTTGATCTTGCATCGCCAGTGAGAAGCTGGTCGCTCCGACAATCCCTACACTGGAGACAACCGCAAATAGACAGATCAGAATAGGGATCAGTCCTCCTCCTACTAGAACCGTTAGCAGTAGCAAGATGCCCCCCATCGTACAGAGCAATAGTCCACTAAGTAGCAGCTTAGTCTCACTTACCTTTCCAGCAAGTCTGCCGGCTATTTGGCCAGTAATAATAATCCCGATCCCATTCACTGCAAAGATCAGACTATATACTTGCGGGGTAACCGCAAAAATATTTTGCAATACAAAAGAAGAACCTGAGATATACGCGAACATAGATGCCGTAACGAAACCTTGAGACAAGGCATAACCCATAAACTTACGGTTGCCCAGCAATACCCGGAAGGTAAGCAATGTACCCTTCAGTCCACTCTTAGAGCGTCGCTCCTTCGGCAGCGTCTCCGGCAAGCGCAATAAAATAGTTAAACAAAAAATAATTCCGGCAGCAAATAATACGAGGAATATCCCTTTCCATGTAGTCACTCTTAACAGCTGGCCCCCAATAACTGGTGCTAATATCGGTCCGAGACCATTCACAATCATCAATAGTGAGAAGAACTTCGTGAGTTCAGAGCCACTATATAAATCACGAACAGCCGCTCTAGAGACAACCACCCCCACTGAGCCAGCAAGGCCTTGAATAAACCGCAAAACGATCAGCAGTCCAATCGAAGGACTAAAGGCACATAGCACTGAGGAAACGGCGTAGATGAACATACCTATAAGCAGCGGACGACGGCGACCATATACATCACTCAGCGGTCCAGCGACCAACTGACCTGAAGCAAGCCCCAGCAAAAAGAAGGTCAGACTAAGCTGCACTAAAGCAGCGGTCGTACCGAAATCCGAGACAAGCGTAGGCAGTGCCGGCAAATACATATCAATCGACAACGGGCCGATCGTTGTAATGGAGCCGAGAATCACAGCCAACTGTAATCTCTGCTTCCGTGAGGGTCCATCTGCGGCAAGCTTATTACCATTTTGAATTCCAATCATGATCCTTACTTCAACCTTTCTAAAGCAACCCTTGGGCCTTTTTTTGTATTCTTCATACTAACGTAAAGGAAGTAAATTGATCAATCCTTTTATGAAGGGCTACGAGCGCTTGTGTAACAAAAATAACCGCCATTCGGCGGTTATTCTGATTGTTTTATGCATTTGTAGATGTGCTGCACATTTGCAACCAATCTCTAGCGGCTTCAGCCTCAGCAACACTCAGGCGATGACCTTGGTTGCCCCAGTGTGTTGTAACCTCTGCGCCTGCCTTCTGAAAAATAATCTCCAAATCCTCAGTCTCCGAAGAAGCGATAAGCGGATCATTTGTGCCTGCTCCGATGAAGATAGATACTCCTTCCAGTGAAGGAAGCGTAATATTCCGAAGCGGTACCATCGGATGCAGTAGAATTGCAGCGCGGAAAACATCCTTATAATGGAACAGCAGGCTACCTGCAATGTTCGCACCGTTAGAGTAACCCACGGCAACCAGATTGTTGGCATTGAAACCATATTGCGCTGCGGCTTCATCCAGAAACTGCTTGATCTCGTGAGTACGGAAGATTAGATCTGCTTCATCGAATACCCCTTCGGCTAACCGTCGGAAGAACCGCGGCATACCATTCTCCAGCACATTCCCTCTGATGCCTAGCACCGATGAATCAGGAGATAACAACCCGGCAAGCGGCAGCAAGTCCTGCTCATTGCCTCCAGTCCCGTGAAATAATACAAGCGTGGGTTTCGTTACATCTTTACCTTTATGGAATACATGAATCATCCCTGCTTCACCTCAATTTCTCTTATTTGAAAAGGACTTAAATTTTCTTCGATAGCCGCACGATGCGGTTCATACCAAGATGGCAGCATCAGCTTCTCACCCATGGCATCCACTGCTTCATCACGGGCAAAGCCCGGAGGATCCGTAGCAATCTCGAAGAGGATTCCACCTCTTTCGCGGAAATAGATCGCATTAAAGTATTGGCGGTCTTGAACCGGTGTTGGATGATGTCCATGACTCTGTATATGACGCCCCCATTCCAGCTGCTCAGCGTCGTCTTGTGCACGCCATGCGATATGGTGAACGGTGCCTGTACCTCCTGCTCCTTGCGGAACCGGTGTTGTCTTCAGATCAATAATATTACCCAAATCGCCAGTAGTTCTATAACGACTATATCCGTCTCCATCAGCGATATGCTTCATTCCCATCGTATGGACAAGCGTTTCTGCAGTTTGCAGCGGATTGTTGCTGTAGAGCACAGCACCACCGAACCCTTTGATAGCATGCTCGGTTGGAACCCCACCGAAAGACCATTTACTAAGCGGTCCTTCCTCACGTTCCACCAGTTCAATGCGCAATCCGTCATAATCAGCAAAGGATAGATAAGATTCCGAGATTCTATTCTTAAGAGTAACCGGAATTTGATATGAAGCAAGACGCTGTTCCCAGAATGACAGAGAGCCCACTGGTACTGCGTAAGTCGTTACGCCAACTTGCCCACTGCCGATTCTGCCTTTACGACCAATAGGTGAAGGGAAAAAGGTAATAATCGTTCCCGGAGCACCTACTTCATTCCCAAAATATAAATGATAAACTTCCGGAGCGTCAAAATTAATCGTCTTCTTCACAAGCCGTAGTCCTAGAATACCGGCGTAGAAGTCAACGTTGCGCTGAGCATCTCCAACAAAAGCGGTAATATGATGAATTCCTGCAGTTTGAAGTGTCATAATAATAAACCTCCTTCTTAATTAAAAATCAATGCATCCAGAGAAATCGAACCCGGTCCCGTAAGTGCTATACCTGCCGCAACCACCAATACCGTAAGCGGAAACTCGATACCGTTCGAAGTAGACCAGAAGCCATTCGGCGCATGCACCTTAACGATAGCCCCCAACATTGTGGCTACAATCAACACCGCTGCAACAGGCGTCAGCAGTCCTGCCGCGAACATGAATCCACCTATCAGCTCCAATAGTCCTGCCAATACCGCCATCGTAACGCCCGGTTTAATACCGATGGACTCCATCCAGCCACCAGTGCCCTTCGGGCCATACCCACCAAACCATCCAAATAGCTTTTGTGCACCATGTCCTATGAACGCAATCCCGATCACTAATCTCATCAATAATATTCCTAGACTTATCATTTCTAACCCACTCCAATTTCCTTTGATTTAATTATCTTAACATTAAGATATATGATAAAAATTTTTATCTTCCAGAGGCAAGAAGCAGCGAACTGCTTCCCACCTTATAGAAGCGCCCTTCATAACGATGTTTCAGCGCTCCTATACACCTTTGCCTAGCTTCTTCAGTAATTCAATCGCCTGACCCTTCTCATCCTGATCCAGTCCACGCATCAAATCATGAATCGAATCCACATGACGCGGGAAAATCTTATCGAACAGCTCACGTCCTGCATCCGTAATCTCCGCATAGGTCACGCGTCTGTCCTCGCTACACGGCACACGTTTCAGCAGACCTTTCTTCTCCAGCTTATCGATATTATAGGTGATGCTTCCACTCGTAACGAGAATCTTCTCTCCGATCTGTTGTAGTGGAATACGGGTCCGGTGATACAGCACCTCAAGTACCATGAACTCGGCAGATGCCAGCCCATAACTCTTCATATCCTTCACAGCTTGATCCATCAAGCTTCTGTAGGCCTTAGATAATACAACAAATAACTTTAAAGAAGACGCTTGATCCATCTCCGTAGTATTCTCTGCATGACGTACGTTCTCTTCGGTATTACTCATTATTTCCACCTCTACTTTGACAGCGATGTTGTTCAATATAAAGTAAATGTCTTTACATTAAATATCTTTAAGTTAAGATAACTATACTTCCTCACACTACCTTTGTCAACCTCGCCACTCCAAAAAGATAACATAAGGTGCTTAACGAGCTGTTAATGTTCTTTCTACGACTTTTTAGGAGCGTGATGAAAATCACTCTAAGTTTGACCTGACCCTTAAAACGGCGTATTCTTGTCTTTACGAATGACTATTTAGTAAGCGATTTCACTTCTCTCAAAGGAGGCAACCTGATGGTGGAGGAACAAGCTGGTGCGCGGCGCGTGCTGATCGTAACAGCCGTAGCCGCAGAGCGGGACGCGGTCCTGCGCGGCCTACAAGGCAGCGACAGGTTCCATGTGATTGCTGCCGGCGCAGGTACGGCAGCAGCGGCGGCGGGAACCGCCGCGGCACTCGCAGCCGGATCTTACGGCTGCGTAATCAGCGCCGGGATCGGCGGCGGGTTCCCGGGGGTGGCACCTTTAGGCTCGCTGGTCGTTGCCAGCGAGATGATAGCCGCCGACCTCGGGGCCGAGACGCCGGAGGGCTTTCGCAGCGCTGCCGAGCTAGGCTTCGGCAGCGTGTCCGTGCCGGCTGACCGCGGCACGGTACAGGCGGTTTCGGCCGCGCTGGCAGCGGCCGGACTGACCGTAAGCACGGGGACCGTGCTTACGGTCTCGACGGCGACCGGCACCGCGGAGACGGCCGCCGCCCTCATCGCGCGGCATCCTACTGCCGTCGCGGAGGCAATGGAAGGCCACGGAGTTGCCGTGGCCGCTGAGGCGCTGGGGCTCCCGGTACTGGAGCTCCGCGCCATTTCGAACCCGGTCGGTCCCCGCGACCGGGCCGCCTGGAAGATCGGCGATGCAATGGAAGCATTAACGGCGGCAGCCGCTATACTATTGGAGGTGCTGTAATGACAACTGAGCTTAATATCGCTTTTTCCCCTTGCCCTAACGATACCTTTGTATTCCATGCCTGGGCACACGGGCTTGTCCCGAATGCACCACAACTTAATGTAACCTATGCCGACATTGATATTACCAACACACTCGCTGCTAATGGAGAGGGACCTGAAGTCCTTAAAATCTCCTATGCCGCTCTACCTTGGGTTCTTGAGCGCTACAAATTGCTGCCATGCGGCGGCGCACTGGGTCGTGGCTGCGGGCCGTTGCTTCTTACAGCAAGTGGCCCAACCGCGATTAAACGTCCCGAGAAGCTAGCTGGACGCCGAATTGCCGTACCTAGCGAACGTTCTACCGCTTATCTGCTCTTCAGATTATGGGCAGCACAGCATATAACGGGAGGGATTGGCGAAATCGTCGTCATGCCTTTCGATGAGATCATGCCTGCCGTACGCGATGGACATATCGACGCTGGACTGGTAATTCACGAAGCCCGTTTTACTTACGCATCTTACGGTCTTAATATGCTGACTGACCTGGGCAGCTGGTGGGAAAGCGATACCGGACTGCCGATTCCACTCGGCGCGATCATTGCTCGCCGCGATCTGGATGCCGATGCCATCACTGGCTGGATTCGCAGCTCTCTACAATATGCGTGGGATCATCCTACCGATTCTAGAGACTATGTGCTTAGCCACGCTCAAGAGCTGGCTCCAGAAGTGGCTAAATCACACATTGATCTCTATGTGAACGACTTCTCGATGAATCTAGGCGATGACGGCTACGCTGCGATCACCTCCTTACTAAATCGTGCTGCAGCAGAAGGACTTGTACCTGCCATCGAGCCTGCATTACTTCGGTAGCATTGGCTAAACGTTCTTAGCGCACTTTAAAACTAGACATAACCCACAATCCCCGATTACACCATAAGGTGTCCTCCGGGGATTTTTGTTTAAAATATAAGAAAGTATAAGTTTCACACCATACTTTATGTCTTATATTTCTCGCTTATACGCTTGCCGTCCTTAAGGATGCCGAAGGCATTTATGCTTGTTCTGAGTAACATTCCCCGCGATTACCTGTAATCCATTATTTGGCATAGCGAAGCGATGGCTATACAATAGACCTATAAATAGGTTCCATGAAGGAGGATCACATGATACCTGAAAACAATAGCAAGCAAAACATCGATCGATTTCTCGGCTTTCAAGAGGACTATGACCGCTATCGTCCTGAAGCTCCTGCCATGATCATCAAGCTGCTGACCGATTACTTGGGCAGCACACCTTCTGTCGTCGCAGATATAGGCTGTGGTACGGGCTTGTCTACTTTTCTGTGGAAGGATGTCGCGGACAACGTAATTGGCATTGAACCGAATCCAGATATGCTGGGAAAAGCAATCGATAAATTAAGCCGGATAGAAGATCCCCAATCCATCACTTTTGTACAAGGCTATTCTAACCAGCTTCCACTTGCAGCAGACAGCGTGGACATTGTGACCTGCTCGCAGTCATTCCACTGGATGGATCCTGAAAGTACACTTCGAGAGGTCTCTCGGGTCTTAAGAACAGGTGGCGTCTTCGCTGCCTACGATTGCGACTGGCCTCTCCCCCTTCAACAGAAGGTAGAAGAACGTTACACCCAACTGATCTCCAAATCAGAGGAACTGCTCGCTTCGCTCTTACCTGATGCTGAGAGAGCACATAAATGGGACAAAGAGGGGCATTTGTCACGGATTCAGGCTAGTGGAGCGTTCTCTTTTGCTAGAGAGATCGTACTTCATAATCTTGAGTCCTGCGATGCGCAGCGCTATGTCGGACTCGCTCTAAGTCAAGGCGGAGTAAGAACCGTGCTGAAGCAGGACGCTACCTTACTCGATCAGGACATTGCAGACTTCACAGCTGCGGTTGAACAACATTTTCAAGGACGCACCCTAGAGGTTCTGGTCAGCTATCGGATGAGAATCGGCATCAAATAATCTCAGTCCTTAAGCGCAAAGAAACGCCCCGATTTTCCTCATACGAGGAACTCGGAGCGTTTTCTTATTTTTATTTAATTTCTCCCATGAATATCCTTAGGTTCTCAGCGATTTCCTTGGATCTGGAATGGTGTAAATAATGTCCACCCTCGAATGTCATTACTTTTCCATGTACAGAGTCTTTAACTTGTTCTTCATGCAGAGGAATCCAATCCTTCACGCCTGTATTATTCGCTTGTATAAAGAATATAATGGGAAGATTCTTGTCGAATTTTAATCCTCTAGCTGCGACAAAGTTAGGATATATATGTTCCATTTCATTTAAGGTGGTGGAATTATTCATATTTTTGAGCGATATCAATTTCATTTGTTTTTTGGTCTCATCATCAAATGGCAGTCCATCATAAGGGTCACCACTTAATTGCAGTCCCAATCTAAGGAGACCTGAATCTTTGAGCAGCTTTAATTTTTTTATTGGAAATTTAACATCCATACCGCCTTGCTCCGGAACACTACTATCAATCCCCACAAATGCACTCACTTCGTTCGGATATTTCTTCGCATATTCTAGTCCGTAAATACCTGCAATTGAGTGACCCATTAGAATGTATTGGTCAATGTTAAGATTCTGTACGGCTTCATGAACTTCACTTACGATATTCTCTGTGGTTCGTTCTTTTTTAGTTTCATCGCTGAGTCCATACCCAAACGGTTCAACCGCCACTACTTTGTAATAGGGTGATAATTCATCGATCAACGGTTTAAAATCAAGCGCTGGTGCACCTGTTCCAAAGCCCGGTAAAAGCACGATCGTCTGTTCACCTTCTCCTTGGATCAAAACATTCATACTTTTTCCGTCAACAGGAACTAACTGACCATATTGATGTATCTTTTTCTGATCTGATTTGCTACTAATCACATTAACTGTATAAACAACGGCTAGAAAAAGCACGATCAAAATCACTATTGCTCCTACTATTTTCAGCAACAGGTTACGTACTTTATGTTTTTTCTTTTCATTCCCCGTTTTTATTACCTCTGTTTGTGTCACCCTCATCTGCTCCTGTCCTAATCTATTTATTAAGTCGCCTTAACGTTTCGCTAATGAGATCTTAACCAACGATGATGTACTCCTCATGACGACAATATGAACTAAATATGAATAGGCAAAAAAATACTACGGCAGCGCAAGCAAGAAATCTTACCTGTACTACCGTAGTATGAACAATGAGGCGCGCGTTCAACCCCTCGCAAGAATACCCTTGAACACTAATTACGCTGTGGACGCTATAATTGGCAAGGTAATGATGATAGTCGTTCCTTGGCCGGGTTCGCTTTCCACTCGGATATCCCCTTTATGAAGCGATACGATCTGTTTAACAATAGCTAGTCCCATACCGCTACCGCCATACTTGCGACTGTGGGAACGATCAGCCTTAAAGAAGCGTTCAAATATACGCTCTTGGTCCTCGGGAGAAATACCAATGCCATTGTCGGATATTCTGACGGTTACATTGTTCAAATCTTGTTTGATGCTGATGTTAATCACACTGTCATCCTTGGAGAATTTGATACTATTTCCAAGGAGATTCGTCCACACCTGACTTAACAAATCATGGTCAGCCCATACGATTACTGGTTTCAAATCAAGCTCAAAACTGATGTTGCGTGCCGACCATTGAGGCTGTATCGCCACGATTACTCGTCTGATCTGCTCATCCAAACTGAACGTGATAAGTCGCAGTTGTTGGGCTTGCGATTCAAGCACACTCAGCTTTAACAGACTATCGCTCATCTTGGACATCCGCTCCGCTTCAGCAATAATAATATCAAGATAACGATTCCGTTCATCCTCTGTGAGGGCAACTTTCTTGAGCGCAATAGCATAACCAGATATGGAGGTGAGCGGAGACTGAACCTCATGCGATACATTCGTTACGAACTCCCTGCGCATTTGCTCTAGCTGCTGCAGATCGTGCATCATTTCCTCGAAGCTATTAGCCAAGGTACCTAGCTCACCCGTCTGCTTAATATTCAATTCGACGTTGAAGTCCCCAGTTGCTATTCGCCTAGTTGCCTTTGTCAGCCTTTTGATCGGTCTCACTAGAAACATGGAAGCGACTAGTATCAACACGCTTCCCGTTATTAACGAATACGCCAAAAAAGTAAATAGCAAATTCCTCGTAGAAGACATAGTAGGAGGCACAAGCGGCTCCACAAACATCGCCTTCGTTCCCATATCCGTTTTCAAAGGCAGCCCTAAGAGGTTGGAAGAAGCCATATTCGGTTTAACTTGAACAGCTTGCCCTTCCAATACTTTCTTTAATTGCTCCTTAGTCACGGTAACAGGGCTCTCTCCATTAAGCACTCCGTAAGAGTGGTACTGGCCGTTCTCATCGTAAATTCGAATATGATAGGAATCAAGCTGCTTCATTCCACTTACGAGTGCATCCGCCTCACGTAACGGTAAGGCTTCGTATATGCGGGCAATGTCCTGACCAAAGCGAAGTAAGGGAATACGCAGGTTTTCGTTTAATTTATCTTGAAATACCCAGGTCGTTACAAATAAAGCAATCAATGTGCCTCCGATCACGGAGATCAGAAAGGTCAGAACAACACGCGTGTACAAGGATTTGATCATTCGTAAACCTCAAGCCGATAGCCAAGCCCCCGCACCGTCTCGATTCGAAAATCAGGTGTAGTCGCAAACCGTTCGCGTAGACGTTTAATATGTACGTCTATCGTTCGATCATCTCCGGCGTAATCAATCCCCCAAATCTGATCGATTAGCTGCTCGCGCGTATAGACTTGTCCGGGTGTTCCAGCGAGCTTATATAGCAATTCGAACTCCTTGAGTGGCAACGTGAATGACTCCGTCCCTCTCGTCACCTTATAAGTCTGCCGATCAAGGATGACGTTGCCGAACTGGATCGTCTGCGTGGAACCAATCTTGTATCGCTTCAATAAGGACCTAACACGAACCGTCAACTCCAGCGGATCAAATGGCTTCGTCAAATAATCATCTGTCCCCAGTTCGAAGCCCTTTACCTTCTCCCAGGTTTCACCTCTCGCAGTTAGCATAAGCAAGGGAAGATCGGGATTGGCTTTTCGGAGCTCCTTGCATAATGTCCAACCATCCATAATCGGCATCATGATATCGAGTACAACAAGATCAACCTGCTTTGAGGCGTAAACGGCTAACGCTTCTTTGCCGTCTGCAGCTTCGGCTGTGTCAAATCCATCGTTACGTAGAAATAAACAGACGAGTTCGCGAATGTTCGCATCGTCGTCAGCAACTAGTATAGTAGGCATTCGTACCCTCTTTTCCTGTTATCCATCCTAGCCATTATACTACAATATACTTTCAGCCAAGAAGGAACGCCTTCGGCAAATTCTCAAGGACGATGATCGTTTCTGAGAACAATAGAAGGAGCATGTATAGCGTCAAACTTATACTTCCTTATATTTCAAAAAAGAGCGTCTAACACGGTAATCCGCATGTAGACGCTCTTGAAGTCGTTTGACGTTGCCTCCAAACGACTTACTTCTTATTCATCTTAAACTTCAGGAAGAGCTCATTGTAATGAGCAAGCATCCGTTTGCCAAGATTATCATACACCTCAAGCCGATCCGTAATCTCAGCAGGCGGGTAGAACCGGGTATCCTCGGAAGTTTCCTTCGGAAGTAGCTCCAGCGCAGGAATGTTAGGTGTGGAATAACCTACGTATTCTGCATTCTTAGCCGCTACATCTGGGCGAAGCATGAAGTTAATGAACTTATGCGCTCCATCCACATTATCCGCAGTTCGTGGAATGACCATGTTATCAAACCACTTGTTCGAGCCTTCCTCAGGCACTACATAATCCAGTTTATCATTCTCGTCCATGATCTCAGAAGCATCACCAGACCACACAATCCCGACCGCAGCCTCTTCATTGGCAAGCAGCATCTTGATCTCATCTCCGACAATCGCTTTAACGTTAGGAGACAGCTTATTTAGCTTGGTCAGCGCTTCTTGCAGGTGAGCTTCGTCCCGGTCATTTACGGAATAGTGTAGGCTGTTCAAAGCCATACCCATCACTTCACGTGCTCCATCCACCAAGAAGATGTTGTTCTTCAGCCTGCTGTCCCAGAGGGAATCCCAGCTGGTGAAGTCCATCCCTTTGGTCATTTCCGGATTGAAGATGATCCCGACCGTTCCCCAGAAGTAAGGCACGGAATACTTGTTTCCAGGATCGAACGAAAGGTCCATAAACCGCGGATCAATATTCTTTAGATTCGGAACCTTGCTATGATCCAGCGGTATGAGCAGATCTTCTTCTTTCATCTTGGCAATGGCGTAATCGGAAGGAATTACGACATCAAAGGTAGTTCCACCCTGCTCCACTTTAGTTAGCATGGCTTCATTAGAGTCAAAGGTTTGGTAAATGACCGTTAATCCAGTCTCTTTTTCAAATTCCTTCAACAGATCAGGATCGACATAGTCGCCCCAGTTATAGATAGTCAGCGTATTTCCTCCGGAGTAGCCTTCTCTCGAGTTCATCCAGGAGCCCAAGTACATTAGCGCAAATGCCGCAATAATGATCGCCAGAAAAGCATTTACCAGCTGTTTCATCTAGGCACCCCCGCTTCCGCTACCGGCTCCGCCACAGCTTCCGAGGTATTCTGACGGTTCTTCTTAAGGGTCAAGAAGTAATAACCGACAACAAGCAGTATCGTGAACAGGAAGATCAGTGTCGATAGTGCATTAATGGATAGTGACACCCCTTGCCGAGCTCTGGAATAGATCTCAACCGATAGCGTTGAATAACCGTTCCCTGTTACGAAGAACGTAACTGCAAAGTCATCCAGTGAATACGTAAGTGCCATGAAGAATCCACTAAAGATCCCCGGTTTGATAATCGGCAGAATAACCTTAGTCAGAACATCCTTGCGGCTTGCCCCAAGGTCACGTGCTGCATCTGTCAGTGAAGGACTCATATCCTGTAAATGCGGCAGAATCATCAACACGGCAATCGGTACACTGAACGCGACATGCGAGAGCAGGACGGAAACGAAGCCAAGCTTGATGCCAGCAATGGTGAACAGGATCAGAAACGATGCACCGATAATGACATCCGGACTGACGATCAATACATTGTTCAGCGATAGCAAGGTGTTTTTAGCACGGCGGTTCTGTACACCTTTAATGGCCAGCGCACCAATAATAGCGATAAGAGTGGCGATAGCCGAGGACAGAAGGGCGATTACAAGCGTGTTGATCATGATAATAATCAGACGTGTATCCTGAAGGACCTCACGGTAGTAATCCAGCGTAAAGCCCTCGAACTTGTGCATCGTCCCCCCACTGTTGAACGAATAGTACATCAAATAAAAGATTGGCGCATACAGAACAGCGAACACTAGCACTAGGTACAGATTGGAGAACCCGTTTTTATTTCTCATTCCGCACCCCTCTCCGCGATCCGCCGGTAATAATCATGAACAGCGCCATAATAGCAATCAGAAATACTGCAACCGTGGAGCCCATCCCCCAGTCCTGCGTGACCAGAAAATGCTGCTCAATCGCAGTACCGAGCGTAATAACCCTGTTGCCCGCAATCAGACGAGTAATCATAAACAGGGATAGTGCCGGTATGAATACCGCCATACATCCGGAACGCACGCCCGAAATGGTCAATGGAAAAATAACGCGCCGGAACGTTGTCCAGCCCGAAGCACCCAAATCACGTGCCGCATCCAGCAAGGATAAATTGAGATCCTCCAAAGCGCTGTAGATCGGCAAGATCATGAATGGGATAAAGATATACACAGATACAAATACAAAGCTGAAGCCCGTAAATAAAATTTGCTGTTCTCCGATTCCAAGCAGATCAAAGAAATTGTTAATCGGTCCGAACGTACCAAATATGCCTATAAAAGCGTAAGTTTTCAGCAGCAAATTAATCCATGTCGGTAAAATAATCAGCAATAACCATAGCTGCTTATGCTTCGTTCTCGTCAACAGATAAGCCGCCGGATAGGCGACCAGCAAAGAGAATGCTGTAATCAGAAACGCGTACCAGAATGAGGTCAGCGTCATTTTTAAATACACAGGCGTAAAGAAGTTCACGTAGTTATCTAGCGTAAGATGCCCATCCAGATCAAATAGAGAATAATAGATGACAAGCAGCACCGGTGCGATTACAAACAAGGCGATCCACAGGTAATAAGGGATGAGATAATACGATCTGCCCTTATTCTTCATGACTCTCCACCTCGCCGTAAGCTTCCAGACGTTTGTCGAACTCTTCCTCCGTTTCACCAAAACGCATAACATGAATCGCTTCCGGATCAAAATAAAGGCCAATTTCACTGCCTACAGTCGCCTTACGTGTAGAATGCACAAGCCATTCATGTCCGGATTCATCATAACAGCTGATTTCATAGTGGACGCCCCGGAACAACTGGGAATCCACTCTCACACGTAGCTTACCCTGTTCCAGCGTTGAAATTTCCAAATCCTCAGGACGTATAACAATCTCCACAGATTCGTTTGGTTTAAGACCGGCATCGAAACATTCAAAGCGGCTCCCGTTAAACTCCACCAGATAGTCTTCAATCATAACACCCGGAACAATGTTGGACTCGCCAATAAAATCAGCCACGAAACGGTTAATTGGCTCATCATAAATATCATTAGGTGTACCACTTTGTTCTATTTTTCCTTTATTCATGACAAAAATCCAGTCGGACATCGCGAGTGCCTCTTCCTGGTCATGTGTAACGAAAATGAAGGTAATGCCAAGTCGCTGCTGCATTTCGCGCAGTATGTACTGCATCTCTGTACGCAGCTTCAGATCGAGCGCAGATAGCGGCTCGTCCAGCAATAGAACCTGCGGCTCATTCACAATCGCACGAGCAATAGCCACGCGCTGCCGTTGACCACCGGACATTTCGTTAATGGCACGCTGCTCGTAGCCCACAAGGTTAACGAAGCTTAACGCTTCCTGCACCTTCTTCGTGATGACGTCGTTCTTAAGCTTCTTAATGCGCAGTCCGAAAGCCACATTCTCGAATACGTTCAGGTGTGGAAACAATGCATAATCCTGAAATACCGTATTGACCTGCCGCTCATTGGCTGGAATGTGGTTAATCACTTTACCGTTTAAATAGATAGAACCGCTTGTTGGCTCTGCGAACCCAGCGATCAATCGTAGAATAGTCGTTTTACCACAGCCTGATGGACCAAGTAGTGTATAGAATTTGCCGCGCTCTATCTCAAAGCTGACTCCTTTTAACACCGGATCTTCGTCGTCATATTGCTTGGTAACCTCTTCAAATGAAATAATGGTGCCTTCCTGAATAGCTATAGCTAACAACCTCCCTGCCTAAAGTATCACAATACTATTTTACCCGCATCTCGCGGAGAACAATCGATATGGGCATGCTCAGCGCTAATAAGCGACAATTCCTCCTCTCATTCGACACTCCAATAGATATAGCATATTAGATTGTACCATTATATGCGATAGCTTACATGGATAAGGAATGCGTAAACTTAACAACTTTGTAAAATATCCAGTCCTCCACGCCTTTTTTAGGGTGTTATAATGAAAACGAACTGAAAGACCAGACAGTTTTTTCATTTTTTTCCGAAAGAAGATGAATGATAATGAACGAGGGGTTACAAGACCGCCTTGAAAAATATGGTTTCTCACTTTATATGATACGAATTACGCTGGCTGCTTCACTTTCATGGGTCGCGGTACACAGCATATATGGTAGCCAATATTTATATTTTGCACCACTTGCGGCCATCCTCATCACCCAAGCCAGCGTTAAAGCATCGCTCGAAAAAGGAATCTACCGCCTGATCGGCATTATTCTTGGCGGTATCGTTAGCCTAGTTGTTGGCCAGTTTTTTGATGTAGGTGGACTTTCTATCCTGCTCATTCTACTTATCGGAATTGGTATCGCCACTGCCTGTAAGATGAACATTCAGGCTGTCTCACAGGTGGGTGTCACTTCCGTCCTAGCTCTTACTTTTTACCAGAATGACTACGTGCTTTGGAGAATAGGGGAAACATTCATTGGTGTGCTGATCGCCCTGGCCATCAATATGATTATCGTGCCGCCGAACAGGTTCGTCAAGGTAAAAGCATTGGCATTCGAAGGAAGTCTTCTACTTGCGGATGCATTAAAGGATCTCGTAGGCGTAAGACGTGATTCTCCGAAAGACAATTTGCTGGAGGAAGCAGGTAAACTCCTGTCGAATAGCAGCCGGGAACAGAAAGAAATGTTCTATACCCTCACACATTATCAGTGCCGTGGTGAACTGAAGGGACTCATACAAGCTACTTCACATTTGAAGAGCATTCATTCTTACGTCCAAGAAATTGCAGACGAAATTCGCCTTCTACCCGCGCATCATGCCTCTTCTGACTGGATGAAGGAAGTGTTAGAGGCAACTGCAGATTGTATTGCGCTTTATGGAACTAGAACTTTATCAGACGCCGAGTGCCAGCATTCTCTTGCCGATTGCATACAACGCGCTCGAGACCTGCAACTGACTAGTTTCTCTGAACTACAAGGAAATTGTTCGCTTCCAAGCATTCGTGATCTTGGTGCGGTCTTCAGTCACTTAAACCGGGTGCTGGAGGAAGTAGAACGCGCTAAATCTGCTACTTACATCGTCGCCACTCGGCCCTCAACAGCTGAAGTCGCACGCGCTTTACGTTTTATTAAAAAGGGACTCTCTCAGAAGCTATAAGCTTCGGGAGTGTCCCTTTTGTTCAAATATAAGGATGCCGAAGGCGTTTATGCTTGCCTATTCATCAATATGCCCTCTTACAACCCAGATTACTACTTAAACTTTCTTATATTTGAACTAAACCGACTGCTTCGCAGCACGCCCTATTCTCACATTCACCAGAATAATGCTACAAACAATAAGCAGTAGACCAATCACAAGATTCAAAGTAATCTGCTCATTTAAAAAAACTACGCTAGTACCTATCGAGATCAGTGGAATCAAAAAAGTGAATGATCCGACCTTCCCTGCCTCGCCCTCGTTAATCAGCTTGAAATAAATGAGCCAGCCTAAAGCGATCACAAAGACTGCAATAAACAGTGTATCGACTATAAACGTTCCACTCCAGATGATATCCGACCACTTCTCTGTCGCAGATCCCGAAAGTAGTAAAATGATACCACCTATCGTTATTTGCATAGCGGTCATCCATAGCATATCCACGCGCACAGCATTTCGTTTCATATATACCGTTCCTAATGCCCAGCTCAAAGCACTGGCTAAAGCAAGCACAATTCCCCATATAGAGATGCTTCCGTTAAGCCCTCCAATACTGAGGGAGCCTACTCCGATGAACCCTAGCAAGAGGCCAGCCATTTTGAGCCCGTACATGCTCTCCCCTAACCACAGCCATGAAAAAATACCTAGCAATACTGGCTGCAGAAATACAATGGATGAGAACAGTCCTGCGGGTACATACTGCAAGCCAATCGTCTGAAACCCATAATAAAACACGATACTTAATATAGCCGAGGTCAGATAGATCGGCCAGAGCTGCTTGAAGCGGAGCTTCTTCACCTTAGGAAGTGCAATTAGAATCAGAATGAATCCGCCGATGACGGTTCGGATGCCTGCAAATAATAAGGGCGGAGCGTAGTCTAAAGCGATTTTGGATATAGGCCAATTAATGCCCCATACAATCACCAAAAATATAAGAAGGATGATGCTTTTCTTCTGCTGATTCATGTATTCACTCCTTGGTGTAGATTCATCACAAATGATACAATAATTAAGAATATAAATGAAATGAATAATACTCATAAGGGGCATATCATATTTGTTATGAACAATACTCAAATTCGTTTGTTCGTCAAAATCGCGGAGAGCGGTAGTTTTACCAAGGCTGGTGTAGAACTGAATATGACCCAACCTGCTGTCAGTCGAGCAATTTCCTCTCTAGAAGCCGAACTGGATGTAAAGCTATTACTTCGAGATCGACGGAATGGCCTAATGCTTACTGACATCGGCAAGCGTATCCTTGTTATTTTTCGTGAAATTCTAATGGGCTTTGATAAGGTCAATCAGGAGATTTCTGCGGAACGGGGACTTGAGAAGGGAAGCATTCGAATTGGGGCTTTTCCTGTGGCTTCTGCCTATTTTTTACCGAAGATTATTAGCTCTATCACTGAAAGATATCCGAATATTACGATTAGCCTGCAGGAGGGTTCTATCGCCGAAGTTAGAGAATGGCTGGAATCCAAAGAAATTGATGTTGGCTTATTGCTCGCTCCTTGCGAGACGTTCGAAACCATCCCATTATATAGGGAAAAGTTGTACGCCGTAATCAGAGATGACCATCCCCTGCATAAGCGGTCAGTCATAGGTGTGAGAGAATTAGCGGGTGAGCCTATGTTGATCTGTAAAGCAGGCTATGAACCGCCGGTGGTCGATTTATTCCGCAGAAGCAACAGCCATCTGAATGTAAAATATGTGGTTAATAACTATGCAACAGCGCTTAATATGGTTCAGGAGGGGCTGGCTGTGGGTGTGATGTCTGAGTTATCTTTGTTATCTTTACCGCCAAATGTAGTGACCCGCGAACTGCAGCCCGACGCCTACAGAGATATACATATCGCGGTTAGTTCGCTTACCGATACCTCCATTGCTGTAAAGATGTTCATGGAGACAGCTCTAGAGCTTTTTACTAAGCCTAAAAAAATGGATGATGAGGAGTGCTGAGGATGAACTTTAAAAGACTTGGAAATAGCGGATTACAAGTATCCGCTTTGGGACTGGGAACGAACGCTTTTGGCAAAAGGGCAGATCAAGAAACCTCTATTCAGATTGTACATGCTGCGCTGGATCATGGAATTAATTTTATAGATACTGCTAATATTTACGCTGGCTCCGAATCTGAGCGTATTATCGGTTTAGCCTTGGAGGGGAGAAGACCTGAGGCTGTTCTCGCCACTAAAGCAGGTTTAGTTAAGAATGATGGACCTAACGGAAGTGGCTCCTCGAGGCGCCATTTGATGCAGGAATTAGAAGATAGTCTTCGCCGCCTAAAAACAGACTATGTCGATCTATACCAGATTCACACCTTTGATCCCAATACGCCACTTGAAGAGACGTTACGGACCTTGGACGATATGGTATCTTCGGGAAAAGTGCGCTATATCGGGGCTTCCAACTATACAGCATGGCAATTAATGAAGGCGATTGGAATCAGTGAGGCACGGGGCTTCGCCAAATATATTTCAATTCAGTGTAGCTATTCGTTAGCAGACCGGACCCCGGAGAATGAGCTTCTCTCCCTTTGCCTTGATCAAGGTGTAGGGATCATTCCTTATTTTCCACTAGCGGGCGGAATTCTCACAGGTAAATATAATTCAAGCGGATCCGCACCTTCAGGATCCAGAGCAGAGACCGATCCTAATTTTAAAAGATTCCTGGATCATGACCGGATCGAACTGGGGAACAAGGTGAATCAGATCGCTGAAGAACTAGGAACCTCTTCTACCGCACTTTCCTTAGCTTGGCTCATGAATCTTCCTGCCGTTTCGACGGTTATTGTTGGGGCGACACGCGTGGATCAGCTGGAACAGAATTTGCACAGTATATCCATTCAGCTTAATGAGGAAACTCTGAGCAAGCTGGATACGGCCAGTGATTCCTTCCGCTTTGGCGAGCCTTTCGCCTTTTATCGGCTCCCATAATCTGTCCAATTACAATGAGGAGGGAAGTATTATGACACCACATACAACGGCTGGCATTCAAGTCATGCTTGATGAACATAAGGATTTTTTTAATCGTGGCGTAACTAAAGAGATTGCTTTTAGACTTAGTCAGCTACAGAAACTTAAAGACAGTATTAAACGATACGAGAGTCGTATTATTACTGCCTTACAACAGGATTTAGGAAAAAGTGAGTTCGAGGCTTATGCCACAGAAATCGGCTTCACCTTGGACAGCCTCGGTTACATGATGAAGCATCTCAAACGTTGGGCGAAGCCCGTAAAGGTTAGATCACCACTGCATTTATTTCCTGCAAAGAGTTATATCTTAAGTGAGCCTTACGGTACCGTGCTCATTATAGGTCCTTTTAATTATCCTTTTCAGTTGCTGATCGAACCGCTTATAGGCGCCATTGCCGCTGGAAACTGCGCTCTCCTCAAGCCATCGGAGAGCACACCATCCATCACGGCTGTTATAGAGCAGCTCATTCAGGAGACCTTCGAACCCGAGTATATTCGCGTAGTTCAAGGGGAGAAAGAGACCACCAATCTGCTGATCCATGCCAAGTTTGATTATATCTTCTTTACGGGCAGTGTTCCGGTCGGCAAAATTGTGATGGAAGCCGCTGCGAAGAATCTAGTGCCTGTTACCCTGGAGCTTGGCGGGAAAAGTCCGGTCATTGTCGATAAATCAGCCAATCTAGAGATTGCAGCGAAACGAATCGTATGGGGCAAATTATTAAATGCGGGTCAAACCTGTATCGCGCCAGATTATTTACTTGTGCAAAAGGATATTGCTAATGAATTAATTGCCAAAATCAAACATCAGATCACTCAATCCTACGGTCAAGATGCGCAGCCGAACGCAGATTATGGCCGGATCGTGAATGAGCGCCAGCTGCAAAGACTTGCCAACCTCATTGAACGGGATCGGGAAAAGGTGGCTATGGGTGGAACCGTGATTTCAGAAGAACGTTATATTGAACCTACACTAATCTATCCTGCGGCTTGGACTGACGCTTCTATGGAAGATGAGATCTTCGGTCCGATCCTACCCATATTGGAATATCATCAATTGGATGATGCGATCCGGAGTATTAACGAGCATCCAAAACCACTTGCGCTTTATTTGTTCACAGAGGATAAACATGTTGAACAAGAGGTGCTTTCCCGAGTCTCATTCGGAGGTGGCTGCATCAATGATACGATCTCACATGTGGCGAATGCTAGCTTGCCGTTTGGTGGGGTAGGCAACTCTGGAATTGGCGGTTATCATGGGAAGCACAGCTTTGAAGTCTTTTCCCATCGCAAAAGCATCGTCAAGAGAGGCACAAGAATCGACCTCGGAATTGTGTACCCACCCTATGGGAATAAGATTAAGCTGGTGCGTAAAGTATTGAAATAGACAAAACAGCAAGTCCCCCATGACCGGGAGGCTTGCTGTTTATTAGGCTTATCAGGAAAACAACTTTTTACTACTCAAATAGCTGTTCCAATTTCTCTATATGTAACTCTGCGGTAGAAGGAACCCATAGCTCAGCACTCTCTTTCAAGGATGGACTTCCCGCTCCAACCGACCTCATCCCAGCGGCTTTGATGGCAGCTATTCCCACCTCGGTATCTTCGATACCTACGCAGCAGTCAGGTGATATCCCCAGCATCTCGGTGACCTGTAAATAAATTTCCGGATCTGGCTTGCCCATACGGATGCTTTTGGGATCAACAATCGCCTGAAACAAGCGCCCAATCTTCAGGCGTTCAAGAATCAACATCGCATTCTCATTGACTGAAGCCAGCCCGACAGGGATTCGCTTTTTTTTCAAAGCGGTCAGCAGTCTATGGATACCCGGGTGCAAATCATCCGGTGTCATTTGTTGAATCAATTCTTTATACTTTTCATTCTTTTTGTTGCAGAGCATTCCTTTTACCGGTTGGGGTAAATTCAGGCCACTTCCCTCGAGTAGGATCTCTAAACATTCCATTCGACTATGGCCCTTCAGACGTTTATGCTTCTCTCTATCAAAACAAATCGCAAGCTCATCAGCTAAAGCTTTCCAGGCCAGATAATGATGCTCACCAGAATCAGTAATAATTCCATCCAGCTCGAAAACGACCGCCTCAAGCTGCTTCACATTTGAAAGGGACAACGACTTCTTTGCAGTAAGCTGTACAAGGCTTCCCTTATGTAGAATCTCAATTTCTTCACCCACCAGTAGTGTATAAATGACTACTTTATTATCAACATATATATCCAATAGCTGCCCACCGCTTGTTATTTTAAACCGATAGCTGTCCCATTGGGCTGGCAAGGCAGGATTGAAGGATAGCATACCGCCACATAAGCGCATCCCACCAAACCCATTTACAATTGACAGCCAGGAGCCTGCCATAGCTGCAGTGTGCAGCCCATCCTTCACGTTGCGGTTAATATCATCTAAATCCATCCGTACCGTGCGGTCAAAATAGGCGTACGCCCCCGTTAAATCACCAATTTCAGCAGAAATAATACTGTGAATGCACGGTGACAAAGAAGAATCATGTGTCGTCAGCGGCTCATAGTAATTATAATTGCGGATCTTGTCCGCCAAGCTGAACTGATCGCCCAGCAGAAACATGGCCATCACCAGATCCGCCTGTTTGAGCACCTGATGGCGGTAAATCACCAACGGATGGTAATGAAGCAGAAGAGGATATTTATCTGCTGGCGTATGTTCAAAGTCCCACTTCTGCTTCGTCAGAAATGTATCATCCTGAGCATAGATGCCAAGCCCCTCATCAAAAGGAATATACATCTTCTCCGCGGCCATTAGCCAATCACTAGGTTCTTCTTCAGTTAGCCCAATCTTGCGCTTCAGGCGTTCAAAATGCTCCGGATACTGCTTGCCGAACAGTATGGCTATCTCATGTGCATAAAAGAGTTGATCTCGTACCATAAGATTGGTGTACGCGTTATTGTTAACGATAGCTGTATACTCATCGGGACCCGTTACCGCGTCAATACAGAACGCTCCCTCCCTAGCCGGATTGAAATGACCCAGATCTACCCAAAAGCGCGAGGTCTCGAATAGCATTTCCGCTCCCTTCTGGACCAGAAACTCATAATCGCCAGTAGCCCGCACATACTGTTTAATGGCATAGGCAATATCCGCGTTAATATGCATTTGTGCCGTTCCTGCCGGAAAATAGGAGGAGTTCTCAGCCCCATCTATGGTGCGCCAAGGATATAGCGCTCCCTTCTGAGACATTACCGCTGCTCGCTCCCTCGCCTTATCTAACGTGGCATAACGAAACTCGAGCAGCTTCCGGCTAATTTCCGGCTGTGTAAACGTAAAGAAGGGTATCATGTACATCTCGGTATCCCAGAAATAGTGACCTTCGTATCCTTCACCCGTCAGGCCTTTGGCTCCGATGTTCGTAACCCCGTCACGTCCTACGGATTGCAGCAATTGAAAAGCATTAAAGCGAATACCCTGTTGAAGCGCAGGATCGCCCTGAATCTCCACATCGGTATGTGCCCAGAAATGATCCAAATAAGCCCGTTGTTCATAAACAAGAGCTTCAAATCCACTATTCTCCGCTAAATGCAGCACTTCCAAGCACTTACTTAACAGCTCGTCTTCTATGTAATCCTTAGAGGTGTGATACGAAATGTATTTGGTCAGGGAGATCCTTTCCCCCATAGCCACTGGAACAACCCATTGCATAGATAATCGCTGGCCCTCTAGCTGCACGAGTCTTTCATATCCAGAGCTACTGTCCAGACTGTGGCTTATCCCTGTTAAAAGAGCAAACTGGGTATGCCGTGTCCGCTGCTTCATCCACAAAAAGGACTGCTCCAGTTCATGACCGGTATCCACGAGCAGCAAACTGGGTTCCTTACTCCCCGAACCAAGCCGGGGGTCATCCGTCACCCCCGGCCTTTGAATCTCACCATCAATCGATGAAGTGAATGTTAGGTGCCCCTCAAAATTCAATGCCTTGACCTCGTAATCTATGGCCGCTAAATGTTTATGCTGCAAGGCCACCATCCGCCGAATGCTCACCTGTACCCTGTGTCCGGCAGGAGATTCCCATTCTACCTGCCGATGCAAGATTCCATTTCGCATATCCAGCTTCCGTTCATAACGATGCACTTTTCCACTATTTAGCTGAAAGGTATGACCCTCAATGCTCAGCTCAATAATCTTGGCATCTGTTACGTTCAGCATTGCTTGATTGCGGGAAGGATACCCATAAGCTCCCTCTGGGTACACAATAGGCTCGGAATCAAAGAATCCATTCAAATAGTTCCCTGTTACAGATGAGCCGGAGTGGCCATGGTAACCTTCCTCGAAATTACCGCGCATGCCAATATATCCATTACCAAGCGCAAATACACTCTCGCTTCTTTGATTGTTCTCTTCATCATAATTTTCCTCATCTAGACTCCACTCCCGGTAAGGATATACTGCAGCCGGATGTACGTATGGTTTCATCTTCATCTCTCTAAGCTCCCCCTGACACAGTTTTGTTCAATTAGCTATACTTGTTCCTACAATGCTAACATCAGCCTTTTATCGACCCACCCATAAGCCCTCTGACGAAATACTTTTGTAGCAGGAAAAAAATAGCGAGCGGCATCAGCATGGAGATAAAGGCAGCCGAGGTGAGTAAATGCCAATCGTTGCCTCGTGAGCCTACTAAATCGGCAATTTTCATCGACATGACCTGCACAGACGGTTGATTGCCGATAAAGATCAGCGAGACTAAATAATCATTCCACACCCATAGGAATTGAAAGATTCCGATAGAAGCCAGTGCGGGCACAGATAACGGTAGAATCAGCCTGCTGAAAATAGTGAAATGACTCGCCCCATCCATAAAAGCCGACTCGAACAAATCCTTAGGCAGCTGACTGATAAAGTTATACATAAAGTACGTAACTAGCGGTAATCCAAAGGCCGTATGCGCCAGCCAAATGCCCAAGTAGCTTCCGTTCAATCCAAGAGCCGTATAATCTTTAAGCACTGGAATAAGTGCTACTTGGATTGGAATAACGAGCATAGCGATAATGATGACAAAGAGTGTTCGGCGCCCAGGAAAACGCAGCCAAGCAAAAGCATAGGCGGCAAAAGAAGCAATCAACACCGGAATAACCGTTGCTGGAACTGCAATCGTCAATGTATTCCAGAAGGCTTGCGACAATCCGGTACCTTTTTGCACCGTTTCACTGCCATCGGCTTGCTTGAGCTTGTATTCCTTACCCGAGAGCACGTTATTGTAGTTATCCAATGTGAGATCCGGTGTCATTTTCCAGCCTTGTTCCTGTTGATTTATCGTACGCGCTCTACGGTTCTCCCACATCAAACGACTGCCATCGGCCTTCACGCCTGCCTTCAGCTGATCATCTGAATAGGTTTTACCGTTCACCTCAATCGGCTCCCGCAGATCCACGTCCTTCGATAGCTGAATGGTCTCTCCAGCCTTCCACTCCTGATGGGGAAAAGCTTTCCACCACCCAGTCTGCAGAATATCGGCAGCCGGACGAAAGGAGGACATGAACAGTCCAAGGGTCGGAAGCAGCCAAATGAAACAAATCACACCCAGCACGATATTAACAATCGTCTTGCTGCCTTTTCTCTTCTTTTTCCCGGCCATTAGAATCCCCCTTGCTTACGGAACTGACGTAGATTGATTATGATCACAGGCAATACTGCAATCAGCAGAACAATGGCTAATGTAGAGCCGTAACCGAAATTTCGGTACATAAAGAACTGCCGGTAAAACTGTGTGGCCACTACCTCTGTATCGTATTGACCTCCTGTCATGACCATGACGACGTCAAATATTTTCAGCGTAAAGACGATAATGGTCGTTGTCACAGTCAGAATGGTTGCTGAAATGTAAGGGATCATGATTCCAAAAAATATTTTCACCTCATTAGCACCATCCACCCGTGCGGCTTCCAAAATGTCGTCAGGAACTCCCTTGATGGCTGCCGAGAATATCACCATCGCAAATCCGGTCTGCATCCAAATCAGAATGATGATGAGGAAAAAGTTATTCCACGGCTGAAGCATACTCGTCCATGCCTGTGGTTCTCCCCCAAAATAAGTAACGATGGCGTTCAATAGTCCAATTTGTTCATCACCGGGTTGATAGTAATATACAAATTTCCAAATGACCCCTGCTGCGACAAAGGAAATGGCCATCGGCATAAAAATGATCGATTTGGCGATTTTCTCATAGCTGCTGCGATCGGCAAGAATTGCGATTAAGAGCCCGAATGCCACACAAGCCAGCGTACCCACAAATACCCAAAGTAAATTGTTACGCAATGCCGTTGCCATCAGATGATCGCTAAAGATAGCCGCATAATTGCTCAGACCTACAAATTTCTCTGAAGAAGCATTAAAAAAGCTCAAATACAGTGTTCGTAGCGCAGGCAGGACAAGTAACCAGCCCAAAAGTATCACTGCCGGACCAATAAAGATATATGGCAGCACCTTGCGCCGGATATGATCCGGGTACTGTTCAACCGCCCATGTAAGCGTATAGTAAATCAGATAAACTCCTAGAACCCCCCAGAGAACAGCCAGTACCGCTGTTAGCAGCGGATTTAATGTGGAATCCCGGAAGAACAGAAAGATTGCGCCGTTAACAACAACATTGGCTAACAACACTACTAAGGACAGCAATACCGCCTTCAGGCTAACGGATTGCCTTGCCTGTGGTTGTGCCTGCATTTGTGGTTGTGGTTGTGGCTGTGATTGTGCACCCATATTAGCTCCAGCTCCTCCTATACTCGCGCTTTGGAAAACAAAAAGAGGGGCAGAGAACCTTCAAATCTCGCTGCCCCTCTTTTAACTGTGTGCTTTTGAATATTAGGTTAGTTGTTCCAGCCAGACTGGATTTGCTCTAACGCCTGATCCAGCGTCGCTGTACCACTCACGTAGTCGGTCATACCCTTCCAGAAGGTCCCTGCACCCACTTTGCCCGGCATCAGGTCTGAGCCATCAAAGCGGAGTGTGGAAGCATCTTGAACCAACTTCGCCATACGGCGGTCGGATTCAGAAGTGTACCAGTCAAGGGAGGCATCATTCATTGGAGCAATTACGCCGCCAGACTGTACCCAGCTCTTAATGGACTCACCAGTCGTGAAGAATTCCATAACTGCACGAACTTCAGGACGATCGTTAAACATAGCGTAGATATCGCCAGCAACTAGCACTGGTTTGCCATATTGAGGATCAATAGGCGGCAGGTAGAACCAATCATAATCTACGTCAACCTTTGCCGTTTCAGGGAAGAAGCTTGTAATAAAGTTGCCGAGCATATTAAACCATGCTTTAGGAGGATTATTGAACATTGGCGCTGGAGCATCCCCGAACGATGTCGTCACAATGGATTTAGCACCACCGTAAACATAATCCTTGTTGAGCCAGATTTTGGACATAACTTCTACTGCATTCTTCACTTCTGGAGAGGTAAATGGCAGCTCACCCTTTACCCATTTATCGTAGTTCTCAGGTGTAGTTGTGCGCAGCATTATATTTTCTACCCAGTCTGTTGCTGGCCAGCCTGTTGCAGCACCACTCTCGATTCCAATAGCCCAAGCAGGATCACCGTCTTTAGCAATTTGTTCTGTCAGAGCCATCATCTCATCCCATGTCTCAGGAACCTTGTAGCCTGCTTCATCAAATTGCTTCTTTGGATACCAGACCAAGCTCTTTACGTTACTGCGGTTCCAGATCCCCGCCATGATCTTGCCGTCTTTCCCATCCATGTTAGACATATCGAGCCAGCTCTTGTTGTAATTAGCCGTCAATTTAGCTTGATCCAGCACATTAGTTAAATCGATAACCTTGCCAGTCTTAGCAATGGAGGCTAGCAGTCCCGGCTGCGGGAAGTCAGCGATATCCGGAGCATTTCCCCCATCTACTCGAATGTTTATCGTAGCTTCGAACTCTTTTGAGCCCTCGTATTGAATATCAATTCCTGTCTTCTCTTCAAACTCTTTAATACTATTCTCAAATTTCACTTGGTCCGCATCTACAAAGGGGCCGAACATCGTTACTTTAGTTCCTTTATAGTCCCCTTTCATAGCTAGCTCTAGCGGAGACCCCGCAGGCTCGGTACTAGGAGCAGCTGTAGCTTCCGCGGTGTTATCTGCTGTTGGGCTGGCAGTTGCTGCAGGTGGATCTGTAGTTGCTGCATTGTTGCTATTACCTCCGCCACATGCACTCAGCATCATAGTGAAGGATAAACACAGTACTAAAGCCAATGACTTTTTACGTCCTGAGGTTTTCTTCATCTTTTGTACATCCCCTTTAATGGTTTTAGAGATTGCTTCTGACTCAATCATCCGGTACCCTGGCATGTATAAGCAGCTTGTAGCAGACCACCTCCTTGCAAAGCTTTTCAAGATCAAAGGATCTATCCTAAAAAAGAATCGAATCACAAGTTCCACTTAATTGCAGCGCTTACATTTGTTATAGTATCACATAAAGTAAGCGTTTCCAATCCATATTTAAAATGTTTTGGTAAAAATTATTATTATTGTCCAAGCAAATATTCAAATGTTAATTAAGAAGCGTGTACGATTCTGAAAAGCTTTTCAGAAGGTGGTACAAAAGTGAACTACCCTTACTTCTCCCGTGTAGATTCCCGCACAATCAGCTTATGCTCCATCTTCTCATTCAATACCTGCACTTCTCCTGTTGTAAGCAATTCATGCAGCTTCTCGGCTGCACGATACCCTAACTCGTAAATTGGCTGTGCAATCGTAGTTAGCTTCGGGATGAACATACTCGACATCCTTAGATTATCAAACCCAACCACGGATACCTGACCCGGAACAAGAATATTACGATCCTTCAGATAAGAAATCGTCCCCATCGCGAATTCATCAGCAACACAGAAAACAGCAGTTAGCTCAGGGTAATCGGTAAATAGTTCATGTGCAGCTTGATAAGCATGTTCAAACCGATGACTAGCATATTTGCTCTTCTCAATATTCTGCTGTAACCCCGACTCTGTTAGTGCTCTTACAAATCCCTCATAACGTGGTGGTCCTGATACGGAATTATCATGGTTAAAACCAATCATACCAATGTCTTTATGACCTAAATCAATTAGGAACTTTACCGCATCATAGGCAGCCGCTTCATCATCCACCTCCACACTTGGAATGTCGAATTGATCGGAATGCGAGGACACTAGTACAAATGGAATTCTACAACCTTCCAATTTGTCATGATATTCAGGGTAAAGAAAATCACTGGCGAATACAATGCCATCCACCTGTTTCTCATGGAAGTTATCAATATAGGACAGTAGTCGTTCTTTGTCGCGGTCCGTATTGCAGATCATTAAACTGTACCCAAGCTTGATGCAAGCATCCTGCATCCCCCGAATCACCCCTGCGAAATACAGGTTCTCAATATCCGGAATAAGCAGACCCAGTGTAAAGGACTTCTTGTAAATCAGACCACGTGCAAATGAATTAGGTTGATACCGCAATCGTTCTACAGCCTCCATCACTCGATTCCGTTTGCTCTCCACTACCGAATTCGGTGCATTCATAACACGTGATACTGTGCTAATCGACACCTCGGCCATTCTGGCAACATCTCTTATGGTTGGCTTCATAATGATAACTTCCTTTTTTAGGGAACTTTTCGAAGTGATTATAGCAAGCCCGATGGGAAATAACAATAGAATTTTTGAAGCGCTTACATTATTTTTAAAAATTCATCTTCTCCTCCTCTTTCTTCACTTGGAAGACTGACAGCTTACTTAAAGTGTGTATATAGTTTTATTACATGGTATACTAGCCGAGTAGCGATATTCGTAGCTACAAATACTGCTCTATGAGCATAGAGCATTTATTATAGGAGGGATAACATTGAAACAACCTCGTGACATTCGATTCTCCGTACTGGACCTGGCTTCTATTGTGGAAGGAGGGACCGCGGCAGACTCTTTTCATAACTCTCTAGATTTAGCGCGGCACACTGAGAAGTGGGGCTATCATCGGTATTGGTTCGCTGAACATCATAATATGATCGGCGTTGCCAGCTCTGCTACCTCACTTTTGATCGGACATATTGCTGGTGGAACCCAAAGTATACGTGTTGGCTCTGGTGGCATTATGCTATCCAACCACGCACCACTTGTTATTGCCGAACAATTCGGGACACTCGAATCACTATATCCGGGACGGATCGATCTTGGACTGGGCAGAGCACCGGGATCTGATCAACCAGCTTCCCGTGCACTGCGTCGCGGCCTCGGAAGCGATGGCAGTGAATTCCCTGAGCAGCTAAGTGAGCTAAGAGCTTACTTCGACCCTGCGGGAGCAGGATCGCGCCCAGCTGGAGTGCGCGCGGTTCCTGGGGAAGGCTTAAATGTTCCTATCTGGCTTTTAGGCTCCAGCGGCTTTAGTGCTGAGCTAGCAGCCAAGCTTGGTTTGCCTTTTGCCTTTGCCAGCCATTTTGCACCTGAGTATTTACTTCAGGCGCTGCACATATATCACAGTAATTTCCGTCCATCAGAAGTACTAGATAAACCTTATGTTATGGTCGGACTCGGGGTTACAGCAGCCGATACCGTAGATGAGGCCAGAAAGCTAGCTACCTCACAGCAGCAGCAGTTCCTCAATATCATCCGTGGGCGTACAGGCAAGCTACAACCGCCTGTTGAAAGTATGGATGGGCTATGGACAGTACAAGAAAAAGCAATCATGCTCGATAAGCAGCGTTATTCTTTCTCTGGCGATAAAGCAGCGATTAAAGAACGACTTCAAGACATTCTGAAAGAGACACAAGCAGATGAATTGATTATCTCCGCAGGGATTTATGATCATGAAGCTCGTCTTCGTTCCTATGAAATTGTAGCTGAGGTTATGAAAGAACTGTAAGATTGTAATCTTAACGAGGCAAGACGATATCTGACTACAGGGAATTCTCCCGTTTCAGATATACGTCTTGTCTTTTTTTATTTGTTTTCGAAATCGTTCTTAATAAAACACTACCAAGATATAAAAAATCTTAAAAATAAAGAGATATAGAGAGAAATCAACAGATAAATAGATCTGAGACTTATTATTTAACCAAATATGATGGAATTAGTAGTAATATATCATTTTTCTTTGGATATTATTTTGATTATACTTTATATATTCGCTATAACGAACGTTTTCTATTTTATTAACGCCGTCCTCTCCTTTCGTTCTTCTGGAGATTTCGGCGTAGATGCAGCGAAGTAGTACCTTGCGAAACTACTTATTTCGACAATGTAAGATGGAATAATCGATTTGAACGGAGAATTTTGCCGGAAGCCCGCACATTTTGTTCGCCAACAGCTAATTGGGCTCAGGAGAGAGGAGCGAGGAAAGTGAAGAAGAAATATCGCTCGGCCTTCATTGCTGCTTATGCTCTGATTATTCTAGTAGGAGTAATATGGCAGGCTGGAGGGGTAAGCGCTCAGGATACCATTAAGCTTACTGTGAATTCTCATAGCACGAGTACAGCCACCATGAACAATATGAAGCCTGGTGACGAAATGAGCTCAGAGTACACGATTATTAATGATGGCACAGAAGGCTTTGATTACTTTGTGGACTTTAAATTCATCTCTGGAGACGTAGAGTTGTACAATATCCTCCAAATGACACTCGAAAAAGAGGGAGTAATCATCTATTCGGGAGTAATGAGTGAGGCAGCTGGCAGAGTGACTATCGGTTCACTTGCTGGAGGTGAGCAGAGTGTCATCCACATGGATGTAACTTTCCCATGGGAAGCCGGCAACGAATACCAAGGGAAGGCCACAACCGTAGCTTTTGAATTCTCCGCTTCCGGAGAACCAGGTCCATCCGCCGAGCCTACTTCAACACCAACGCCAACAGCGACGGTTGCACCTACACCTGATCCATCACCTACAGCTACAGCTACAGCTACAGCTACAGCTACAGCTACAACTGAACCGACCACAACACCTACTGAAACACCATCAGCTACACCTGAAGCTTCACCGACACCTACAGTTGCACCAACCACAACACCTACAGATTCACCAACGACTACTGCTTCGCCAACTACGACACCTACGGATTCACCACCAGCTACAACTTCACCTACAGCTATCGTGACACCAGGTCAATCGGCGCAACCAACACCATCGCCGACACCTACGGATTCACCACCTGCAGTAGATGAAATTAGCGTTACTGAAGAACCGATCCCAATGGGCGGAAGCGGTAATGAGTCTACACCTACAGCGTCACCAGGTGCTGGTAGCCAAACCACCAATGCAACACCTCAGCCAAGCGATGAAGTATCGTTACCTGACGGAGAGATTCCTTTGGGAGCACCAGAGGCAGGGAACAAGCTTCCAAATACCGCTGAGCCTTGGTACAACTTAATTCTTGCCAGCTTAGCTATTGCAGTAATCAGCGTAATCATCATGCGCAGATTGAGATCTAAGAAATAATAACAATTAGTAACATAAGTCTGGAGGAGAGAGTATGAAAAAGCGTAATGGTGTTTTATTAGCCGTGAAGCTAATCTTCATACTCTCTTTAGTTGTGCTGATTTATTCGATCGTTCAAGTCGTCAAAGCCCCCATCGAGGCCAAGCAGGCTCTAAATGATTGGGCAAAAAAGAGGGAGGAAGCCATCGCTCGTCCCCTTCCAAACGAAGAAAATCCTCTTCCCAAAGGAATGGTCAGTTCTCCAAAAGAACAACCAACTTCATCTCCTTCCTATAAAGAGGGTGAGGTGATTGGAGAAATCCGCTTCCCTACCTTAAATAAGAAGGTGGCTATTCTGGAGGGTACAGAAAGCCCTGAGTTAAAAAAAGGAGCTGGACACTATATAGGTAGCGCAGCCATCGGTGCCGTCGGTAATAACGTGCTTGCTGGACACCGCGATACCGTATTTCGCAATCTAGGAGAACTTGTCACAGGTGATCTGATCGAACTGGAAAGCATGGACGGTACATTCACCTATGAAGTCACAGGCAGTACGATTGTAGACGGGAATGAACGCGGCGCAATAAAACCAAGCGATAAGGCTATTCTCACCTTGATCACCTGTTATCCTTTTTCATACGTGGGGTCAGCACCGGACCGGTATTTACTTTCAGCGAAGCTAGTGAAGCAAGAAACATCGCCTCATTAAAGCTAATCTTAACTCTTAATCTTCTTCCTCAGGGATGAGACCGGATATGGAAAGTGATACTATATAGATACAACAGTAATGAGGAGATGACCATTGTGAAAAAAGAGGTTATAGAACGGTTTATTTCGTATGCCCAAATGGATACCCAATCGAACGAGGATAATGAGACTTGTCCTTCCACTCCGGGGCAAATGGTGCTGGCCCACAAGCTGGTCGAAGAGCTCAAGGAAATCGGCATGGATGAAGTGCAGGTGGACGAGCATGGGTATGTCATGGCTACGCTCCCAGCCAATACGGAGAAGAATGTTCCAACCATTGGTTTTTTGGCGCATCTCGATACAGCAACTGATTTCACAGGAACTAATGTAAAGCCGCAAATCGTGGAGAACTACGATGGCAAAGATATTCTTTTGAACAAAGAACTAAATGTTGTATTGTCCACAACGAGCTTTCCAGAGCTGGCAGAATATAAGGGTCATACATTAATTACAACCGATGGTACCACCCTGCTTGGCGCAGACAATAAAGCCGGTATTGCCGAGATTATGACAGCTATGAATTACCTTCTTCAGCATCCTGAAATCAAGCATGGCAAAATTAGAGTCGCCTTCACACCGGACGAAGAAATTGGCCGCGGCCCTCATAAATTTGACGTAGCTGCTTTTAATGCTTCCTATGCTTACACTGTGGACGGTGGCCCTCTCGGAGAACTAGAGTACGAAAGCTTTAATGCTGCTTCTGCCAAAATCTCAGTTTACGGCGTCAATGTTCACCCTGGTACCGCAAAGGGAAAAATGATCCATTCCGCAAAAATCGCAATGGCGCTCCATCTTAGACTCCCTTCTGAGGAAGCTCCAGAATTCACAGACGGTTATGATGGCTTCTACCACCTAAGCTCCATAGAAGGCACTCCGGAGTTCAGCAAGCTCCAATATATTATCCGTGACTTCGACCGTGAGAAATTCGAGGCACGTAAAGCCTATATTTCTGCCATCGTAGATGAATTCAAGAGCATCCATGGTGAAGAGAACATCGTGCTTGAAATGAAAGACCAATATTACAACATGCGCGAAAAAATCGAACCGGTGCGCCATATCGTTGATATTGCCCATGAGGCGATGGAAAACCTGAACATCACACCGATCATCCGCCCGATTCGCGGAGGAACAGACGGTTCGCAGCTCTCCTATATGGGCTTGCCGACACCTAATATATTCACCGGGGGCGAAAATTTCCACGGCAAATTCGAATATGCCTCTGCTGACAACATGGAAAAAGCGGTAAACGTTATCGTCGAGATTGCCAAGCTGTTCGAACAAAAAGCCTAAATCGTAATTCACATCACTCCATATTGAACAAAAAAATCCCTGAAAAGGTCGATCCAGACCTTTCAGGGATTATTAACGTCCAAAGTCTATTCGATATTAGCGTCTTTCTTCCGGCGGCGTGTCTTTCCAGATCACGTTTTCTCCGTAATTCTTACCCCAATCATACATCAATCGAAGGACGGGAAGCAGACTCTGTCCATATGAAGTCAGGGAATACTCAACTTTTGGAGGAACCTCGGCATACACTTTCCGAAGAACCAACTGATCTTCTTCAAGCTCGCGAAGCTGATTGGTCAACATTTTTTGCGTGATATGAGGAATTAACTTCTTTAGCTCGCTGAACCGCTTCGTTCCTTCAAGCCCAAGATGCCACAGGATAATCAGCTTCCATTTGCCTCCAATCACCGCAAGCGTCAATTCCTTCTCGCAGTTAATTTCCTTTAAATTGATGCGATCTTTAATCTCGGTTGCCATACCTAAAGCGCCTCCTCTCTCCTGTTATCATACTAACACAAAAACGAATAACCTCCTTACTAGGAAGGCATTCGTTTCTGAACTCTCACTCTAAATTAGCATGCTTGCCGAACATCTGCTTAGTGGTCTGCCCCGTCTTCTCCATCATCCGCAGAATCACCGCATCGTAAAAGACTAACATCGTCTGTTCGAATAAAGAAGCCATCGGTTGAATCGTGCTGTAGCTTCCGCTCGCTTGATCTTTTGTAGACCCCGGCAGCTTCACTACATAGCTCGCTAAACGTCCGACATTCGAGTCCGGCGCAATCGTAACGGCAATAACCTCTGCACCCACTCCCTTGGCCTTCTCTGCCATAGAGATCAGCCCCTTCGTCTCTCCTGAACCGGAACCGAGCACAAGCACATCACCAGGCTCAATACCCGGGGTTACCGTTTCTCCCACGACGTACACTTCTTTACCGACATGCATGAGTCGCATGGCAAAAGCTCGTCCCATTAATCCTGATCTACCAGCCCCGGCCACAAATACCTTATTCGACTGAAGAAGCAGTTCAGCCATTCGTTCAGCCTCTTGATGATCAAGCTGAGAAATGGAGCGCTGAAGCTCCTCTATAATTTGCTGCGCATATTTCAATGTGTCCATTGTAATCTTAAGCCTGGTTAACTAGACGTTTCATTTCTGCCGCTGCAGCCTTTTGATCAGCCTCACCCGTAATGCCTCCACCAACGATAACAAGATCAGGATTCGCTGCAATAACTTCCGGAAGCGTACTTAGCTTAATACCCCCAGCGATAGCGGTTTTAGCCTGTTTAACCACACTCTTAATTGCATTCAAATCCGCAAAAGAATTTTTCCCTTCCGCCTGATGGTCATATCCAGAGTGTACGCAGACATAGTCTACGCCAAGTGCGTCTACTTCAGCCGCTCTTGACTTAATATCTTTTACATTGATCAGGTCAACCAGAATCTCTCTATTCGTCTTCTTAGCTTCCTCCACCGCACCTCGAATGGTAGCATCATCAGATACACCAAGCACAGTAACGATATCAGCACCAGCTTCTGCCGCCTTCATCACTTCATATCCACCAGCATCCATGATTTTCAAATCAGCCAATACTGTCAAAGCAGGAAATGCTTCCTTTATTGCTTTCACCGCATGCAAGCCTTCATTAATAACGATAGGTGTTCCAATTTCAACGATATCTATATATTCAGCAACCTCTGAGACAATCGCTTTCGCTCCCGCAATATCCACTAGATCCAGCGCTAATTGTAATTTCATATTTATTTGCACTCCTCGTTAATATATTTTAGTAAGTCATGTACAAATTGTAGATCCTTACATCCCTTAGGGGAAGTAGGCACTTTATTGTGATGTAGTTACCTGGAGGATACTAATGTGCCCTTACTGGCTTTAACTTTGCAGCAATTAATAACGTGATGTCATATTTTTTGTAAAAGTACTGCATTTTCATGAAAGCTGTGCTAACATTACAGTTTGTTTATGGAATAATAGGAAATTTATCATAATGTAAGAAGGTGTATAATGAAGCACAATAATCACCAGCAATTCAACCTGGTCAAACTAACTTGGCCGATATTCCTGGAACTGTTCCTATTTATGCTCATGGGCAGTGTGGATACTTTTATGATTAGCTCCGTATCGGACGATGCCGTATCGGGTGTTGGCGCAGCGAATCAGATTATCGCGATGGCTATTTTAGTTCTCAGTGTCATTGGTAACGGCGCAGCGATTGTGGTCTCCCAATATCTCGGTTCCAAAAAACCTCTGGAAGCCGCTCAAGTGACCGGCAATGCCATTACCCTAAACCTGTTAGTAGGAATTCTCCTAAGTACACTTTTGCTGATATTCGGAGGGACTCTACTAACTGCCCTGAATGTAAAAGGGGATATTCTCGTTTATGCTAAATCCTATATACATATTGTCGGGGGCGGTATTTTTCTCCAAGCATTAATCAATGCTCTGGCGACCACAATCCGTACGCACGGTTTCACTAAACAGACGATGGTCGTATCCTTGCTGATGAACATCATTCACGTGGTGGGTAACTACTTACTCATCTATGGTCATTTTGGACTTCCAGCGTTAGGTGTCGAAGGTGCAGCTATCTCAACGGTTGTCAGTCGTTTTATCTGTCTTATTATTTTCTTCTTACTGCTCTACAGAGTGATGGAGGTACGGGTGAAGTTAACCTACTACATTCATCTTTCCAAAAAATATGTGCAGCAAATTCTCAAAATCGGCATCCCTTCAGCGTTTGAATCGATTATTTATCAATCTTGTCAGCTCGTATTCACGCTGTATATTACCTATCTGGGCGCCGAGGCTATGGCCACTCGTCAATACGCGCTCAACATTTCCAATTATATTTATTTATTCAGTGTAGCTGTCTCCATGGGAACCTCCATAATCGTAGGTCATCTAGTGGGAGCTAGACGCCCCGGGGAGGCCTATAAGCGTGTATTCTCCAGTGTGAAGTGGGCACTTCTGGTCACAGTAATAATAGATGCTCTGGTGATTGTCTTCCGAGTACCGCTATTCGGTCTCTTCACAGACAACCAGAACATTATTATGATGGGGGCTCAGGTTATACTGCTTAGTTTCTTCCTAGAGACCGGGCGCACAACCAATTTGGTCATTATTAACTCACTACGCGCCTCGGGCGATGCGAAGTTTCCAGTATATATGGGACTGATCTCCATGGTCTGCATGAGCTTACCCCTTGGCTATTTCCTAGTGTTCCAGCTTAATCTAGGGTTAGCCGGGGTGTGGATTGCCACTGCGGCTGATGAGTGGACAAGAGCTGTCATTATGTATTTCCGCTGGAAGAGTCGGGCTTGGGAGAAACATGGACTTATTCAGCACGATGATGCAGAACACATCACGCCTTCCACTACCCCTGCAGCTGTAAATTAACGAATTCATTTAGGTGGTTCTTTAAGGTCACACCAGATCTTATGGGTCCACCTTTTTTATTGCTTCATGATTACATAAATTTTAGAATGAATGAAGCATTCTACGTTACAATAGATAGAACCTAATTAATCTAAAGGGGAGAACCTCATGCCGGAAGAAACCGGGATCCACGAGTTATTGACGCTCAAGACGATTGCGGAGACCTTAAACAGTTCCAATGAGCTCAAACCGATGCTCGATACAGTTATGGGCAAGCTGTTAGATCTAACAGGAAATACGGCAGGCTGGATCTTCCTGAGTGAAGAGAATATGGAGTATGAATTCGCCGCAGATCGAGGTTTGCCGCCAGCGCTGCAACGGGATAATAAACAGCCGATGCAGTATGGAAGCTGTTGGTGTTTAGACCGCCTATGGGACGGACGGCTAGAGCATGCTGTTAACATTCTAAACTGCAAGCGTCTAAGTAATGCCAGGCAATATAAATGGGGCGATACGTTGGGGATCACCCACCACGCCACTATCCCACTGTATTCAGGCGAACGCTACTTAGGGCTTATGAATGTAGCTGCACCAGGCAAAGCACATTACCCCGACAGTGAGCTGGCTCTACTACAATCCGTGGCCCTGCAAATTGGCAGTGCCATTGAACGCATGCAGTTATATAGCACCGAGCAGCGCCGTGCCAATCTGTATTCCAAATTAGGGGAATTCAGCGCTGCTTTGAATTTAACGGCTAGTGAATGCATCTCCCCAAGCATTCTGGTGGAGAAAACCACCGCCCTGATTGGCCAATATTTCGATTGGCCATTTGCAGCGATCATTGGACAACATGAGGGGAAATTCGAAGTACATGCAGCCGCTTATGCAGCTAATATAACACCTGAATTGGCTCCTTTTGAGCTCTCGGATACCTTTAAGAATCGTCTAAGGGATATTGCGAAAGGACACCGCTTCGCAACATTAACCTCTGACGAAGAACAGGAAATAACGAACTCATGCTGTTCCGAACAGCCTATTACAGAGCGAGTTGTAATGCTTGCCGTCCCCTTTCGGCAGATTACTGCACAAGGCTCAGCCATTCTGCTTATCACCTCGCCTAAAGCACTGGCCTCCGCAAACGCAGACGGAGAAGTACTCGAAGCGATTGCCGAGCATATTTCAGCCACACTGGAAAGTGTACAGCTCGGAGAGAAACGACGGGAAATCGCGCGTCTGGACGAGCGGAATCGACTGGCCCGTGACCTGCACGACTCGGTGAACCAGATTCTATTCTCCCTCTCGATGACGGCTAAAGGTGTGGAAAGCATGCTGAAGCAAGAGAACACCTCTCATCCGGCTGCTGAGGCGGTCCGCGATATTCAAGAGCTCTCTCAATCTGCACTCAAAGAAATGCGCGCTTTAATCATGCAGCTTCGTCCTGCAGGACTGGAAGCCGGGTTATTGACCGCACTGCAGACTCACGGTCAGCAACTAGGACTGCTGATACAGACTCAACGCAGCGGCGTTCTTGAACTTCCTCGCAATGTAGAAGAAGGGCTTCTGCGCATTGGTCAAGAAGCGCTCAACAATGTACGCAAGCACTCCGGAGCTTCTAAAGCTGAAGTTTCTCTGCATTTAAATGCTACCGAGGCGATACTGAGCATTGCCGATCAGGGCAAAGGCGGTGCCAAACGGCGCTGTAACACAGACACCAATGAATCGCTCGGCCTGCATATTATGAAGGAAAGAGCCGAGGCGCTCTATGGCCGTATTCAGATCCACAGCGAGGAGCATCAAGGCACAACGGTTGAGGTAACCATCCCTTTACCCCTCCAATCCACATGAAGTCGGGTGATCACAAATGACAATAGGTTTATTACTGGTCGACGACCATGCAATGGTTCGACGAGGGCTACAAGTGTTTCTCTCGACACAACCGGACATTAAGGTTATCGGAGAAGCGTCGAACGGCCGCGAGGCGCTAGAGAGAACGGCTGAGCTCCAGCCGGATATCATATTAATGGATTTGCATATGCCTGTTATGGACGGCATCGAGACAGCTAAACAGCTACGGATCTCCCATCCACAGGTCAAAATCATTGTGTTGACCTCCTTTTCGGATCAGGATCATGTACTTCCCGCTATCCGCGTAGGGATCAAAGGGTATTTACTAAAAGACATAGAACCAGAAGCGCTGGTAGTCGCCATCCGCAAGGTACACAGCGGTCAAGTCGAGCTGCATTCCGAAGCCGCCTGTCAACTGATGAGTCTCATGGCAGCTTCCACACCAGAGAAACTAGATGTTAGTAATTCAGATCTGAACAGCCTCAGTACAACACCATTTGCAATGACCGGGGCAGAGCTTCTTACTCCGCGTGAGCAGGAAGTATTAGACCTCATTGCGCTAGGCATGAGCAACAAAGAGATCGCCAGTAAGCTGGTCATCACCGAGAAGACCGTTAAGACACATGTCAGCCATGTACTGGGAAAGCTGAACTTGTCGGACCGGACTCAAGCTGCCATTTTTGCATTGAAAAACGGTTACAACTCATAGCCCCAAAGCTCATCTACAACTTTAGTCTTAGACGCTCAGCACAATGGCTGAGCGTTTTTATTATGCAGGTTCATTCCATGTGCTGACGTTAACAAATGTCGATTCAGCTATCATTGGTTTATAGCAATCGACCTTATAGGAGTGGATACAGATGAAAGTCATGATCCTGACAGGCAGCAATCGAAAAGAAGCGACCAGCACGAAGTTGGCAGAGCATGCCGCACATTTTATTAATCAGCAAGGCGAACAAGTTTCCCTGTTTAATCTCCATAAACGCCCGCTGCCCTTTTATTCACCAGATGAGTCTTACGCGGAGCATGAGCATCTAAGTGCCCTCCATCAAGAGATGCTAACTGCGAACGCAATCATCCTGATTACCCCGGAATACCACGGTTCCATGAGCGGCGTGATGAAAAATGCTCTCGACCATCTAGGCCAGACGCATTTCAACGGCAAAGTGGTATTGTCCGCTAGCTCAGCAGGTGGGGCTGTAGGTGTAAGCTCATTGCTTCAATTGCAGGCGGTTGTACGCAATCTACATGGGATTAATACGCCAGACTGGATCTCTATCGGCGGGATGCAGCGCAAGCGGTTCGAGGTTGAATACGACGGGTACGAGGGCGGTCAAGAAATTGAAGATCGCGTTCGCCTAGTCTTAGAATCGTTCCTAAATTTAGCTCGCAAAATCAATAGCCCGGTAGGTGCCGCTCTATGATCAAAGGACTGTTTGAAACCCATCTGAACGTGACTAACCTTGAACAATCTGCTCATTTCTACGAACATGTTCTGGGACTACCCTTAGCCCATTCAGAGAATACTGAGGGCCGCAAGCGGCGCTTTTACTGGATTGGAGAAGATCGTAATCAGGCCATGCTGGGAATTTGGGAGAAAGCACCCTCAGAGGTCGTGCGTCAGCATTTCGCTTTTCAAGTAACGCTTGAGGATTTGAAGCAGTCAGTATCCTATCTGAAGGCCAAAGGGATTGAAACCTCCAACTTTCAAGATGATGATAAGGGGCAATTGTATGTATTTGGCGGGATGCCAGCCGTATCGGTGTATTTCAGTGATCCAGATGGTCATTCTTTAGAGTGTTTAGCCGTACTGCCTGACCCCCCAGACCTGAGCTAGGATTGGTACCCTGGAAATAATGGCAAATCATACACGGAAGAACCTGGTAGTTATAAATAAAATTCAAGCTAAACCTGCACGAGGAGACGAGAATATGATAAAAGGACTATACGAAGCACATTTACCAGTAAATAATCTTGAGGTATCTATCGAATTTTATGAGAAATTGGGGTTAAAAATGGCTTGGCGGGATGAGGATACTGCATTCTTCTGGATTGAGGAGGGTCGGAGCTGGATTGGAATTTGGGAAGGCGAGGAAGTAGAAACTCCATACCATCCATCCTTGCGTCATCTCGCATTCCGCGTAACCTATGAAGATTTGAAGCAGTCCTTACAATGGCTGCAATCTATTGGAGTAGAGGCTGTCCCGTTCCGCAAACGAACTTCTGTCGAGCCTTTTATCCGCGCCTATCAAGGGAATGCCTCTGTGTACTTCAACGACCCTGACGGCAATAGCTTAGAATTCATGTGCCATGTAGAAGTTCCTGAACATTTAAAGCATCTCTCAGAGAATATCACCTTAACCGAGTGGGAGAAATTGCTCGACCATAAATAAAAAATACTCAAACAAAAAAACAGCTGCCCACCATCAAGGGTCCAGCTGTTTGAGTATGTTAGCTGTTTCTATTTAACCATCTCTAGCATGGTTTTAGTAAAGGCTGTTACTTAATCGTGATGCCTTTCTTCATAGCCTTCATATCTGAATTCGTGTTCACAAGCATTGGCAGTATCTTCATACTTCTCGTCATGGGAGAGTTACATTGCCAGCAGGTAGGTACATACTGAAATGCAAAATTATCGCGCATCCAACCGGTGCAACCTTCCTTGGTACAAGACCAAATGGCTGTGTCTTCCTGTGGAAGATCCTCCAGTGCTTTTTTACGAAAATACATAAGTACCCCTCCTTGGATCGAATCGAGACGATTTCGCCACCCTATTAGGGGCAGATTCATAAGAAAATAAAAAAGCTGCCCTCAACTTGTGTTAAGGGCAGCCTAATTTTCGAATTACAGTTTTACAACGTTTTCGGCTTGTGGTCCACGAGCGCCTTGAGTTACATTGAACTCAACGCGTTGGCCTTCGTCCAAAGATTTAAATCCGTCGCCTGTGATTGCGGAGAAGTGTACGAATACGTCGCTTCCACCTTCAACCTCGATAAAACCAAATCCTTTGTCTGCATTAAACCATTTAACTGTACCTGTTTGCATGATATTACCTCCAATATTTTATTTAACACATGTCCTTTTATTCCTACGTAGTGTACGAACAAATAAAAATTCACACATTGGAAAAGGACTCATACGCACAAATGATAACCTTTTACAATATGTGAATTAAGGGTTAAATTTATGATTAACTTCATTGTAACACACTAAATCACTGAATGCAATGTAAATGCCTACTTTTTTCATTCCGGCTCTATATCTTCTTATATTAAAGGCTTTAGAGCCGGAAATGTGCAAGGTTTAATCGATGTATCCTGCCAGTCCTTTATCCATTAAGTAATCCATCTCCGCATCAAGAATCGTCTCCACTGTGATTTCATCCAGCTTCACATCACGCTGGGCAACAACATAATCAACCAGATCATCATTGTCGATGTCTACCTCACCTTTGGCATTGGCCTTGGCGTTATTGATAAAGGTCTGTTCATGCTTCAATACTAAACGAATTAATTTAGGATCTACTTTGGTTTTGGCGGATAATACGGTTACTAATTCCTGCTCGTTTAATTTGTCACTCATTTTTTAAATTTCATCTCCCTACAATTATTACACATCCATTGTAGCATATTTCGCGCTTTAACGCGTCATTACACGAAGTATACCGCGGTTTGTTCACACTTTTCTTGCTATCACAGGCTCTACAACATTCCACTTCAGGTAAGTTATTTAATAAAAACAGTTGTGAGGAACATTGACTTGTGCCAAAATATAAAAAAAGTGTTGGACCAAATTGAATACTAGAAAAGGCGGTTGAATTCATGAGCTCTGTATCTTCCCAGCAATTAGACACAAACAGCAACAAGGCACATCGTTATATCGAAGACGTATACGCACAGGTTGTTGCGCGTAATCCTTTCGAGCCCGAATTCCATCAGGCTGTAAAGGAAATCCTTGAATCTTTGCTTCCAATCCTGGCTGCTGAACCTAAGTATCAGGAAAATGCCATTCTGGAAAGATTGGTTGAGCCAGAACGTTTGATTATGTTCCGTGTTCCTTGGACAGATGATCAAGGCAAGGTCAGAGTTAACCGTGGATATCGTGTACAGTTCAGCAGTGCCATTGGACCTTACAAAGGTGGACTTCGTTTTCACCCATCCGTTAATGCTAGTATTATCAAATTCCTCGGCTTCGAGCAAATCTTCAAAAACGCTCTTACCGGCCAACACATCGGCGGAGGTAAAGGCGGATCCGACTTTGATCCTAAAGGAAAATCCGAAGGCGAAATTATGCGTTTTGCACAAAGCTTCATGACTGAATTGCAAAATTATATCGGTCCTGACCAAGACGTTCCTGCAGGAGATATCGGTGTAGGTGGTCGTGAGATTGGCTACATGTACGGACAATACAAGCGGATCCGCGGAGGATATCCGGCTGGCGTATTGACTGGTAAAGGTATTGGTTACGGCGGAAGTCAGGCTCGGACAGAGGCTACTGGTTACGGTACAGTTTATTTCGTAAACGAGATGCTGAAAGCAAAAGGCCTATCCTTTGAAGGAAGTCGTGTTGTTGTTTCCGGTTCTGGTAACGTAGCGATCTATGCGATTGAAAAAGCTGTACAGCTAGGTGCAACAGTCGTAGCTTGTAGTGACTCCGCTGGATATATCTATGACGAAAACGGCATTAACCTCGAAACTGTCCGCCGCCTGAAAGAAGTCGAAAGAAAACGGATTAGTGAATATGTGAATGAACACCCTAACGCTGTGTATACCGAAGATTCCACGCAAATTTGGACTATTCCTTGCGATATCGCCCTTCCGAGTGCTACTCAGAATGAGATTGATGAAGCCATGGCATTGAAGCTGATTGAGAATGGTGTTAAAGCAGTAGGCGAAGGCGCCAACATGCCATCCACCCTTGAAGCTATTCACCAGTTCCAACAAGCTGGCGTGCTATTCGCACCTGCCAAAGCCGCTAATGCTGGCGGCGTAGCTGTATCTGCGCTTGAAATGGCCCAAAACAGCATGCGTATGTCCTGGAGCTTTGAAGAAGTTGATACGAAGCTGCATGAGATCATGGTTTCCATCTATCAACAGTCTGTAGATGCATCCGAGCAGTATGGACAGTCCGGCAACCTCGTTGCAGGAGCGAACATCGCTGGATTCAAAAAAGTAGCCGATGCTATGTTGGCTGAAGGCGTAATCTAATCAAGCATACGGCGTTGTGATCATACGAAGTCCCCGTAACCGGTGAGTAAGAAGCCGGGGACGGGGACTTTTTAATTCAACTATGAGTTCCAACCTGGGATTTGCCGCAAACCACCATCCCATATAGAATACGTACTCTTCACAACCATATCGGACGGTGAAGAAGCCGTGTGAATGTAACAGGAATCTATCCCTACCTTCAGAGCCCCCTCAATATCGGTACGAGGATCATTTCCAATCATAATGGCTGAGCTCAAATCCGCTCCATACTTGTCGACTAAATAACGATAAAATAGCGGATCAGGCTTGCTCACCCCAGCTTCCGAAGAGATCGCAATGCCATCAAATAGATGTATGATTCCAAGCATAGTTAATTCTGCCTCAATAAAGGTCTTCTGCCCGTTGGAGAGCAAGAATACTTTTTTGCCACGGTCTCTTAACGTTTGTAGAATTTCAGCCACACCGTCATATAAAGAGATATGGACCATCGATAACGTCCGTAGCCACCTCACCGTTTCATATAACCACGCTAAATCCGGTTCTCCGCCTAATTGACGGGCCACAGACCGAAACACTTCCTCCATTATGAAATCGGGATATTCGCAGGTCCGTGCGGCTTCACCTAGTTGAAGATCCCTCTCCCGCAAAAACCGTTCTTGCAGTTCTCCACCTGATATAGAGAGTCCCTGATATCCGAAATGGAGAGCTAACCTTTCCCATACCTCAGATTGCTCCTCATCTGTCTGAATATCAATTAGTGTACCGTACATATCGAAAATATAAGTCTGATACATCCCCGTCTTCCTTCCCATGATTCACATTGTAAGTTACCCCTTAGTCACATTCTCCGTCGCTGCCTGCCCCTCCTCCATTTTGTTTGACACCTTTTGATAGAGATAGGAGATCCCGAGCAGGCAAATCCCAAAGCTGGCATAAGCGATAATTTTACTTCCGGTATTCAGTAGTCCAAGATCGTATAGCAGCAGCTTACCTGTTGCCAATAACGTTAATCCAAGGCCAAAGCGCCGGATGTACACATATCTTTTGCGGAAGCCGTACATGATGAACAGAACTGCTATTAATAGATAGACAAGACTAAATATTAAACCCGCATCGCTCAATTGCAGCTGTACCCCTAGAAAAGCGGTAATGATTCCGAGTAGATACACTCCCATGAAAACAGGATAGATCTCCATACTTTTATACTCACGTTTGAGCAAGGTGATCAACAGATCACGTCCGCTAAACCATACAAAGATATTGAAGATGATAAGTACACTCAGCGCGATATAATCAGCACCAGTATTACGTGAAATATCATTCTGCAGGCTTGGCAAACCTACTGTAATCACCAAACAAATAGCGTATCCGATCCCAAAGAGAAATCTCACAAAATACTTAACAATCGTGTCATACAGCACCTTCACCTTTGGCAATACATAGGCGAGAACAATAGTTAACAAAGCGGACAGCAGCAAATTATAGAAGGTTCTATGCGAGAAATCCTCCGGTACAGCCAGACGATACAGTCTTCTCGATTCATACAAACCATAGATCCAGAAATTTAATAACGCCGCGTATTTAAACCACAGGGCTAAGGTGATTTCGTAAGGCTCACTGCGCTGCAGGGCATCCTTGCGGTTATGCTGAACGGCGTACCATACGGCGATAATAAGCATTCCTGCGGTAATAAAGACATATTTTAACGGAAAATAGGCATCAGCGGAATTCATCCATTCATTGGCTATATCGAGCTGCAACGGCACATTTAAACCGAAGAACACCACAAGGCATAGTGTCAAAATACCCCAACCTGCTCTTTCCATCCCCTTATACCGATTTAGATTACCAAACAGGGTAAGGACGACGCCTTCGATCAACCACCCTATAGACCACCAAGCTGCTCCGAATTGGAACGGAATCATCAGAATGCCGAAGGTCAGCGAAGTAGCGTAGAACAGCAGCATGCTTTCTTTTTCCTGTGGCATCAGCTTTTCAAGCCCACGTCCAAGTCCTAAATACAGCAGACAGAAGACTAGCGCGAGCGCACCATTGTAATCCTTCAGCCCTGCATCCAGAAATAGAAGATACAAGGTGAGACAGCTAATAAACGTGTTGCATCCTAGTAGAGAGAAGTCCCACCAAGACAACTTGGAGCGATACTTGAACGGGTACCATAACGTAATGCCCAAATACATCGCAAAAGTCAGCACCGCATAAATCATATTCATTCCGTTGCTATCCGATAACGCTATTAATATCAGCATGGAGGGTGTATTAAATAAGTAGCTGATGTAATTGACCACGTTCCAGCGTTTGCGAAAAGAGATCAGTAGAATGAACAAATTCAATAGAAACAAGTAACCCATTGCCACATAAACCGCGTTGCCGGAAAGCCCGAAAGCCCCAAGATAAGAATATAGTGGCAGGTACCCTCCGATTAGGCCCAAAGCACAAATACTTCGTGATTCATACCTTAAAGACAGGAGCACCGCAGTCAAAGTGACGAGCACGGATAAGGACAACCCTACATAAATACTGATAATATCCAGTAAGAAATAGCTATAGAAAATAGAGCCGTACAGCACGGAAATCCCGCCGCCAAGCAGCCCAAGAGCGAACGTTCCTTTTCCTTTGCGGTATAGCCACTCCCCGCCCCCTAACATCAGTAAACCCAGCAGGAAAAAGGCGCCTCCCTTCATATAACCGGTGAACCAGTTGGAATAGGAGTATCTAAATGCCGCTCCTACGGCCAAGATCAGCAGCAAAATTCCCAGCTTGTTAATCCAGCCAAGTCCAATCTTCATTTCGATCTGATTTTGTTTTCTTCGACGCTCCAGTACTTCTTCACTGATCTCTTCTGAGGCAAAATCATGTAATCCGTTATCCATTCTGGAGTTCAGACGAATTTCGGATTCCCTCTGTCTTTGTCGCTGCGCTAGTACACGCTCATTTAACTCCGCCGACAAGGCTCCAAGTCGACTGGATAACTCCACTTTATCCTCACCGAGCTGCCTCGCGGCTGTTTGGTACAGCTGCTGAATATGACGTTTCGTCTCCATCTCAAAAGCCGTCAGCCGGTCCGTATGAGCGAGGCTTTTAGAGGAAAAATAAGTTTGCAGCTTCTGTCTCGACAAGCTAAGAATGCCAAGCTTCTCATTTAAGATTTGTTCCGTTAGCGTAACTTTTAGCTCCGTATTCTCTTCTTGAAGCTTCCCTACCTGAGTCTTCAACTCCACTAAAGCAAGCTTATGTTTCTCATATTGCTTCTTCAGGTGCTCATTCTCGTTGACCAGATCGTGACTTTCATACTCCGCGATCAGAGCTTCATATTCCTTAATAAGCCCGTCCTGCTGGTCCTTCATGAATCTAAGTCGATCTTTGAATGACTCCATAGCGCCTCCTAAATGTGAGCGATTGTTAATAATTACATATTACTACAATTGGAAGGGTCTCTTATTCTTTTTTTAGGATTTGGGTAAATGAATATTACGAGCGAATTACAAAAAAACTGCAACATATTGGAGGGATGTCCCGTCTGAATAATAACAAGACTAACAAAAGATTTAATAAAAGGAGCCTACAACTATGAACAACATTCTAAAAACAAGCACAGTTCTTTTAACTTTGTCCCTAGCACTTTCTACAGGAGCCGCTTATGCTGCACCTACCACAACTTCTGCAAAAAATGATGCTGCTCAAACTTCCGTTAGCGCTAATCAAAAAACATTTGCGATTGAAATCAATGGTTCCGCTCTGAAAGAAACAGGCTTCCAAACTACAAATGGCAAAGAGCCTATGGTGCCACTTCGTTCGGTTACTGAAGCACTTGGCTTCGAATTAACTTGGAATGGACAAACTAAATCCGTTGATCTTATCAATGGCGCTGTGTTCACTACAGTAAAAGCCGGAGAAGACCGCTATAGTATTAACAAAATGAATACTACACTTGGAACTGCACCACAATTGGTTGACTCCATTTTGTATGTTCCAGCTTCCTTTGTAAGTGAAATCATCCACCACAACATGACCGTGAAGGGAGATTCCATCGTGATCACTGCTGCTAATCAGGAAGAGCACATGACCAAGACTGGCGTGATTACAGCGGTCAATAATGAGGGCAAATACCAATCCGTTCAGATCCAGGGTGCAGGCACAGATGGCGTCGTACTGAATGTAGGGGAAGATACCACTATCGAAATGGCAGACGGTACTAAGCTTGCACTGAAGGATCTTCAGATCGGTATGACCGTAAAAGCAGAGCATTCCATGATCATGACCATGAGTCTGCCGCCGCAAACCCCAACTTACAAAATCACTGTTCAGGATAAGCAGAAACAAAATGATCTTCTGGGCACTGCAGGTACCCTTGAAGAAGTTCAAAAAGACGATGAAGGAAACATCAGCATCACCGTTAAAGGCAGTGGCCTGAACGAACAGTCACAACAAGAAGTAGTACTTCGCATTAGTAAAGATACTGTGCTAATGAACGCTGATGGCAAAGCTGTAAACAGCAGCGAGCTTGTAAAAGGCGCAAAAGTTATAGGCTTCTACAGCCCTATGCTGACTAAGAGCCTGCCACCAATCGGCACAGCTGTTAAAGTCGTAGTAGATTCCGTTCAACAATAAGAAGAATAACTTTTCAACTACATCTAGTACAAACTAAACAAGCGCGCGCCAATGAAGTATTGGCGCGCGCTGTTTGATTTTTCTAGAATCGATCACTTTATGTATCACTAGGTAGGATCAATTGCATTAATGCTAATAAACGGTCTAGGTTAATAGGCTTGCTGAGATAATCTGTTGCACCCGCTTGTAAGATTTTAGCCTTATCTTCCTTCATTGCTTTCGCAGTCAGCGCTATAATTGGAATTTTATTCCTTGTCGGTATTTCTCTAATTCGAGTGATAGCCTCATATCCGTTCATAACCGGCATCATGATATCCATCAGAACGATGTCTATGGATGCAGACTGCTCCAGCGCATATATGCCTTTCTCTCCATCAGTAGCTGTAGTTACCTGCAGTCCACGCTTTCTTAATGTGTTAGACAACGCGAACAGATTCCGCTCATCATCATCCACAATTAGAACATGCTTATCATTTAGTGAGGCGAAGTTGCTGCTAGTATTCTCACTGGTTGCAGTGGCAAGAGCAACCGAACTTTTTTCCTCATGATTAAGAGCTACTTTCTCAGTGGTTTCTTCAAGGCTAGGGTCCTGAAGCTTCAATGGTAAATACACCGTGAAGACACTCCCCATTCCTTCTTGACTCTCCACTGTAATTCTACCGCCGAGTAGTGTTGCCAGTTCTTTGGATATGGATAACCCAAGCCCAGTTCCACCATATTGACGTTCCGTATTTCCATTCGCCTGTTGAAAAGCTTCGAAAATAACGGACTGCTTCTCGTGGGGAATCCCAATTCCAGTATCTTTGATGGCGAAAGCAATAAATAACCCTGTTTCCAAATTTCCTAACTTTACTAACTCGTCTTTAGTCGCTAAGCGTATTTCAAGCATTACTGAGCCTTTAGCTGTAAACTTAAACGCATTGGACAGCAGATTTATAATAATTTGCCGTACCCTTTGAGCATCCGAATAAAATAGCGGAGGTAAGTCCTCCCCGATTTGTATATGGAAAGGAATCTCTTTTTTGCGAGAAAGCTGATTAAAGCTCTGAAGCATTGCCTCCGGGATCTCCGTTAGATTTATCGCTTCGATTTCAATATTCAGCTTCCCCGCCTCAACCTTGGACAAATCCAGAATATCGTTAATCAGCCTCAGCAGATCTTGTCCAGAAGAATGTATAGCTTGTGAAAATTCAATATCCTCCGCGCTTAAGGCTCCCGACTGATTCTCCATGAGAAATTCAGAGAGTAACAATATGCCGTTAAGCGGGGTTCGAAGTTCATGAGACATATTGGCCAAGAACTCCGATTTATATTGAGAGCTTTGCCGCAATAACTCCGCAGATTCAGCAAGCTCGATTCGAGCTTGTTCAGCCTCAAATGACTTTCGTTCAGCTAAGAGATTCTTTTCCTCCAGCTTTCTATTCGTTGTATGTAGCGACTCTGTCTGGATTTGTAGCTCCTCTGACTGAGTTTGTAGTTCTTCGGTATATACCTGAAGTTCTTCGTTTAAGCACTGGGATTGTTCCAGCAGCTGATCAATTCTCATACTGCTGATCGTACTGTTAATCGCAGCGCCGAATGCATCTGAAATAGACTCCAGGAATTTGATCTGCCGCTCCGTAAGTGGAGAAAAGGTCGCAATTTCCACCACAGCAACCACTTCACCTGAAAAAGAAACTGGAAGTAATAAAAGAGATTTCGGCGCAGAAACGCCCAGCCCAGACTGAATATTGATATAATGCTCCGGAAGATCCGGTATATGCATCAAGCGCGCCTCTTTAGCACATTGACCAACCAAACCTTCCCCCATATGAAATGTCCGATGATCTGTACTGTTACTGCTTCCACCAAACGTAGAGGTTCTATTTAACAAATCTTGATGATGTTCTTGTGTCCGTATATATAAGGCACTGTATGGATAACCAATTACTACTGCCGTTTTACTTAAAAAAATGTCCCCCAGTTGTGAGACTCGTGTGATGCCCTGATACCTTGACAGTAAATCGTTAGCATGATCCTGAATCCATATTCGCTCTTGTTGCGTATCTATCAGCTGATTCGTAGCGACGCTGAGATCCCTGATTTCATCATTCGTGGTAATCTCCACTCTTGTATTCATATCAACAGTGGAATCTAAGCCAGCAATCGTATGGGTAACCTTACGAATCGTACTAACGATGGCATGTGAAATGATCCACGAGGCGACCACAGAGGTAATAGCAATAATTGCCCAAGCAATATAAAGGAAATCTAGCAGCAATTTGTTTCGATCTGCCTGTTCGGCTATCAGAGTATTAGTGTTCTCATTCATCGTCTCGCGGTAAGTACTGAACTGATTACGAATCTGGTCCATTTGCTCCTTGCCATCATCGGAATTGAAATATTGTAAGATTTCAGCTTCCTGTCCCTCTTTTTTCAGCTCTATTACATAATCCCCGGACTGCTCGATCCACTGCTGGATACTATTTTTGATGTCCACCAGACGCTTAAGTTGCAAGGAATCATTAGCAGTCAGCACGGAGAGCTCATCATAGTTCACCTTCCATTGTGCTTTCCCCCAATAATAGGGCTCCAGGTATTTATCATCGCCGGTGATCATATAACCTCGTTGTCCTGTTTCCATATCAAGAATGTTCTTCTCGATCTTGTTAGCCAAACTAGTTATCTCTCGGTCCTGATGAGAAATAAAGCTTGTTTCCCGCTGTATCGTATTAATCCTATCATGCATGACCAGAACAAATCCTAATAGGCAGATCACAATCAAAACTGTAACGGATAATATTTTATACTGCACAGTAAATCGATGTTTTTTCACAAAGTGCCTCCGTCCCGTCATCTAACCATAGCTCTTTGCCTAATTCCTTATATTAATGGCTCTTTTCTCCTGCCCCAATACCTTACTGAGTCTTCTATATGAATTTTTACTGCTTGTAAATTAAACGCTTTTGGGTACCGTTGAAACACTTTTTATTTGCCATAAAAAACCTCCAAGTTCACTCGCTCCTAAATAGAACAGGAAGGGAAAAGGAGGGACTACTTGAAGGCGATATTTCACTGTCTCTATTAACAAATACAAGTCTTCTTCTTCACGCCAAGCTTTCCAGCCTGTTCAACCTTAGCAATATAATCTACAGCCAGCGGTACTTTACATGCGGTTTGTCCCATATGTACTTGGACCTTTCCCATGCTTGCAGCAATCTGCGTTGCTTCATCATGCAGTTCGGTTACGCTGCTGCCAGCAATAATCACAAACATATTCATCGTGTAACGGACTCGATTCTGTTCCTGATGAATAGTCCTTTGAATTTGCTGTATTAGCTCTCTAATCTCAGCGATGTCGAGCAGATCATCCGGCGTAACGGAAATATAGTTTCCATAAGTACTCCAGCCACAGGTGGCTACCATTTCATCTGAGGAACGAATCCACTCTCTGGCAAGCTCCAATGCGTGTGGACTCTCTGCGGCCACAGAGGCTACCGTATATTCCGCTAAAGCATAACAGTAAGCCGCTGACACCCAGCTCTGAAGCTCTTCCTTCGTAAGACGCTTAGGATCAACCGTAATTCCTGCCAAATACATTGCATCATAATTACCCGTCTGGTACAAAGCCTTAACCAGACTCTGGTCTTTCTTCACGATCTTAACCAGCTTCTTCAGATCGCCTACCTTTACTCCAAATAAAGGCTCCTCAGCACCATGTCGTACGAAGGTACGTTTCGTCTGCTCTGTACCCATCTCTTCAAGCCTACTCATCACTTCATCAATAGTCAGACTCATTAAGACAACCCCTTTATGCTTAGAGAGTGTAAGATCTGCTTCTGGATGATCCCTATCCCTTCATCGCTTCTCTTAAGACAGGTTCATGACCCAGTGTCACCCTATTCTTGCCCGAATTCTTGGAACGATATAACGCTTCATCTGCTTCCCGATATAAATCTTCGAAAGTCACCTCTCTGCGCTCTGTAAAAGAGATCCCGATGCTTGCGGTAAGTTGAACGCTGTCGTGTTCATTCAAGACTATCGTGTAATCACTCATCATAGTACGAAAATCTTCAGCTTCCTTTAGTGCTGCGCGTTTATCCTCAGCAAAAAAACATACGGCAAATTCCTCGCCACCGACTCTTCCGGCAAGGCCTTTATTTTGGTATACCTGAAGTATTTTATTCGAAAAATCAACTAAAGCCTGGTCTCCCGCTAGATGACCATAGGTATCATTAATTAATTTAAAATCATCAATATCAAATAACAATAGTGCCAGTCCTAGTCCATCCGGAATCGTTTGACTTTGCACCATTTGCATAAAATGCCTACGATTATAAAGTCCAGTCAAATCATCTACCGTTGCTTGATAGACCAGTTCACGTTCATACTGTTTCTTTTCACTATGATCACTAAAAACGATTAGCATCCCCTTGTTCTCTGTTGCCTGATCTTCCGTCGCAATCAAAGAGACCCCATAAAAAATGTCTCTCATTCCAGAACACACAATCTCAAACTGTCCTTCTTTCCTTTGGCTGTAATGCGCGCTAATGTCCATGTGGTTCCTCATAAGAAGATCAATGTTCTTCCCCATCCAGGTCTCATTCGATATCCCGGTAATCTCCGATAAAATGGAGGTCGCAGCCTCATTTATACCAATGATATTATCATTCTGGTCTGTCAGAACTACGCCGTCTTTCATATGCTCTAGGATTTTAATTTTAGTTAAAGGATAGATCGTAGATTTGGAGTCAATAAACAGGCACAAATAAGCTGCTATAATTGCGGGTAAATAAGTGAAGGCTGTAAAGCCTGTAAGTGTAATCTTCAAAAGGGGAAGTAAAAAAACGGAAACAACCGGAACAAGCAGCCCTGCAAGCAACAGGAAAGTACGTCGCAAAAAGGCTCTTGGTGTATTTATCAAGGAAAGAGCCAGCAAGCAAACCGCATATAGGCCAAAAAGCTGATCATAAGCAATAAAAGCCATGCTTAGAAGCGTAGGCTTTACAGTAATTCCACTAACACCCGCAACAGTGGCCATGCCCACTTCACTACGCATTAGATGATGATAGGTATCCGTAAAAATAAGCAGTACATCCACAGCAATTGGAATCGAAAAAATAGCAACCTTTACCGTTAGGCGTTCCGTGGAAGGAGACACATATTCTTTAACCACAGCATAAGTAAACAGCGCACTTAAGAAAAGCGGAGCCTGCTGTACATTCTTCCACCACAGCTTAGCCTGAAAAGAGGACGACATAATCTCTCCCGCCGTTGCAATAAATATGAGGCTGACCAGCAGCATTAGGATCCACAAATAGCGTCTTCCTGCCGACTTCCGATGCCGATAGGAGCTAACGCCCATGTAAAAGCTCAGAACACTGCCCATTAATAAGTAATACGGATATCCTTGAATCCACGGCATGCCATATTTCCCCTATTTTTCAAGTCACTCCTATTATTATATCTTAATCCTATCTACAAATGAATCGACAAATAATAGTACCTCTTACGATTTGAACTTCACACGATGAGAGAACATATACTTTCTGGCCAAATCCTTAAATGCTACTTTATCTTGTTCCGACTGAAAGTAACGCTTAGGGATAATCAGCGCTCTATTAGAAGATACAAAAAACACGAACAAGCTCATCGTTTCACCTATTTTATGTATCTCTTCCCATTTCACTTGCCCGGAGCCTGCCTCGGATACGTACTTTATGCCCTCATCTGATATAGAATAACTCTGAGGCTGTTGGGATAAGCTGTCTGTTGCGAAGGCTTTTTTAGATTTTTTGACTAAACTTGATTTGGTCATATACCATAAAACAGCGGCAAGAATCACAGCAGTCCCAGCAAGGATTGAAATACTTGTAGTACTATAATCCTTAGTAATTAACAGTAAAATCACAAAATAAGCAACCACACTGAAAGAGTTAAGTATAATTCGGCTATTCAAGCTAAACCATAGGTTAAACTCCTGAACGTCCTCACTCTTAAGGACTGTATCTACTTTTATTTCATTTTCCATTACTGATCGCTCCCCTGCCACTATCGAAATTTATCAATTCCATTTCATTCTAACATGCCTGAACACAAAAAAGGGACATCCCTGAAGCGATCGCTTCTAAATGGGTTGTCCCTTTTTAAACCGTATGAATGCTTATTTCTTTTGTGCAAGACGTTGTTTGAACTTGTCAACACGGCCGCCTTGTTCTGTATCTCTTTGTTTACCAGTGTAAAATGGGTGGGATGCGGAACTTGCGTCCACGCGGATAACAGGATAAGTGTTACCATCTTCCCATTCCATTGTTTCATTGGATGATTTTGTAGATGCACTCAAGAATTTGAAGCCTACGCTTGCATCCATGAAAATAACCTTGTTGTACTTTGGATGTATGCCTTCTCTCATTCTGATCGTCCTCCTTCTGAACAAATTAGTGGAGCCTTTATGGTAAATTAACCAAATGATCTGTAGGTTTATATATAAGTATAACCTAATAAACGTAGGAAAATTCGTAAATCTTACGATTTAGACCACCACTCCATCATACGTGAAATCGACATGTAAAGTCAACTAATATCCGATATTCCTTATATTCCCTTACGTTCAACCAGCTTATACATCATACTCCAACTGTTTTTTAGCCTGAACAATGAAATCGAGCGGATTCTCAATAGTGCCAGATTGATATTCTACGGCACCAATTTTGAGACCGAGACTGACTTTATATTTTTTGACAAATTCAGTGTCATTAAGCTCTTGAAGCTTCAATTTAATCCGCTCGATCACGATTTTAGCTCCATCGCTATCGGTGAACAGTAGTAAGCCCCATGTTGCGTCATCTTTGTCTAGCAGATACAGTGCATCATTGGTACGAATACTGGCCTGACTGAGCTGAGACACGTCGTGAATGGCCTCAGCCAGCTTATCTTCGGGAATAATCCGTCTAATCTCATTCCAGTATTTCACTTTCACTACAAGCAGTGTGAGTGGAATCTGATATCGTGTCGAAATGCCTGTAAATAAGGCGGCATCCTTTTGAAAAGAAATACTATTCCGAAGATCTGTGTTCTCGTCGATGATGGCCATATTGGCTGTCTTTTTCTCCAAACGCTGATTCTCTGCCTGCAGCTCTCGGTTGCTTAATGTAAATATCCATAGCACCACCGTTAACAATGGGGCCATAATTAGCCAGAAGTACGTATTCAGTCCAATCGTTTCTCCCAGAGATATCGTCTGATACATCGTATAGAAGCCGTAAGCAAAGATAAACACCAGGTTCAAGACCAACCCTGCAGTCACTGTTGTAAAATACGTAACGATTGCCAGAATAAAAGCCACATTTAAAATGATAATATTCTGGATATAATCATCGGGTGCCCCTGAAATGAAGACAATACAAATATAAAGAAGCACCATGAACGATAAGAGAGCGATATCTGAAACTAAACCGCTGCGATTACGTCTCACGCTTATCACCACGTTTCTTCATGTGTTTACGAAGCAACAGAATCAGCGATAGAATCACCAATGTCAGCACTAGTAGAATTACAATAATGAAGCTCAGTACATCTGTCCGTTCCGTTATTTTTTTAACCACGGAATCCTCTGCTGCTCCAGTAATGATCTTGAAACGGTGTGCGTTGACATTACCGTCTTTATCAACGATTACCCCATCGCCAAACACCTTCCATTTATCCCGCTCTGTTGCGATCAGCTTCGACGCCAAGTAGGACTCTTCAGAGCCAACTCCTGTAACCGCAAGCATGCCCCGACCCGCCTCCAATGGCGATTCAATCAGCTGCAATGTTCCGATTTGTGCTCCGTAATGCTCTTCAATACTCATCTTCTCATTGGAGCGAATCGCTGTTCCGTTCGCGTTATATTGGAAATAGAGCTTATCATTATGATCACGAATAATCTTATTATTCTTATACTCACCTATCGCAATGATATTATTATTCTTCAAATGATCAGCACTAACGCTATCCGTGTAGAACTGAATATTTCCTATATTACCGCTAGCGTATTTTCCCAGTAGATTAAACACGTTAGATAAGCTCAAATATGCGTAATCATCCATTTCTTGTGGCAGAACAACCGCTACTTGATTATAAATTCCATCACGTATGAACGGATATGGATAGTTATTAAACAAGAGATCCGTGCGATCTTTAGTATTAAGACGCATTACAGAATCCTTGCTGATATAAGCCCACGGCGTTTGATCCCTATCCAGGGTACATCCGGCACCCTTCAGCTCCAAATCAAAAGCTACTGTCACCGTAAAATTACCAGAGATATTCAAGTTCTGTGGAACGGGAAGATCCAGCTTATCGCCATTTGCCAGCTCTTTGGAAAGCTTCTTGCTGCCAATTGGCGTATTGTTAATGCTGACAGTCACTAATGAACGTTCGAAATCTAAGTTCTGCGCATAGCGGAAATCCAGTCTGATTCTACCGGAATCCGCAATCGAACGGTTTGAGGGCAGTGAAACAAAATACATCTGTTCCTGATGACGCGCCCCCGTTAGTTTATCACCCGTTTCTGTAAACGTAATATTGGAGCTAATCGAAAGGGGCGGTGCAGATACTTCTGTAGCATCATCGACCACCTTTAAATCACTGGTGATTTGACCCATTAACTCTTCATTCGCAACAAAACGGCCTGCTTTAATCAGTAAGTTCTCATCCTTCGAGGTTACGACAAGTGTGGGCTGAGTATCCTTATTCACTAGCTGCAGCAATGCGTGTGTACTTAGGTCTTCAGAGGTGCTTAGCTGAGCCTTAAGCTTACTTGGTACTCGATCATACATAGCTACCAGTACAACCGCAGCTTTATTCTTCACCGAGTCTGACCGGTAGGGAAGCATTGGAATCGTTCTATTGTCCAATGTATTCCCCTTCACAAGCCCGGAGAGCGCGTAAGTAGCCGACTCCAACTCTGCCCCTGTACTTTTATCCGGTACGGTCAGAACACTATGATTCTTCGTTAAGGTATCTATTCCAGAGAAGCGATCGCTAAAATCACTGATCCCTCCAGTTAAAGGCTTCGGCGTATACATCACGTTAATGCTGGATGTATTAAACAGATGAAGCCAATGATCATACTCATAATCAACCTCACAGGATAGATCATCTGTATTCTTCGACTGCAAATAGCCCTGAATACCAAGCGTATTGGATCCCTTTTTCAGAAGCCCCTTAGGTGCCTGAAGGACCAGCTGTTGTTCGCCATTATCTTTTAGAGAGGGTCTAAATGTATAGAATGGGCTGCCATTTAGCGTTAAGGTGACGCTAGAAATCTGTTCCTCGGTAATTTGCGAAATTTGAAAGTGCAGCTTAATTCTGATCTCATCCACATTCCAATAATCCATGACTTCAAAATATTGCTGCTGGGCACTCGAACCCGTTAACGCAGTATCAGTCCCTGTGAAAGAGGTTGTGTAGGTTAATCTAGTATCCTGAGGCGGAGCCTCGGCGGCTGCAACATTCATTTGAATTAGAAAAAGAGAGAGGCAGGTCAACAGTATAACCATTTGTTTTTTCATCATCATGTTCTGTTTCTCCTGTGATTACATATTTCTCGCATTACTTTTTTGTTAATTTTTAATAACGCTCCGTCTTATACCACTTTGCTTCTCTTTTGAAAATGAGATCTTTGGCATAAAGATATAATCCGTAAGCGGCGACGACCATCCACAGCTGGCAATAAGAGACATACATCAGCATTACGATCCATAAATTGGACAAGCTCATCTCGCCCTTCTCGGTCGTCAACGTTATGAAAGTACCTACAACGAACAGAATGATGGCGAGCAGCCAGAGAAAATTGCTAAGCCCAGCAATGGTAGTATGTACATAGCCCAAAGCATGCAGGATGAGCAGCACATCCGAGGTGATTAATGATATTAGCAATAAGAAGTAAATGGCTAGAAAATAAAGAATATCGAACCGGACTTTTGCGGCGGATTTATCGAACAGCAGTGGGATATTTTTGACAATGACATAAATGTTGCCCTTAGCCCAGCGCGTTCGCTGCTTGAACCAGACTTTTAAGGTCTGTGGCTCCTGCTCCCATGTGACGGACTTCGGCTGGAATTTGATGCGATAACCCATCATATAAATTCTGAAGCTGATCTCTGTATCCTCGGCTATCGCTTTAACATCCCAGCCGCCGATACTTTCTACGATAGACCTGCGCATAATAAAATTAGTACCGGGAATGGTGCATAACTTGAACAGCTTCCAGCGTCCGGCTTGCGCCATCCATTGAAAGGACAACGTCTCAATATTAATAAACCGGGTAAGAAGGCTTGCATTACGGTTACGGGTTCTAAACTTACCGATTACCGCTCCGAGGCTAGAATCATTCATGATCTCAGCGACCAGATAACGCAAAGCCGTTTTTTCTGGAGTGTTGTCTGCATCATAAATCGCAATCAACTGCCCTTTGCAATGGGTGAAGCCTATATTCAGCGCATTCGATTTCCCTTTGCCACCCGTAATCGCATCCGTATTAATGACGATCAGCTGGCGCCCCGGATTTCGGTTTTGGATACCGGCCAGCAGTTCAGCACTGTTATCAGAAGAATTATCATTAATCACAATAATCTCATATCGATCTTCCGGATAATCAAGCGCTAGTAGGGACTCCACCGTCTTACAGATTACTACCCCCTCATTGTGAGCAGGAACCATAATTGAAACCAAAGGATATTCGCCCTCTATCTCTGGTATGTCCTCATTTTCAGATTTAATGTAATATAAATAGCCTGCGATAATGAGGGTCACATTCACCAGCAACAGAGACCAGATACAGATCACTGCAATTACCATCAGTATGTCTGAAATCGTCATAGGATCCTCCAAATCACGATTAGTTGTCTCATTTCAAATACTTTTTTCTATACATTCGATAACCGATGATCATTAATCCGCCAAATAGCAGCAGAGAAATCATGATCACAACTATAAAGAACTGATTCTGTATATTAAAAAGCGTCGTAAAGCTCTTCTTCTGCTCTTCTGTATACCGATAATCGCTATTCACTGTTTCTGGCGTATAGTTCAGACTCAGAGGTTGTCCATTAATAGAAATCACTCCTTCTGATGAAGTGATCGTATTCACATCTGTAACAACCTCATGCCTTTCTTGTTTATAATCCGCAAAAGAAACCCAGTATTGTTCCAGCGTCTTCAGCATTTCCTCAAGCTCTTCCTTATCCTTAGGCATATCCACAGTGATTACCGTGTCCATCGGCAGTTCGGGCATCACATTATTGGATGTATGCAGATCTTGCAAAAAATCAAACGGCACACTATATAAAGAGGATGGAAAGGACTTGGAGGTGTCGCTCTCCTCCATATAATCAACATTTTCATCCGGATACAGTATCACGGAATCGAAAAACCCCATCCCCGCCTCCGAGTATTCCTTGTCATACGCCCAGTGCATTTGTGCTCCGATTCCAAGCGGCCCAATCTTGTTGTGCACCAGCAGATTAATGAACGCGTTCATCTTCGCCTGAAGGGAATGATCCATATTACTAGTACTCGTTGAATGCATCGCAATAGGGGCATTGACCAGAATGCTGCCATTATTCGATTGCACTCTTTTGATGGCTACCAAATAACGCTGCATTGCAGGATAATCGGTATTGCTGAACACTGGCCGCACACTTGCGAGAAAAGGAATCCCCACTTGATACAGTCGCTCCGCAGTCTCTGTCAGCAGTCCCAGATCAGAGAAGGGATAGATCTCTTTGATCGCAAGATACACTTTAGGCGTAGCGTTGATATGAAGCCAATCCTTCAGAACATACCCCATCGCCAGTGCACTGACATTCCCTTGTTCAAAATACGGAACATAAGCAGCATCCTCTTTACTCACAGCATAGGGTGCTTGCAGACCCTCTTCCTGGAAGATCAGCTTTCCAAGGGACTGGGTTCCCTGACTTCCGGCTATATAGAGCATATCCTGTACCTGAAGTGGAATTTTCGAGAACTGCCCGATTTGGAGATCTGCATTTCCGTCATATTTCACATCAGTGGTCAACTGTAGTTTATTTTCCAACGAGGCTGGAGGGCTGTATCCGATATGCAAATACTGTCCCCGATAATGCTCCCAATCCTCTACATAAAATTTATTAGTAATCAAAATATCCGCTGCATTACGGACCAGAATCAATTTAGAGTAATGAGCCAGCGTCCCTTGTTCATATTGATCCAGACTTCTAAGTGTGACCTTCATGGAATAGGATGCCAGCAGTCTCTGAAGTTCAGTCACGTTGCCTTCCTTCGCTGTGCCCTTAGCGAGGCTGTCATAGAGCAATAGAACCTGCTGTGGCGATGCTGCAGATTGAACGGGTGTGACGGGAACAAGAAGGGCTGTTAGAGTTAACGTCAGCAGGAATATACCGTTTAAGACTCCTCTGATGTTCAAATACTCACATCCTTTTGAGGCTTTGTATAAGGGCTAGAAAGGGTGCTCTTGCTAACTTGCTTAACCTGATTACTATTTTTAGAAACTCTACGCCCAATCACACTGGAAAGGGTCAGAAAGGTGACCAAATCAAAGGATAGTGTAAATAAGAACTCATGCTTGGAAATGTCGGCATCGCCTGCACCGATAATCGATACAAAAATACCTGAAAGCCCAATGCCAATCGAAGCGACAATCAATACCATTCGCTGCATACCTCTGAAATCACGGGACTTGATCGCTTTTACAAAGGAAGGCATATAGAGACCGATGACAAGCACCATCCAGAGGAAGATGAACCCGAATGTTCGCGGGGCCAGCGTTAGTTTCAGTTGGCTATATCCGGTGAAAAAGTGACTCTGTGCTCGGAATTCCTTACCAACCGATTGCTCGTAGTTCCCCATAGCTGCCGGTTTGATTGAGAATGCACTTTGAGCAGCTACATTAAGAATCGAGTTAAGCTGGTCTGGATTCGTTAAATAATATTTTAGGATGGATACGAATCCATAACGACTATAGAAATTCTCTTCGAGAAGTGGTGAATTTACATCTATGGTCACGTACTTTTCATAGTGAATGCTGTTCTTCAGAATGGCATATTGCTCGTCCATCCCTAACGCTTTTAAAGCAGCCTCTGGATCAGGTGATTCCTTCAGCACCCCTCGGGTCATGGCATGGAACTGGTTAATGTTTACGAACTCGTTTGAGATATTCAAATACGTGAACACACCTGCGAACAGCATCAGAGCAAGAGAAGCCATCGTCAGGATGCGAAAGATCTTATCTCTACGAATCCAGAGAAGTGAACAGCCCAGCACAGCAATGATTATACCCACTGGAGCATTCTGCTGTTTGGATGTGGTCAGGATCAACGTGCTAATCACGAATACGGCCAGCATCGCGTAGTCATTGAATCTTTTTCGATATAACATCAGCCACGAAGCGAACATGAAGATCATCGTGATCATCACAACGCTCTCGCCGTAAAAGGAGTTAAAATAAGCTGTGTATCCGGTATCTCCGAATATAAAAATAGCAATACCTGCAATAATGAATCCTTGTTTCCGGGACATCCTCCATGTAATAGCCTCTATTAATAAGTAAATTGCGACTACATATAGAATCGTATAAATCGCTGCTTGAAAGCGGATGTCGAATACCTCACTACTGAAGAACAACTTGTTAAGTCCTATAGCCAGCTTAATAAATAAGGACTGAGAGGAAAATAACATTGCGCCATTCTCGTTAAAATATTGAAAGATTCCATATTGCTTCACAAAATAACCAAAGTACTGACTATCATAATCCGGCAGATTGAAATAGAGTCCATTACTATATATGCTACGGAAAAAGTCACCGTTATCCGCCATTCCGACATACGGAGCTGTGAACAGCGCGATGACGGTTATAAGCAGCACTCCAAATGCAGCAAGAAATGCAGGAGACACCGATAAATTAGCAAGTGCTATCCCCTGCCTTAGAGGTGTTTTCACCGTGTTGTCCATCATGCAGGTTCACCTTCAATACATTAAGTTTAAGTTAATAGACATAAGCCAGTAATGCCATCAGGTTGTCAAAAGAGTAGGCTTGGCCGCTAGCCACATCGCCGAATCCTCCATACAGTGGGCTACCCACATCTGTTACTCTGAACTCGTTCATTCTTTCGATACTTTTATGGTGGAGAGATTCATCGCCGATTTCTGCGCCGATCATAGCCGTAATGGCATAAATGGCTGTGGAGCGGATATCGTTCAGCGGCTTACCCTCTCTCGAATATTGCCCATATAACGTGCCAGCTTCGACCTGCTGCTTGATAAAATCAATGCTGGTGGCTTTCTGCTGATCTACCTCTGATAAGGCTAGAATGGATAGAAGCGACTCTACTGTATTGATATTTTCCGAACTATATTTTCCAGTCTCATAATTAAACCGTGTCTCATAAAAGGGGAATTCATCCGATAAATATCCATTTTCCAATATTACGTTCATATCATTCGTCAGTTTCTTACTAAATTGGCTAGGAAACGACATTTTTTGCAAAGTGCCCAAATTAATATAACACAAAGTGACGAATGTGTTTGTTGAAGAATATTCCATATCGTAGAAATCATAAAGTTTTCCATCTTTTATATTATAATTATAAAATCTTTCGCCATATTTATCCGCTTCAGCTGTATAACGTTCATCCCCAAACATTTCCCCCGCCTCATAAAGAGCTCGAATCATACGTAAATCATCGACGGCAGCATTTAAAGGGTATAGCTTCTGCTGTTTAGGACTGTAACGGTAGCTGAAACCACTGTTGATATCAAAGGTTTGTTTAGCTAGTTGCCATTGTTCTGCAAATCGCTCTTGTTGGCCGCTACGCACAGCTGCCAGCATCCGAAGAGATGCCGATTCACTCAGAACCTCGTGCCCACTCGCCGCTTCCGCTGACTGATCTGTTTCAATAAAATTGGTATATACACCGTTCTCACCTGTGAGTTTCGAGGTAATGAACTGCTCTAAGTTAACTACTTCCTGCGTCTGGGTTACCGTAGTATCAGGATTTGAATCTACTGGAGCTGGAGAATTAGTATGAACACTATTAGGCGGATTCGGCGCTGCCGTTTTTTCGCATGCCGTTAACCCTATAACGCCTGCAAATATCGCTACTGCAGCAATGATTATTTTCCTCAAGTGATCACCTCCTTTTAATATTCTCCTATACTGCTTACTGTCTAAGTATTATCTATAACGGTAATATACAACAAAATGTTAAATCAAACTGTGAGTGTTATGTATCTATCCTTGGACAAAAAGGGAGATATCCTTACGCCTTCTGGCGAGCGGGATATCCCCTCTGTATCAGTTATTCATTCATTTCATTCCATGCGTTCCCAAAAACGATGGGCTGTCATTGCCGCGACAAGACTGGCAGCGAATACCTCTCCACCATCTCCAATTATTACGCCCGGACTGCTTCTATGTTCAGCAGTTTCAAGTAGTTTAGCATTTTCAGTAGTCACCGCGATGGGCTTAAAGTGAGAATAGGCTTGGTTCAGGAATTGCGCCGTATCCTTATGGAATTTCTTATGTTCCGAATTTCCACCAGCTGCATAAATCGCATCAAAGAGCACTGAATCTGTCGTGGATAAAGTATGAATGACTTCAAGCTCTGTCCCTTTCGAGCCTTTAATAAATCCAAGCTTATCACTGATTATCTCCGGCTGGATTCCGGCTCCCATAAGTGTATCCAGAACAGGCATCACCAAGACTTCATCAAATCCGTCGCCTATAATCACACCTATTTTACGTGTGTTTGGGTGCTTCTTCGTATTTGCCTGACTTAGTGCCGGGGAGACTTGAGTCACCTCGGAACCGCCTGTTTTCGGAGGCTTCACCCCAATAGCTTCTGCTACAGGCACAGCAAGCTCTAAGGTAACGTTCGCGAGCATGTCTACAACCTGCTGCCGGACAGCCTTACTCTTTACCTTCCCGAGCTCAAATGAATAGGCTTCAATAATATGCATTTTTTCTGCAGTACTCATGCTGTTCCAAAACAGCTTAGCTTGTGAAAAATGATCTTCGAAGCTTTTGCTCCGGCTACGTACCTTACGGCCCTCAACCTTTTCCTGATAATGTACATAACCGCCTTCGGCCTCTGTAGCAGGTGCAGGGGTATTCTTGGCCAGAGAATTGTTGTGATAGCTGACAGAACCCTGATTAATCGTCTGCCGTCCATACCCGTCACGCTGGTTGTTATGGAAAGGACATACCGGTCTATTGATCGGCAGCTCATGGAAGTTCGGGCCACCAAGCCGAATCAGCTGAGTATCCGTATAGGAGAATAGTCTGCCCTGTAGCAGTGGGTCGTTCGTGAAATCAATACCAGGTACCACATGACCGGGATGAAAAGCTACCTGCTCTGTTTCGGCAAAGACATTATCAACGTTGCGGTTCAAGGTCATTTTCCCAACAATCTGAACAGGTACATCTTCCTCTGGCCATAGCTTTGTAGGATCCAGCACATCGAAGTCAAATTTAAACTCATCTTCTTCACTTAGAAGCTGGATGCCCAGCTCATATTCCGGATAGTTGCCGGCTTCAATCGATTCCCATAAATCACGGCGATGAAAGTCAGGGTCTGCTCCTGATATTTTCTGCGCTTCATCCCACACTAAGGAATGTACGCCGAGTACAGGTTTCCAGTGGAATTTAACAAAATGGGCTTTTCCTTTCTCGTTAATCAACCTGAAAGTATGCACCCCAAACCCTTCCATCATTCTGAAGCTACGTGGAATGGCACGGTCCGACATCAACCACATTGCCATATGGGCCGATTCTTGATTATTGGCTATGAAATCCCAAAAGGTATCGTGAGCCGATGCGGCCTGAGGCATTTCATTGTGCGGCTCCGGCTTAAGGGCATGTACCAAATCAGGGAATTTGATTGCATCCTGTATAAAAAAGACTGGCATATTGTTTCCGACCAAATCGTAGTTTCCTTCTTCAGTATAGAATTTGGTAGAGAACCCACGCGCATCCCGCACCGTCTCGGCTGATCCCCGTGATCCAGCTACCGTCGAGAAACGGACAAACACCGGTGTCTTCACGGAGGGATCTTGAAGGAATTTCGCCTTCGTATATTCTTTCAATGATTTATATACTTCAAACTCACCGTGAGCAGCAAATCCACGTGCATGCACGATTCGCTCAGGGATTCGCTCATGATCGAAATGAGTCATTTTTTCCCGGAAATGAAAATCTTCCATCAAGGTTGGGCCCCGGTCACCTGCTTTTAAGGAGAACTCGTCCTCTGATACTTTTAAACCCTGGTTCGTTGTTAAGGTGTGACCTTCATCCTTACTGCGAAACTGTTCCAATTGCTCATTCTTGCTGTTTCCGTTCACTTTTTGATGTTCACTCATTAACAATGGCTCCTTCCAAAGGTAAAGTAAATATTATCATGTATCTCTTACCCTTTAGGAAAGTTTGGCAAACAAAAAAAAGCGGAATTCCGCGAAGCCATCGCTCCCGAAAATCCGCCTATTCCATCTAGTTCTGACCTAACCCTTAATCCTACGATACGTCGCTTCATCGGAAACAACATACAATCTAGCATCCTTAGGAATAGCCTGATCCAGCTTTCGATTGATGCTAAGATCGCTACGATCTGACAACAAGGTTGCGCCTTGTAAGAGCAGGTTCTGAAACGCGTCTCCATAGGTCTTCCAAGTAGTATTCACTGGAATTTCATAAATATCATCACCATATTTACGGCTCAGCAGCTGTGTTATTACTTCAGAATTCCCCTCTTGCAGAGCGGATCGAACAGCCAGTCTGGAGATGGCATCATGAGAGAGAACGAACTCATTCACCTGGACATGCCTGAAATTCTGAATATTCTTCTCTTGCATAATTTCTACAGTCGTATGTACTTGTGGTGCAATGCGCTCAATGCTAGAGGCAATTAACAAAGATTTGCCGTCGATCAGCGACGCTTCATCAATCCGAGTATCGCCGAACACAATGGCCGCTCTAGCTTCATGGATATTAGCCTTAAGTAGAGTCTCATCACTGGAGGCATCGCCACTTATAAAGTGGACTTGATCCATATGCTCCAAAGGATGACTTCCTGACTCATCCATGATGACAATATGGCATTTCGGCGAATAGCATAGAATCTCATCTATAGCAGCTTGTGCTTTCTTACTCCAATTAATTAAAATCACATGATCTTTCCCCCGGAAGCTCAATGTTCCTGCTCCTCTCCTTCTCTGCACCTCCGCAATGGAGTCAATGACCTTACCAATAACCAAGCTGAGGAGGCCGATACCAAAGATATAAAGAAACATGGTAAACAGCTTTCCAACTACGGTCTCTGCAAAATAATCTCCATACCCTACTGTCGCCATCGTTGTCATAACCCAATAAAAAGCATTAAACCAGCTATGAAACGTACCCGGCTCAATCAAGTAAGCAGTCGATGCACTAAGAAGTATAAAGATCAAAATAATTAGCCCTATCGACCGTTTGCGTAACCGCATCATCTTGGTGGAAATTCTCAGAAACAGATGCATCTTCCCACCCCTTCACATCAAGCTAAAACACCTTAGGCGCCTTTAAGGACGGTAAGCGTCTATGCGAAAAATATAAGGATAATGTATAACGTAAAACTTATACTTTCTTATATTTTCAATCAGGCTGCCGCTCGATGGATGAATCGGGGCAACCTTTGTCTTTATCCTATTTCAAGTTGAAACTAAACAATCAAACTGCTAATCGCAAATGCAGTCCCAATAAACACCAAGCAAAGCATAGTGCCTACAGCCACATTCCCTTTCTCCAGATGCTCTGAAATCTTAAAGGTTGGGGTTGCCAATTCAAAGATCCAATAAGCCGCTATCAAGCACACATAACCTACCGCAAACCAAATGATCATGTGCAGAATGGAGGTATTCGTATATGCCGCTACGCCAATAATAATAGCCGTTGCCAGGAACTTTCCGCCTAACGCCAAAGCTACAGCCACATTGCCTTTCTTCAGCTCCTCCATATCTTTAAACGGAGTCATCAAACCAAAAATCACCATGCCTAAGACTTGCAAAAGAATAATCACAAACACACTCACAACCAAATTAACCACCATCGTCACTTCGCCCACCCCCGAAATTTCGCATAAGCCGAATCATAGTCGGCAAAATCATGTACTTCCTCAAGGACTACGGAAGCGGTTTTCTTTTTCTCTAATGCGGTATAGCGTTCATCATCAATCGGCTGCTTAATCCGATTACCTGAAGGGAGCTCAAGCACCGCAAAGTTTCTTGTCTTATCCTTATACTTAGTCTTGTATACTCCTACAAGATCAACATCAGTGGTTACCGATACTTTAAGATTGGTAAGATCCTCTGCTGCCGTTTTTTCATCTGCATAAGACTTAATCGTGCTCCATGAAGACAGACGAACTTCATTCTTCTGATCAGCATCCGTGATTAACTCGGCGTCCATGAACTGAAGTGTCCAAATTTTATCACCAGTAGCATAATTCCCATCATTCGGGAGCAGTTCATTATCCGGCAAAACCGTCATGTCACTCCCAATTAAATCCCCTACGGTACTCTCTACCACCCGGTAGTCCCACGGTACCCGTGCTACACTATCTGAAGTTTGAGCTGTTCCTGAATCAAATGCACTACCCTGATTACTGGAACATGCGCTTAGCAACAGTACCGTCAGAAGCATCATACATAAGACTCCAATTCGGGCTTTCTTGCTCTTATCCAATTATCTCACTCCCAACGCAATAAAATGACTGGCATTGCCTGTAATCAATCCGCCCGCTCGGCCGAGCATGCCACAAGGCTTCCCGTTAATCACGAACATGCCTGTCAGCAGATGAAATTCACCCTCTGATGTCGTTATCCGTGCTAAATCGGCTCTTTTTTGATACACAGTGGGGAAGAGCTGACTACTATCATAACCGTCTTCATCTTCAAGCTCTAGCGCACCGCTATCATCAAACATGCGCACCGAACCCCCTTCACGACCAAAAACAGATTTGGACACAAAGTTGCCTGAGAATACAGGCTTATTATAAGTAGGCAAAATATAGCGCGAGATCGTCTCTCGCTCATCCTTGTCGAATAGCAGGCCCAGCTCATACATTCCCCACACCGCTGCAACCAGCCCCTTGGACTGGAGCAATATACTGTGAGGGCCGTTAAAGAGCTGAAGATTCCCTTGCTCCACCGCATAGGCGAGGGCATCGCCGCCTTCATCCACAGCCATCCACTCTTTAGGATATAGAGCGAACATCCGCTCGATCACACGGTCCTCCCCATCCTTGAGAATTCCGTTGTCGACCCACAGATCAAGACAATCCACACACTGGATATCGAGACCACTGTGCTTCACTAATGCTTCTATTGTACCTGAATCTTCAAGATGAGATCCATAAGCCACACAAGCTGCGGTATCTGGACGTTCTACCTGCCAAGCTGCCGCAACTTGTTCCTTCATCCCTTGATTTGGACTCTGCACACCAGCTTGCTCACAGATCCAAGGTGTAGCTATCGATGCCTCCACATAACCTGTTGGGGTATCCGCATTCAGTTCGAGCAGCTTAATCGTCCCATCATGGGCTATGGCAAAGTCGAATCTGGCATACCGACTAATGAGTCCTTCTTCTGGCATTGGGCACCCATCAAGCATCTCCCAGAGCACAGAAGGAATTCCAAGCAGTTCATACAAATCACGCTTTAGATGTACATAGCGAACCGCTCTATCGAGGATAGCCCAGAGTTTTGATGAGGCTTCTTCAAGCTCCTTATAAGTGTCCCTGCGCATTACAGCAATAGCATCCAACCAGTACTCTTCATCCTCAAGATCCGCCCAAGTGAACCCAAGCTCATACAACGCTTTGACCCGCGGACCTCTCTCAAGCTCAGACTGATCTAGAATTTCAAATACACTCTGCTGCTCACTCATCCGCCAAAACCACTCTTGCTTGAGCCTGATCTCGAAGAGGATTTCGAGCCTGAGCTAGATTTAGAGTTCTTCGAAGAGTTTAATCCGCTGGAAGTGCCACCGATTCCGTTCTTTGAAGAAGAACCTCTTCTCGTAATGGAGCCTGTGGAGGAAGTCGATGTTTTGGGCTTTACAACAGAACCGGGAACCTTCTTATTCTGGAACTTCTCACTGCTATAGGTAGGCGGTTTATAAGTTGTTCTGGTGCCTCCATAATAAGTTGGACGGTCCTTAGACCATCCTCTGGAAGAGTAATTGCCACCACTGTTAAACAGCATGTGATACAGCAGCAAGTCATCCCAACCAAAGCCTGAATGATATCCACCATAGTTATTCACTACCGTCGTTCCATTATTGGTTACAACACCTTGCCCTTCCTCTTCTACCTCTTGTGCATCATCCGGATATGGAATATTCCAATCCACATTTTTATCAAAATAGGCTTTAACCTCTTCGGTAGACCAGGACACTAGCTGTGGTTCATCTCCAGAAGTATTTGCACTAGCCCCTGCGCCTCCAGGAATAAACATAGCATTCGCTAACAAAGCTATGCCTAGCGAAGTAGATAATACGCGAATGGGCTTACCATCAGAGGTGAATAATTTGGATACCGCTAATTCCTTATCCTTTTCATCTTTAGACATCGTAAGGTTCTCCTTCCCTTATCTCAATCATTCGTTGTGCATCGGAACAAGCAAAAGCTCCAGCTTGCCTTCATCTACATTCAGCCGTCCTTCAACCGTTTCATACTCAACACTGCCAACGACAATATAATTGACATGCTCTAGTGCTGCGATCATATTCATGCTCCAAGTGCGTTCCTCAATGACTCGCAGCCCGCCTTCCGGCATTTTTTCAAATAAGATTACATTCATCCCATTGTCCATTATTACCATTCCTTCCTTAGTTCTGCTATAGCATCTGATACGTCTTTAATACCTTTTCGTTTCAGTTCTAAGCATGCGTAGACTGCCCAGCTTTACTCTTGGCGTCAGAACGTCTATATAAGAGCAGAATTCCTAACGAACACAAGCTGACGAGGAGCAGTACGCCGTATACATGCTGATATGCTTTTGCAGGAGAGATATCACGCTGAGCATGTAGCAAAAGTCCGCAGACTGCGACTGATACAGAACCTCCAAAGAATTGAACCAGCTGTAAAAGTCCCATGCCAGAACCAATCCAAGTCCTTGGCAGAACTATAGAAGCTTCATTGTTTAAAGATGCCATTGTAGCTGAGAAGGCGGGAGAGAAGCATAGATAACCCAGCATTAGAACCACAGGTGATACAGAAAGATTCAGGGCAAACACAGCCATAACAGCTGCAAGGATACAATGTCCAATCACTAAGAAGCGTATATTACCGTACCGATCAATAAAACGCCCCACATAACGAGTCAAAAATGCAGATAATAGTGCTCCTGGTGCGATAAACAAACCAATCATCAGCGCTGATTTATCGAACAGATTTGCGAGTGCAAGCGGTATCAAGAACAAGTTCCCTAAGTTCAGCACCAGAATACAAAAGCCTATGGCAACCAGCTTCAAGTATCCCGGCATGGTAAGTAGCTGTGGATTAATAAATGATTCCTTGACCTTCTTCAGATGTACGGCATGCACGATAATAGACGCTACACCCAACGCTAGCCATATAAGCGACTGAGTAGTTACAGCTACCAGCAGACTTGCCGCATTTACAACAGTCAGCGCCGCTCCCAGGATGTCAAAGCTTGCAGGCTGTGGCTGTTCCTTAGGCAATAACCGTAGCAGTACGGGCAGCACGATAAGCACAAGGCAAGTAATGCCAAACAATCCGTTCCACCCAAAGTACTGACTGATAACACCTCCGACAATAGGACCCAAGCCAAAGGCCATTGCACTACCGGCCGAGATCATCGCAATAGCAGCGCCGCGTCTTTCAATCGGAACGTAGCGACTGGCGAGTACAAGCCCCAATCCAGCCATGGATCCGGCACCCGCAGATTGTAAGATTCTCGTAATCAATAGCATATTAAAGTCATGTGCGAACAATCCAACCACTGATGCTGTCCCAAGTGTAATTAAGCCGATGGTCAAGAGCTTACGAATCGGCACCAAGTCGGATAACCGGCTATAAATAACCGTCGATAATGCATATCCAATCGAATAGCTGGAAATGACCCATGAGCCTAGGTCAGCAGAAATTTGGAGATCCTGAATAATCGTTGGAAGCGATACATTAAACATTGTTGTGTTCATCACTACAATAAAGAGGCACATCGTCCATAATGGCATGACTATTTTATCATTCATTACTGCTTTCTCGTTCATTCCTGTTCCATCCCTGTCCTAATTTATCTATACGTTCCAAACTAATTTTATGCCTATAAAAAGAGGTTGGCAATTAGAATAAGGAATTACTTGCGCCACATCAATCCACATATCAGTTCGAACAACTCTATATAGTTGCGTGGATTTTTACCCGTCAATGTATGAATGCGGTTAAGTCGGTAGTTCAGTGTATTTCGGTGAATATTCAACTTTTGTACTGTTCGATTATGATCTCCATTCTCCGTAATAAATACTTGCAGTGTTTCAATCAGACCCGTCTTGTCTCCCGACTGATCCAGAAAAGCATAAATCACACCAGGCCGTTCATCGCCTTCATAGTCATAGGATAAATGTATTAGAAATCTCAGTTCTGCATAGGTGTATAGCTTTTTGAGTGGATCAACTCTACTGCCAATATGAATGGCCGCCTGTGCCTGTTCCAACGAATAAGCCGCTAGCTCCTCTGCCTCACCCGAGCCAATTCGTCCCACATCACTGCACGCACTAAGTTTTCCTATCAGCTCTTTATAGAGAAACCCGTCTGTGATGAAAAAAACTGCCTTATCATTCTCCAAATTCCAGTAATGCGGATAGGATCTAAATACGTTTCTGAACTCTTTCCCATTCACGTCTCCATCTACCAAGATGGCCCAGCATTTCTTCTTGAGATCAAGTCCATAGCTACTCGCCCGCTCTAGAAATTCAAGATCATATGCTCCTTTGCGATAAGACAATTCATGATAAAATTTCACACGCTTTACTCTGTCATCCTGTTCCTGCTTATTCCTTGCCTCCTGCTCTATAAGTAAAATGGTAGTAACCCTGACTAGCTTGCTAAACGGCCTAACCACATCCGGATGTCCCGTAATGCCTACCACACCCAAAACTTTATGGTCTATAATAATGGGTTCATTCACCCCTGGCTTCATGCCAATACCATCCTCGTACACTTCAAAGACATGCCCACTTTGAATAGCTATTCTCGCTCCCTCATGTAAGGTTCCAACCCGTTTCAGATCTCCACTCCCTACAATAAAGCCGTTCTCATCCATAACATTAATGTTATATGGAACTACGCTCATCATTTCCTGTGCAATTTGTCCTGCGAGTGATTTCGATATCTTCATCTCTTTACCTCCTGCTCCCGTATATTCTACTCAGAAATCCTCTTCCTTAAAAATAAACAAGAAGAAACGGTTGTCGTCCTTAAAAGACGATAACCGTTTCTCGTAGAATATAAGGATGATGCAATCTCTCCGTCGCTCTCTATAATGATCAGCCTTGTTTCAGCATGACTAACCGGGCCACGTTCTCAGCGGATCTTTCCAGATTCTCCTGCCCTTTCTTCAAGGCATCCTCCAATGTAGCCGCACCGGGCATAATGCCGAAAATAGCATCGATTCCTTTATCATACAGCACTTCTGTCTGGTCGCCGATCCGTCCCGCGAAGGCCAAAACGGGTTTATTATATTTCTTAGCGACCTGGGCAACGCCTAGCGGTGTCTTGCCATATTGGGTCTGGAAGTCGATGCTTCCTTCCCCGGTCCACACCATATCAGCCTGTTGCACCTTTTCTTCAAGTCCGGTGTAGTCAATGACAAGCTCAATGCCCTTTTTCAACACCCCGTTTAAGAACACTACCAGTCCTGCACCAAGTCCACCGGCTGCACCCGCTCCAGGCATATCCATAATATCGATTCCTAGCTGTTCCTTGATGACACTCGCATAATGCTGAAGATTACTGTCGAGCTGTTTGATCATCTCTGAAGATGCACCCTTTTGCGGACCAAATACGTTAGAAGCTCCCGTTGGACCACATAATGGATTCGTAACATCACAGGCCACTTCAACCTGCACATCCTTCAGGCGAGGGTCAAATTCACTCAAATCTATACTTGCTAATCTGCCAAGCTCACCGCCGCCAAATAACAGTTCATTCCCCTCTTCGTCCAGAAGTCTGCCGCCTAGCGCTTGAACCATCCCGGCGCCTCCATCATTAGTGGCACTACCACCGATGCCAATTAGCAGTTTGCTGACACCACGGTCGAGACAGGCCTTGATTAATTGTCCTGTTCCGTAAGTTGTTGTAATCATAGGGTTACGTTCCTCAGGCGATACCAGCTGAATGCCGCTCGCGCTGGCCATTTCCAGTACACCTGTCAATCCATCACCTGTAATTCCGTAGGATGCGCTAACTTCATTGCCGAGAGGGTCTTTAACTTTAGTAATATATACGGTACCCTCGGTTGCATCGACCAAGGACTGCATCGTTCCTTCGCCGCCGTCCGCCATAGGTACATGAATACAATTTATATTAGAATTCACTTTATGAATGCCTCTTTCCATGGCTTCACAAGCCTCTTTAGCTGTCATGCTTTCTTTGAAAGAATCCGGTGCCAGTACGATAACCAGGTCTTTTTTCATAGAATATCCGTCCCTTTCTAGTTAGAGATAATCATTATAGGATGAAGCCGTATAATATAGTAGCGACGATAGCCATCGTCAGACCCACGAGACTTTCATAAGGAATCAGTGACATCCGGTCCTTGATGTTCATCTTAACGGATTCTGCAGTGACGTGGAAGAAGTTACCATGTGGCAAATGGTCAATCACTGTAGCCCCGGTATGCACCATAATCGCCGCATTAAGTGGCGCTGTGCCCATAGATAGAATAGCGGGGCCGAACGATCCGGCAGCCACAATAGACGCCGTAGATGTGGACGCTGTAGCGGCCGCCATCAAGATACCTGCAATCGGAGCTAGGATGGTTCCGGAGATTCCCATAGCTGTAATTGCATCAACAACCGTAGCACTTAAGTCAGACTTTGAGATAATACCAGCGATGGCACCGGCACCAATCAGGATAATGGCTGTACCCGTCATTTTGTTCAGACCGGATGTTGTAAAGGAAATGATGTTCTTCGTCTGTTTCATAGCAATCAGTCCAATAATACCGGCAAGAGGCAAGATGATCATAGAATCGACTTTAAAGGATTTCAGCAATTCGATATTCAGAATGTTTCCGACTGGATTAATGGCCAGAAGCAAAATAGCGACAACCGGAGCGACGATAGCACGGCCAAAGCTTGGTTTAACCTTAGTAGCATCTTCCTCTTTCGTTACAACATCGCCGTCTGCGATTTTCACACCTTTGTTGACTAGGAGATTAGCAATAATAACAGTGACAATCAAACCCGCAATGGCTGGGATGAATCCATGGATCATGACCTGAGCCAAATCTACATCAAAGCCCTTCGCTACGGCGATCGTGTTTGGGTTTGGAGAAATAATATTACCTGCTTTACCGCCACCAACCAGAGCGAGCAGTAAGGCTGTTTTGGAAATACCGATTTTTTTACCCACCGACAAGGCAATTGGAGCGACGATAATGATCGCTACCGTGATGAATACACCAACTGCTGTAATAATCATAGTAGCTAATGCTATAGACAATAAGGCTTTCTTTTCGCCAAGCTTGTCTACAATAGTCTCGGCCATTCGTTCAGCTGCGCCTGATTCAATCAGTACCCCCGCCAGCACACCAGCCGCGAGTACACGTACAACTGCACCCATTACACTATTCGTTCCATCGATAATGTACTGCACCGTTTCTGCAATAGAAGCGCCGCCCAATATCCCACCGGCAATCGCGCCTAAAAAGAGTGCGTAAACCGGATTAACCTTTTTGAAAATCAATACTACGGCTATTATCAGTCCTGCAACAGCGCCCATCCAGTTAATTACTGTGCCTTCCATCTCTAGTTGCCCCCTTAATATAAAAGTATGACACTATAAAGTGTGTGTTTTGATAACGCTTTCTAAACTGAGTATACTGCGCTTACAAACTCAATTATATTGACGGGACAACCTATTTTTTTGTGCATATGCACAAGCTCTAAGTATGAAAAAAAAGGCCAAGCTTAGGTTTATACTTCACCCAGCTTGGCCTTTTATCATGAAACAAATACGTTTAGGAAACTTGAGATTCCTTAGCAAGAACAGGTACGGTGTTATCCTTCACCTGCACATCATCCTTTGTCTTGGAGAGGACAATGTTCAGCACAATCGCTGTAAGCGAACCGGATACGATACCGTTCTGCAGCAGCATCCGAGCAAATTCAGGCAGCTCTGCGAACATTGCAGGAAGTGTTGCTGAACCTAAGCCAACAGCGATACTGCATGCAGCAATCAGTAGATTACCGTCCTTACGCAGATCCACATCGGATAGAATGGATATTCCGGAAACAGCAACCGATCCGAACATAACAATCATCGCTCCACCAAGTACGGCATTCGGTACGATCGTCGTCAAAGCAGCCAGCTTAGGCAATAGTCCTAATACAATCATGATCCCGCCAGCGGCAAAAATAACGTTACGAGTCTTAATACGAGACAGCGAAATCAAACCCACATTTTGAGAAAAGGCCGTGTATGGGAAAGCATTAAAGATTCCGCCCAGCATAATGGCTACTCCCTCAGAACGTAGTCCGTTTACGATCTGCTTCTGTTCAACTTTTTGATCAATTACTTTACCTACTGCAAAATAAACCCCAGTAGACTCCACCATACTAACAATATTAACGATGATCATAGTGAAGATTGCAGTAAGACTGAACTCAGGCCATCCGAAGTAGAACGGCTGTGCGATGCTCACCCAAGAAGCGTCACCTACCGTAGAAAAGTTAACGATACCCATTCCATAAGCAATAGCCGTACCTACCACAAGACCTACCAAAACTGAGATCGAGCGCAGGAATCCAGTGGCGAAACGGTTAACTGCTAAAATGACAAGTAGTGTAATCAGTGCAAGCAACAAATTGCGGGGTTGTCCAAAATCAGCGCTGCCTTCTCCGCCAGCAACGTTATTCATGGCTACTGGAATCAGAGATAGCCCGATAATGGTCACGACAGAACCCGTTACAATGGTCGGGAAGAACTTCAGCAGCTTCCCATAAAGCGGGGCCGCAAGAACAACGAACAAACCGGAAATAATAATCGCACCGTACGCAGTCGCCAGATTATGTGTTGAGGCAATCGCAATAATCGGACCAACCGCTGTAAAGGTACATCCAAGAATAACTGGGAGTCTGCTACCAAAATACTTGGTGCCCATAATTTGCAGTAATGTAGCCAATCCGCAAGTGAACAAATCAGCTGCGATGAGGTAGGCCATTTGAGTCCCATTTAGCTTCAAGGCGCCCCCAACAATCAGCGGTACAATTACTGCTCCTGCATACATGGCTAGTACATGCTGAAGACCTAACGTAAATACCTTTTGCTTGCTTAACATCCCGCACTCTCCTTGATTTTCTCTAATGAGCTTTCGTTATCAATGAAGTGAATTTCACCTGGTGACATAGATGCAATACGGGCCAAGGCATGGACTTCTATGCCTCTGTTCTCCAGAAGGCTCCGACCTTCCTGGAAGCTCTTTTCAATGACACAACCGACGCCAAGGAGCTCTGCTCCCGCCTCTTTCACGATATCAACCAGTCCCACAAGTGCAGCACCGGTAGCGAGGAAATCATCCACAATAAGCACTTTGTCATCCGGTCCAAGATATTTCTGAGAGACACTGACCAGATAATCCTCTTGGCGAGTAAAGGAATGTACAGGCGCTGAGTAGACAGCCTCTGAGAGCGTTACTGCTTTCTTTTTCTTCGCATAAACAAACGGTACACCTAATGCAATCGCAGTAGCCATGGCGAACTGAATCCCACTAGCTTCAATAGTAATTACTTTCGTGATCGGTTGATGACCGAACAACTTTTTGAACTCCTGACCGATTTGCAGCGCTAGCTCCGTATCGACCTGATGATTCAGAAATGAATCTACCTTCAGTACCGTATCTGATAAAATAAGACCCTCTTGTCTAATGCGCTCTTGAAGTACTTTCATCGTGAACTAATCTCTCCTCTTCATTAAAAAAACAAAAAAAGGACAAATCCCTTGAGTCGTTTCTCTCAAGTGAATCTGTCCTTCTGGGCTTTTGTCCCTTAGTGGTGTAACACTACATAGTGTCCGCATCGCTCGGTCCAGACCTTTCCTCCAAAGAAGAAAGCGGAACCCTAGATGCGCTATTTCACTCATAGTCGGATAATTACGATGGTTATCCGGTAGAAACTTATGGGCCATATCCCCAAGATTATATGAGTTGACAAGCATAATGTATAATATGAAACTTATAATTTCTTAAATACTTATAAATGTTCGGTATGAATACCTTGTATATCTTACACGCTCTGTCTGGTGCTTACAAGCAAAATTTTTAGTATTTTGCATACCATTTTCAGGTTATTTTCACGAAATTCAATTGTTTACATTTAGTAGTGGTTACTCCAAGATCTTCTGCGCCGTTTCTTCGGTCGTTACGAGCACATTCATATACCCGCCATTTAGCGCGCCCAAGATCCCCGAAACCTTCTCCAGCGATTCCGCTACACCAATAGCGTACCTCGCTCGCTTGATCTGCTCCAGCTCAATGGTCAACGTTCGGTCCGATATTGCTGTGCGTACAGGCAATCCATTGCCGTCATAAAAACGCGAGCAAATATCACCAGCTACTTTCCCGTTCTCCAGCTCATCAATCACAGCATCGCCATAAAATCCGCGCCATGCCTTTTCACCTTTGATTTCGGGTGATCCGATCCCGAATATAGCAATATCCAGCTGATCCCATGCCTTTGCAATGGTCTGATAATACTGCGAACGCATCAGCTGATCTCTGGTTTCCTTTTGTTCCGTGATGGCAGGGACATCAATCATTAATGAGCGCGCACCCCACTTTAAGGCAGCTTGATAGCAGATATTATTGACATGGTATCCACTCTCCATCTTTCCGGATGGACCACCCACCGTAGGAACACAGGTTACAAAAGGCCTCTGTGCGAGGGTCAGATTATCTACAACGGCAGCTAAGCTGCTTCCCCAAGAGAAGCCTATCGTATCTTTCGGCTGAATCACTTGTTCCAGCCATCTTGCACAAGCCTGTCCAATGGCTTTACGTTTGATCACCCCAGACTGAGCCGGATCTACCTCTACAACAATGGCTTCCTTCAGCCCAAACCTTTCCTTCAGCTCCTGCTCCAGTGTGCAATGATCTCCAATTTCGTAATTGATAGTGATCGTAACGATGCCTTCTTCACGGACTCTCTTCAGCATCCTACTAATAGTGGTGCGATATATGCCAAGTTCATTAGAAATTTCATTTTGCGTTAAATTCTGCTCATAATACATTTGTGCAATCTTAATGAGCAGCTTCTTGTCTTCTTTTCGATCCATGATAGAACTCCTCGCATTTTTCAAGGATTTGACGAATCCAGAACCCCTAGCTATACTGTAGACGATTATTTTGCACATTTTTTATTATATTGCACAAATGTGCTGAATATCAATTTATAATCAAACAATCTAAACATACGAGGTGCTAACCATGAGCAATCTAAAGTGGGCAATCATCGGCCCGGGAAGTATCGCTACTGAATTTGCGACTGCTCTAAATGACATCGGTGGAACTTTATATGCGGTAGGATCACGGACCTTAGAGAAAGCCCAGGCGTTCGCGAGCCAATATGGAGCGGAGAAGGCTTATGGCAATTACAACGAAATGCTGCAAGATCCAGAAATTGATGTCGTCTACATCTCTACACCACATAGCAATCACTACGAATACATCATAGAAAGCCTGCAGAATAACAAACATGTCCTCTGTGAAAAGGCGATCACCGTAAATAGTAAACAACTGCAGGAAATCGCCGAGCTTGCTAAACAAAAAAGCTTAGTCGTCGCAGAAGCTATGACCATCTACCATTTGCCACTGTACAAAAAGCTACGGCAAATCGTGGATGAAGGTAAGATCGGACGCCTCAAAATGGTGCAGGTCTCCTTTGGCAGCCATAAAGAATATGATGTGAACAACCGTTTCTTCAGCAAAGATCTGGCGGGCGGAGCGCTGCTGGATATTGGGACGTATGCCATATCCTTCACAAGATTCTTCCTGTCCAAACAGCCACAGGAAATTCTAACGACAGTGAAACGTTTTGAGACAGGCGTCGATGAACAATCCGGAATCATTCTGAACAACGATGCGGATGAAATGGCAGTCATCTCCCTTACCATGCGCTCCAAAATGCCTAAACGCGGCGTCGTTGCTGGAGAACTTGGCTTTATTACTGTAGACAATTTTCCGCGGGCCTCTACAGCTACAATTCAATATTTAGATGGCACCCTAGAAACGATCGAAGCCGGAGATACATCCAAAGCGCTGCAATACGAAATCGAGGATATGCAGCGCTATATCGCGGCAAAAGGCAACCAGGAAACCCTCAATCTCTCCATAGATGTCATGGATATTATGAGTAATGTTAGAGAACAATGGGGAATCAAATACAGCTTCGAATAAACTGAACACTATAGATCACGCATCAAAGCGTTGGCATTCCCTTCAACTGAAGGAAGCCCGACGCTTTTTTTGCGGATAATATTCTAGAAATGGATGACAATATCTTTAGATGATATCTTATAGGTACTTTTTAGTACCTATAGCACTTTAAAGTACGTACTATACTTAAATGACTCATGCCTTCATAATTGCACTTACCGGCCGGTGATTATCAGAGTGTAGGAGTGAGAGACATGTTGTTAAACCAAAAAAGAAGTACCCTGGCACTCCTGGCTTTAGCCATTAGCGCCTTTGCAATCGGAACGACCGAGTTTATTAGTGTAGGGCTATTGCCTTTAATCGCTGATGACCTGCATATACCGCTGACCACAGCAGGATTAACTGTTACTTTGTACGCTTTAGGGGTAACTTTTGGCGCCCCAATCTTAACGTCGCTGACCACGGCGATATCGCGTAAAACATTATTGCTTATCATTATGATTGTGTTTATTATCGGCAATAGCCTTGCCGCAGCTGCGGACAGTATTACATTTCTGCTAATAGCTAGAGTAATATCCGCACTTTCGCATGGTCTGTTTATGTCGATTGCTTCGACCATTGCCGCCGATCTCGTGCCTGAGAATCGTAAAGCCAGTGCTATTGCGATCATGTTCACAGGACTAACCGTAGCTACTGTTACCGGTGTTCCACTGGGTACCTTTCTAGGGCAACAGTTAGGCTGGCGAGCTGCATTCATCGCCATTATTGCCATCGGGCTTATAGCGCTCATCGGTAATCTGATCTTGGTCCCTGCTACAGGGCTGCGTAAAGGAACCCGAACACCGCTTCGAGAACAAGTCAAACTCGTAACGAACGGACGGTTACTGCTCGCGTTCGCAATCACTGCTTTAGGTTATGGAGGTACCTTTGTAGTCTTTACTTATTTATCTCCACTTCTTCATGAAATCAGCGGTTTCAAAGAGAGTACCGTTGCCATCATCCTTCTTGTTTATGGCATAGCGATCGCCATCGGCAACGTCATTGGAGGCAAAGTAGCCAACCGGAACCCTATGAATGCCCTGTTCTACATGTTTGCTGTACAAGCTGTTGTGCTGTTCGTCTTAACCTTTACCGCTCCCTTTAAAGTGGCCGCACTACTCACAATTTTCTTTATGGGTCTGTTAGCCTTCATGAACGTACCCGGCCTGCAAGTTCACGTAGTTACACTTGCAGATCGATATGCTCCGAGTGCGCGAGATGTAGCATCTGCACTGAATATTGCTGCTTTTAACGCTGGTATTGCCATCGGGGCCTATCTTGGCGGTATCGTCACGGATCATATGGGACTGATTCATACCACTTGGGTGGGTGCTATAATGGTTCTATCCGCGGTACTCCTAACCGCTTGGAGTCGTGCGCTGGAGAAGAAAGATGAGACTCTTCTCCAGTCTGAGGCTGCTTAATCAGCCTTGCATTAACATACCAATCAAACGTTTAAATATCTCAGGAGGTAATTTTATTATGGCTCAACATCTACAGGATACAACTGCATTACACAACAGAGTAAACATGCCTTGGCTTGGACTTGGTGTATTTAAAGTCGAAGAAGGCTCTGAGCTGATCCAAGCGGTCAAATCTGCTATTGCACACGGCTACCGCAGCATCGATACAGCAGCGATCTATCAGAATGAGACTGGCGTAGGTCAAGCGATCAAAGAAGCTTTGCAGGACAACAACCTGTCCAGAGAAGAGCTCTTCGTAACTTCAAAGGTCTGGACTGCAGATATGGGCTACGAAGAAACCATGGCCGCCTACGAAGCTAGCCTAGCTAAGCTTGGGCTTGAATACCTTGATCTATATCTTATCCACTGGCCTGTAAAAGGAAAATATAAAGAGACTTGGAGAGCACTTGAAACCTTGTATAAAGAGGGACGCGTAAAAGCGATTGGGGTCAGCAATTTCCAGATCCATCATCTTGAAGATGTAATGAAGGATGCGGAAATTAAGCCGATGGTAAACCAAGTGGAGCTCCACCCTTATTTGAGCCAGCAAGAGCTGCTTAGCTTCTGCAAGGAACAAGGAATTCAATTGGAGGCTTGGTCTCCATTAATGCAAGGGCAATTGTTGGATCAGCCCGTACTGAAACAAATTGCAGCTAAACACGGTAAATCCGTAGCTCAAGTGATTATCCGTTGGGACCTGCAGCGTGGAATTATTACCATTCCAAAGTCCACTAAAGAAAATCGGATCATCGAAAACGTAGATGTGTTTGATTTTCAGTTAACAGAAGAGGATATGAATCTAATCAACGCCCTGAACCAAGATCAACGGGTAGGTCCTGACCCTGATAATTTCGACTTCTAAGAGATTAACCACTAGGTTAAGTAACAGTTAAAAAGACCCTATCTTTCAGAAATGAAAGAGGGTCCTTTTTGTCTTTACGCCCCTTGCACTAGCACAATAAGGATCGGCAACACAAGAAACGAAGCAAGCGTCGTCCATAAAATACATTTGGATACCAGCTCTGGAGAGGCGTTGAATCGCTCCGCTAATACCACCGCGTTGACGGCAACTGGCATAGAGGCCAGAATCAGCAGCACAGAGAATAAAATACCATCAATATGCAGAATAGATAATCCGAGGTATGCCACTAGTGGAGCTAAGATTAATCGAATAATCAGCCCTGTCCAAAAAGTTGACTGGCTCTTGTGTTCAGATGGCATGGTTCGTACTTTAACCATCTGTGCTCCTAGAATCGCTAGTACGACTGGTGAATAACCTCCAGCAACCATAGAGACCCCTGTAGCAAGCTCAGATGGTAAATAGAGGTCAAATGTTCTAAGAAAAAGTGCTAGTATAGCTGCATAAATGGCAGGGAGAGAGAATACGGACTTTACCGCATTTTTCACCGAGAACTGCGACCTAGCCGCAAAATAAACGCCCACTGTATTCACGATAATCATCTGCCCAATCACATACACAGAGGCCTTATCGAGCCCAAGCTGTCCGAAAGCCAGCAACACCAAGGGAAGTCCATAATTCACACTATTCGTAAATGTCGAGACCAGAGTCAATCCCGATATTTCAGAGGGGCCGAGCTTCAATAACCTCCCGATAATATTTGCAATCGCCCATAAAAAGCACAGATTTAGCAGCGAAAAGGCGAGTGTCTTATAAATATCATCCATAGAAATCTCGGCCGTAGCCAGTGTATTAAGAATAATAGCCGGCGTTAAAAAGTATAAATAGAGCGTCAATAACGGCTTGGTATCCAGATTTTTAAACCTTCCAAGCAGTGCACCGACGATCACAGGAATGGATAATGGCACGATGACTTGATACAACGTTGATAACACACTCTGGATCATGAACAGTACTCCTCTGCTCTAAGTTACTCTAAACTATAAGCGCAACAGAGCAAGACTTCTAAGATATGAAATCAATATACACAATAGCTATTACCTATAATTTAAAAAAGATCCCATCCCCTTATTAATCACAGGGCTGGAATCTTTTTTTATAATACTCAATTACATCATTTTGATTTCAAGCAATTCATATTTGATGATACCCATTGGTGCATTTACACTAACGATATCCCCGACTTTTTTACCCAGCAATTCCTTGCCCAGCGGACTTTCATAGGAAATCTTGTTGTTTAGGACATCTGCTTCAGCAGCCCCTACAATTCTATATTCAATCTTTTCTGAGTATTCGATATCGTTCAGGGTAACGATACAACCCATACTAACCTTTGACAGATCCATCTGACTCTCATCTACGATCTTGGCTTTGGTCAGCATTTTCTCCAAAATCATAATACGAGTCTCCATGAACGATTGATCGTCCTTGGCCGAATGGTACTCGCTATTTTCCTTCAAGTCTCCATAGCTGATCGCCAATTTGAGCCGTGCAGCCAATTCCTTGCGCCCAGGGCCCTTTAATTCCTTCAGTTCTTCCTCTAATTGAGCCAATCCTTCTTTGGTCAAGAACACTTCTTCATTAGACATGTATACAACTCCTATTTTGGATGCTTTATAATATTTTAACCTATATTTCACATTCATGCGACAAGCATAAACGCCTTCGGCGTCCTTGTAAGGACGGTAAGCGTTTAAGCGAGAAATATAAAAATTAAAGTATAGGTGCAAAACCTATACTTTCTTATATTTAAATAAAAATCCCTGCCACAATTGAACATTGGGCAAGGATGTCAATGCTGCATCATTATTCTGGCAAATGCTCTTTACAGAAAAGGAGTAACGCTGCTTCCTCGTCCTCTTCCATATCAAAATCAAGCAACTGGCCTGTTGTTGTCTCCTGTAGATCATAACTCACGATGCTAACTTGATCTTCATCCACTTTAATAATCGCTCTAGCGGAAACTCCATTCTCTACATAGAGCTCATCATCTTCTGGAACATCCAGTTGAACCACGAATTCATACCGTTTACCGGTTAGTATACCAAAAGGATCTTTAACATTCTCCACGTTGTAGCTTGTAAATGTCAACATTGCTCAATCAACCTCTTTTCCTAATACCTGCCACGTCATTGTATCACAAAAAGCTGCATGAAGGGGTCGACCCGTCCCTTAAGCCATAGCCTTCGACTTCTTGATCTGTTTGCTTCGCAATTGTCCGCAGGCAGCATCAATATCTACACCATGCTCCAGACGAGTGCTTACGCTGACGCCCTGTTTCTTCAAGGTATCAAAAAAGGCTCGTACGGTCTCCCGCTCGCTTCTTTGATATTGACTGTGCTCATCGACTGGATTATAAGGAATCAAGTTCACATTGACGAGCTGGCGCCGATCGCCGATTAGCTCAGTCAGCTCAAGCGCATGCTCCTTGCCGTCATTTACATCCTTCATCAGAATGTACTCTAACGTAATTCTGCGATTTGTTTTTTCCAAATAATAATCGATGGACTCCATCAGCTTCTCAATTGGAATGGCCTTGTTAATCTTCATAATCTTCGTCCGCAGCTCATTATTAGGCGCGTGAAGCGATACTGCCAGGTTCACCTGTGTATTCGCATCCGCAAATTCAACGATTTTATTAGCAAGCCCACTCGTCGATACAGTAATCCCTCTTCCTGCGATCGCAAGTCCCTTGTGGTCCTTAATAATCGATAAGAAATTGAGCAGGTTCTTGAAGTTGTCGAACGGTTCGCCAATTCCCATGACTACAACGTGACTAACCCTTTGCTCGAGGTTTGCTGCATCCAGATGCTGCTGAACCTTCATAATCTGCTCTACAATCTCACCGCTGGAAAGATCGCGACTCTTCGCTAACAGTCCACTAGCGCAAAAGCTACAGCCGATATTACATCCAACCTGAGTAGTGACACATACGGACAAACCGTATTTCTGTCTCATGAGCACCGTCTCGATCAGGTTGCCATCCTTTAAACGGAACAGGAACTTAATCGTCCCATCCGCAGACTCCTGCTTCACATGTTCTTCCAACGTATGGATCACATAGTGCTGCTCCAATAATTCTACACAATCTTTATTTACATCGAGCATTTCTGAGAATTCTGTAATCCGCTTCCGATAAAGCCAATCCCAGACCTGCGTAGCTCGAAATTTTTTATGTCCACGTTCTAACAGCCATGCCGCCAGTTGATCAAAAGTTAATCCATAAATGGATTCCATATTCATTCGTTATCCTCTTTTCAAAACATTAAAGTTCAGTCCATCACTACTCATTGTCTCAAATTTTTTTTATTTAAACAAGGGGAGTTGTAGCCAAGCGTCGAAGTTTACACCATTAGAAGTCCGTTCTATGAAATTACATCTGAGGAGAGATCGAATCAAATGAGCTCAACAGCAATAAAAATCATCGGCTTTGCCCTTCTAGCTGCCGTTCTAATCTTTGGCGGCTTTTTACTGTATATTACCATTACCGATTATAAGCCGAAGGAGACTACTCCGCTAATGGTAAACCATAATCAGGAACAAGTGATGAAGCAGGGAGAACCTTTTGCGATAACCACCTTTAATATTGGCTATGCTGGGCTGGATAAGGATCAGGACTTCTTTATGGATGGCGGGACCAAATCACGTTCAAGCAGCGAGGAACAAACGAAGACAAATCTTGAGGCAATAGCTTCTGTAATGACCACTTCAGGCTCGGATCTATTCATGTTGCAGGAGGTGGACGTCGATTCTTCCCGTAGCAACCATATAGATGAGGTCTCCTTGTTATCGAATACCTTCTCTGATTACAGCAACGTATTCGCGACGAACTATAAGGTACCTTGGGTTCCGATTCCGGTTCTTGATCCGATGGGCTCAGTGAATAGCGGTTTATTAACCTTATCTAAATTCGGCAGCACAAGTAACGTTAGATATGATCTTCCGGGAAAAGAAAGCTGGCCTCGTCAACTGTTTGAGCTTGACCGCGCCTTTATGGAGAGTAGATTTCCCGCTGATAACGGCAAAGAACTAATCTTGATCAATCTTCATTTATCGGCCTTTGACCAAGGTGGAACGATTCGTAAGCAGCAATTAGAATATCTCTCAACTTATATTCAGCAAGAGAATGATAAAGGCAATTACCTCATCTTAGGCGGAGACTGGAATCATTCTTTACCGGGCACAACCCCTGAAGCCTTTGAGACTACACAAGCTTGGCCGGAATGGCTACAGCAGTTCCCTGAAGATTTCAAACCGGAGGGCTTTCAATGGGCTGTCGATGCTAAAGTACCGTCCGTCCGGACACTTGATGTAGCTTATTCAGAAGGTGTGAACTTCCGTGCTGTAATTGATGGCTTCCTAGTTTCACCGAATATCACCATAAGTGGCGTTCAGGGCCATGACCTATCTTTTGAACACAGCGATCATAACCCTGTAACAGCTACTCTTATTCTAAAATAAGACCCAAGCATGGATCATTGATGTTATTTAAAAATGACGAATTTCATATTTTTCCCTTGTAGATACTGAATGATAGCAGGCAATGCCTCTACGGTAATCTTCTTTTCGTGAAAGAGATATACAGCACCAGACGGATCAGTATGATGAACAAATTGAATGACATCTTCTGGGGTCTTGCGTCTCCAATCCTCAGAATCACGATTCCATAACAATACCTTCATCTGCTGTTCTGTCACTTTGGCTGCTAACTTATCGTTAATCGCACCATATGGCGGCCGAAAAACAGTAATCGGCGATTGAGTGATTTGCTCTAATGCCTGGTTAGCCTTCGCCAAATTATTCTGATTCTCGTTAACCCCATTGTCGGTCATCTTGCTATGATCCCACGAATGACTTCCAATCGACATCTGATGTTCACTCGCATACTTCACCGCTTCCACATTACGGGCGACCTTATTCCCAACAAATAAAAAGGTGGCTGCCACCTCATGTTCTACTAGAATATCTACAATTTCTTTCGTATACTTCGACGGGCCATCATCAAATGACAAGGCCACGTAACCTTTAGGCAAGCTATATGTGTATTTATTCCCGGTTAATTTAATCTCCTCATACCGCTTTGTCTGTTCTTGAGGAGGCTCTGATGGTTCTGGTGTAGGTTTAGAAGCTTCTGGCGTAGGCACAGACTCATCTTGCTGGATAGGGGTCGGTTCTATCTTGCCAATAGGAGGAATGAACGGTAGAGAGACAATTTGCTCGATTTCCTCAGCGGCCCCAAGCAAGGGACCTTCCAATCCTTCTGCACGGTCCATATCTTGACTACCCATTCGAAGCGACAACAATACAACTACTAAACAAGCGAACATGATACTCTGCAGTCTAAGTCTTCCAACCCGTTTTTTGCTCTTCTTTCTTAGCCTACGTGCTGGAGGTATAGAGGGTGGCGTAGTTTCAACAGTCATCTCTTCCTGTACATGGGGATCGTCCACTTGCTTTAATTGAAGAAGCTGAGACACATAGAATTCAGAGCAGGCAAAATACATGGTTTCGCTGAAGGTTTGGTTCATGATAATCAGTGTGCTGTAATAACTATTGCGAAATGGATCCCACTTCGGATACAATGACAATCTCATTCTTTCCCCGAAATAGGGAGCCAGCGCGTTAAGTTGTTCATATGTAAATTCATCTATGGTTAGCATGCGTCTGGCATACCCGATATCACGGGTTAAACCTATCTCAATCTGATAACCGGCCTGTTCATGCTCAAGCGACAGCAACTCAATCATTAGAACAGTACTCGGTTCATTCATTGCCATGAATCTTATGTATCTCCGTTTTCGTCATTTCGTCCCGCCAGCGTGCTTCCATTCCCAAAAGGGACGGTCATACGATTGGTAAAATCGCTGATCATACCGGAGAGATATGCTTTTTCTTGGCGGATCGTATCGTATTTCTGTCTTAAATGCGCGTTCTCAGTTTCAATCCGTCCGAGCTTCTCTTCCAGATCATTCATCTTCTTGAGCTTCTCTGCATGAGCTTCGTTATGCTTTTGGATCAGATTTACATACTTTTGATGCTCCAGATCAATCGTACTTTTTAATTCTTCAATCTCTGCAGTGAGGGTAGTCTGAAGCTCGCGATAATCCTCCAGCACTTGATCGACTTTCAAATTCTTTTCAATCAATTTATGCTCGAGCTCTCGAACGTTCTTCTCTCTTTCCTCAATCACTTTATTGAGATTCTTCATATCCCGGTTCAAACGTTCAACATGGCTGCTGGAATGCGTCAACCGATCCTGAAGTTCATTAATATTCGTCTCGGCATGCTGTCTGGCCTGAATGATCTGCTCCACGGAGAAGATCAAATCGAGTGATTTTTTATCAAGCGGCGCTTTCCCCGTAGTAACCACTCCTGCTAAAGTCTCGCCAGCCACCTGGTCTTCTACTTCCTCGCCCTGCTCTTCTAATAATTGCACCTTTTGAACCATACCCGGTTTGGACTGCTTATCCACTGAATCTTTCTTTTTAAAAAAGGGAGAAATCATTGATCTTATCACCTCAATTATAAAAAAATGTCAAAAAATGTCGAGTGCCCACGAGTCTATTATAGTTTACTTATCTTGTCTGTAAGTGAGCCTTTATATCTAACTTTTTGAATTGGATCAAAAGACCTAAATTCTTGCCAATAACAAGAAAAAAGCACCCTTGCGGGTGCTCTGGCTTCAATTGAATTTATCAGGGAATTGTTTAACAATACCCTCGGTTAGTAGATCTCCAAACATAATTATATGCTCAAGCCCTTTATCGAAGGCGACGACTTCGGCATCCCAATCCTTCTTAGCTCTAGCTGTCACATCATCCGTAATTAGCTCCAAATGTTCATGCAGCATCTGTTTCAATTGTTCGTACGAATATTTGGAATTGTGTGCGCTAAGGAAGTTAGCAATGTCGTCAGCGTTGTTGTACCACTCATTATTGTATTTTTCCAAATCCGTCTGATTACCTGCTATTACAGCGGCAACGACTTTCCCGGCAATAAGGATATGCTCCCGTAATAATTGAGCTAGCTTATCCCCTACTGCCTCACCGTAATACGGCTTATAAATATTGCCTATCTCCTGCTGATTCTGTAGCAGTCTTGCCAGTACTTTCTCTTTGTCCTCGGAATTCGCAAAGGCGCTAACTATGTAGTTTTTCGTCCATATCACATGGTCGCTCCATCGCATCCTGAGATTATCTTTAAGCTCTATCACAGAGGGCGTAAAGCATTGCTTATGTGAGCTCTTTTTATCTCTAGCTGCAGCGTCGGCAGTTACGGGCATTACACTAACCCCTAGGAACATACACAACAAAATTAGCTTCGCAATCAAAAACTTAGACTTCAATATGACCTATCTCCCTTTTAAACATCTATTAGCTATCTTATATATTGTGTACCGATGCTCTTATTTCATTCCAATCTTCTTCTATATGCATAAAAAAAAAGCACCGTCATTGGACGGCGCCTCTCTTCCTTAAGCTTATCTAAACATCACTTTATCTACATTGTATTTAGATTTCAATTCATTAATGATATACGTTTCGTAGATCTCTCTATGAACAGGACTTTCGATTAAACATACATCAATTCTGGTAACCTCGTCCCGATGCAGCTTGATATCAGATACGGTATCTTCAAAATGTTTTTTGATTCTGGGTCTTAGCTTTCTCGCTTTACCTACAAACAACAACTCATCTTGATCATTGTAGAACATAAAGATACCGCCGTAATCTCTTGGAATCAGGTGGAAATCAGTGAATCCGTAAATGTTGCTTAGCTGCGGGTTAATTTGTTTAGTAATACTAACATCCACATTAGGAATGGTTATGTTGATCATTTTAGCTCACGTCCTCTTTCTATATAGGAGTAAATAGTATCATAAGTTAGCCTTTTATTCTATCTTTCACACCTTTGGTTAAAATACACCATCTCATTCCGGATTAAAAATACAATAAAAGTAAATTTTAAATTCCCGCTGGAAATATTACTAAAAAATATGACATTATTCAGAACCTTCTCGTCAAAAGGTTGTGATTTTCCTCATGAGGGTATTATAAATATTAAGGTAGTGTAGTGTTGTGTTAACTTCATGAAAAGAGCAATTAGCATCTAGGAGGATTTGATTCATGTCAGCAACAGACAGGCAAAAAATTGTAGATAGTGTCCCTCAAACCGGATTTTTTGGCCATCCAAAGGGACTATTCACACTCTTCTTCACTGAATTTTGGGAACGGTTTTCTTATTATGGCATGAGAGCGATCCTTGTTTACTACATGTATTATGAAGTAAGCAAAGGGGGGCTCGGATTTCCAGAAGATATGGCCCTTTCGATTATGTCTATCTACGGATCACTCGTATATATGTCTGGAATTATAGGTGGATGGCTTGCGGATCGGATTTTCGGGACTTCAAAGGCTGTCTTTTACGGTGGCGTATTAATTATGTTCGGGCATATTTTACTAGCCATACCGGGCAATGCCACACTATTCTTTGCTTCGATGATTATGATCGTGCTTGGAACCGGACTACTTAAGCCCAATGTATCAAGTATTGTAGGCGAAATCTACAGCGAACAAGATAACCGCCGCGACGCTGCTTTCAGCATTTTTTATATGGGTATTAATCTCGGCGGATTCATCTCTCCACTGATTGTAGGTGCTGTAGGTATGAATAATTTCCATCTCGGTTTCTCGATTGCCGCGGTGGGTATGTTTATTGGATTAGTTGTTTACATTGTGACTCGCACCAAAAATCTGGGTCTAGCAGGTACAATTGTACGCAACCCGATTCCAGCCGAACAAAAGAAAAAATTGTTTACTTGGATTGGTATTGGACTAGTTGTGCTTGCTGTATTAGTTACGGTCGGCATTTTTACTGGAGCACTTACCTTTGAGACTTTCATTAAGATCGTAGGAGTGTTAGGGCTACTTATTCCTACGATGTACTTTATTGTGATGTACCGCAGTCCCAAAACAACAGCTGTAGAGAGATCACGGATTCTCGCGTACATCCCTTTATTTATCGCTTCGATTATGTTCTGGGCGATCCAGGAACAAACTGCGACGGTTCTAGCGAGCTTTGCTGATAAGCGCACCCAGTTGGATTTTGCAGGTATACACATTTCTCCAGCCTGGTTCCAGTCGCTTAACCCACTATTTATTATCGCCCTTGCACCTGCATTTGCATGGATTTGGTTAAAGCTCGGTAACCGTCAACCAACGATTCCTCAAAAGTTCTCGCTTGGTTTATTGTTTGCCGGTCTGTCCTTCCTAGTAATTCTGGTACCGGCTTACTTCGGTGGAGCCAATTCACTGGTGAATCCATTATGGCTGGTTCTCAGTTACTTTATCGTCGTCATTGGGGAGCTATGCTTGTCACCTGTTGGCCTCTCGGCAACGACCAAGCTGGCGCCTGCTGCTTTTACTGCTCAGATGATGAGCATGTGGTTCTTGTCCAATGCTGCCGCGCAAGCTATTAATGCTCAGATTGTAAAGTTCTATACCCCGGATACCGAAATGCTGTACTTCGGAGTCATCGGTGGAGTTGCCATTGTGCTCGCGGTAATTCTCTTCCTGTTCTCTTCTAAGATTCAGAATTTCATGAAGGGTATACGATAAACATAAAAGGCTGCCGAGAATACTCTCGGCAGCCTTTTTTTGAATCAATAGCTAGATCTACACCAGAAACATAGCAACAAACGTTGTAACAATCAGCCCAATCAGCACTGGTTTAACATTGCGTCTAGCGAGCTCAAATGGACTTACGCCGCAGATGGCGGCGGCTGGAATTAATGCCCATGGGATTAACGTCCCTCCACCAACCCAAATGGCAGATACCTGACCGAGTGCAGTTAAAGTAGCCGCGTCGGAATGTGTAGCAACAGCGAACAATTTTCCGATGGACCCCGCAAGTGAGATTCCCGAGAACCCCGAACCATCAAGGCCCGTAATGGCTCCTGTTATGGTAGCAGTCACAGCACCTACAGCACCATTTAGAGGTACATTATGCGCCAGAGCAACCCCTAGATCATTTACAATACCATGAGATGCGGCGGGTAAGACTTTGCCGAACAATTCAGCAAAGGCCGAATCCCCCAGATAGAAGAATGCTGCAATCGGAATCACTGGGCCGAACACTTTAAAACCAAACGTAAGTCCATCAATCAGATATGAGGTAACTTGCTCCAGTCCTTTATTACGATGTGCGAGCAATGTTACCACAACCAAGATGAATACAGCAGTCCCACCAACTAAGGCAGTTGCATCTCCACCCTGTAAATCTAGCAGAAACATACCTGCTACATCAGCTAGAAACAGGAGTGGGATAATGATCGCCAGCCATTTCTTCAGTGTGGGAGCAATCACCGCTTGACGTTCTACCGCATCACTCTCTACAGCTAGCGCATTCCCGGCATTTTTCCCGGATATTAGTCCGTCACGCCAAGTACCATTCTTCTGATCTCGTCGCATCATCCAATAAGCTGTTACTGTAGTGACTACGCCCATCACTATAACAAGCGGAATACTTGCTTCCATGACACTGCTTACCGGAAGTCCTGCCGCATCTGCCGTTAATTTGGGTGCACCTTGAATGATATAATCACCCGACAGCGCAATTCCGTGACCGAACAGGTTCATCGCCATCGCTGCTCCAAGTGCAGGCAACCCCACGCGAATAGCAACGGGCAGCAGCACCACCCCGACCAGAGCGACTGCAGGCGAAGGCCAGAAGAACCATGATGTCACCATCATAATTAAGCCGATACCCCAAAAGGCTATAAACGGTGTACGTAAAAAACGGGTAAGTGGGGCAACCATCGTCTCGTTAATTCCGGTACGGGTTAATACTCGGCTCATGGCTACAATGATCGAAATAATCATAATCGTACCCATTAGCTCCTTGGTTGCATATACAAAAGAGTTGAATACACCTGTGACCGAACCACTAATCGTTTCTGTCGCGAGCCAGCCTAATACAAAGATGCCTGCAATACAGATCATCGTTGTATCCCGCCGCTTTATCAGAAGTGCCATAATGAACACGATGAATGCCAGATATACATAATGGAGCGCTGTTAATTGGATGCCCATCTCTGAACCACACCCTTCTCCTGCTTACAAGTGCTATATGTTATGCAGGGATGTAGGCTAATGTTCGGTAGAAATGGACGCAAAAAAATCCGCCCCACGCGTAGATTTAATCTGCGCTTGAGACGGCTTTTTTAGTGTTTCCTATTTAGAGATTATTATTTAGCCACGACTCCGCCATCTACTGGCAGCTCAACACCTGTAATGTAAGAAGCTTCATCGGAAGCCAAGAACAATACAGCTTCAGCTACTTCAGAAGCACGTCCAACACGTGGCAATGCAGTCTGGGACATAAAGAAGCTATGCATTCTTTCGTCATTTACAAATTCAGCACTCATTGGAGTTTCGATAAATCCTGGGTGAACAGAGTTCACACGAATGTTATCTTTACCAAAATCTACAGCCGCAGCTTTACTCAGCATACGAACGGCACCTTTAGAAGCTGTATAAGCGCCAGCACCGCTGCTGCCAGTCAAACCTGCGATAGAAGAGATATTGACGATAGAACCACCTTTATTGTTCTTCATTTGAGGAACAACATGCTTCATCCCCAGGAATACGCTGCTTACATTAATGTTCATGACTTTGTTCCATTGATCAACAGTGGATTCAAGCAATTGGACTGGGAACGAGATCCCTGCATTGTTTACCAAGATGTCGATTTTTCCAAACTTGCTAATCACATCTTCTACAACTTTGATCCAGTCTTCTTCGGAAGCTACATTATGTGCATAAGCTGCTGCTTGTCCACCATTGGCTTCGATTTCTTTTACAACCGCTTGTACAGCAGCTTCGTTGATATCAGTTGCTATAACTGTAGCACCTTCTTTGGACAATAAAAGAGCTTCTTCACGGCCCATGCCACTGCCTGCACCTGTAATAATTGCTACTTTATTAGTTAGACGATTCATAATTAAGTCTCCTCTATAATCGTATTGTGATATAATAATTCGAGTGATGATAGTAACACTATCACTGTGATATTTATCATATCACTTTTACGAAACAACTACAACCTCTCCTTGCTTAATCCAATAAACGGTGGATATAATACTAATAATTAAAGAACCTAATTAAAAAATGGAAGGGTCTATCCCTCATGAATCCTAAAGCACGCTACGAAAAAGAACGATCCGACGGTAAACAGCAGCGATTATATACGATTCTCGAATCCGCAGAACGAATATTTTCGCAAAAAGGAATTGAAAAGTCGACAATGCAGGATGTCGCAAGTGAAGCTAATATCGGAATTGCGACGCTGTTTAGATATTTTCCTAGAAAAGAAAAGCTCATCGTGGCAGTGGCCACTCGAATGCTAGAGCCAATGCTCGATCATTTCAAGTATGTAGCTGACTTGCCACTTACCTGTCTTGAAAAGATCGAGATGTTATTCGATTTCTTTATTCAGGATCAAAATCATTTAAGCATTATCTTTATGGTCAATTTTGAAAGCTACGCCTCTCACTTAAATGAGCCTGTTGAAGATGTTCTGGATTTCAATGCATTAAACCGCAAGATTTGGCATGAGTACTCCAGGATCATTCAAAATGGGGTAGAAGACGGTTCTATTCGTGCCGGACTCCCTGTGAAAGAGACCTTAATTACACTGATGAACAGCTTTGCTCTCTTTTCCAGAAAGCTAACGATGAAAAAGAATATCCTTCTGCTAGAATCGGATTTAGACTCCGACAAGCAGCTTGAGCTTCTTAAACAAATCTTTCTAGAGCATTTAAAAGCCTAAAAAGCGCCAGTTTCCTTATGAGGGGAACTTGGCGCTTTTTTGATCTTACATTCGATTGTTAGTGAAAAGGGCAGGTGGCCACAGGTGATCGTTGATAAAGGAAACGAGGGCTGTAATCATATTCTTTCAGCTTACTGTCATGCCAAATCGGTGTAGACGACGGAGACATAGGGGGAATCAGCCATGACCACCGTCCCGAAACCTGACGTCCTTGCCCCTGCTCCTGCTCTTGGAATCTCACAAATTGATCAGCTGCTGTATGATGATCAACGATGCTGACCCCAGCTCGCTTAAAGGAATACAGTACTGCACGGTTCAACTCAAGAAGCGCCCGATCCTTCCAAAGCGTTGTGTTACTGGAACGGTCCAGTCCCATCAGATCAGCTATAGCTGGCAAAGTATTATACCGTCCAACATCCCCAAAATTACGTGAGCCAATCTCGGTCTCCATGTACCAGCCGTTAAAAGGAGCCGCGGGGTATACAATCCCGCCAATTTCCAACTGCATGTCCGAAATGATCGGCACAGAATACCAGCGAAGCTGAAGCTCTGCAAAACGTTCAATTTCGGGATGTGTTAACGGTACCTCTTGAATGAGGTGCTGGGGAATTGGAAATACGTGGGGATTGCCATTACCAATACTGATTACTAGCGGCAACACATCATAATTGCCCCTTGTTCCCTGCCAGCCTAGTTGTTGGCACACTTTCGTAAATTCATCCGATGCCGGATCGCCAGCGCGTTCATGTTCAGCATCACCAGGGTATCCAGCGTAACGAATCAATTGATGGTTCCAAATCCGGATTCTCCGCTCAGGATCTTCCCCGCTGCGGAAGACCGTAATGAGTGGACGGATACGTCCTCCATTATTCGCCTTTTCCATATGTCGTAGCAGAGCTTCAGCAACATCCTCCTCAGTCTCTGCCTGACGTTCATCCATCAGCTCAATGGACTGCCAAAAAAGACGACCAATGCAGCGGCTATTGTGACGCCAAGCCATTCTTGCCCCATGCGCCAGCTCTTCCGTTGTATGTGTGTAACTCCCTGATTGATTGATTTCTTCTCGTACGGCTTGGATGCGACGATCCATCTCAGCTTCAGTCTTATCTAGCTCAGCATAACATTGCCGAATGAAAGCTTCTGCCTGCCGGGTTAATTCTTCGATGTGCATGCCATTCATATCCCTTATCCTCCATCTAAGCCATGCTAGAACTCTCATTCCAGTATACCACCCACACTCCTAAGCTACATCCTTAGGGAAGTAGCACATGAGAACAACCCGTGAAGCTTAGTCGCTTCACGGGTTGTAGCAGGAACATCTAGCGTTCTGAACGTTTCCCTTGCGTTTTCAATGCAGCAAGTCTGCTCTTATCCTCGGCCAGCAGTTCTTCAGCCAACTCCACACCTTGGGGGCCTAACGAGCCCTGAGCTTGCGCTACTGCCTGTTCGGTATGCACCAAACGGTTCTCAGCCTGTGCCAAAGTCTGTTCTGTTGGATGACTAAGCGCCTGAGAGACAGAGAAATGAAGCTTGCCTAAAGCATTTTTGGCTTGAGTTACATTGTCGTTCGCTTGCAGACTGGAATCGGGTTGTTTCATAAATGAAATTCGCTCCCTTCTGAAATGCGCCTGTTCCCTTCTAGCATGGTTTAGGATAAGTAACTTTATGCATTACACCCCTACTGGATGATGGATTGCATGAAAGTAGTCATTTCTTTACTGGCCTTATTCAAACGTTCAATAACCCCGCTGAATTCGGTGACCAGTTCTGCTTGTGCGTGTGAAGAAGCGGAGATCGCTTCAATTTCTAGCTCCATCTGTTTAATGGACTTTTGAACATCGCTAAGTGATTTTTCAATATTATGGGTTGCTTCTTTGGTATTTACGGACAGTTTGCGTACTTCCTTAGCCACAACGCCAAAGCCCGCTCCCAGCTCTCCTACACGTGCAGCTTCGATAGCCGCATTTAGTCCTAGAAGGTTCGTCTGCTCGGAAATCTCACGAATGAAGCCCGTAACCTTATTCACTTCTTGAGACTCCGTAACCGCTCTACGTGTATTATCTAATATTTGCTGCGAGGTCGCCGATAATTCTTCAGATTGTGCAGCTACGCTCTGAACCATATCCATTAGGTGATTGCTTATCCCATTAATCTCGTCTGTAAATACCTCAAGCTTATTCTCGTTCTCCAGTGTGTAGGCAATTGCGAACACGCCTACTACCTCGTTGTCTGTTCCATATATAGGCACACATGTTGAAATCACAGGAGATCCATAAATTTCTGCTGGAATCCGGTTAAAGCTAACCTCACCTTTCAATCCATTTGAAAGCGTTAGGTCTTCAGGCGGAATAGGACTCCCTTTGGCCAGTCCAAAATCAATGGCATTACTCGGAGTATAATACTGGAAGATTTCCCTGTCCGTAATACCGATCATAATATCTTGCGAGTGAAGCTTTTTGAAGTAAGGTGCTGCGAGGACTAAGGCATCGATAATACTCATCTGTTCATCTCCCATTAAGTAAATGTATATGTAAGTTTATCGACACAATGGGTGACATAATGAATATTGTCATATTAAAGTAACAATTCTACCGTAGGATGGATTCATGAATACTAAACCTATTAGCAGACGCCAATTTCTGAAGAAAAGTGCTCAAGTGTCTTTGGGGCTACTTGGAACCGCAAGTGCATCCGGCATTTATTCACACTGGGTTGAGCCCTACTGGCTTGAAGTTAAATATATAGATATAAAGATTCCCAATCTCCCTCCGACATTCGATAGATTTCGTATTGTTCATTTCAGTGATTTACATTTAGGCGTATATTCGAAGTCGGAAGCCTTAACGGAGTTGGTCCAGCAAATTCAACATGTAAGTCCAGATCTGATTTGCTTCACTGGGGATCTACTAGATCATTCTGTCGATTATATTTCAGAGGCTGTAGATTTATGTTCACAGTTGCGGGCTCCCTTTGGACAATATGCTGTGTTAGGTAACCATGATGCATTTGGCACAAGGAAAGCTGTAACGAAAGGATTAGCACAATCTGGTTTCCACGTACTTCATAATGAACATGTAGTCTTAAAAAAAGATGCGGAGGCGCTTTATCTAGCTGGAGTAGATGATCCGTGGGTCGGCAAAGCAGATATTCATCAGGCGCTACGCCATATCCCTGATAAGGCATGCACCCTACTCCTTGCTCACGAACCGGATTTCGCTGATGAATATAGTCATCTTCCCATAGATCTGCAATTGTCCGGCCATAGTCACGGAGGACAAGTCCGACTCCCATTTGTTGGCGCTTTGTATACCCCACCTCACGGCAGTAAATATTCAAGTGGATTGTACCAGCTTCCAGATAGTCGACTCCAGGTTTACACCACACGAGGGATTGGAGTGACTCGTATGCCTATACGTTTTAATTGTCGTCCCGAGCTTACCGTAATGACTTTAAAATCCTCATGATTGTGTCAAAAATTAATAAATGGTTAAAAAGTATATACCTTTTGCACGTCTATGCAACAACACTGTAACCGTGTTTGTAATCAAATCTATTTTGGGCCTAGGTATAATTGTAGGAGTGATAGATAACATCAAAAATCATAATGAACTACATAAGCCCATCATGGGAGAGGAGAAATTAAATCATGAACAAAACTATGAAATGGACGTCTGCTATATTAGCTACTGGAGTATTATTAGGAGGTTCCGGCCTCATCGGAGGAAATTCTGTTCTAGCTGCAACTACCGGAACAAACACAGTCAAACAAGCCGTTCAGCAGCCCTCTGTGGTGCTTAAGTATAAAGGCCAAATCTTAACACAGCAAGGAAAAATCGTAGACGGAAATACCATGATCCCTTTAACCGTATTACGTGACGCCTTCGGTCTTGCCATTAATTATAATTCCACCACAAGGACTTACAGTGTGGGCAGCGATTCGATGAAGCTAAACTTAGAGGTCTCTGACTATGGCGTAAGTACAGATTTGAACGGATATTACATTTATAGTATGACCGGAAATCATGAAGCGAAGATGATCAACGACCGCTTATATGTTCCATTCAAGCTGTTAAATGATTATTTAGGTGTTCAAGGCGTATATAATCCAGCCCAGAAATCACTTGAACTTAGCAAGCTGGTGATGAATGACATTAAGATCACCTCTGTAACCTTAGACAAGAGCAATAAGAATGCTAGTATTAAAATACAATATCCAAAGATCAGCGGTCTGACGGATGAAGTACAAAACACGATTAATGCAGCCTTCAAAAAAGAGGCTGAACTATTCGCGACAGAAAGTGAAAAAGAGTCTAGCCGTAGAGATGGCACGATAGAGAATAAATATGACTACTCTCAAAATTATGTTGTCACCTTTAACCGTGAAGGCGTACTTAGTGTAGTAGTCGATCAATATGGTTATAGTGGTGGTGCTCACGGCGGCACCATGCGCGAGGGACATACCTTCTCACTGAAGGATGGTAAGAAAATAGAACTTAAAGACCTGCTAAAGGCAGAACCTAACTACAAACAAAAACTAGATAAAATGTTGAAGGCAAGCACCAAGGATATAGCTTTTCCGGAGTCAACTGGTGGACTATCAGATAACCCAGCCTTCTTCGTCAGTGAAAGCGGCTTAGCCATCTTCTATCAACAATATGAAATCGCACCTTATGCAGCTGGAATTCCTACCTACACCTTTAATTTCAGTTCAATACTGCCTAAAGGTACTGATCCCTTTGCTTCTTTCAAATAAATACTAACGCAAAACAAAAAGCGCTTCAGCCAATCGGCTGAGGCGCTTTTTGTTATCTATATTATCCTTCTAAACTGCCGGCTGGTCCAAAGAACTCAAAATAAATTCTCTCATCCGGTACCTGCCATTCCTTAAGCGCCTTATATATTGCCTTCATAAAGGGAGTCGGCCCACAAAAATAGAATTCAGAGTTCACATCTGCTATTTCTTGAAGCCAAGAAAGATCAATATAACCAGATCTATTACACTTGTCTCCTTCAGCTGGTGATTCGTAACATACATAGGACCGTAGAACAGGATGAGATTGCTCTAAATCTGCCACCCTATCTTTCATAGCATGCAAGCCTCCATTGATGGCTGCATGAATATAGGTTACCTCGCGTGCTGGCTGTGTAGCAATTATGGTCTCCAGCATACTTACCATTGGAGTTAACCCTACACCCCCACTGATTAGGACCACTGGCGTGTCACTACTCTGATCCAGTGCGAAATCACCCGCTGGAGAGCCTACTTCTAATATAGAGCCCACTTGGATAACATCATGCAGGTAAGTGGATACGACGCCTGCAGGTTTATCTATCCCCTCACCTTCCCGTTTAACAGTGATACGGTAATACGCCTGTCCCGGAGCACTGGATAAACTGTAGTGGCGAATATGGGTATATTCCTCACCCTCTGGCTGAACACGAATCGTGATGTATTGACCCGGAGAATAAGAGGAGACAGCCCCTCCATCCTCAGGAGACAGGTAGAAGGAAGTAATAAGCTCACTTTCTCTAACCTTCCGAGTGACGACAAAATTTCTGAATCCACTCCAACCCCCCGGAGCTTCGGCTGCTTCACGATACTTCTCTGCTTCCACACCAATGAAAGCATCTGCGATCACACCATAAGCCTTGGCCCATGCATCTATAATTTCCGGTGTTGCCGCATCGCCAAGCACTTGCCCAATTGCAGCTAACAAGGTCTCACCCACGATCGGATAATGCTCAGGCAATACGCCTAGTGCTCGATGCTTCTCTGCAATCTGTTTTACCACCGGTAAGATATTCCCTAGTTGATCAATATTCATAGCCGCTGCAAGGACTGCATTAGCAAGCGCTGTCTGCTGTCTACCTTGCCGCTGATTGGCATGATTAAATATATTTAATAGCTCTGGATGGTTTTCAAATAACATGCTATAGAACGTCGTAGTAATGGTTGTTCCGTGAACCTGCAATACAGGAACTGTTGATTTTATAATAGCAATGGTCTGTTGATCTAACATATGAATAACCCTCTCTCCTGCAATTATTTAATGCCTCTATAAAAAGCATATAGAAGCTGCAAATGAGCGAGTGTGCGCTGAATCACTTTAAAATTTAATAAAATGTGAACAAACAGAAAATGCAATGATATCCATCACAATCGAGTGCCCGATCCAAAAAAAGCTGCCCAAGTAGCTCAGGTAGCTACCGGACAGCACTTTAGCTCTTATTTTGCCAGCTCCACAAAGCCTTCTCCGAACACATCTCTTACATCGTGAATGGCGATAAAAGCCTCTTTATCAATCGATCTTACGATTTTCTTAAGTATGGTCACTTCCTGTTTGCTAATGACAATATAGAGCAGCTCTTTAGGTTCTTTAGTATAATACCCTCGGCCATAAATGACTGTGACCCCTCTATCCATGATCCCATTCACTTGTTCAGCAATTTTGTCCTGCTGCTTGGATACAATCGTAACGGCCTTCTTAGGATTCACTCCCTCAATAATGAAGTCCATCACCTTAGTCGCTATATAGAGCATCACGATCGTAAACATCAGACTTTGAACACCAATGATGAAATACGAAGCAAATACCACAACTAAATCGACAAGGAGAAGAGCGTAGCTAACGTTCCAATCCAAAAATTTATGCAGGATTCTAGCGATAATGGTTGACCCTGCGGTCGTTCCACCCACTCGTATGATCATTCCGATACCCACACCCGACAGAATGCCCCCAAATATTGCGTTGATGATCAACTCATCGCTGGCGATATGCCAATTCTTTGTAAGAATCAAGAATAACGAATTAAAGAACACCGCAATAATTGTGTATACCGTCGTCGTTTTGTCCAGAAATTTATAACCGACAATCAATAATAAAGCATTAAGAATTAAGCTAACAATACCCGGTGACCACTGATACAAGTAGTATGTAATCATAGTCAGTCCCGTTACCCCGCCTTCACCGAACTCGTTCGGAATCACAAACAAGTTAACAGCCAAGGAGAACAGCAATGCTCCTACAATGATGGAAACAATATCCGAAATACGCTTTTTCATACCATGCCCCTTCTATCCTCTGTCTATATCTACCATCCACAAATACTAACACCGCTTCGATATAGTTGTAAACAATCCAGAAGAAACCAGCAGTCTATATATGACGAAACCGAATACCCCGCCGCAAGTATTTAAGATCAGATCATCCACGTCAAAGGTGCCGATATACAATACTAATTGTGTAACTTCAAAGCTCAGACTGAGCGCAAAAGAGAGCATAAAGACCTTTTGGAATAACCTTACTTTTTGCGAAAACAGCATAGGGATAAAGACTCCAAACGGAATAAACGCCAGAATATTGCCCACCAAATTTAGCGATGAAAAAGGATCTGAAAGTGACAGATGCTCTATCCCCCGCGAGATCTCTTTAAAGGGTGTATAATTGCCCTGTCGATTAAAAATTCTGTCGGGCTGCTCGAGCATACGCCCCGCTTGTTCCCAAAGTGATTGCAAGCTAAAAGGTGCGCCTTTAAATAAAATAATCCGAATCAAGAAATACATATAGACGATGAAGACGGCTGCCAGCAATAATTTCATATTAGACTTGTTCTTAGGCTCTGTACTCATCGAAATGTAGTCACAATTACGCCATCCATATTATCGCCCGACGTTTTATATTGCCCTTCCTTTGGAATCTTAATACTTGTATATCCTGATACTGGATAATAGCTTACTGTATATGTTTTGCCGTCTACAACCGTTGAAATTTCACTATTCTCCTTCAATAGATCTAAGTATTGCTCCAGCACAATCCCCTTCTCATGAATGATCGCACTGTGCGGTAACCCTACATAGCGGAAATGCCAAGGTTCATATTTAATCCCCGTGATTTCCGTTTTGTCTTTCGGATAGCGTAGAATAAAGCCGTATTTCCAAGCATTCTTTTCCAGCCATTTACCTTCAGCTGCTTTGCTCATTTCCGATTGAGACGATCCGATGTCTAGAGATAATCCTAAATTATGTTCGCTATATTGTGCTGGTAAAGCATAGTCTGAACCTTTTTCCTCATACAATTGCTCTTGCTCCTCAAAGTCCCTGTACCCACTGCTAATTAAAAAATGATTCACGCCATCCTTCTCAGCAGCCTTGATCATCTTATTGAATGTATGTGCTACACTTTCAGATAGCCGAATAGAGTTATCTAGTAGTCCATAGCCCTGAATCAGATCCTTCTGATCAGATAAGGTCACAATATCAGACTTCACACTGTCCTCATGCACCGGATATTGTTTGTTCACCAGCAATAAATCCCCTTGATACACCTGATCTTGCGTAACTACCTTTAAACTATCGCTATCTCTAATCGATCCATTCCGGATCTTATCATTCTTATCAGCTAAATTACCCGTATCCGGTAAATAACGAGCTGCTGCGTAACCAAGAAATAACACAACAATCACTAAAAAGCCCCACTTTTTCATCCGTAATATCCTCCCATTTCCTTAAGGCGTTTATGCTTGATAGAAATAGAATAACGAAGACACTTTAAAGAAAAAGCGGGACAATTATAAAGTTTTTCTTAAAATGTATATGAGCTCAGTGGCCTTACCCAGTAAAAGTATATCCTACGCCCCAGATCGTCTTAATAAATTTGTTCTTATTAATGTCTTCACCGAGCTTTTTACGCAAGGTACGGATATGTACCATAACCGTGTTGCCGCTCTCATAATAGGCCTCTCCCCACACCTGTTGGAAAATACTCTCTGCGCTAAATACCTGCTTGGGATGGCTCGCCAATAAATGCAGGATATCAAACTCTTTTGGAGTTAGATCTATTACCTCGCCGTAAAGAGTAACGGTATGTTCATCTGGTGAAATCGTCAATCCACCTACTTCAAGGACCGATTTAAGAATGGCTGCGGGCTGACTGAATTGTATAGAACGCCGAAGTTGAGAATTAACACGGGCCACTAATTCCATTGGATTAAACGGTTTGGTCATATAATCATCTGCGCCCATGACAAGTCCCGTGATCTTATCGAGATCAGAAGTCTTCGCACTTAAAAAAATAATCGGCAGATGATGCTGCTCCCGAATGTGACGGGTTACCTCATAGCCATCCAGCCCCGGCATCATAATATCCAGAATCGCCAAATCTATCGTTTGGGACTCAATAGCTTGTACCGCTGCCCGCCCATCGGATACTTTAATGATATGATACCCTTCTTTTTGCAAATGTAAGGCCACCAAATCGGCAATCTCCGCCTCATCATCCGCAATTAAAATCGTAATGCGCTTCATCTATATTTCACCCCTGTAGGTTTGTGCTATATGATCTACATCCATTATACCCCAAACTTAAAAACCACTCCTAGGATGGAGTGGTTTCGATGAAATCTATGAGGAATAAATTGAACTCGTATAATATTATAGAAAGGTCGGATTAGAGTTCAGTACTACTGGCTTGCCGATACAGCTCTCGACTCTTATAACCAGCCCGTAAAATCATCTTCATTTCCTCTTTACGTTTAGCTCTTGTTGCCTCTTGTTTAGCACTATAGACATATCGAGCCCAATCTTTGCGATATCCCGGGGTAAGCGATTGAAAGACGGTAAGAAGCTCCGGTGTATCTTTCAGATCTTCTTCCACCTTTGGAATGAAAGAAATATAATCATCTACAGATTGACTTGGGGTATTGGAAGGCTGGCCTTTGCTCTTAGCATCCTCTTTTAACCCCACAACTGTAAAGACATCATCCAATCCTACCATGCGTGCAAATTTAATATTGCTCGTCCCAATGTAGCCATTCTCATCACTGCCCAGACCCTCTAGTAAGTCATCACGATGAATAAAGGTCGGATACACTTTGTTTCCCTTTTTAGGATATGCCACAAAGAGATAGCCGTTCTTATGAAGATGCTGTTGCTCTATCACACGGTTCACTAGTTCCTGTAACGACGCCATATCTAGTACAAAAGCAAATATAAGATCATACGCCCCTTCGAGCGAAGTATCATAGTTCGTCAATTCGGCTAAATAATCGGATCCTTCGGGTTTATTCAATATCGCAACTTGGTTGTATTTTTGCAAGTTAAGCTTTTCTACGATTGTTTTAGTCACTATGCTTCATCCCCCAAATGTATTCGGATGCTTCTTCATCGTGATCATTATAGCTTAATCGCTATCCAATCTAAAACATTCTACGGGCCGTCACGAAACGCTTCTTCCACTTCTCACTAAAATCTTCATAATGCACGCCAAGTTCCTTCGAATACGTATGCAATATCTGATTATTCCCCGCATACATGGCAACATGACCAATGTCGAGACCACGGGCACTAAAGAACAACAAATCCCCTTTACGCAGCTCGTTGATCCCGACTTCCTTCCCTTCTTTGGCTTGATTATAAGAGGCACGTGGCAGATCCACCGACAATACGTTCTCAAATAAATGCCCTACGAAAGAAGAACAGTCAAAGGTAGACGTTTGGTTCGTTGCTGCACCAAATTCATAAGGGGTTCCCAGATACTTCTCTCCGTAAGCAAGCAGCGCGTTTCCCTGCTTCTCAGCGAGAGACTCACTAGTATAATCGCTATATTTCGGTTTAGCAGATATGTATCCCGTCTTGTTGTCTTGCGTCCGCACTTCTAACCAGAGAGCATCCACTTCTCTAACGATATGGACTTTATCGCCTACGGACAACATTTGCTGGACACCTGATTGATCCGATGAATTCGGCGAACTGCGCAGGTTAACCCCATAACGAATCGTTGTATCGTAATTCATCGCTGAGTAGATGCGGACGGTCCGAGTGTTGGCCTCCCACTTCACGGTGCTGCCTAGAGCCTCGCTGACAAAACGCAGCGGCATCATCGTATTACCACTGACAACCTGACCTGGAACGGCTAAGCTTAAGGCTTGTCCATTTTTGTTCGCGGTTAAATCTCCTATTTGATAAGTCAGCACCAGATTTCCCTTAGTGGCCTTAACAGTTTTGGTATCGTTGTTCCAGTTGATCTTTGCTCCCTGTTCTTCAAACAGCTTGCGCATGGGAACAAGCGTTGTACCGTTTATGAGCAAGGGTTGAACCTCTAATTCAAGCTGCCGATCATCCAGAAAAACGCCCGTAACCTGTTTCTCAGGCATCACTGCCGCATGGGCTGGAGCTGTGTAGAGTATAGATGTAAGAAGTAGAAGTAGTAGTATCGCTTTCTTATGAATTCTCATGATGTCATCACCTCGTTGATTGATATGTTCAATTATTATTACTAAAATTAGGGTAATTAGTTTTGTTACAATTATTGGGGTTGCCGTCTAACTACAGTTCAAACCATGTAAAAAGAGGACTGCGGTCACCTTTCGGTGCCACAGCCCTCTTTTTAATCCACTTCAAAAATAGAATCGATAATGATCGGAAGATTATCTCTTACAGAAACAGCGCCCAATACAGAACGAGCGTGACTGCCCTTGTCTCCGAACACCTCCAGCATTAAATCAGAACAGCCATTGAGTACTTTATGATGTTCTTCGAATAAGGCATCTGCATTCACAAAGCCTTGAATTTTGACTACTCTCTTTACTTTATCCAAGGAGCCTAAAGCTGACTCAAGGACGGCAAGAATCTCTATACCAGTCTGACGTGCAAATTGGTAGCCTTCTTCGGTGGTGAACTCCTGTCCTAGCTTTCCTTTAGGATGCCCAGCGGGTCCTTTTCCCGACACAAAACATAATCCATTAACAATGACGTAGTTAGCATACTTTGCCGCCGGTTCACTAGCACTAGGCAGGACAATCCCTAATGCCTCAAGTCTATTCGCTATGATTCGATCTGTCACTTCAGTCTTCTCCTCCAATTCACAATAGCTTCAATAAATTGGTAAGATCATACTGGTTAATCTAAAAAGGGTCAATACTATTTTGCTTCAACCTCTGCTTCCCATCTCGATATCTCAGCTCGAACAATTGGCGCTACCTCAGTACCCAATAGCTCAATGGCTCTCATTACATCCTTATGAGGCATCGTACCTAGCGGTACATGCAGCATAAAGCGTGTAATGCCTACGTGTTTGCGTAGGTGAATGATCTTCTCAGCAACAGTATCTGGATCTCCTACATACAAGGCACCTTCAAATCTGCGCGCCGCATCATAGCTTGCCCGACTGTAATGACCCCAGCCGCGCTCCCGGCCAATCACATTCATGCTAGCCTGCGTAGAGGGGAAGAACATATCGGCCGCAAGCTGATTATCCTCTGCAATAAAGCCGTGCGAGTGCGAGGCAACCGGAAGCTTCGATACATCATGTCCTGCTTGGGCCGCCGCTTTCTTATAGAGCTTCACCAGTGGAGCAAACTGCAGCGGACTGCCTCCGATAATCGCGAGCACAAGTGGTAGCCCGAGCAGGCCCGCACGAATCACAGATTCCGTATTGCCTCCACTGCCAATCCATACGGGCAACGGATTCTGAACCGGGCGCGGATATATCCCCAGATTATTAATGGCCGGACGGTGATTTCCACTCCAGGTTACTTTTTCGGATGCCGTTATTTTTAACAATAAGTCCAGCTTCTCATCGAATAACTCATCGTAATCATTTAAATCGTATCCAAAGAGCGGGAAAGATTCGATAAAAGAACCCCGGCCTGCCATGATTTCTGCCCGTCCATTTGAGATTCCATCGAGTGTCGCAAAATCCTGAAATACACGTACGGGATCCGCAGAGGACAGCACAGTTACTGCACTGGTCAGCCGAATTCGTGTCGTTTGTGAGGCCGCCGCAGCCAGCAAAACTGCTGGAGAAGATGCAGCATAATCCTTTCGATGATGCTCACCCACACCGAATATATCTAAGCCTACCTTATCTGCAAGAACAATCTCCTCTACTACCTCGCGCAATCGCTGTGCATGACTTATTAACTCACCCGTTTGAACATCCGGTGTTGTTTCTACGAATGTACTGATACCTATTTCCACTTACGATTCCCCCTTAACTATAATTTTCTCTTCGAGTTGTTTGTTTGATTATAACACAAGTTACGTTCAAGCATAGCTAGGTATTAATGCCTAGCTCCAGCTTGTCCAAACAATGATTCTTAAAATTTGCAGAACACGTCTGACAAATAGAGGATTTTGATGAAATATGTTGAAATGATCTAAAACAAGTAGCTCTCATGCTTGATATAGGAGGGACATATGCTTCAAAGAAACAAACACAAACATTCCATATCAAAACAAACCTTCAACCCTGTTCGGGGTTCCTTAAAAATCGCAGTAATATATTTTATTGTAGGTTGCTTATGGATCCCCATAACAGATAAGGCCGTTTCCACTTTTACGCGAGATCCGGAGTGGATAAGACTTATTAATATAATTAAAGGCTGGTTCTTTATTCTCATAACGGCTTTGCTTATCTTTGCATTAATTCTAGGTACTCTGAAACGGATTAAAAGGATTGAAAAGAAACTCGATCTTGCCTATAGGGATAGGGTGAGCGCACACGAAAATCTAGAAGCCGCCTATGAGGAAATCACAGCTACAGAAGAAGAACTGAGACAGCAATATGATCAGCTCATTGAGAATCAAGAGAAGCTAGCCTTGAATGAAGAAAGGATGCATTACCTGGCTTATCATGATCTATTAACCGGCTTGCCCAACAAATTAGCTTTTTATGAGATTGGGCCTCGCATTTTGGGACTGAACAACACCGCTGCCTTAATGTTCATCGACATTGATTACTTCAAATATGTAAATGATACGATGGGCCATGAATTTGGTGATCGGCTAATTGTTAAGGTTAGTGAGAGGTTAGTCTCTCTTGTTGGAAGTAGTGGAGAAGTGTATCGTTTTGCCGGGGATGAATTCATCGTTTTTTTATATTCTATTAAGAACAGTCAGTGCATAACTAGTGTAGCCTCTCACATTATTGCCGGTTTTAAAGACGCCATTGAGATGGATGACAGTCTGCTGCATGTTAGCCTAAGCATCGGTATCAGTACTCACCCCGAACATGGAAGTAATATTATGGAACTCCTTAAATGCGCAGACATCGCTATGTATAAGGCCAAAGATGCTGGTAAGGGCCAAATTATTGTCTTTGATCAACCTTTGAATGATACCTTTACTGAGCGAATGAACATTGAGAAGCAGTTATATAATGCTTTAGACAAAAATGAGCTGGAAGTATTCTATCAACCCCAGATTGATCTGACTCAGAACAGGGTGACGGGACTAGAGGCTCTTATGCGCTGGAACAACCCTATACTAGGAATGGTCCCTCCGGATAAGTTTATCAAAATAGCAGAAGATTGCCATCTTATCATTCCTCTTGGAGCGTGGGTGCTCAGAACGGCCTGTACCTTCCTGAAAAGTCTTCACGAACAAGGATTATCACATCTGACGATGTCTGTTAATATTTCAATGCTGCAGCTACTGCAAAGCGACTTCAATGAGTTAGTTCTAGACACCTTGCAAGCCTCCGGGCTAGAACCTGAATACTTAGAGCTAGAGATCACAGAGAGCGTTCTAGTTGAATCTTACGAATATGTGAGCACTAAACTGACTGAACTCAGAGCTCACAACATCAAAATTGCATTGGACGACTTTGGTACCGGTTATTCCTCCTTAAGTTATCTTACTCATATGCCGATCTCGACTTTAAAAATAGACAAGTCCTTTATTGACTCCATTCGAACAGGGACACATCAAGCCGTTCTCGTTGAACAAATTATAATGATTGGTAAACGTATGAATATGTGTGTTATTGCAGAAGGTGTGGAGCGAACGGTACAACTCGACTATCTTCAGGAGCAAGGCTGCGATAAAATTCAAGGTTACTTGTTCAGTAAGCCACAGTCCGCACAAAGCGTAAAAGAGCTGCTAACTGAGTGGGAGAAGGTTTCGAGCTTAAATGAATAAAGATGAACCTATTTTTTTATATAAGAAGGTGTTACCGGATTGAATGTCATGACATGGATTGACTTATCATTATTCTTCGTTCTGTTCGTTCTATTCATCTACATATTTTTTTCCGTAACAATTACTAACTTACATAAGGTGTACTTGACCTTTCATTTCACTATGATGTTATGGCCCTTCTGTCAATTTGCTCTCAAAACTACAGCGGATCCTGATGTTCAATTGTTTTATGTGAAGCTCGCTTTTATTGACTCGATACTGTTAACGATTGGATGGCTTCTTTTTACGATATTTCTCACTGGCAAATCATATCTCCTTCGAAAAAAGAAAACGCTGATCCTATACATTGTCGCAGCATTCATCTTAATCGGAGTGATCGTCAATCCAAAGCAAAGCTTTGTGCTCCCTATGCATGGTGGATATGTTGAAAGATCTTATGGTCCGCTTTTTTGGCTGTTTATTCTCTTCTTGATCTGCACCATTATTATTTCTTTGTTTATCATCTATTCAGCGCTGATATCGAACGCTACACAGCGGATCAAAAAGCAGGTTACTCATGTACTAAAAGGTGTGCTAGTGCTGACTGTATTTGTATTACTAGATGTCTTTCTTAATGTGGTACTGTTTAAATCTCAGCCGGTCATTCCAGGGATGACCTCCCTAGGGATACTAATCTCTGCCATCTTTTTCGTCATTGCCATCCATCGTGATAAAATATTCGATCTCGTAACCATCGCCCATCAGGATATCATTGACACACTCACACTAGGTATTCTTGTACTGGATGATAACGAGACTGTGGTAGAAATCAATAAAGCGCTCTTGCCAAAAATCAACCTACAGATCGGCGATCCCTTCGACTTGTCAACACTAACACCCATGGAGCAGACTGCCAGCGCTTTCCGATTGTTTCAACATACATATCTTAAACAGCCCATGGAGAGAACGGAAGTTGAAGTATTCTATACCTCGCTGAATGCATACATCAACATTACAGCAGAGCCAATTATCGTAGGCGAAATCATGGTTGGACGGATTCTCACTTTTCAGGATAGAAGCGAGCTACATCGCCTCATAGCTGAGACTAATCAGCAAAACGAGATCCTGCAGGAGCGTAATTTAGCATTAATTCAAATCCAGAATGAGCTTTCTCAGACCAACCAAAAACTCAAGCAGATGGCCATAACCGATAGCTTAACAGGCTGTTATAACCGTCATTACTTAACGCAGTACCTAGAGCAAGAGATCATTGAAAATATGAAATTAAAGCAGTCTTTTGCCATCATTCTGCTGGATATCGACTTTTTCAAAACGGTGAATGACAATTACGGTCATTTAGTGGGCGATGTCGTGATTTGTAGTACGGTAGAGGTTATTAAGCAATCATTGCGGGAGACGGATATTTTGGCACGTTATGGCGGGGAAGAGTTTATCGTCTATTTGCCCAATACCAACTACACACAAGCAAACCGCTGGGCAGAGCATATCAAATTCATGATAGAAGCGAATAAAGTACATGTGGATGAGGTTGCTCATTCTTTATCCATCACGGTTAGCATGGGACTACTATCCATTAATAATTTTACAGAGCAGTATGCAGAAAGCCCTTCAAATCAACTAAATGATTTATTCGAATCTGTGGACAAAGCCTTATATCAAGCAAAAAATGCAGGCCGAAACCAGATTGTTAAGATCATAAGATAATGCGCCTTCGAATGCTCAAAAAAAAGAATCAGCCCTGCTTCTCTCGAGGTAGGCTGATTCTTTCTTTTTATATCTTTTTAACAAATTCGGATTTTAATTTCATAGCTCCAAACCCATCAATTTTGCAATCAATATCATGATCTCCGTCCACTAAACGGATGTTTTTGACTTTGGTACCTATCTTCAGAACGGATGAGCTTCCTTTTACCTTAAGGTCTTTGATTACAGTTACTGAGTCGCCGTCGTTTAGTACATTACCATTGGCATCCTTGATAACCTTTTGACCTTCACTATTCTCAGACTCTGATTCTAATGTCCACTCATGTGCACATTCCGGGCAAACTAGTAGACTTCCATCTTCATAAGTGTACTCAGAATTACATTTCGGGCAGTTCGGTAAATTAGACATCGTTTCATTTTCTCCAATCGTAGTTCAAATTCTAGCTGTCTTGCGGCTGACCTTTAAAAGTATATTTCATATTCATAAAGGATTCCACTATATCCGGATAGTAAGTTTGTTCCACGTTTTCTGATTTCCGCTTAAAAAACAAACTTCTAAATATTATCTTGTATATATTTTCACAATTGTCTATGATAATAATGTAAAATTTTCATATAAATACATAGGAGAGTGAACAATGATTAGTCAAAGGAGTGTCGCATTTTCCATTATATTGTCATTAATTACATGTGGAATATACGGAATATTTTGGTTTATTGTTCTAACGAATGACGTAGGCAAGCTAAGTGGAGACTACACATTTACAGGAGGAAAGCATTTTCTTCTGACATTGATTACTTGCGGGATATGGAGCCTGGTTTGGGCCTACCAGATCGGTAAACATGTAGCAGAAGCTCAAAGACAACGTGGCCAGATCGTATCCGATAATTCAGCTCTTTATGTGATCCTCACAATCTTTAGTTTTGGTATTGTCACATACGCTTTGGTGCAATCAGATGTTAACAAATTGGTATAATTTAACTATTTATAAGAGGACACACCCTAGACTATTTTGGAGTGTGTCCTTAAGTCTCCTTGGCTTACTGTATTTCACTGTATGGATGCCATTAACCAATATGGGTATACCTTGTCTATTTCATGAATGGACTGGATTTTATTGTCCGGGATGTGGAATCACAAGAGTTATTCTCTCCTTGTTAAAGTTCGACTTCGTTCAGGCGTTTAGATTTAATCCGTTGCTATTTATTCTAGCACCTCTGTATATGTTGTACTTGATTACTGAAAAGAAGCATATTAAACCGCTTAGCCATGGAATTATGGCTGTGATGTTGATCCTGACCGTAACATTTGGAGTACTGAGAAATTTTCCAATGTTTGATTACTTGGCACCAACAGTAATTCGTTAGCATCAACTATGTTTACATAATAGCTTGAAGTCGCACAATCGCCTGAGCCCGGTCTACCACCTCTAATTTGCTATAAAGATTACTAATATAGTTACGCGCTGTCCCCTCTGCAATATGCAGTGTATCGGCAATTTCGCGATTGTTAAGTCCCCGGATAATGAGCTGCGCCAGCTCCTCTTCCCGTTCTGTCAGACTCATACGATCTACATTGGATCTTTGCCAATGTTCGTACTCCTCCGTCAATCTATTCATCCTCGTCGCCAATTTGGCTGCTACCGGGGCTGGCAGGATAAATTGCCCAGATATCGTATCACGGATCGAGGTAATCATTTTGTCTGCATCCATATCCTTCAGCATATAGCCGCTTGCTCCGAATGCCATCCCCTCAACAATATAATCAGTCTCTATAAAAGTGGTCAAAATCAGAATGAATATATCCGGACGAATCTGCTTGATTCGTTTTAGTGCACTGATCCCATTCATAATCGGCATTTGAACATCAAGCAGTACCAGATCGGGCTGGAATGCTTCCACCATCTCGCAGGCCTCTTCCCCGTTCTTGGCAGCGCCGACCACCTCCATGTCATCCTCCAGATCCAGAATGGTACGAAGTCCTTCACGCGTCAACAATTGATCGTCGGCAATTACAATCTTTATCTTACTCATTTTCTATTCCCAACCCTTCGCATTGGCAGATCGATTTCCAGTAGACAGCCCTCATTCATTTCTGAATCGATGGATAAGCTACCTCCCAGTTGCTCCACCCGTTCTTTCATCGTCCTAAGTCCAAAACCCATCACTATATGACTATCTCCTGACCCACGATCTTTGAGCCTAAACTGCAAATTCGCTCCGACAGACTCTAGACTAAAATGGAACTCTGTACTCTTACCGTGTCTGATTCCATTCGTTAGTCCCTCCTGCAAAGCATGATAAATGGCCTTTTTATAGGCTGTTGACATGGCCTCCGGCAGATCATAAATAATGGCATGGACGACAACGCCTGCATTACGTTCAGTATCACGTATTAGTTGCTTCAACATGACCGTGAGATCGGAATACTTGTCCTCCTTCAGCATATGAACTGAGCCGCGGATTTCATTCAAGCTATGCCGAACAAGATCCTGTGCCTCAACCAGTCGTTGAACGCCACTATCTATATCTTTCTTCTGGAGCAGACGCTTTCCGGCCTCAATTTGAAGAATCGTCGATGTGAGTGTATGCCCAACAATGTCATGAATCTCCTGAGCGATACGATTTCGTTCCTCGTAGACTGTGGCTTCAGCCAAAGCTGCGGACGTCTCACGCATCGAACGCTCCAGGTCACGGGTTCTTTCTGTCACTTGATCCTCTAGATTTTTCTTAAGATATTGAATCCCCGAATATAGCTTGGCATTGGCAATAGAGATAGCACATTGAGAGCCAAGCAACTTGAGCACGTCAAGCCTACTCGGTGTAAATACACCTGGTGATAGGTTGTTTTCCAAATAGAGCAAGCAAACCAATTTATTCTGATTCATGATAGGAAGACAAAGAACCGATTTCAGTCTATTCTTCCTAACGTAAGCGTTACGTGCAAAGATTCCCTCACTGAGCGCATCATGTAATACAACCTGCTCCTGTGTTCTTGCCGCGTAGGCTATAATCGCTGCCGGAACAAGATCTGACTCTTCCCCGAGAGGAACAGATTCGATATGCAGGGCTTCCGATGTCCCGTGGGCCTCAACCATCCATCTTCCTTCATGATCGAAAATAACCGCCCCATATTCGGCTCCAGCATTGTGGAGCATAATCCGCATCAGCGTGCCCAGTAATCGACTCATTTCCATCTCGCCCGACAAAGCTTGTGCTGACATCACCACAGAAAGGGAATCGACCCGATCGAGTCCGGGCTCACGTTTAATATGCAGCAGATTGCTGTGCTGCTGCTCAAGGTCAGCCGCTTTAGCCTTTGCGCCCCATTGCAGATAAGCCTCGTAGGCTTCAGTCATATAGATTCTTGCTAGATGCAATTTGCCATGACGAAGCCCATACTTGCCGTAGCACTCCGCCACCATCGCTAAATCGTGAATATGGCCGTTGATACGAGCAACCTCAATAGACTGCTCATACAAGGCTTCAGCTTGTCGTGGATCTCGCGATAGGCGAGTCAGCTCAGCCTTCATCAACAGATATTTATGCTCATAATTTACCGGGCAACGCCTAGCAAGCTTTTTCATTTTCTTCAGGCAACTGTGCATTTTCGCCCGATATATACGTTGCTCTCCAGCGTTATATTCCTCATACAACTGAGCCCAGACTAAACATTCATACATGGTCTGCATGGGACTGTCTAAGCCATCTTCACGTGATTTTATAATGGCAGCTGATTTCGCTAATGCCTCACTGGCTTTGCGGTACTCCCCAAATACATAACCTGTCAAATATTGATATATCCAGACCAATTCTTGTATAAAATCAAAGGTATCTCCATGAACCGACTGTGCAAAATCAGGTTCGCTAATCTCGGCGATGTTAAATGGATCATCTACAGAACGATAACCTGTTAATCGGACTAGAATAGCCACAGCTATGATAGCCTGCTTACAATGAAGACTGTTGTTATGGCGCAGCAAATCTCCGGAATGAATAATTAACCGATCATAGATATCGCCTAACGGATGACCAAATTGCAAAAGGGAGGCACAGTTGATCAGCACATTCTGGTTACCCTTCCATAGGTCACCTGATTCCAGTCCCACTTTACCCGCTTTCTCGGTAAACATAAGGAGCATAGCTGGATCATAATGCCGCCAGCTATCGTAGCACAATGCGAACGAGGCTAAGGTTGTCATATGCACTTTCGGATAGGGTTCCGATAAGCTGCACGCCAGCATGGCCCATTTAAATGTTTCTTCATCATTACGGAAGTAATAGTATTGAAACATTGCATAGCCTATGAATCCAATGGATGCCTCCGGAGTCATCCCATAATCGAGCGTTAATTCAATCATGGTGAAGGAAGAAGCGAGCCACCCTTCGCGATTGACATAGAAGCAGGCATTGCTCGTATGATCTAAGGTGGACATTGCGACTCTACGAGCTTCATCCGTCATTGGCGGTAAAAGATTAAGCGATTCCAGTGAGACCTTCTGTAGTCTGCGCCGCAATCTTAACCATTGAAGCGTCAGTTGAACATAGCTAGGATTAAATTGATGGCTCACTTTCAGTAACGATAAGGTATGTCGACCTAAGGAGATAACTTCTTCATGGTTATCATTACTTGCTTCCAACTGAACCTTCATCGCGTAGATGTAAGCCTTATCTGTATTTGTCGCAGCTTTATGGATTAGCAGATGGAATAATTCATTCGCCTTGTCAAAATGTGAACATAAGTATTCGAGCTCGGCCCTCTCGCGAAATACGCGGAAGGTCAGCTCATAATGCGCCTCCCAACTCCGCTCCTCTAATAGTGCTGTTGCCTTAAGCATATATTGCAAGGAGGTCTCATGAGCGGTTGATTGCTTTGCGCTTATCCCTGCCCGTAAGTTCAGTTCTACCAGTTGAAGCCTCTGTTCCGGGCGATCTATCCACGCAAGCGCCTGATTCAAATGATGGACAGCTTCAAATAGGACTGTGCCTTCACTAACAGGGTTACGATCCAGCAATAGTGACCCAATCCTCCAATGCAGCTCTGGGCGCTCCTCTTCGGGAACAAGAGCATAAGCCGCCCGATGAATGTGGTTGTGCTGGAATTTAAAATGTGTATATTCCTCCCCGTTAACAGGTTGTAGCAAGCGTCCATTTACTGCGACTGCCAACGCTTCGGTCAATGTCTCTGCCGGAATTTCCGTAATTTCGACAAGCGTCCCCACATCGAATATGCTTCCCAGTAAAGCGGCTCTACTAAGTGCATACACCGTCTGATCAGGAAATTGCTGTAATTTACTTGAAAGGTATGCTGCTGCATTATCCGGAACATTCAATTCAGTAATGCGCTGGAGATCCCATTTCCAGCTTCGAATATCCTCGTCAAATTCCACTCGCTGATCATCAATCAAATCCTGAAGGAATTGCTTAATAAATAATGGATTCCCATCTGTCTTATGCAGAAGTACCCGCGCTAGCTTGTCCAAGTCAGCAGCCTCGTAACGCATAACATCCAGTAGCAGTTGTTTTAAATCGGTGAGCTCAAGCGCTTGTAGAGAAATTCTACTTATCACTACGTTGCGGTCTATCAAATGCTTTTCCAGCCTACTGAGTGGGTGCAGCCTCGTAATTTCCCGATCTCGATAGGAAAGAACGATTAGCATATGACTCGTGGCTGTGTCCTCTATAAGTGAAGTGAGATATTGCAGCGATGTTTCATCGGCCCATTGCAGATTGTCCAATATCAAGATCAAAGGATGATCCTCATGAGGAAAAAGTTGAATAAATCGGCTCATGATTAACTGAAATCGATGCTGAGCTTCCAGCGGCGGCAACGGGGGTACGGAAGGCTGGGGGCCAATCAAGAGCTCAAGTTTAGGAACGAGTTCAATCAGCAGTTGCCCGTAAATGTCTACAGCTTCTAAAATACGTAGCTTCCAAACCTCCACCTGCAGCTTCGTTTCCATCAGCAGTTGACTAACCAATTCTTCTATAACTTGATGCCAGATGCCATAAGGGAGTGAGGTATGTAGAGATTCGAATTCGCCTCTGGCGAAAAAACCATCCAAAGAAATCGAATTTCTAAGCGTTTCTTTTATAAAGGTTGTTTTGCCGATACCACTCTCGCCACTAAGCCAGACCGTCTTTACAGCACCTTGTGATGCTCGTTTCAGTGCTTCTCGTAAGCTTAGTTTCTCAAAATGCCTTCCGTAAAATCGTTCCGATACCATCCAGCGTTCCGGAACATCCCAGCTTCCTAACAGGAAAGGCTCGATATACCCGTATTGTTGCAGGTGGGAAAGACATTCTTCAAGATCCGACTTGATTCCAAAGGCGCTGGCATATCTTGCATCAGGCATTTTCTCCATGCATTTGCCAACAATGTCAGAGACAGATAGAGGGATAGCGGGAAACCTGCGATGTAAAGGCTCAGGTGTATCTGCAAGATGACGATATACAATATCAACAACATCATGAAGCTCAAAAGGGCGACGGCCTGAGAGACATTCATACATAATCACTCCAAGCGAATAAAAGTCAGAACGATAGTCCGGGTTCAACCCAGTTCGACCCGTTTGCTCTGGCGATATATAAGGGAGCAAGGCATCCGGTCGCCCGCTTAGGGGTGACAATGGACTGGTATCATTTTCAGTGGAGCACATTCGTATATCAATAAATTTTGTTTCAAAAGTAATTGGATTGACGATTAGATGAGCGGGGGTTAGTTCATTTAGTGTTATTTTCTCACGATGAATTTGCATAAGGCAATCGGCAACAGCGATAGCGATCCGAAGCAGCACTGGAAGCTCCAGTGAATCAGGCGTACGCAGTATCTGATCCAGCGTACGGCCCTCCATATCTTTTAAGAGAAGGACTGGCCGATCCGGCGTGATTTCCAGACTGTATGCCTCGATTGCTCCACGACCGCTAAGTTGCTTAAGCATGTCATACTCATAACGAAAAGCATCAACCATAGTAGATCCCGGGTACTCGCCTGCAGTTGTCTTGGCGATAACCCTAAGGCCATCTTCTTGACGTAGGAGTCTGTACAGCCTGATATCTGAGGTAGTCTCTATCAGATCTAAAGTTTGGTATCCTGGCAACTCAAACATGAACAGCACTCCCTAGTTACAATTAGGTAGACAGAATAAGCCATATCGCAAAGTAATTATACTCATTATATCATCTGATCCCGCCGTGCTACTCTATGTTATATCGAGCTCTACCATCAGTTGTTTGATATAACCTCCTAAAACTTTAGGAGGTGTCCCAAAAGCTATGAACTGGCTGCTGGGACACCTCCTCGTATATAATGCTAATGAACTATTTTACTCATAAGACATTTCATATTTCGTTAGCCCTATCGCGTTTGCATACAGTGCCGCCTGTGTCCGATCATTAACCTGCAGCTTCGCTAAAATCTGGCTGACATGCTTCTTCACCGTGAATTCACTGATAAAAAGACGTGAGGCAATCTCTCTGTTGCACGCACCTTGTCCAAGTTCAATCAGTACTTCCTTCTCTTTCGGCGTCAATTCATCCGTCGAACTACTGCCGTTAATACGCATCTTTTCTTCCATTAGACCAGGATCATAATACTTTCTCCCTTTGTGTACCAACTGGATAGCAAAGAGTAATTCCTCCGGCAATGCCTCTTTCAGGACATATCCATCCACCAGTACTTCTTCAGCCCTCAAGAAATCCTCTCTGCTCGCAGAGGAGGTCAACAGAATGAACTTACTGACTATGCCGTGAGCACGTGCTGTCTTAATAACATCCAATCCCGATTCATCCACAAGCTTAAGATCAATGAGTACAATATCTGGCTTTGTTTCTTTAATCACATCAAGCGCCTCTCGACCATTCGTAGCTTCGCCAGCAAATTGCAAATTCGGTTGCATTGAAATTACAGATGCCAGTCCTCTTCGAACTAAAGGATGATCATCAACAATGACGATTTTCACAGAAACATCTCCCTCTAAAATTCATGCATTCTTTCATTCTCTGAAGTAAATCCTCTTAGGATACCGTCCAATGAACATCTGCCCGTTTAGCGCCCTCCATCTTGAGCAAGATTTCTGACTTAAATCCAACAGCCCCTGCAAGTAAAAGATTAGGAAACGTACTTATCATCGTATTATAGCTTGTCACATTTTCATTATAGAAACGTCTACTAGCAGATAGATTTTCCTCTAAGATATTGATACTTTGTTGCAATTTGATATACCGATCGCTCGCCTTAAGCTCTGGATAATAGTCTGCCTGAATATTGATCGAATGAAGATACTTTTCCATCTCCACATATCTAGTCAGCTTCTCAACCGGAAAATGATGATCTCTTAAACCCTCACGCATTCTATGTACTATCGCCAACGTTTCTTGTTCATGTGTGGCATAAGAAATAACCATCTTCGCAACTTCTGTTAATGCCTCAAACCGATTTTGTAAATAAACTTCTATGGTAGCAAAAGATTCCTTCACACGATTACGCATGCTGACCAATCGAGTGTAAGCAGCCATTAAATAAACTCCGATTATAACCACGATGATCAATCCAATTCCTAACATCTGCATCACCTCTAGTGTATTTGATTGAATGGGCTGGAAGAGTTGGGCCATCTGATTCATTATAATTAAAAGACCTATGCGGTTATAGTGAGCGTTGTCATCACTTCTGTCATATTACAAAATGGATAATTTTATAATATAAGCATGAAAAAGGATTTTCATTAGAGTGCTACTGTTTCTCCAGATTCCCACATAATCTAAGGCAACCTAATTAACCAAGGATGTGTATGCCCGTGAGCAGTGCTGCAGAATCATCACGCTATTTAGAGAGACCCAATTTTCTTGTACTTCTCGTAGATGAGGAGCGATATGCCCCCATTTATGAAAACCCCGAAATTAGAGAATGGCGACGACAGAATCTAGTCACACAGCAATTATTAAAATCCCATAGCCTTGAGTTCCACAGACACTACATTGGAACTACCGCCTGCTGCCCCAGCCGGGCAACGCTGTTTACAGGTCACTATCCATCGCTCCATGGTGTCAGTCAGACCGTAGGAATTGCCAAAGAATCCTTTGATTCCAATATGTTTTGGCTGGATAGGAACACTGTACCTACAATGGGTGACTACTTCCGGGAAGCCGGTTACCAGACCCACTATAAAGGGAAGTGGCATATCTCCAATGAGGATATTATCATTCCCGGGACCCACGACAGCTTGCCCAGCTATCATTCGGTGACAGGCGTCCCTGACAGACATCTTGAAGAGATATATTTACGAGCGAATCGCTTAGACAACTTTGGTTTCTCTGGTTGGGTGGGTCCTGATCCGATTGGAAAAAACCCGCGAAACTCCGCTTCCTCTGCTGCTATCGGATTAAGTGGACGCGACAAGGTCTACGGAGCAGAAACCGTGCAACTCATTCAAGCGCTGGATCGCCAAAAAAACCAGAACAAAAATACTCCACCCTGGCTGCTCGTCTCTTCCCTTGTAAATCCACATGATATTGTTCTATACGGAGCCCTCACTGCACATTTACCTAATTTTAGGTTTGAGGTCGAGCCTATGCCTGCAGTTGCTCCCTCTCCGACGCAAAACGAATCGTTAGCTACCAAGCCGCGTTGCCAAGCCAGCTACCGGGACCTCTATCCAAAGGCTTTGCAGCCTATTATTGACCAACCTTTTTATCGCCAACTGTATTACCAGCTGCAAAAAAATGCTGACCAGCAAATGCTAAAGGTGTTTGAGGCTCTTACTCGTTCTTCTTTCTATGACAATACCATCGTCATCTTTACCTCCGATCATGGAGATTTATTAGGAGCTCATGGCGATCTTCATCAAAAATGGTACTCTGCTTACGAGGAATTTTTGCATGTCCCATTTCTCATCCATAATATACACTTGTTTCCCCAGTCTCAGAATATTCATGCCCTAACAAGCCATGTAGATCTAATTCCTACTATGCTGGGGCTTGCAAATGTGAACATCACAGACATTCAGAGCCGTATGCAAAATAGGTTCAGTGATGCCCGCCCCTTTGTGGGCCGCAACCTTGCACCTCAGATCCTTGGACACAGCCCATCCGCAATCGCTGATACGCCCGTATATTTCATGACCGACGATGATGTTACACGCGGCCAGCATCAAACCAATCCCTTGGGACAACCGTATTCTTCCGTCGTTCAGCCGAACCACATTGAGACGGTTCTAACGTATATTCATAGAAACGGTCGGAAAGAGCTGTGGAAGTTCTCGAGATATTTCGATAACCCTCAATTTTGGAGCCAACCCGGGGTACAGGATGTCACGCTTCAGCCTGTGGAAGGATCAACCGGTGAATTTACCACAAGGGTCAAAACAGAACCCGTACCTGAGGAATTTGAGCTCTATAACTTAACCGAAGACCCATTGGAGACTTACAACCTTGCTCACCCTACTCTGGCAACACAGCAGAGCAGAAGCATTCAGCAATGGATGAACCGTCTGCTTGCAGAGCAACGGAGCCAAAAGCGCTTAACGCCGACCCAGACAGCTACTAAATAAAAACAGGCGAATCATGGTTGAACACACCATAATTCGCCTGTTTTCTTTTGCCTATGGGATTTAATTGTTATCAATAAAAGAAATCAATTGCACGAGATTACCTGCAACTTGGTAAGTTAACCCCAGCATGTAAGTTCCCTTCTCCTCGTTCGATAGATCTATGGTGAATACATCCGGATTAGCTGCCCATTCATTCATATCAAACATGATTTCTTTAGATGTTCTAGTGTTTCTGACCCCAGCTGAATTAGGGATCACTTTACTACCATCGAGCCCTTTCACCGGATTGGTCAATTCAACCACAGGTCCCTTTAATTGTCCTACCTCTACCACTTGAGGGTCAGCCAATAAGCTTGTTAGTTTAGTTAACCCTTGTAATGGGGAGAAATCTGTAATTTCATTTCCAGTAATATCAAGTGTCTCTAGGTTCTTGGCGTACTGTAGCCCTTCCAAGGATCTAGCTCTTCCGGTCTCACTCGTTAACATTGTAAGGTTATACATATCACCTAATGTTAATTCTCCAGTTACACCTAAAGTGGTCTTGATCGAAGCACTTAAATACCGGTCTACAATAGTAATGACTTGCGTAAGATCTATTTCGGTCAGACCCTCTATTGCTTGTTGTAACGCTGCCACGACTGCATCTACTTCACTTTGTGTGACAGAAGGATTAGCCAATGCTGCTTCTGCACCCGAGAGGCTGGCCGTAAATGCCGCAATACTCTCAGGTGTGAAGCCTTCTAGAGAAATTGCTTTCGCCGCTGCAATGGCTTGTTCCAGATCTCCAGTGAATAGGTGATCTCCATTCGCGAAATGTAGTTTAGTTCCTCCCCAAGTAGCATGGTCAGATCCGTTGCCATTTCCGCCGTCTGTAACGACTAGTTTCAGCTCTTTTGCTCCGTTAATACCCAATTCGATGAATTTCTGCGGATCTCTGGAGCCCATAACGCCACTATCGAATTTCTTCTCTCCATCCACAAACACTTCAAAGCTCACCGAACCGACCGTACCATACATTTGTCGATCTACACCCACATAGGAAGTGAAGTAGTCCGCGTTCTTATCGCTTAGATCGTATACAATCGTCGAGTTGGAGTGCGCTCCAATCCCTCTTTCGTAGGACACTACTTGATTGCTCTCATCGGTTAATCTCAGCGTATTAGCACTAATAGATTTGTCCTTCAAAGGCGCAGTATAGCTGTTCTGAGTAGAATTCCAGTCGTAGTCCGTCAGATACGTAAAGTCCGTCATGTCTACTACGGCAATGGTTCTAGTCTTCGTGGTCGTATTTCCATCACTATCGGTTACAGTATAAGTGATCGGATACTTTCCAGCTCTATTGAATTTAACTTGATCTTGTCCTGAGACCTTCACTTGAGCCGTCAGGTCACCATCTTCCGAATCTATAGCCGAATAACTTTCATTAATATCAATCGCTTGGCCCACTTTGGTAGATACTGATTTAGCTATGGTAAGCTCTGGTGTACTGTTCAGAATCATAAACTTTGCATCCGCGAAATCGCCGTGATCTGAAGCATTTCCGTTGCCTGCATTATCTAACACCAATTTCAGTTCACTTACACCCTTCACAGGGATTTGAGCTAGTTTAGCTTCCGTGCCAAATTTCATCAGTCCGCTATTATACACTTCTACCCCATCGGCGAAAATTTTGAAGATCACACTGGAGTTGTTTTGCTCTGGGATATTTCTATCAACCCCTACATATGTTTCAAAATATTCGAAATTAGCACCCGCCAGATTATACACGATCTCGGAGTTAGCATGCGTTCCTAAACCCTTAGCGAACTCTTTGGTTACGCCATTTACAAGTAGTTTAATCGGATTGTTAGAGCTTGCCTTATCCTTACGAACAACATTGTAATCCGTTCTTGCCGACTGCCAAGCTATATCACTCAGATATTTACTAGCGCTGTATACAACGATCGTTCTGGTCTGTACCGCTGTATTGCCATCACGATCTGTAACTGACAGTTCTACGTTGTAAGTGCCTGTTTTACTTGAAGTGAACCCGTTCTTTTTTACTTCAACCGCTTCAATCAAATTACCATCTTCCGTATCAACGGCAGTAACATCGGTCAAAACATCAAATTCACTGTTCAATTTCACGAAGGTTGTCTCTTCCGGCACTGTGATGGTCGGCTTGCTTGAAGTATTCGTAAACTTTGCATCCGCCCATACCGTATGGTCTGAAGCATTGCCATCTGTAGCATCTGTGGTAACCAGCTTTACTTCGCGCGCGTCAGTCACTGGTATTTTTACAAATTCATGCTCTGTACCTGCCTGGAAAACATCACTCGAGAATTTCTTCTCTCCATCTATATACACTTCAAAGGTTGCAGAGGATGGTTTTCCTTTCATCGCTTGATCAATTCCGATGTAGCTTTCAAAGAAATCATAACCTTTACCCTCAATATCATAAACAACCTCAGAGTTCGCATGTACACCGATTCCCTTGGTATAGGTCGCAGCTAACCCTTGTCGAACAAGGGTTATGACTCCACCAGAGACGGCTTTGTCTTTCTTTAATTCACCCCAGCCAACAACGACTGACTTGGCATTAAGATCCGAAAGATAAGCATAGTCACTCGTTACCGTAACCTGTGTGGTCTTGGTTTCTGTAACCCCTTCGTTCTTCACTTCATATACCACTTCGTAGTCACCTTTTTGCGTTACATCGACGGTATTCGCTTTCAGGGTGACATTAGCAGTAATATCATTCCCTTGATAGTTAGTCGCTTTTACATAGTTCATCGGATCAAAGGGTTGATTTAGCTTTAACGTAATTTGATCTTCAACAGACAGCGCTGGCTTAAAGGCTTTAACCTGTACTGGCTTCAGTGGGTTCAGCTTCTTATCATAGCCAACAATCTTGTACGTATAATTGATGCTGCTGTCTACACTCTTGTCCACGAACTGATCAGTGCCTGTAAACCCTACTAACTTATCGTCTCTATACACTTCATATCCTAAGAAATCTTTCTTAAGATCCTTATTCATACTGAAGCTTAAGGTGTTTGATTTAGCAGTAGCGTTAGGCGTGATATTAACCTTAATCGCAACATTCTTATCTGCTATTCCTGTTCCCTCATAATGAACCACTGAATTGTTTAAATACCATAGCTTTTTCGGTGCTGGGTATTTAGCTAATTTCTCTTTCGTTTCAGGATTCACAGTGAAGCCATGTCTGGCAAAATAGCTACTTAAGTCTAACCCCAGCACTTCAGAGGAGAACTCCACCAAATACTGCTGCTTGGAATTGTCACCGTTCGGAAGGGAGACCTTCCGCTCGCGGTACATCCTTGTCAATTCTGTCCAGTATCCCGGATGCGCCAACTCCAACTGCCAATAGGCTCCCAGCTGAGCAAATAAGCCCTGCTGATTCATAACCACTTTATTTTCTTGGATCACATATTTATAAATATCACTTTCAAAAGGAATACGAGTATCCATCGAGTCCGCATGGACTGACATCAGCATAGACACCATATTATTGGTTACTTCGCCATATTCTCGTTCACCCATAGCCAAGCGATGCCCAATTTCATGATTCAATCCCCAGCCTGGATAGACTTTGTTAAAATCACCTAACATTGTCCCCACGGTTCCAAGTTGGATCCCTGTATGATCTCCCGCTGCATACATCGCACCATAAGGCTGCATCAATCGAATATTCTCACGAATTAGCTTGGCATCATGAATCACACTACTGCCATCCAAGCCATAGAAGTCAAAGATCGTCTTCATCCAAGTATCATAGCCGGTTACGGTGCCCAGCGGATCATTTCCTTCTGTAATAAACTTGTTATAAGCTTCTGTCGCAGTTCCTGTGAAAATAACATGCTCGCTGACCATTTCCACCACATCGATGAGCTTGCGATCTTGAACATTCGGATGCGCAGCTTTATCTTCATCTAATTTTTGCTTGTAGGTGGTTAGGAAGGCTTTAAATTGTTCAGGATCCATGGTCTTGGTCATCATAGGGATCTTTGTGAACCCTTCGAATCGGATCAGTGGTGCCTTCCCTTGTTCCTCAGCTGTATAGGGATTGACGATATACACTGTACCGCCCTTAGTCACTTCATGTGCATAATAACTATTCGTCGCAAATTCAGGAACGGTTATTGTGTTTTTACCTGGACGCAATTTCACGCTGCTAGCCCAAACGTTCCAAGCCGCCTCTTGTTGGGAAAATACTAAAGAAGGCAATTTATCGCTCGAAGCAGCATCTACATACACATTGATCGTATCTCCAGGCATTGCAACGAGCCCCGTAGGCTGGTTGTTCGTACCGAAACCAATTCTCAGGTTTTCTTGCGCATGCTTTTTCATATCACCACGTTGTTCGGCCTCAATAATGGTGCCTTCGGTTTGAACCTCTCCATTCACTAGCTTCTTAGCCAAATCCAAAGAATCTTTAAGGATGGGATAGAGCGGATGTACTTTTGCCGCTTCTTCTAATTGATTGATCGCTTCGACGCTATTATAAGCAGGAACAACCGCACTCATCGTTCCATCTGTAAACAAGCTTTTCATCTTAGCGGATACGGTATCCTCTTTATAAAAAGAAAATTCAGCCGCACTCGCCCAATCTTGGTTAGCTTTTTTGAAGACAAATTTAAGTCTCTTGAAGGCTGTGGGTGCAAACTGAATCTCTACAACGTCACCTGCTCCGCCTTTATATTCTCCAGAGGATACTAGCGTATAATCTCCTGCATCCGTAGTTGAGCCATAAATATCAAATTCCTGAGCAAACCCCTTCCCCTTTGCACTGGATTGTCTTGCAGCGTATACGATTCTATTTAATTCAGTGGACTCATTGAAAACAAAGACAACCTCATTCGTGAACGTTGAACTGTTCGGTTTGCCCGTTTCCCAATGCGTACTCATATCGCCATCAATAGCCTTAGCTATAGGTGAACCTGAGTAGTTGCCACCGTTATTTGTGATGGACTTAATATTCGCAGGATTCATTCTAAAAACATCATTATAAGCGCTTAGGATAGCCTTGCCGTACAGATCAAACGGAATAACTGACGCATTGCTTAATAGCTCAGCCTTGCTTTGTACTACAGTCTTCACTACACTTACCTTGCTTACATCACTTGCTAAAGCATAACCTGCCTCACTCGAAAAACTGGCTAACATGGCTGCCGATGTAGCGATCGCAATCATTTTTTTCATCTTTTCTACCCCCCAGATGTATTATGAATCTCTTCCAAGCCTAAAATGGGCACAAAAAAAACTACCCCAAAAGAGTAGCTTGATTGCGTATAAAGTCGCCTAAAAATTAAGACTTAATTTTTATTAAACCTTAACAAGCATAAACGCCTTCGGCGTCCTTATAAGGACGATAAGGGTTTAAGCGAGAAATATAAGAGATTAAGTATAGGTGCATAACTTAACCTTTCTTATATTTTAACAAAAAGCGTTACACACTCTTTGGCAGCTGGCTGACAATAGTTATGATAACCTTAGTCCCTATAGCTTTGCGTCCCTACATTTCCATAGGTTTGCCTATGAAGTTTCGAATACATTACAAAGAGTAACATAACGCCACATCTGATCGCATGATTAATTGGTATGAAATCCGAATAGGTAATTGCAATTAATTTTTCTATCGTGATAGATATTATTTATTAACTATCCCAGACTACGAGTGATACTTTTGGACTGGTTAGCCTTTTAATCTCCCGATCCAAACAAACGCCGGAACCAATTCCACACATCGCCCGTGATGGGAATTAACCCGAAGCCATGCTCGCCAACTGCGATTAGACCATATGCCCATTGGCCAATAGCTACTGCTCCCCCAGCAATCCGTCCTATGGCTACCGCCCCAAATGCCGTATCACCTATGGCGACAGCTCCCAACGCTTTTTCGGCTATTGCGATCGCTCCTACAGCCACTCCTGCAATCGCAATTGCTCCCACGGCGAAGCCAAGCCAGCTAAGTGCTATTGCCCCGATGGCTAACCACATCCCCAGTGATATTGCACCCACAGACAGAACACCGACGCTTACCGCACCTATGGATATCAGGCCAACAGCTATATCTCCAATGGCAATTAATCCAACGGCCGTCTTCACTTGTGGTTTGCTTCCGTGACCAAACCCCTGACCAGAGTATCGACCTAAATTGCTACGAATGCTTACGACTGGAAATGAAGGAGACGGCCACTGATAATCAATTTCTCGCCCATCTAACCCTCTCGAATCCGCCCAGCGTGTGATGTATTTATGCCAATTCATATCCATCCCGTCCCCCTTCTCAATTACCTAAATTGTACAGCCCTGGGGTTCACCTGTAATCAGACTCTGACCTGAAATCATCTCATCCTCTAGACGGAGATATACTCATTAGGATCACTGTTTGGGAATAGGGTCAGGCTTTCCAAATAAATATCCCTGAAACAACTGATAACCACTCTGCTTAAGCCATTCAAAATCCTCTCTAAACTCCACACCTTCTGCTAAGGGAACAGATTGGATCTCTAAAGCCTTTTCTAAAAATTGTTTAGCTATTTTCTGTTTGTTCGGATCGCTGGACACACCCTGAACATATTTCATATCCAGCTTCATGTAATGGGGTTTAAGCTCCAATAACATCTCGATCGTGCTGAAGCCTTCGCCAACATCATCTAAAGCGTATTCAAATCCCCGATCCTTGTAATATGTCAAAATCGATTTCAAATGAGCGAGATCATCGACTTTCTCCGTCTCAACAACTTCAAAGACAAAAAGAGAGGGATCGACGCCTAATTGATTGGCCAATTCAACCGTTGATCGTAAGCAAAACTCTGGAGCGTAAATCGACGTTGGGATAAAATTAATAAACGTTTTTTTATTTAAGGGTGCAGCATATTTTACAGCAGTCATTCTACATAACCGATCTAAAGCATATAAACGTCCACGATTTCGTGCCGCCGCAAAAATCTCATTAGGATAGATAAGGGACCCATCTTCTTTTTTAAATCTGGATAGGAGCTCGTATGCAAAAATCTCCTCCCGTACGTTCACAATCGGTTGGAAGTGACAAGTAACTAAGCCCTTAGTTATAACCTCATCAATCCACTCCATATCAAGCACAGTGGATAATTCGGATAGAGGTCTCCATGTTTGGTCATCTATACGGAATTCAATCTGCTCCGACTCCATATGGTCAATACAGAAATCTAGAAAATCCCGCGCTCCAGACTCCTTAATCGTAATCACATTTTCTTCTACCTTATGTATCGTATTACTTCTACTCAAATGATGAATAACCTCAGGTAAAATCCTTAGATTAAGCTCACCATGAGCCTTGATTTCAAAATTCAGCTCTCTTACTACACAATGATTACATGCCACATTCATAACCCCTTTAATAATCGATTCTATGAAAAAGATCCCGGAACTGCTCTTCTCAATCGAAATCCGTATACTCCAGTAAATACGTCGGGTCTAACACGGTGATCTGCTGATGTTGAATATCAATAATCTTTTGCGCTTGCAGATCTTTAAGCACAAGGGTAGCCGTCTCCCTTAACGTTCCGATCATATCCGCGAACTGCTGATGGGTCAATCGAAGATCAATCCTCTGTTTGCCTTGCTCCTCTACTCCAAATCTTTGGTATAGTCTTCTCAGCGTAAATATCGCACGCGCTCTCGCATCATGAAATTTCATTTCATGTAATAACCGATTCGATAAAAATAAACGGTCCATTTGCAGCAGCATCAATTGCTCCTTAATCAATGGGTAATCGGCAAGCATCTGCTCAAAAGGCTCACGTTTAATCTCAAATAATACAGTATCATTCATAGCCACCGCAGACAGCACTCTTATATTGGAGGGATGGATCACTTCCAGATCGCCAAAGAAATCGCCTTTTCCAAAAAGATCTACGGTATGCTCTTTCCCTTTCGTGGTAGCGTACACCCTTATGATCCCCGAATAGATAATGTAGGCATGATCCCCCGGATCTGATTCTGCAAACACCAGGGTCCCCTTGGAATATGCCTTATAAGTGAATAATCTTGAGACCGCCTTGATCTCCTCCGAGGGTAAACCCTGAAAAAAGCGAATGCCAGTCCAAAAAGAAGCTTCCATCTCGTTATTCCTTTCTAAAACACTCCACAGTTTTGTATGCCAACATACTGATAATAAATCATCATCCTGTTATATTCTATCGTAACGTTGTCACATAGGCTTGATGCCAATACGAATTACAAAGGAGATCCATTCATGAAATATAATTTTGACGGAAAAGGACTTATTGAAACGCCAGATGTCGTGTTTGAGAGCAATCCGCTACTAGAACTGAGCATGTACAACAACCATATTAAAGAGATTCCCGATCAGCTCTTCCTTCATGACGAATTAGAGGTACTTAATTATGCGGGCAATGAAATCGAACGGTTATCCGAGAACATCGGTCGCTTAGTTCACCTAAGAATGCTGGATTTAGGCCATAATCGGCTGAAGTTGTTGCCGGAGAGCATTGGCGGATTGCAGGGGTTAGATTCTTTTCTATACCTAAGCAATAATCAGTTCGAACAGCTGCCGGAGCAGCTCTGTAATCTCCAGAAGCTCAAGTATCTGAACGTAACAGATAATCATCTCAAGCAATTGCCTGCCCGTATAGGGGAAATGAGCAGTCTGATTGAATTGCGGCTATATTATAATCAGCTAGAACGTCTACCTGATTCGATTACACAAATAATAGGGTTAAGAGAGATTCATCTTTATGGTAATCAACTGGTCGTATTGCCAGAGCATTTGGGTGCTTTAGAAGAACTGCGGATACTCGACGTGAGTGATAATCGAATCACTGCGCTGCCTTCATCTATCGGTAATTTAAGCAAGTTAAGAAGACTGAACCTTAGAAAAAATAAACTGAATAAACTCCCTGAGGAAATAGGTCAATTAAGCAGCCTTGTTGAGCTTGATTTAAGAGATAATAACCTGCAAGAAATTCCGAATTCCCTTTTACAGCTTGAACGATTAGAGAAACTGGATCTAAGATGGAATCACAGCTTGAAGGGAACAGACATTTTAGAGCAATTAGAGCAAAGAGGATGTATCGTTTATAAATAGCAAAAAAAGCCCCCTGTTAAAGAAGCTTTTCATTCAAATCTATGCTATGCGTGACGCGGTTTCTTCCCTGTTCTTTAGAGGTATAGAGCGCTTGATCAGCTTTTTGCAGTAGGGTGGCTTCTGAATCGGCTGGAATAAATGTAGCTATACCAATGCTCACCGTAATCTGACCCATTTCCCAAGTTGAATACGCGATAGATTGCCGTAATTTCTCGGCTAGGTTCTTTGACTCCGAGATGTCTGTATTAGGTAAAAGAAGTATGAATTCTTCGCCGCCATATCTAGCCGCAATATCCTCTTGACGAGATTGCAGTTTCAAGATTCTCGCCATTTTCTCCAGCACATAGTCACCTGTCTGATGCCCATAGGTGTCGTTCACTTTTTTAAAATGATCAATATCTATGATACACAGCGAGAATGGTGCTTGATCCTGGCCATACCTTAAGATCTGCTCTTCCAGCTTTTCTTGAAGGAACCTTCTATTCTTCAGTCCAGTCAGCTTATCTGTATTAGATAATTCTACTAAAACGGCGTTCATCTCCAGCAGCTCGGCTTGCTTCTGTTCAATTTCCAAATGAATTCGCTTGAGCTCCGCAAGCGCCTGATCCTTTTCCCAGTAAGCTACTTCTATCTGCTTCTTGGCAGAACGAAGCTCCAGCTCATAATCGATGCGTTTTCCCATCTGTACCAGGATACAATCAATGATCTCTACTCCCTCACACTCGAACCGTCTGCCGTTCAATAAATATGGAATCGCATTCCCTTCGCTATCTTTCAAATTAATAAATAACTCTTCCACCTGTCCATTTAGATTAATAAAAGGATAGAAGTATGAATGAAAAATAAGCTTGTTTGCCGTAGACATGATAGATTCAAAATGCTTGTGCACCAAATCAACCTGTTTATACCCCATACGGTCCAAGAACGTCTGATTTACATCAATGATTAATCCTTCATGGGTGATAGAAACATAGCCACAAGGCGCATATCTTAATCGGTCATTCATGATCTAAATATCCTTTCAACACAGCATAATCTGGTCCAGCTTACGTAAGATATTCATTAATTAAAGTGATGGTCTCCTCAGGATGGCTAATATGTGGGTAGTGACCCTTAGCCTCCATTAACCGGAAGGTGCTATTATTCAAGTATTTATGTAAATATTCTCCGGCCGCTATAGGTACGATACTGTCATCCGAGCATTGCAGAATAAGTGTAGGGATTGTAGCCTTAGGGAGATCTTCTCTATGATCTGAAAAGAACGTAACTTCTGCAAATTCTCTTGCAATAACAGGATCTGCCGAGATAAAGCTGCGCTCCAGCTCTTTCGTTAACATCGGGTCAGGATTGTTCATGGCAAGAGGCGCCATAAAGCTAGCCCAGCCAGCAAAATTCATCTCCATCATCTCCAGAAGCTCAGTAATATCACTCTTCTCGAAGCCTCCGAAATAAGCACCGTCATTTAAATAACATGAAGAAGGACCAATCATAATCATTTTATCAAAATAATCCGGTCGCTCAATCGAAGCAAGCATTCCAATCATAGAGCTAATAGAGTGGCCTATAAAAATAATATCTTTGAGTTCCAACATCTCGATGACATCTAATACGTCCTGAACATAGCCGTGGAGTGTATGATATTTTTCTGTTGTATATGCACTTAAATCTGAGTTTCCTGAGCCTACATAATCAAATAGAACGATTCGATATTTTTTCTCAAAAGAAGGCGTAATAAACTGCCACATGCTTTGGTCACACCCAAATCCATGTGCAAAAACAATGGTTCGTTCTCCTTCTCCAATCACTTTCACGTGATTACGCGCCCTAACATCGTTCATTTCATATAACTCCCTTTATAGTTAGCATTCTCTCTATTTTGAAGGCTTAACCTGGAAATATCAAGAGCATAAAAAACTCCGCTAGAGTAATCTCTAGCGGAGTTTTTATGCTATCTAATTTTAGAATGCTGAAGTCCAACCCGCGTCGGCAGCGATGATAGCTCCGTTTACAAAACTGGAGTCATCCGAAGCCAAGAATAACGCAACTTGTGCGATTTCTTCAGGTGATCCTACCCGAGGAATTACAGCCTGTGTTAATTGAGTGCGGCTCATGCCGAATTCATTAATATTTTTCATAGAGGCACTGATGTTAGTGGCAGTTGCTCCTGGTGCGATAGCATTACAACGAATGCCTTTGTTGGCATACATAAAAGCTGTGTTTTTCGTCAAGCCAACTACAGCATGTTTAGATGCAGTATAAGTTGCTCCAGCATGAGCACCACTTACGCCACCTGTAGAAGCGGTATTCACAATAACACCTTTTCCTTTTTCGAGGAAGATAGGTAGTGCTTTACGTGTGGAACGCATTACACTTTTGGTATTGATATCAAAGATAAGATCCCATCGTTCATCTGTAATATCACCAACAGCCTCAAATCCATCCATAATACCCGCGTTGTTCACTAGTATATCTAGCGTGCCATATTCACTTACTGCGGTATCAATCATGTTATTGATATCATCGACTAGAGCAACATTTACTTTCAACGCCTTAGCTACTCCACCATTACTAACGATTCCTGCTGCGACTTGTTCTGCACCTTCGAGGTTAAGATCGGCTACAATCACCTTTGCACCTTCTTTAGCGTACAACTCTGCGATAGATTTCCCCATACCCGATGCTGCGCCTGTGACAATTGCAACTCTGTCTTGAAGTTTCATGTTGGAAGTCTCCTTTACGTTTATCTATAATGTAAGTATCAATACAAGCAAAAACGCCTTTGGCGTCCTTAAAGGACGGTAAGCGTATATGCGAGAAATATAAGGATAAAGTATAGCGTAAAACTTATACTTCCTTATATTTAATAAAATCTCTAAAACACTTAAAATTTATTCTACTTAAGTTTAATCCTCTGCAATTTAACTATCAATATACAAATGAGACACCAAATGTTCATAAATATATATAACGTAGGATTGTGTTCAAATAGGAATAGAAAATAGACAGTTAGGTGGTCTTCTGTTGCTTAAAAATAATCGGAGAACTAGCAAATCGAGGAAAGAGTTAAAGAACGCATTGATATTTCTCATGGAAAAAAAGAATTTCCGTACCATAACGATAACCGATATCGTCACCCTGGCCGATTTAAACCGTGGAACCTTCTATAAGCATTATCAAACGAAAGAAGAGCTTCTGAATGAGCTGATCGATGATGTGCTGGCGGATTTAATAAAAGCCTATAAAGAGCCCTATCTTCATACCGATAAATTTATCGTTAGTGAGCTTACTACCTCCAGCATCAAAATTTTTGAACATGTAGCCTCCTACTCTAATTTCTATACCATCATTGTAGATTCCAATGTGCTGCCGGGGTTTCAAAATAAGATTTGCGACGTCCTAAAAGAGCTCACCAAACAAGATTTAGTCGCAGTTAATAACACGAATAACAATATCAATAAAGAATTATTTTCCAGTTATACGGCCTATGCTCTATTTGGATTAATCATGGAATGGGTAAGGGGAGGGTTTAAATATACTGCTAACTATATGGCCGAGCAGCTGATTGAAATTTTGTCTTTTAATTCACACAATGTGATCATAAACACCTCTAATCAACCGATTAAACAGAATTTCATCCCTGTTAGTAGCGACTAATTAACCTCTAATCCAAAAGCCACTCCAATGTGCTGGAGTGGCCTTTAATATGCAATTTATAGCTTATGGTCTTCCCTTTCCACCGCCACCACCAGGGCCTTGATTGGTGTTCGCGGTGGTTACTCCGGATTCATTCAGCCAAGTTACATTACTTGTGATTTCGAACGCTACTACTTTCGTTCCTCCTGTATATTCCCCATCCGTATACAATCCATTGGTTTCACTACCGCTCGAGGTGCCCCCTGAGTAAAGGGTATACGACCCGCTGTCCTTCAGCTCCGGTGAACTAATCACCACTGATTGATAATCCTTCGAAGGAGCAAAGGTTAAGATCGTATTGCCTTCGCTATCCTCCAGATGAACCAATGTTCCGGCCTTCTGGGTCTGAGGGAAAGTCATGCTGATTGCATGTTGGCTGGAGGTGTCAGAAGGTGCTTGAGCCATGCCCGAGCTCCCCGCTGCCATTAGCGTTCCACCACTCTGTTCAAAGCTTCCATCGTAGTCGAGTGAACCATTACCGCCATTGGTAGGTCCATTCACAATTACTGTACCACCAGACATCACGATGGATCCGTTCGAATCCAATCCGTCTCCTGTGGCATCCACGGTTAACGTTCCGCCACTAATCGTGAGTACATTGGCAGCAGCCTCGCTAAACTGATCCTGCTCCTGAGGGCCGCCACCTACAGTCGCTTCGTCATTACCTCCTGCTACGTTCACTCCATCATCAGAAGAGACTACATTAGTTTCGCCTCCGGATATCGCGATATTCGCTCCTTCAATGCCTTCATAACTCTTCGTGATATCAATCATCCCACCGGATATCGCCACCAAGCTATCCGCATGGACCCCATCATCACCAGATTGGATATGGAGTTCTCCATCTGCTAAAGCAACATTGCTATCGCTGTGTACTGCATCATCGGCAGAGTCGATCGTAAATGTTCCGTTGTTGATACTGATATCTCCTCCAGCCTTCAGCCCTTTAGTACTTGCTGTTTCCGATTCTGTCGTTGTCGTTGTCGTTGTCGTTGTCGTTGTCGTTGTTGATGTTTCTTGCGTTGGCGTTTCTGGCATTGTACCTGCCGGTGGTGTTTCTGATGTTCCTGGTGCTTGGACACCTGTTCCCTGACCTCGGTCTCCTCTCATGCCCATGCCTGCCCCTTGCTCACCTGTTTTTACCTCACCATTTACACTTCCACCTCCGGTAACTACGGTGTATGTTCCACCATCTATTACAAGTGAAGTCTCCGCTTGAATTCCGTCATTTCCAGCCTTAATATCGAACGTTCCAGCTGCTATAGCAATGAAGCCTTTGTCCGTTTCAGTATCATTGGTCGATTTGATTCCGTCACCTTCAGCCTTAATGCTGATACTTCCATCCTGTATAGCGACTAGATCTTTACCCACAATCCCATCATCGGCAGCTTTAACTTCAATGGTGCCACCCATAATTTTCAGATCGTCCTTACTTGTAATTCCATCATTATAATTAGCCGAAACAGACAGCTTCCCGGTGCCATTGATTGTTAAGTCTGCTTTACTAAAGATAGCTGCACTAGGCTCATCTGTAGTGTCATCGGCATAGACATAAGTTTCTCCATCAGATACGGAGTTCTCTGTCCCGTCCTCCAAGGTAATGATCACTTTACCTGCTTCTTTAATGTAGATTGCAGCGCTGTCGCTGTCCGTGATGTTCACACCGTTTAACACCAGCCGTACGGTTCCTTCATCCTGATTATTAACGATAACCTGCCCATCATTGAGCTTACCCGAAAGCACATAGGTTCCTGCTGCTGTAATCGTCACTGACCCATCCTTGGATTCAGCTCCCGCACCAGCGACAACAGCACTCGTTCCAGCCAAAGAAATATCCGTTGATTGGTCGGCAGTCCAAGCTGTAGTGGAGTCCTCTTCATCGAACGTTACCAAGTCCGATAGCTTAGCACTTGCCAGTTGCACTCCACTAGCAGCTCCACTCTGGCTCGACGTTAACTCACTCGACGTAGTTTCAGACTGTGCTGTCGTATTATTATTGCTGCAAGCCGACATGAGTCCCGCACACAGTAACAAGATCCCTATTTTACTGACTGTTATATAATTCTTCATATCTCATCCATCCTTTCGATCATTTTAATAGTCATTTGCAGTGGGAGTCATAGTTAACGAGAGATCTAGATTCCCGTTACGAGTGCGAATTGCATCTAGAAATTCCTTCTGGTTCACAGTCTCACCCAGCGTAACGGCGTAGACGAGTTCATATAAACTACCAAGCTCAGTCGTTCTAATCTTCTTAAGCTCATACCCCACATTAAATTTATTGAAAACTTCAGCGAAGGCTTCCTCATACCCCAGACTCTCTGGAATAGTTACCTTTAGCGTCTTTTGCAACGTTGTTCTTACCCCGAAATTAGTCCGATTAAGAATAAACATAAGTGCGCACAGGATAAGAGTGAATAGAACCGCGTATCCGAACGAACCGACCCCACAGGCAAGTCCCGATGCCATAGTGAACAATACAAATGTGATATCCTTCGGATCGCCAGGTGCACTTCTGAATCGAATGATGGAGAACGCTCCAGCAAGACTGAAGGCTCTAGCGACATTGCTACCAATTAGCAGAATGATGATAGCCACAATTACGGGAAGCAGTACCATCGTGAGCGTGAAGCTCTGCGAGTAACCACCTGGGTTGGTCTTCATGTAGGTGTAGCTAATGATTCCGCCAAGTGCAATAGCTATAAAAATAGTTAGAATAGCGTTGGTAAACGTTAATTCCGTACTCGTTGCAACGGTAAATAATGAATCAAGCATAAAGAGCACTCCCTCGTTCTGTTTTACTGTTCTTCAGCATTTTTTTATATTCGTTACCGTACTTGGAGAAGCTTGTACGGTACATTTGATGCTCAGAGAGCATTTTCGCCAGCCAGACCGGAATCGTATTCTCAGCCTTCACTTCCATCAGCCATTGGCCCGGCTCCAGCAAAGGCTCGCCATAGACGCCATGCTCCATCTTCAGATCGTATCGCCGGCTTCGGATGTTCGTATCGAACGTAATTCTTAAATCGCGATTATTTTTACAGAACAACGCTTTGCGGTCATAAGACAGATACACCTTAGGCTGCAATTCGTACCGTGTTAAAAAGTATTTAATCTCTTCAATTACCTGTTTGTTCATGTAATCCTTGAATTCTGGCTCCCTACCAGTGCCAACAAAATCATAAGCCTCGTTCAATTTGAGCGACGTTCTTCTTTTATTAACCAGCCCGAACACCTTCTTCTTGATTTCCAGATACACCTTCGTATCTTGATTTGGAACACCGTAAGCTCTTAAACGCAGCTTCTCTTTGTACTTCGGTTTCGCAAGACTATTACGAATCAGCGTATTGTGCGCAGTATCATAATATAAGTTGGTTATGGAATAAAACTCATGCTGCTTGTTGAAATCGTCTAGCTCCATGTATTCGAGCAATTGGTTATAAAATTTATAGTAGGCTTCGTTGTCGAGTAAATATTTGTTCTCATAACGGTTGAATACCTCAATCGCCATTTGGGATCATTCCTTTCTGTTTTTCGTTGTCTCGTGTGCTCATGAATGTATCTTAGATCCCAAACCTTTAATGAATCTTAAATGGTTTTACAAACTACTCCAATACAGGTGTAAATCGTAACTCCGGTGAATGTTGGACTTCCGGCCGCTGTTGTCTGCAGATTTCTTGATTTAAACTGCTGTTCGCAGTGGAAATCCGCAGACAAAGGCGGACGCTATCGCTCCTACAGTTCCAAAATTCCCCTCCGTTACTTGCCACCTATTCAATTTTTACATTACAGTTCTGTACCAATCTTCATTAAGGTTCAGTAAAGGTAATACTGATATAATGACCTCAATAACAAATACTCGCTTATATGTAGGGGATGGCAGACCATGAGAATATTAATCGTAGAAGACGAGCTTCATCTCGCTGAAGCCTTAACTCAAATATTAAAAAAACATAATTATTCGGTGGACGCAGTCCATGACGGTAGATCGGGTCTGGATTACGCAATGAGCGGGATTTATGATTTGCTGCTGCTCGACATTATGTTGCCTGAGATGGATGGGGTTAGTGTCCTCAAGGCGCTGCGCAAGAAAGGGGTGTCCACTCCCGTTATCCTGCTTACCGCAAAGGGTGAGATAACAGATATGGTCACTGGCCTGGACTATGGCGCTGATGATTATATCGCCAAACCTTTTTCCTCGGAGATCCTGCTAGCAAGAATAAGAGCTGTACTAAGACGTAAAAACGAGGTTATTCCAGATGACGCTTTAAAGTTCGGGGATATTGAACTGAATACTTCGACCTTGAAGCTTACCGTGGGTGGCAAAGAGATCAAGCTGAACCTAAAGGAAAGTGAATTATTGGAGCTTCTGATCTTGAGGAAACAAGCGGTAACCTCCAAAGAACAAATTATTGAGAAGTTATGGGGGTTTGATTCCGATGCTGAACACAACAATGTGGAGGTGTACATTTCTTTTTTACGAAAAAAACTTACTTTCCTGAATTCGGCTGTACGTATTAGTACGATCAGAAACGTAGGGTATGTATTAGAGGTGACGACCTAATGTTTACGAAGCTCAGGAATCGATTCCTTATTGTTAACCTAGTAACCATCTCGGTGATGATGCTGGTAGCCTTCATCTCGATTTATGTGATTATGTACCAAAATGTCCAAAACGATATCAATATGGATCTTCACAGAATCATGGAGAATCACAAGTCACCTAGCGGTGACACCGGTCGACTTGATGCTATCAAAGGAAGCCCCTCGTTGGATTCCGAAAATAATAAACGTATGGATAACGGAACACCCCCTCCAGAACGGACAGTTTCATTTATGCTGAAGATAGATAAAGCATCGAACCTGATCGGGAAAGATTCCAAATTCACTATGGATGATGAATTCTATAATACAGCTCTGCAAGAAGCTCTAAGTTCCGATAAAGATACCGGAAGGTTCACCTTGGATAGCAGCAAGTGGATCTTCAATATTCAGCATAATAACGAAGGGGCTATGCTTGTATTTCTAGACATCACCGCTCAACAAAATATTCTGACCAATTTAATCTATACGTTCTCCGTGGTTGGATCGGTGATGCTGATTATCTTATACTTCACAAGCCGGTTCTTCGCTAATCGTTCCATCACACCGGTGAAGGAGGCTTTTGATAAACAGAAACAGTTTATTGCGGATGCTTCCCATGAACTGAAGACTCCACTGACCATTATTAACACCAACGCAGATGTTCTTCTATCCAACAGTGATGACACTATTCATAATCAGTCGAAGTGGCTGCACTATATCAAATCAGAAACAGAGAGAATGACCAGTCTGACTAATGATCTATTGTATCTCACCGAAATGGACGACTCCAGATCGACTATGATGTATTCGAAGTTCAATCTCAGCGAAGCGGTTGAGAATATTATTTTAACGATGGAAGCCGTTATCTTTGAGAAAAATGTGTCGCTGGAGTATGACATTCAACCTGATTTAACAGTGCAAGGTAACAGTGAACAGATTAAGCAAGTCATCATGATTCTCTTGGACAATGCCGTGAAATATACGAATCCTAAAGGCTCAGTCACCCTGATCTTGAAGAAGCAACATAACGATGTTGTGCTATCAGTCACTAATACAGGTGAGGGCATTGCGCCAGAACACTTAACAAGAATCTTTGATCGATTCTATCGTACAGATGCTTCCAGGGCGCGTAAACAAGGGGGTTATGGCCTAGGTCTGGCGATTGCCAAATCCATCGTTGAACAGCATAAAGGAAAAATTTACGCCAAAAGCACGGTCGGTGAATCCACCACCTTTTACGTTCATCTTTCATAACTAAAAGCAAAAAAAAGACTCAAGCCCTGTTATCACTAGGATTTGAGTCTTTTTAATATATGCTGCTCATTTGTTATACCTCGCCCCAATAGACCTCAGTCTCATATTCAAAAACTACTTTATCATCCTGCTTATTTCGTTCAAATAGGTTCCGCAGCTCCGTCATCATGTTCTCGTAACGTGGATCTCCGGGGGCCGGAATATAGGAAGACGATCTCGCTCGCCCACTTAATCCCTCGAAATCAAACACCTGCTGATTGCTAAAGTGCGCTACTTGCATCTGCCCTGTCTTAAAAAAGGAGCTAAGGATTTCAGGGGTAATGTTCTTATGATTAACTTGAGTGTAGTCGGTGCCGAAGGCTTGCACGAGCTGCTCATATTCCTCCAGAAATGGGGTACCGTAAGTACGCCGAGAATTCCATATCAGAATCGCCTTTGCACCCGGTTTAAGAATCCGCTTGAATTCCAATTGCGCTGCGGCCCTATCAAACCAGTGAAATGCTTGGGCACACACGATAAAGTCTATGGAATGGTCCGACAATTCTGTCTTTTCGGCAGAACCTGGCAATACGCGGAAATGGTTATCCTTTGCGAACTTCTCTTCCGCAGCTCTACGCATTTCCGGATTCGGTTCAACGGCAGTCACACGACTCCCGCGCTCTAGAAGCAGTGCTGAGAATATTCCCGTTCCTGCGCCAATATCGGCAATATCACAATTCGATTTTAGCCCAATCGTATTGTATAAATAATCAATGGCTTCTTTAGGATAACTCGGGCGATATTTCACATACGAATCTACCCGATTTGAGAACCGTTCTTTGTTATTCATCTAAACACTCTCCCTTAGCTTTCAGGTTCGTACTCCCTTAATTTTCCTTGATAAATCAGCTTCAGCCGATCGCTTTGCCGAAAATCATCCGGCGTAACGAGCGCAGGTAGCTTATTCCATAGCTTAATGCCTGATCGTTCCAGAATCTCAGCTACAAATTGCGAGCAGAAATAAGAGTTACTGAATTCTACAGGTTCTTTTAGAGCGATACCAATCACGCCTAGAATATTATAGAGATACTTTTGACGGCTTCGGATAAAAACTTGCAAGACTCGCTCCATCTTCTCGACTTCGCGGGCCGTTACTTGAAGTTCGTAAAGAACACAAGTCGTATTTGGATACTTACTGAACGTGCCTATCTTAATATCCTCCTTCACGAATCCACCATTCAGAGGATTACTCGGATGCTTCCTACCAAAGCTATATAACTCAGAAAGCTCCCGATTAAAGGAGATCGAGGCATGATTATACGGTGCTCTCGTGTAGCCTTGAATAAGCTTCGTAAAGAGCGTTCCGGTATTCGTAAGCAAGATAAAGACCGATGGATCATCTGCCATTTACAATTTTCCCCTTATCAAGATTGAACGTTTCCTTCATAATAACATATGAACCCATTAATGGAATCTACTCTACGACAAGTTGGTGATTAGCTATCGACCGCTCTCTATTAACGGTAATCCTGATTTTTGCGGCCTTATCGGCCATTCACTTGATGTATGTAGTTATAGGCAAATTACAGCCCAGTAAAGACTATACAGGTATCGGCTTCCGCATCAAAACCTGGTGGGGAATGCTTTTTATCTTTTGTTTAGCTACTCTCTTTAATCCGGTCGTCTCACTACTGGCACTAATGGTGCTGACCTTCTTCGCACTCAAAGAATATTTCTCCATGATAAAGTCACGAAAATCAGACCGCAGACTATTTCTGTGGGCGTACTTATCCATTCCTCTACAGTTCTACTGGATTTATATCGAGTGGTATGGGATGTTTATTGTTTTTATTCCAGTCTATGTATTCCTGCTCCTACCGCTTCCTAGGTTGATCAATAAAGGAACCGTCGGATTTCTACGCAGCGTTAGTTCAACGCAATGGGGACTTATGCTAATGGTTTTTGGACTTAGTCACTTGGCATACTTTCAATTTGCTACACCGGAGTATGGAGCGGGGCTTGTATTATTCCTAGTAGTGCTGACACAGCTGAATGATGTAATCCACTATCTCGCATCCCTCTATCTAGGTAAGCGCAAAGTGGTCCCAACCGCCAACCCATATTTGACCTGGGAAGGTTTTGCCTGTGCATTTGTTGTAACAACCGGAGTCTCCTATTTGATCTATCCCTACCTGACGCCGCTCAACCCGATCTTCGGTTTCCTGTCAGGCATGTTGATCAGTTTGAGCGGCTTCTTGGGTAGCTTAACGGTTTCTGTGCTGAAGCGAGATTTGCTCATCGGTGATGGCGATAAATTCGTAGCTTTAAAAGAAAGCTATTTAAGCCGTGTCGATAGCTTGACCTACACCTCGCCGGTCTTTTTCCATGTCATCCGTTATTTCTTCGATTTCATGTAGATTAGTTTTCTACGACGATTTTGGTCGCTTGACCGATCGGTTCTCCACTGCCTTGTTCCTTAGAATTAATCGAATCTTAACGTGAGGTTCAGGAACAATGTTGCAATTGAAAGCCGTTTAGGCGTTCCATAAATGATACTGTAGCGTCTTTATCATGTCCTCTTGATGGATGGCAAACTGCTTAAATCTATGTCCGTTAGCTCCAGAAGGATGAGGAAATCCCCATAAACAGCGCCGCTGATCGAGTTTTCCCTCGGACACCAAAAGCTGGAGCATTCCCTCCACCGTTTTGCCTAGAGGAATAATTAAAGCTTGGCTCAGGATGCCCAACTCTTGCCCTAAGGACAATAGAGCACATTGTCTAAGGAACGGATCTGAAAGCAGCTTAGGATGTACTCCACTATAATTTTTCTGCTCTACGAACACGGGAAACCGTAATAAAGAGGTGGTATGCAGGTTCGTTTGCTGCTCCTGAAACAATTCGTCACAAGAGGTAAGGTTCAAATACTGATGAAGCCCAAGCGTATCTAGCATGTGAATTAACGTACTCCTCATGGAGCCTGCGAACCTCGCCGCTTCTTTTGCTTTTCTGCATACCTCTTCATCTGAAAGTCCGGACTCCAACCCTATGACCGCTTCTTGTATGGCTATTCTCATCTGTGTAAAGCCGGGTGTCAGCCCGATAATAATCACCTTTGCAGTGGGATTCAGGTACTCATTGTGCGGTGCATAGTACATTTCAAGCTTACCGCTACGCTTCATTAGAAGCTTATCTACCTGCAGATCCTCTTTCGTTAGCGCGGTAGCCTTCGGAAGTGAGAGCATCGCTGCTTTATACTGTTGTAGATGGTTAGAGATGAGCATGTCATCTACCTCTCATGTCCCTATAATGATCCACTCACGAGACGCCCTTCGTACCATACGGCTTGTCGCTCGGCTCTTCGTGCTACAGCTTCAGCCGAACAGCTCGCATGCAGCAGCACAAAGCTTGCAGTGTCTCCTACCTTTGGCCACACCTGTTCACCTTTTAGGTTAAGCGGTGTTATCCCTCCCGTTATGAATCCTAAAGATTGCGATAATGACCGTTCATCACTACACCCATATAACTCTGCGTACCGTCCCGCCTTCTCCAATTGATCTCCATTTCCAAAAGGAGACCAGTGATCCGTAAGGCTGTCTGTTGCCAGTTTCACTTGTACACCTTGGCTGTGCAGCATCGGTAGTGGCATCATCATTCTGCCAATAGGTACTGTGGATGCAATCCCCATCCCAAGTGATGCCATCCGTGTAGCCATTTCTTCTGCTTCCTGCTGCGATGCACCTGCGAACCAGAATGCGTGGCTAACGGTCACTTTGCCCTGCAAACCAGCTTCTTCTGTGAGATCAGCCAAACGCGACAACGTCTGCTTTCCTGCTTCTTTTCCATCATGTAAGTGAAGATCAATACCGGCATTGTTCATAACGGCTAGCTCGACCATGGTCTGAAGTGACTTCTCGATATCACCATCCACGGAGTAGGGATCGACACCTCCTACATAGGTTGCCCCTTCTGCCAAGGATTGCTTTACTAATTCGACAGAATTAGAGCGAAGCAGACCATGCTGCGGAAAGGCTACAATTTCTGATGAAATTTTGCCGGAGAAGGTCTCCAAGGCTTGCAGCGTTGCTTCTAAACGCTTCAGACCGCTGACAGGCTCGATATTACAATGACTACGCACATGTGTGGCACCGAAACGCTGTATAAGCGTCAAAATGCTCTCCGCTTGTTGTCTCGCCATGGGCAGCAGCTTAGGCAATAATACCTTCTCTTCCTCAATCCGTTCAAAGACACTAGACGCAGGCTTTACTGCCTTCCATGGTCCAGCAAAATATGTTTTATCTAGATGGATATGCGCCTCCTCAAAAGAAGGAAGCAGCAATAACCCTTTGCAGTCATATTTAGGTAGATGACTCTGAAGCTCCATGTCCGCTCCAACGACTTCTGAAATCTTATCCCCGTCAATTCGGATATGACAAGCCTTCGTATCCGTTCCCACCACTTGTCCATCTTCTATGACATAACCCTGTTCTAATCTAATATTGGTTAACCAGTAAGAAGCATTCAACATGCTACCCCATCCTTTTCTCGACGATTTAATATAGGTGCGAACCACTTTATTCTAAATGGTACCATAGCCCTTGCCATATAAAAAATGTCTGAAAGGATTTTAGCATAAGACTATATCGTAAACATCTCAACTTCTCGCTTTAACCATACGGACAACTCACTGAGCTCGCTAAGTTTGGTTGTCATCTCATCGATAGTCGCAAGCTGCTCTTCCGTGGAAGCCGCTACTTCCTGTGAGGACGATGCCGACTGATCAATGAGCTGTGAAGATTGCACTAAAGCCTTCAATGATTGATGTGACATTGTAGACAACTCACCAAATATGCCTTGAATTCGCAGCGTACTTTGAGTCGTTAGCTCAACCTTCTGAACGATTTCCTCTAGAGATTGTTGCCCCTGTAGCACTAATTCATTCTGTAGATTAACCACTTGCTGACTCGATTCCATAGTTTTTACAGCTACATTTGTATCCGATTGAATCGCGCCAACAAGCTTAGTAATCTGCTCAGCCGCTCTTTCGGAACCTTCAGCAAGCTTACGAATCTCTCCTGCAACTACAGCAAAACCGTTCCCTTGTTCTCCAGCGCGGGCCGCTTCAATGGCTGCATTTAGCGCGAGTAGATTCGTCTGACTAGCCAATTCGGAAATCACGGTAATGATCTCACCGATTTGGCTGGATCGGCTGTTCAGCTGTGCAATGGTTTCTGTTGAGCGCTCAATGGAACTAACCATAGTTTCCAAGTGATCTACAGATGCCTGGTTTGCACGCTGGCCAGTTTGCACCGCTTTTATTAAATGATTGGAATCGCGAACTGTCTTTACCGTTTCCTGCATAATTTCCTCAGAGATTTCCCCTGTCCGTTCCATCATCGTGAGTACTTGCCGCACATGTTCTGCTTGCTCCGTCGACCTCACAGCCATATCCGTAATAATCGTTGTGATTTGCTTGGATGTCTCATTTGTCTGCTCTGCTGAAACTTGAAGTATCCCTGCATTTTCATTCAGATGATTGGCCTGTGAAGTGACATTCCCGACGATGGCCCGAATGTTATCCAGAAACTGATTCATGGAATACGCCAACATCCCAATCTCATCATTACGCTTCATGTCCAGCTTCTTAGTCAGATCGCCTCCATGTTCAACAAGCTCAATTACATGCTCATTGATTCTGCGAAGCGGTCGTACTATAAGGCGGGTTAAGATAATGAAGAGCAAGACAATAAAAATAATCAGAGCGATAACAAAACCGAATATAATTAAATATTGGTTGTCCATCATAGGCTCCAAAATCTGTTCTACAGGCATCACCAGCACTAAGTTATAATCTGTATCGCCGATTCTTGTAAAGGCATAGACATTCTTCGAGTCCTCCGTACCACTAGTTCCCGTAGATTGTGCTATGACCTGACCGACCTTTTGCAGCTGTATGTCCGGTTCATCAGATATAGCTTTACCTATAACGTGTTTAGGGTTCTGACTTGCTACGTATCGTCCAGCTTTATCTATGACAAAATAATAACCTGCGCCCTCCTCCTTCATTCCAGCCAAGTTCTTCTCAAAATCATTCGATAATCGACTATTTAGTTTAGTAGAAGTTAGCTCTACCTTATAGTTAAGCTTTTGTTCAACTTCATGACTGAGAATTTCATTAAACTTAGAAAATGTGTACATACATAGACCTGCAAAAATCAACACCATGTATACTACAGTAACGGTCATAACGATGGTTCGAACGGTTTTCTTTTTCAATTGTCAGAATTCCCTTCCAATCTAGTGACATCATGTCATCCATAGCTACAGATTAATCTGACCGTGATGTTTAACTCTGGACCTAGCTTCTCCAATACGACCAGCTTCCTTGCTCAGTAGCTCATCCACTCGCTGGCTCTTCAGCCCCCTTCTAGCAATCTCCTTTAAGACTTCTTCCAGACCCGTGATCATGTTCAGCGGCGCCTCTCGGTCTGCCCCCGGTGTATCACCATTGTCGTGCAGAACGATGATAGAACCAGGTTTTATCTTTTTCAATAAATCATGCTTTATTTGCGCTGCGCTAACCGACGCTTTCCAATCTCCCACCATTACAGACCACAACACTACCCGATAAGAGCGTCTTAGTAAGACTAGATCTCCCAAATTAAGAAGCCCCCAAGGTGGGCGATACAAAATAGGCCTTTCTCCTGTAATCCGCTCAACAATATCAGCTGTTCGATCTACTTGCTTCCGTCTATTCGTCCATGGGAAGTAAATCCAGTTAGGCGTATGTGTATAATTATGAATGCCGATCTGATGTCCTTCACGGTGCATTCGCTGGATTAAATCCGGGTATTGCTCAGCCTTTTTGCCTAATACAAAGAAGGTCGCTTTAACGTCATGTTCATGTAATAAGTCCAGTAATTCAGGGGTATAGCATGGATCGGGTCCGTCATCGAAAGTAAAAGAAATTCCCTTCGCAGCATCTCCTCTGGAGACAACACCCCATCCCCATATTCGAGTAATCACAAAAGGAACGATCATATAAAGAATAATCACATCTATAGCTAAAATAGTGAGCGTCCACATCAGGAAACCGCCTCTTTCCTTCGAGGAGCAAACCTCGCTTTCAAAGACTGCTTACTAAGCACGAGCATCTTAGGAGATAACTTTTCAGTACTGTCCTCTAGGCGTTGTCTCCCCTCTGGATGCAGCATGCGAAGTAAGAACCGAAGATAGATTCCGAACCATCGCCGCTGCCATTTGGACTTGATAGGATGCTGTTCAAACCCAATCCCATGAATGATTCCCCGGTGAAGCAGTGTAATCCCGGTTAGTGCCTGTACTTTACTTAGCTCTGGATTGCAGTCCAGTTCACGACTGATCTCCTTCATAGCCTCACGTAGCATGCGTGCAGTACGGATTCCGGCCCGATCCGCGCCAAGTGTACGCGTTAGCTGCACTACCTGACGATTATCCAGATGAAGCTCCCCCACCCAATCTCCCGGAAGGATCCGGTGCCCATCTTGGCAGACTATACTTTCCCCGTGATACTTCAACACGACCAATTTACATATCCCGTATTTCCACACGGACTGACTGCGGAACTTGGTGACAACAGCAAATAGGTTCTCCCACATCATCCAAAGGGATTGCGAAAATAATTTTATAAATGAGACTGAAGCTACCATTATTCTTCCTTCTTTCCTGTTAAAGTTTATCTTCTAGCAAAATCCTTCACTAAACGCCGCGTATACCTGCCGATCATTTTTACCAGACCGTTGCCGAGATAAGTACCTATCCAAAGAAATACCGCACCTAACAGCATGAAAATAAGTGAGCTGCTTAGCGTTTTATTTTCAATCCCGAATAATGAGATAGAAGTGAAATCAAATAAGTACAAGACAGGTGCCAATAAGAGAATAATCGGGGCGAAGTAAAAAAGAGCTGCACAAACGAGACTGACCAGACCCATTCCAATTTGCAATGTCAGCCCAATAATCGCTCTCCAGTTATGTCCATTGAGTAGCTCCGTCTTAACCTTTTCCCACAGGCTACCTTCTTCTTGAGATCGGATTGGAATCGTGCGTACAGAAATATCCGTATAGACTTTCGTTCGAATCCGCTCATGCTGTAAAAAAGTCTCGGTAGAACGTAAAACATAATAAAGGATTGGAATCCCTACTATGGTGAAGGACATCGCAACTCCAAAGGTGATACCCACCAAATAAAAGCAAAAGTAAAACAGACCTGTGGCAAACGTAATTAATAAGAAACAGAAATTCCTCACATGTTTCCGGATCATTTGATTCATGTTCTTCTCTCCCTCTCTGCAATAAAAATTTGTTCATCTACGCAGCTCCTATGCTAATGCTCCTGATGTAAAATCGACCAGTGCCATAATGTCATATGACAGTTATTTCATACAAGCATAAACGCCTTCGGCGTCCTTATAAGGACGGTAAGCGTTTAAGCGAGAAATATAAGACATAAATTATGGTGTGAAACTTATACTTTTTTATATTTAAAAAAAGCACCTTTTGCCTACTCCCACAGGGGAAAATAGACAACAAGGTGCTCGTCAATTTCAGATGATTCAGTTATGGTTATTCCATAGTACCAAAAGCTTTATCTACAGCCTCTTCACGGTTCCGTACACCCAGCTTAGCATAGATGGTAGAAGCGTAATTTCTCACCGTCCCATCGGACAAATACAATTTGGCAGCAATGGACTTATAACGCAGACCCTTAGACAGGCATTCTAGAATCTCCAGCTCACGTGGAGTCAGCCCATATTCATTACTCTGCTCAGTCGGCGCTTCAGAAGCTGGATGCATCTCATAGTTATCTATTAATACATTCGTAATATCTGGTGTAATCATCTTCACACCCCGATGTACGAGACGTATACCTTCGAATAACTCCTGCGGCTCGGTAGATTTTAACAAGTAGCCATCTGCCCCGTTTTGTAGCGCTTCGACTGCCATATCTGTTTCTTGAAAAGTAGTCAGGATCAACACTCGTACCCCTGGCCACTTTTGCTTGATATGCTTAGTTGCTTCCGCACCATCCATGCCTGGCATATTTAAGTCCATCAGCACCACGTGAGGTTGATCCAGTTCGCAGAAGCTTACTGCCTGCTCACCATTCTCTGCTAACCCTATGATCTCAAAATCCGGCTCCTGCTCTAGTATAATTCGTAGACTATCCCGGATATAGGGCTGATCATCTACCAGCAATAAACGAACCATTTCCTCTCGTATCTCTTCAAGCCTTGGCAAACTACAGGTCACTAAGGTTCCTTCCCCTGGCTTAGAGTAAAAATATACTTGTCCTTGCAAGTTAGAGGCTCGTTCCTTCATCGCGTTCAGACCAAATCCTGCTGTTAAATCCTCTGCGCCTAATCCATTATCCTGTACATCCAGGCGGATCAACTTCTCTTCGTAATGTAGACTAATGACAATCTCACTGGCTTGACCATGACGTACAGCGTTGGTTATTGACTCTTGCACACATCTGTATAATGTCATTTGGGCCTGCTTGGATACTGTATAGGCCTCTCCGAACGTTCTTAGGCGAATCTTAACCTTCGAGAAGGTCTGGAAATCATCCACTAATTTCTGCAGGGACTGCATAAGCGTCAACGAATCCTGTGAAGAGCCCACATGATGCAAATATCGACGAACATCATCTAGGCCATTGCGAGTTAGTTTTAACAAGGCATCTATCTTTTGCGCCCCATCCGAAGTGTTCACCTCCGTACGTAAAGTCTCTAACCCCATAAGAATGGATGTATAGGAATGCCCCACCGTATCATGCAGATCCTTGGATAACCGATCTCGTTCTTCCAGAAGTGTCATACGCTCGACTTGTGAGATATACTGCTCCAAGACTGCATTCTGATCCTTAATGATTCCGCTCTGCTTGTGATTGACCATTAGTAAATGAAAGGCGAAGCCAAGCGTATACACCAAGCCAATGTTCAAGATCATCGATACCGCATCCACTTGCTGTGACAACCTAGACAACAGAATTGGAATCAAAATAACCGTAATCGGTGCTGACCAACGATAAGACCTTTGTGCACTATTGCTGGCAATCATAAAAGCAGTAGGTAAAAAAGTTACATAGGATTCAGGAAATAGAGCCGCCAAATATAAGCATAGACCACCAGAAAGAAGGATCTCCGCAATCAGATAATATTTATAATGCAGCTGCAAACAGAACCAAGGCACTGAAAAAGCGACCAGGCCCCAAACAAACGCGATCCAAAAAGGAATCGTAAAATCGTCCGAAAGATAACACATGGTGATCAATAAAGAAGTAGAAAAACAAATCCGAAACAGGAGGACGAGCCAATCGTACCAGAACCACTGTTTGACCAGATTAAACAAGACATTGCCCCCTATATACTGTGCTGACTAGACCTTTATTATAGTGTAACTCCTTAAGGCCTTACTAGTTACAAAAGGTCATGAGTTGGGATGACATTTCCGCTAAGGGTGTAATTACAGAATAGAAAAAAGATGCCATCCCTTTAGGGGCAGCATCCCTTGATCAATCCTAATGGACTTCTGGAATTAAAACTTAATTCGTGAAAATCCATTATTCGTCATTACATACCCCACGCCGTTACCCACGTAGTTAAAATTAATATCATCGTTCAGCTTGAAAGTATAATCTACTGCGAGTGTTTTAGGATTTATAACATATATAGCGGAACCCGGGAAGCCAAGATTAATATTACCATCCTGTAATCGGTTCAACGAAACAAAAAATTCTGTCTCATCTTGAAGGGCTACCAACTTGAAGTGGGTTGATCTACAGGATTATCAGAATACCTCTATCGAAGAAATCATGCTTTTATGGTGCAGCTTAAATAAACGAATCGTAAACGTCATTTCCAAAATTCCCAGTGACAAACTGGCCTATCTTTGCAATATAGGAAATAATCAACTCGTGACTCTAGAATGGTTGATTCAAGACTATCTAGAACATATGGAGCACCATATTCAAAAGCAAATTTTATAACGGATTACTCATCACCGGAGGACACAACTATGTTAGCCGCACTACTTCACGGAATCGCCTTAGCCTTTGGATTAATTCTTCCGCTTGGCGCACAAAATGTCTTTGTATTTAACCAAGGGGCCTCACAGCCACAGTTTAAAAAAGCCATCCCAGTTATTATTACGGCTGCTTTATGTGACACCCTTCTTATTTTATTAGCCGTCTTAGGCGTTTCTGTTCTTGTGTTTGCCATCCCTGTTCTGCAGACCGCTTTATTTGCAGTAGGACTTGTATTTCTTTTGTATATGGGATGGTCCATCTGGAGAAGCACACCTACCTCTTCATCCCAAGACGCAGCACCTCTATCTTCAAAAAAACAAATTTTGTTTGCGATGTCCGTTTCTTTATTAAATCCACACGCGATCATGGATACCATTGGGGTTATCGGCACCAGCTCCCTTAGTTACACTAGCATAGACAAAGTTACATTCGCTGCTTCGACTATCCTCGTTTCTTGGATTTGGTTCTTGGGGCTTGCTGTAGCAGGAAAAACTGTAGGACAAATAGATTCGAGCGGCAAAATCATGCTGATCATTAACAAGATCTCTGCAATTATCATTTGGATCGTTGCGGCGTATATTGCTTACAAGCTTTCAGATGTAATAGAGGAAAGGTCATCCCTTATAGGGATGACCTTTTATTAATATCTATACATATTCTTGTTCCTACATTCAGTTCACTTTCGATAGAAACGCCATAGGCTTCTCCATAGTACAGCTTAATTCGTTCATGGACATTCTTCAGACCGTAGCCTGTTCCATTAGAATATAACAACTGCTCGATTTGCTCCTGATCCATCCCTTTCCCATTATCACTTACCACAAACCGAATATCGTCATTATAGGTATACGCTTCAATGGTAAGCATGCCTTTGCCATCTTCTTTTTCATCGATACCATGTTTAATCGCATTCTCCACAATCGGCTGCAAAATAAAGTTAATCGTCTGATAGGGATACAACGATTCCTCAATATGGTAAGTGACATCGAAGAGCTGATCATCATGCATCGCCAACTGAATGTCGATATAGGCTTGAATATTAAGGATTTCATCTCGGATACTCGTCAATTGCTTTCCATTGTTCAGACTGGTCCTATAAAATTTCGATAGCGCGTTGACCACCAGACTGATGTCCTCCGCCTCCACTTGAACCGCCCTCCAATTAATAATGGAAAGCGTATTGTATAAAAAATGAGGACTAATCTGTGCTTGGAGTGCCTTCAATTCCGCTTCCTTTTCCATAATGCCCGATTGATAGACCTGCCCAATCAATTCCTTTATTCTCCGAACCATGCTAGCAAAGCTGTTGGTAAGCTCACCAATTTCATCTTTAGAATTAGAATGGATCAGGATATCGAAGTCGCCTTCTTCCACGACTCTTATTTTCTTTTTCAGCTTATAGATGGGTTGCACTAGTGTTTTTGTGAAAATCCATATAATCAGCAAAAGGATTAAAATACACACCACAATGATGGACACCATCGCTGTTAGAATACTACTGGTATCCACAATCATACTTTTTACAGGTGTATAATAATAAAGCGTCCATCCGGGCCGTTCGATATCACTTTTGACCAAGGAATATTCCTTATGTCCTATATTGATTTGTCCTGAACCTGCACCTAGAATATGATCTGCGATATTCTCTTCTTCAACCCCGCTACTCGCACTGGAATAGACCACTTGTTGATTGCGATCCGTAATAATAATGCCATAGTCACTCTTTGTGTTCAGCTCATCCATTTTCTCAAATATTCGATCCTTATCCAGCCTCACGTACAGTACACCAGCAAAGGTAGTATTATTACTTTTCATAATATTATGGGTTACAAATAAGACGCCCTCATCATAGTTCCACTCTGTCTGATTACTCATCTTCGCGGATTGATACCAATCTAGATTTTGAACCTGCTCACTGGAGTAGATAAAGTTTCCGATCTGCTTGCCTGTATATTCTGAATAGAAGTTAACTTCCTTTAACTCCATATTGATATTCGTATAGTACCAAAGTGTCGGCTCAATATTTTCATTGAGTTCCTTGGTATAACTTATTATATCGCCTAATTCATAGCCCATAATCTTTTTGATAATCGGGTTGAATACCATGAAATCAATAAAATTGCTCTGTTTCTCAAAAGTCTGTTCCAAGTTAAGCGAAATTTGTTCTACCGTATTCTTCATACCGAGCATCAACTGCTGCTTCAAATAAGATTCAGCCATCCGGTAAGAATAGACTCCCAATACTAAGATGGGGATAATGATCACGACAAGATAGGAGGCCAGCAATTTATGCTTGAGCTTTCTATCCCGAAAAAACGTCAGTATCGTTCTCACAACGAACGCACCTTTTCCCGATATTGCGTCGGCGTAAGTCCGAAATGCTGTTTAAAGGAAACACCGAAATATGAAAAATCCGAATAACCGACCATTTTATATACGTCATTAATTTTATAGTTACTTTGATCCAAAAATTCTTTCGCTTTTTCCATGCGGTACTGATTGATATATTTCACCACACTTGTGCCAGTTCTTTTCTTAAAAATATGACTAAGATAGCTGCCCGACAGATGGACACTCGCCGCTAAATATTCCAAGCTTAGATCCTGGTTATATTTGCTCTCGATGATACGGATCAATTCATCCACAGCTCGCTTACCATATTCACTGTCTGCCGAACGACTTCCATCCGTTTCTGACTTGGAGGGCGTACCCGCCCCTGTATACGGTTTCAAAATTACGTTACGTTTCTGGGATTCCTCTTGCTCACATTGTTCTACGACGTCAGACAGAACGCTGCGTAATGCTTCTGCTTCAACAGGCTTTAACAAATAATGAAGTACCTTCAAGGGAATAGCCGCTCTGGCATATTCGAACTCGCTATGACCGCTGAGAAGTATGATTTTCATAGTGGGGTAAATCTCCCGAGCTGCCTTCACTAACTGCAACCCATCCATAAAGGGCATTTTTATGTCGGTTAATAAAAGATCGAATTCTTCTTGTTCAATAATCTGTAGCGCTTCTTTGCCGTTTCTGGCCTCGCTGATTTCTAAAGGAAGTTTATATTTAGAGATCAAGTATTTCATGCCATCTCTCTCGTACTTATTGTCATCTGCTATTAGCATTCTGTACATGATAGGACTCCCCTCCATGGCCTAATTTTATCAACTTCATTGTTGAATTCAATGGTTTTCTGAAGCCAAATCTCTACAGTCTAAAGGAATGCGGGAAAAACAGTCTCCATCGCCACTTTTTATGGCTAGAAAACTGTTTCCCTTGAAGCTCATTCATTTTAATCTGCTATACCAAACTCTGAAATTGTATTTATAATGCTGCCCACCGCTTCATACAGGGATCCTTGTGGCTCTGTCGCAAATGGCTCATGACCTTTCGTCCATTTATACTCCCACGCATACCAATCAATAGGTTCTGGTGTGGTATGACTAGACATGGCCTTACTAAGCGAAGAAATAAACATTTTCCAACGCGGCAAGTAGAAGCTCTCGATTAAACCAGACCATTCTCTATGAGAATATTCGTGTAGGAGCTGTGAGGATTCCTCTGGCCCCCACAATGTGACCAGTGTTCTCGCATTAAATTCGAACAGTTCTTTCTCTTCTTCGGTTCTTCCCATGCGCCTAGCCTCTTCAAGCCACGGTCCGAGCAAAAATTGTTTATAGGTACGCAGCAGCCGCTCCTGCATACGAATCAGCTGTAGAAATTGCTCTGATTGTCTTTGGAATGTGACCTGATCCCCTGCCTGATAAGCATCCATGAAGCGTTTATAATATACTCGGGACAAATCGGCCAAGGTTTGGCGTGTCACATCCGTAAGGTCATATCGATAGGTCTCAGACTCGCTGTATTCCTCATAACACTCAAACAAAGATTTGCAGGCTTGACGCACATCTTCAAGCTCATAATATACATTTGTAGGGCCCCAGTTAGACACTTTGGTAAGGTCCAAGGATGGACGTGCGCATATGAAGGACTCCATCCCACCCTGCTGTATCATATTACAGTTATATACACTCTTTCGTAGGAGGTTCCAAGCGTATTGTGCTGCTGGAACAACTTTACCGTACCGACGTTCGATGTAACTCTCTAGCCATTCCCCAACATCAGTCGCTTCTGAGCGCCAAACAGTATCCACCAATAGATCGTACATTACGGGATTGGTCTCAATTCCCTCCATGGCCATTCCGATCCCACTCATACGACCCGCTTCGGGATTATGCAAAGTGGTGATGGGGTCATGTGCAATTCTGTCTAAGTTGCCGAACATCCCGTTTTTACCACCATAATTTTGAATCATACACCATACCCAAGGAATCCCCTGAAAAGCTTCACTCGTCTCCCAAGTCGGATGTGACTCACACCACAAATCAAGCACCAGCGCCTGCTCCGGGATCACATTCTGTAATATTTTTTTTTTCGGATTGCCCTCCCACGCTTGAAACACCCACACGGCCTGTGGATCATGACGCAACATCTCAGACTGAACGCCAATAGCATACGCTGCTAAATCGATTCCCTCCGTATTTCCACCTTCATGGAAGGGATCCACGCTATAGAAATGAATATCTGTGCCAAATAGCTTTTGCTGTTCCTCGTAAAAAGCAGTAGCCACTGTAGCATACATCGGATCATCTGCCAGCAAGAGTGAAGGTCTATCAAAATTACACCATTTACCTTGATCGACCGGCTGTGAACTAGGGAATTTATCACCGAAATCCTGGGGAACCATACCACTATAGCCCGGCAGCACAGGCGAAATTCCTAAGCTTAACATCCTCTGATGAATGGCATTCGCTAATTTAGCTCGATCTTCAAACCACCATTCGGGTAGCGGGCCTCCCCAAGACGTCATATTCTGCATCCACTGCCACGCAAAGAAAGCCGGCCCACATACAAATTCAGAAACCTCTTGTTCCTCATAACCTATCCGAAGCAGCGTTCTTCTCCAAACTTCTTCTTGCCCAATGATGCTAAGTGCCAAGTTAATGCCGTTCATGGCCATCTGATCAATTTCTTGTTCCCAACGCTCCCAATCCCAGAAGGGCATGGAGTAAGAGAAGGTGCAATAGTTCAAATAATACCGATATTTATAAGGAGTCGCGAGCCGTACGGGTTCGAGTAGTCTAGGTAATTGTTCAGGCAACTCAAGTTGATTCCCACACCATGATAAATGTACCTTACAGGTATGCTTTAAATACCAGTGGAAGCCCGATGCTAAAGCAGTACCGGAGGAGCCTTTGATTACAACCATGTCACTGTCGCTTGCTAAGTCAAATACATCCTGATCATTATCTGGCGCAATAGATCCCAGGCGAATTTGAGAGGACTTTTCGGAACCGATGACTCTTTCAATCATAGCTAATACATCCACTTTATCTACATTTTGAAGCATCATAGAACGAATTCTCCTTTTATCCTTTTAGCGCTCCAGCGGCAACGCCCTTAATAATGTATTTTTGCATCGCGAGATAGAAAATCATTAGAGGCGCAACACCCATCAATAACATTGGAAACAGGCTGGTCCAGTCCACTGAGAATTGTCCTACATTACGGAAGACTTCCAATAGGATGACGTTATTCTCTCTTGATTGTAGGAATAGGAGTGGATTCATAAAGTCGTTCCATACGTTCAAGGTGCTTAAGATCACCACAGTCGCTATAACCGGCTTCAATAAGGGGAATGCGATAAGCCAAAATGTTTTGAAAACCGAACAACCGTCTATAAATGCCGCTTCTTCCAGTTCAATCGGAACCGAGCTAAGGAAAAAACTATGAAATAAGAATATGGCAATGATGCTACCCGTACCGATATTTACAACTGTAACGGCAGCTAAGTGATCCATTAAACCAAGCGCATTAATCAATTTATACAGATTCACAAGTCCCATTTGGAAAGGAACCATCATTCCAGCCAAGAAAAAATAGAACAAGAAGCGATTAAACGCATGATTTCTTCTCGCCAGAGCATACGCCGCCATGGATGAGAACAAGACTATGCCTAACACAGATAGCACCGTAACAATCAACGTATTCATAAATACACGCGGATATTGCATGGTGCTCCATGCCTCTGCATAATTTCCGAAATTAAAAGTAGTGGGTAACGACAAAGGGAACAACGTCGCCTGATCTGGTGTCTTAAACGTAGTTACAATCAAATAGTAGATTGGTATAAATGTAATTAAGGCAGCAATAATCATACATAATTCAAATAAGGGATTCCCCCATTTACGCAGCCATTTCGTATTCATCGTGTTTGTTCACCCCATTTTTTCAAGAAACTCATCATCACCATCGTAATGATCATCACGGCAATGAAGAATACAACCCCAAAGGCAGCCCCTTTTGCATAAAATCCTTCTGTAAATACCGTCTTGATATAAGCTGTCATAATCGTTTGTGTCGAATTTCCCGGTCCGCCTTCGGTTAGCGCAAAGATAATATCGAATACTTTTAACCCACCGATTATGGCAGTGACCGACACAACGTTAACGGAAGGCTGCATAAGTGGCAAAGTCACTCTCCAGAACTTACCCCAGCTATTTGCTCCGTCGATTTCTGCCGCCTCATATAAATCTTTAGGAATGGATTGCAGATTGGCAAGGAAGATAACCATCGCCCACCCGGTCCACTGCCACAACTGTGTTCCAACTACTGAATACAAGGCCAAGTCAGGATTGCCTAAAAAATTGATCTTCGCAAATCCCAGCGCAGTGACTGCCCGGTTAATCAGGCCGAAATCTGAAGTGGACATAATATAGCTCCATAAATAACCGATAATTAACGGGCTAAATACCGCAGGCAAGAAGAACATCGAACGTAAAATATTTTTGGTCTTTAGTTTCCGATCTAGAAATACAGCCAGAATTAAGCCGAGGCTAGTCTGGAATACAGTCATTAGAATGGCGTAGATAATGGAGTTCTTAATCGATATCGTTAGTAGATCACTATCAAAAATGCCCTTAAAATTATCAAATCCTACAAACTTTAAATTATCTAATTTCATATTGGAATAGTCGGTAAAACTATAGTAAAATGTCGAGAAAAAGGGATAGACACAAAATAGTAAGTAAAAGATCAGCACCGGCAGGATCAATATTTGATAATCAAGTTCCCTCTTTAGCAACCTCATTTTCGTATTCATACTATTCAACCTCTCTTGTAAAACACTTGCAGGCAGCGATCTGGCTGCCGCAAGTATTATTGCTCATTATTGTGCTTTACCTTGGATGAGTTCATTAGTCTTCTTATCAATGGCTTGTAGTGCTTCCGAAATTGTCATTTTTCCACTCAACACATATTGAAAATTCTTACCGTAATCTTCAATTACATTAGATGTGTCGCCCCAGTTGTTCCACGGTGCATATACATTCCCTGCTTTCAACGTTTCACTTACACTTGTGAATTGTTCAGGCATTTCGAATTCAACATCTTTTAAGTAACTGCTTCCACCCTTGTTGTCACTCCAGAAAGCTTGTTGCCCCTCAGGGGTTGAAATTAAGTCTAGTATTTGCATGATTTCTTCTTGGTGTTTTGACTTACTATTTGCAGCGAACCCTACACCTGGGCCACCAATCAACCAACCTGCACCTGGCTCAGATCCATAGAAAGGAAACATATCAAATTTCAAATTCGGATTTTTCGTTTGAATAGCTTCTACAGCCCACGGTCCAGACTGCCACATTGCAGCTTTTCCAGTTGCGAATTCATCAAGGGCTTGGTCGTAATCAACACCCAGCATATCCTCCGTTAAATATCCTCGTTTGATTAATTCCGTCCATTGCTCAAGGGCTGTATTCCAGTTCCCATCAAGCTTGGTCTTACCTTCACCGTACTGTACATCGAAATCTTTATTCTCAGCCTTAGACAAGAAGTTGTTCATAACCAGACCCATGGAAGATTTCATCATAGGCTCCCATGATTTAGCGCCCATCGCCTGAGGTTTGATTCCGTTTTGTTTCAATGTCTCATGGAGCGCTAGCTCTTCCTCAAAGGTTGTAGGAACCTTTAGATTCAACTTTTCAAAAATCTCTTTATTATAGAACATCCCTTCGAACCAGCTGATTCCTGGAATCGCATATAGTTTACCGTCTACAGAGTATACATTTTTACCACCATCGTTATAACGATCAGCTAGTTCAGAGATATCTTTGATGTAGCCGAGTTTTGCATATCTTGATGCCGTATAAGGATTAGTAGAAATAATGTCTGGACCTGCCCCAGCCGTTAGCTGTGTTTCAATAATATTCTGATATTGCTTGTTATCAATAAATTGATACTCAAGTTCAATATTCGGTAGCTTTTCTTTTACCAGATCAAGAAGGGTCTTAACACTATCCTCTTTGTTCCAGTACGCAATTCTGATTTTCACCTTGTCTTTCTTTTCCCCTTGATTGGCTGCTGGAGCATTATTCTCATTGCCACAACCTGCAAGTGTCATCGAGAGTAAAGTGGCGGCGGTGAGAAGTAAAACACTAAATTTTTTCACGGTGAGACCTCCCTGTTCTTTTTCTAATGTAAGAGCTTCCATAACTAAAGTTTAGAGCAGTTCATAAATTTACGTTATCTAAATTTCTTTGGTTCGTTATGAATAATCTGCTTTTTTATATGAATCATAAGCCGTACACCAAATCGCCGTATAATTAAGTCCAATTTACACCATAATGTACTAGAATTTTGACTTCTTGTTCGGAATGCTGTACATTACAAAGTGGACGAACAATCAACAAACAAAATACTATAATGTTCGCATTTAGAGGTGTATATAATGAAAAAAGTATTCGATTATGAAGATATTCAGTTAATTCCTGCAAAATGTATCGTAAATAGCCGTTCCGAGTGTGATACAACAGTCACCTTAGGTGGTCATACTTTTAAATTACCTGTGGTACCCGCAAACATGCAAACCATCATAGATGAGAAGATCGCCAGCTTCTTAGCCCAAAATGGCTACTTCTACATTATGCATCGTTTTGAACCAGAGAAGCGTACGTCTTTCATCAAGGACATGCACTCCCGCGGATTAATCGCTTCCATTAGTGTCGGAGTCAAAGAAGAAGAATACGATTTCGTTGAACAATTAGCTAACGAACAGTTGATTCCGGAATTCATTACGATCGATATTGCACATGGTCATTCCGAGGCTGTTATTCGAATGATCAAGCATATTAAACAGTACCTACCTACTAGTTTCGTTATTGCTGGAAACGTGGGAACCCCTGAAGGCGTTAGAGAATTAGAGAACGCTGGGGCCGACGCCACTAAAGTGGGAATTGGACCAGGGAAAGTATGTATCACAAAGATTAAGACAGGATTCGGAACAGGTGGCTGGCAATTAGCCGCACTACGCTTGTGTGCCAAGGCTGCAAGTAAGCCTATTATCGCTGACGGAGGCATTCGGACACACGGGGATATCGCCAAATCCATTAGATTTGGTGCTTCCATGGTCATGATCGGTTCCCTATTTGCCGGGCATGAAGAATCCCCTGGTGATACCATCGAGATCGATGGAAAGCTGTATAAAGAGTACTTTGGCTCCGCTTCTGAATACCAAAAAGGTGAGAAGAAGAATGTTGAGGGCAAAAAAATAGTTGTCGAACACAAAGGCGCTTTAGCAGAAACGTTGAGAGAGATGGAGCAAGATCTTCAGTCCTCGATTTCTTATGCTGGAGGCAATAAATTAGAAGCTATACGTAAAGTAGATTATGTTATCGTTAAGAATTCCATTTTTAATGGTGACAAGGTCTATTAACAAGCATAAACGCCTTCGGCGTCCTTATAAGGACGGCAAGCATTTAAGCGACAAATATAAGAAAGTATCGTGCGCAATTTATACTTTCTTATATTTAAAAAAAGAGGTGAGTAAGACGACTTAGGTCGTTCTTGCTCACCTTTTTTTTAGGTTGTTATGATTTCCGCTATACCACTTTGGGGTAATCATCTAATAGGCAATTAGATTGAACAAGAGAGGATAATCCCTATGCTACAAGCTATGATTATTATTAACCCCTCATCCGGTAAAGAAGAAGCTGGTGAATATGTTCGATATGCAGAAAGAGTTCTAGCTGATCAAGGCTACTTGGTTACGATCAAGGAGACGGCAAAAGAACTAGATGCAACCCGTTATTGCATCACTGCCTGTGAGGAGTGCTACGATCTAGTCGTCTCCATTGGCGGGGATGGCACGCTTCACGAGACCATTAATGGTCTTATGAATCAGAAACAACATCCAAAGTTAGGTGTAGTCCCCTTAGGAACGGTTAATGATTTTGCCCGCGCGTTACAGATCCCGCTGAATCCCGAAATAGCCATTCAAACCCTTGCTTCCTCTAACGTAAAGACAGTAGATATTGGTTGCTTGAATGACCGCTTATTCGGCAACGTTGTGGCTGTAGGCTCAATCGCCGGATCATTGTCCTCCGTATCAACCGAAGAGAAAACTAAGCTCGGCTCATTGGCATACCTGAAAGAAGGCCTAAAACAACTTACAAGCACTTCCCCCCACCCTCTTCTCATTCATTATGACGATAAGACATGGCAAGGCGAATCCCCGCTTTTTCTCGCCGTGTTAACCAACTCAGTCGGTGGATTCGAGAATTTGATACCTGATGCTGCGGTTGACGATGGTCTGCTTCACTGTTTTATTATTCAAGACCTCAGTATACTCAATACCATTACAGCTAGTATATCTCTACTACTTGGTAGCCTTAAGGATCATAAAGACGTTGTCTATTTCACGGCCCAAAATGTAAGTGTAAGCTCGCCTGAAGCCGTAAGAACCAATGTGGATGGTGAAGAAGGTCCGATTTTACCCATTACGCTAAGTGTTCTTCCTCGTCATATCCAAGTCATTGTGCCGGAAGTGGACTAACAAATAAAAGCAGTCCGGAACTCAAACCGTTCCAGACTGCCATTTATTTATGGATACCCCGTTCCATATCTCCTTCTAATCAAATAACTAAGAAGTAATTCCTATTCCGCTACAATAAACTTTTTACTTAATAACCACATTCCGCCGCTGATCCCTAAGAAATAGATGGGCATCGTCAGCAATGAACCATTATGAAGTGCGCTCATTCCCCACGTCGCTAAACTAACTAGCAAATAATATCCCAAGCTGAAGATCGCACCTGCTGTTCCTACAACGTCCTGAAATTGGACAAGAGCAAGACTTAGACAATTAGGTAAGGCGATACCGGCCCCCATTAACATGACAAACAGCGTTATTAGAATGCTTACCATCATTATCATAATGGGCAACGAGACAAGACTGCTTGCGATTGTTAATAGCAAGGCCCCGCTGGTCATTACTAGACAACCGATATGAATTATTTTTTCTGGGGCATAGACGCTCAATAATCTCTTGGACATCATTGCTCCCACTATCGATGCCAAAGCCACAACAATACCTAGAAAACCATATACTCCCGGTGAAATATTAAAGTGTTCAATAAATATAAAGGGTGCTTCCGCATAGTAGCTAAATAAAACTCCATTGATGCCCCCGATCAGTAACCCAAACACCAATACACGTGGCAATGAGAGCATTCTTTTAACGATAGGTAGAATAGCCACCTTTTTTCTCACGGAAACATCAGTCGTTTCTGGCAGCTTCCAAAAAGCATACACAAATAACAACACACTCATCATCACTAATGTAAAGAAAACCGCTCGAAAACCAAAACCTTGATCCACCCATCCGCCAATAAGCGGCCCTACTGCAGGAGTAAAAGCAATCACCGCCGAGATTTGGGCAAACATGGCATGCCGCTTATTCCCGGATACACTCTCCCGAAGAATGGTTTGCGTAATAATAGAGCCAGTTGCTGCTCCAAACGCTTGAATGAAACGGCTGACCAGAAGTAGAGTAATGGATTCCGAGTAAAAACACATTAAGCTTCCAATACCATATACAATGAGTCCACCCAGCATGGCAGGTCTCCGTCCGATGAAGTCAGAGAGCCATCCCCAACAGAAAACTCCTAAAGCAAATCCGATAAAATAGATACTTAATGTTAACTGAACAGAACTATTAGAGACCCCAAGTGCCACAGCAATATCCGGCAAAGATGGAGTATAGATCGTCTCACTAATTTGTGGAAAAGCCACAAGAACAATCATTAAAAGTAAAGATGGTGCTGCATATTTTTTCATCTTATTTTCGCCCTCCTACAAGCTTATATCCTCGAACAGCAACAAGAATATGAGCCTAGCTAGGGTACTGGGGGTATCATTATGGCGAGACGGTTATAGATCATCATGTTCGATATTACCTTTCATTTGTTATACTTTCTTCGTTACATAGGAGGGCTTACCCGAAAGATATCAGACAAAGATTTAAGTTCCAATTATTCAACCAAGATATCATTATATACGGCAATAGAAAAGCTCTCAAACGAATCGCTTCGCCTGAGAGCCTATTTAGGCTACGAGTTTTGTTCCGATAAAGTGTTTTTTGCTAGTCATATTGTGCCGGAGGAGGCAAAGTTGCCGTCTCACGTGGATTAATGTTATCATTTTGATGAAAGCTTACTTTAAATAAGAAGGAGGAATACCTGATGAAAAAGAGATCCCTAAAATATTTGTCTTTTGGTATTGGGTATTCTACTGCTGTTTTTTTCTAGAATTAATGATTGATAGGATAGGTCTGTCAAAAATTAAAACTAAAAAACAGTGGAGATATATAACCTAGCTATCGTTATGTATTTTCTATTTAAAGGAGACTTCATAAAAATGAACTTAAATAATCATGTGATTACAAGATATAATCCAGAAAATATTGCGAAACCCGTTGGTAACTATAGTCATGTAACAAAAATAAGCAGAAACGCTGAAATGTATGTATTTTCTGGTCAAATAGGAATCGATCAAAACAGTAATATCCCTACAGATTTTAATCAACAAGTAACAAATACGATGAGCAATATAGTTGAAGTCCTTTCTTCTCAAAAGCTAACTCCTGATCATGTAATCAAAATCAACATTTGGGCCACAGAAGAAATCGATTGGGATCATTTCTATGAAATTTGGAATAAAGTATTCGGGATGACGCCTCCTTCAATGACCATTGCTTATGTTAAAGGATTAGGTTTACCTGAATTAAAAATTGAATTAGATGTTTGGGCTGCAGGATAAACTAAATTAAGCCGGACTAATTTAAAATACTGTACGCAAAACGAGCCTTAGAAGCGATTCTAAAGGCTCGTTTTTCCAATAGAACAACCTTTATAACAGCAAAAAGAGCTCAGTTACCTGAGCCCTTGAAATATATTTTCTATCTTTTTATATCTGAGGAGCTGTCCCAACATTCAATGTTCTCGAGCCCCGGAATGCTGTCTTTATAGAAAACAGGATCCTTCCCTTCACGTTTCTGCCTTTTATAATCCTTCAAGGCGGCAAAGGCCACTTTAGATAACAGCAGGATGGCAATCAAATTCACGATAACCATGAAACCCATAAATAAGTCGGCTAAATCCCATACCAATTGAACCTTTGCTACGGAACCAAAAATAATCATCGCCAAGACACTGTATCTATAGAATAGTAATACTTTTTTGTTGGAGTTCAAGAATTCTATATTGGTCTCACCGTAATAATAATTTCCAATTAACGTGCTGAAGGCAAACAAGAAAATCATGATGGCTAATGATCCGGATGCCCACGAACCAATATGCTCGCTTAATGCCGCTTGTGTCAGCTTGATTCCGTCCAGCCCCGGCTGCTTATACGCATCTGATAACAAGATAATGAACGCTGTACTCGAACAAATAAGTAACGTATCTGTAAGTACGCCTAGGGCTTGCATTAGCCCCTGCTTCACCGGATGACTTGTGGTTGCCGTTGCTGCAGCATTAGGCGCACTACCCATACCCGCTTCATTAGAGAACAAACCACGCTTCACACCCTGTAAAATCACTGCACCCAAAGATCCTCCTGCAATTTGTTCAAATCCGAAGGCACTTTTCACAATGAGTGCGAGAACTCCCGGGAGTTCAGTAATATTAATCAGCATAATAATAAGAGCAGCCCCAATGTAGAGCCCTGCCATTATCACTACAATGTATTCAGACATTCTTGCGATACGCTTAATACCACCGAAGATAACCACCGCAAACGCAGCAGCCATTACAAGTCCAAGAATGGCTCGGTTGGTGCCAAATGAATTTTCAAAGGCCACTGTGACCGTATTCGATTGGACCGCGTTAAATACAAGGCCGAAGGATAACGTGATCAGAACCGCGAATATCGCTCCCATCCAGCGCTTGTTCAGACCCTTCTCCATATAATAGGCAGGACCACCGCGAAATCCGGTCTTATCCTTCACTTTATATACCTGTGCCAATGTGCTTTCTATAAATCCGGACGCTGATCCAATAATGGCAATTACCCACATCCAGAAGATAGCCCCTGGACCACCTATGGCAATAGCAATTGCGATTCCCGTTATATTACCTGTCCCTACCCTCGCCGCCATACTGATGCAGAAGGCCTGGAAGGACGAAATACTATCTTTTGACCTTTCATTGGATCCTTTAAGAACCCGAAACATTTCTTTGAACATACCAAACTGTACAAACTTCGATCTTACGGTGAAATAAAGTCCACAAGCAATAAGAAGGATCACCAATATTTTCGACCACAAAAAGTCATTTGTTACACCAATCATACTATCTAAAAATTGTTGCATGTAATTCCGCCTCTCCATTCTGTCGATACCAAGTTGCTAAGCTTATAACACATAGTATTTTCAAATATAACAGTCATTATTTCAAATGCCAATAAAAATTGTAACTTTCATAACATCTCTTGTCAGTGGGTTTCGCATACTTTTCAGAATTCTGGTAGAAAATAGGATTCATATCTGAAGAGAGGTGGGGCTTCGCCATATGGACAAGGAAAAAGAAGATATGATTTTAACGGATCGACAAGGTCATCCAATTACAGATAATCAGAATATACGAACGGTAGGAAATCGTGGGCCATCGACGCTCGAAAACTACCACTTTATCGAGAAAATATCGCATTTTGATCGAGAGCGTACGCCAGAACGTGTTGTACATGCTAGGGGTGCCGGAGCCCACGGGTATTTTGAAGCTTATGGAAAAGTAGGCGATGAACCCGTCTCGAAGTATACACGTGCTAAGCTTTTTCAAGAGGCCGGCAAAAAAACACCTGTATTCGTGCGATTTTCCACGGTAGTTCATAGTGTTTACTCTCCGGAGACCTTTCGTGACCCCCGCGGCTTCGCCACAAAGTTCTATACTGAGGACGGCAACTGGGACTTGGTCGGCAACAATCTGAAGATCTTTTTTATCCGTGATCCGCTGAAATTTCCCGACATGGTGCATGCTTTCAAGCCAGATCCCGTGACCAATCTGCAAAACCCGGAGCGGATGTTTGATTTCGTATCGAACTCTCCTGAAGCTACGCACATGATTACGTTTCTATTTTCTCCATGGGGGATTCCAGCTAACTATCGACAAATGCAGGGGTCTGGGGTCAATACCTACAAATGGGTGAATGAAAAAGGCGAAGCCGTCTTAATCAAATATCATTGGGAGCCGCTGAAACATGGCATTAAGAATCTAACTCAGCAGGCTGCAGAGGATATACAAGCCAAAAACGTCAGCCATGCTACGCAAGACTTATATGAAGCTATTGCGCGCAAGGATTACCCCGAGTGGGAGCTATGTGTACAAATCCTGAGTGATGATGAGCATCCTGAGCTCGATTTTGATCCACTGGATCCTACTAAGCTTTGGGATCACGAACGTTTTCCATTTTTACCTGTAGGGAAGATGGTTCTGGATCGAAATCCGGACAATTATTTTGCCGAGGTTGAGCAGGCCGCGTTTGGAACGGGGGTTCTTGTAGACGGTCTGGATTTCTCCGATGACAAGCTGCTGCAAGGCCGGACGTTCTCCTATTCAGATACTCAGCGGCATCGGGTGGGCGCGAACTACATTCAATTGCCGATCAATGCCCCAAAGACAAGGGTAGCGACAAATCAGCGGGATGGGCAAATGACTTATCATGTCGATAAGGTGCCTGAGCAGAACCCACATGTGAATTACGAACCATCCTCACTTGGCGGGTTAAAGGAAGCGACCCCTTCCGGCAAAGACCATCAACCGATGTATAATGACAGACTAGTTCGCGAGAAAATTAATCGTACAAATGACTTCGGGCAAGCTGGAGATACCTATCGCAAGTTCGAGGATTGGGAACGGGATGAATTGATTCATAACCTGGTCGATGCCCTAAAAATATGTGCGCCTGTGATTCAAAACAATATGATTGACCATTTCACAAAAGCTGATCCGGACTACGGTCGTCGAGTGGCTGAAGGTCTTGCCAAAGCGAAAGTGGACTCGTCACATCTCGGCACCTCAGATAATCGAGAAGCCGCCGAAATTGCTGAGCAATCAGGAAAGCATACAGATGGCTATTAGAAGTTAAAAGAAGGGTTAAGGGACCAATAAGGGTTCTTTAACCCTTCTTTTGATTTTGGAAGCTTCGCTTTGCCATATTCACGTAACATACAAACACTATGATTATTTTGTAGCTAAGATCATAGGAGGAACAAACCGTGCAAAATACAACCATATTAATTACCGGTGGAACCGGATCTTGGGGACGACAACTCGTGAAAAGGTTATTGGAAAGAGACCCTAAAGAAATCAGAATATTTTCCCGCAATGAGTCACTTCAAGTAGAACTACAACAGGAATATCATCATAACCCTAAACTAACGTTTATCATTGGTGATATTCGTGATAAGCATGAAATCATGCAGGCTTGCCATCAGGTAGATTATATCTATCATCTAGCAGCCTTGAAGCATGTCCCGATCTGTGAGCAACAACCGGACAGTGCGATGAAGACTAACGTACTTGGAACTCAGCATGTGATTCAAGCCGCTATTAAACATGGCGTAAAAAAAGTGATCTACGTCTCCACCGATAAAGCAGCTCATCCATCGAGCACCTACGGAATGACAAAATCACTCGGCGAAAAGCTAATGGTCCATGCCAATCTCAGACAAACTAAAACTCAGTTAGTATGTGTGAGAAGTGGTAACGTCCTCGGTTCAACCGGCAGTGTAGTTCCTATTTTCAAACAAAGTATTGTGGATGGAGTAGATATTTCCCTTACAGATGTTAGAATGACTCGTTTTTTCTTAACCATAGATGATGCGATTACCCTACTCCTTAAAGCAACAGAAGAAAGCAGAGGCGGAGAAGTCTTTGTGACCAAAATGCCTGCTTGCAGCATTAAGGATCTTGCCCAGGTCTTGATTGACGACTTATCAACTAGCACGATCCAAATCAAGGAAACGGGGATTCGTCCCGGTGAAAGCTTAAGTGAGGCCCTGATATCGGAATTTGAGAGCGCCTCATCTATACATCTGGATGATCACTATTATGTGATTCTCCCTCCTTTTCCTATAGAAGGTTTACAAGAAGCTTATGTCGCTTGCCCTCCTGTGGACTTCCAAAGCTATGACTCGAATCATGAGCTGATGAGTAAGCCTGCGATAAAAGAAATGTTACAACAAGGTGGTTTTCTAGCATGAGTACCTCAATCGTATTTACAGGTGGAGGCTCCGCAGGCCATGTATCAGGGAACCTCGTGTTGATTCCTAACTGTCTAGCTGAGGATTGGGACGTCCATTATATAGGCTCCGAACAAGGCATTGAGCGTAAGCTTTTGTCTGACTACAAGGAGGAAGTGACCTACTATCCCATTTCCACAGGGAAATTGAGACGCTATTTCGATTGGAAGAATGTGACCGATGTGTTCAGAATCATAAAGGGCATCTTTCAATCCTACCGACTCCTACGAAACATTAAGCCAAGTGTGATTTTTTCTAAAGGTGGATTTGTTTCTGTACCGGTCGTGATTGGAGCTAAACTCAACAAAGTGCCTATCATTATTTATGAACCAGACCTAAATCTTGGACTAGCTAATAAAATCTCGCTTCCGTTTGCCACTCATCTGTGTACTAATTTTCTGAAGACTGTCACACAATCTGCTTCTCTCAAAGCCGTTCATATAGGACCGCTCTTGAAGGAGCAATTTAAATTCGCTGATAAACAACGTGGTTTAGCCTTTTGCGGATTTACCTCTGTTAAGCCTGTTCTTCTCATTATGGGAGGAAGCCAAGGGGCACATAGCATTAACCAAATGGTGAAAAATGTACTTTCCGAGTTGATAGATACATTTCAAGTGGTTCATATTTGCGGGGAGGGAAAGGTCGATTATCACCTCTCTATGTCAGGCTACAAATCGTATGAATTCGTTACAAGCTGCGAATTGCCGCATTTATTAGCTATGGCTAATGTTGTCGTATCTCGTGCAGGCTCAAACTCTATGATGGAGCTTCTTACTATGCAAAAGCCAATGTTATTAATTCCCCATACGAATGGTGGGAGCCGCTCTGGTCAACTTGCCCAAGCACAATATTTTCAACAAACTGGATTTGCTGAAGTGTTACTTGAAGAAGAGATGACCATGCAAAGCTTTGTTCATGCGATTATGAAGCTATACGAGAACCGCTCAACGTACAAAGATAAAATGAGACTTTATGAGAACGGCAGAGGCGCCCATAAAGTAATGAATTTAATCAAACAAGTAAGTGGCGAAGACTTAACAATGATTAAGGTAGGTAAGGTTTAGATGGGAATGAAGCTAGCGAATTGGTTACTCCTCTGCTTTATCGCCGTGGTCTGTATTCTGGTTTATTTGGGACAATCTTTGCTCAAATAGAAGTCGTTTAAGAATATCAATATCCAATACAAGGGTTACTCCTCATATTTCTTGATAGTAGTTCCTCATTTTCGGAAAATGAATAGTGACCCTTGTGTATACTCCCTCTTGTGATTGAATAGAAAGTTCATGACCTAATTTCAAAGCCATTTGTTTCGCAAGATACAATCCCATTCCAGTAGATTTCGAGTGAGTTCTTCCAGCAGAACCTGTGAAGCCCCTTTCAAATACTCTATGTATATCCTCCGGCTTGATTCCAATGCCTGTATCTTGGATTCTCAATCGTTTTTCTTTACTGTCTTCTTCGAACACAACAGAGATTTCTCCATCTTCATTAGTATACTTTAAAGCGTTTGCTGTAATCTGATCTAGGATAAAGGTAAGCCACTTACTATCGCTTTGTACAAATGGCTGTACCTGTACTTCCTCCATATGAAAACGAATCCGTTTCGTAATAAAAAACTTGGCATATTTTTTTACACTATTTTTCACAATTTGATTTAACGGTACATCTGTAATGAAATAATCTTTAGAAAATGAGTCAATTCGTGAATAGTAGAGGGCTTGTTCTACGTAGTTATCAATTTTGTTAAGCTCATCTTCAAATTTATCCACAAGAAAATCTACTGTTTTCCCCATACTGTTCTCCATAAGTAGCTTACTTGCCGCAATCGGGAGCTTTACCTCATGAATCCATGACATAATAAAATCTTGATGATCTCGTTTCTCGAGAATCAAATTTTGAAGTTGCTTAGTATGGTGATCATGCATCATTTTTATCAAATGTACATATAAAGCTTGTTCATAATTTTGTGGTTCAGGCATTGCTGCAATGAAATCGCCCTTCTTATTTTGTATCAGATCATGTAGTTCAAGATAGAAAGACCTCCGGTAATAATATCCGATAGTAATATACATACTAACAAAGAAGAAACCCATAACATGAGTATATAGAAGGTTTGGAGCAGCAAGATTCCAGCTCTCGTTTAATATCATAATTATTGAGACAAACAGCATCAATATACAATAGAGTATGAGAAAATATCGTTTATCTTTTAGATACTGAAAAAAACTCATAGAATGATGTACCCGTACCCTTTCTTAGTCGTAATGAAATCTTCCTTGCCAAGATCAGTGATTTTTTTGCGTAAACGAGTCATATTCACAGATAAGGCATTTTCATCTACAAATCTTTCATCCGCCCATAGCGTACGCATGATGTTTCTCCGGCTTACGATGGCTCCTTTATTTTGCATGAGTAGGTTTAAAATAATAAATTCGTTTTTGGTGAGTTCAACCGTCTGATTCCTATAAGAAATATCGTACGTTTTAAGGTTGAGTACAATTCCTTCATGCTCTATCACATTTAATTCCATATCTTCTATATAAGCGTACGTCCTACGCAGGAGTGCATTGATCTTTGCCATCAGAACATCTGTATGGAAAGGCTTATTAATAAAGTCATCCCCACCCATATTCATCGCCATAATCGTATCCATGGGTGTATCACGAGATGAAAGAAAGATAATCGGTGCTTTTGATGCTTCTCTAATTTTTTGGCACCAGTAAAACCCATCAAATGAAGGTAAATTAATATCTAATAACACCAGATGAGGATTTTCTTTTAGAAACACTTGTAATACTTCATTAAAATCTTCTACTTTTACGATATCAAATCCCCATCTTTCTATTATTTCTCCTACCATATCTCTAATGGTTTTTTCGTCTTCTACAATCATAATTTTCATGAGTTTCCTCCCTTATTCAGCAACCAGTATACCCTTATAAAATTCTGCTTATGCTGTTACAGACAGTGGGTGTAGAACGAAGCGCCACTAGCGGAGAAGGGCCACAATTATTTTAGCGTAGCGATAATGTAAGGTTAGCTCAAAGAACTGTAAGGCCACTGTAAGATTGCATGATATAGAATAAATCCTGTAAAGAGAAAGCAACTTCTTGTGTGGAGGAATTATATATGAAAGCAATAGTAGAAGCAAAACAAATCCAAAAAGTATATGGGGCAAGGGGACATACATTTACAGCATTAAATGATATTGAATTTACTGTTCAGGAAGGTGAATATGTTGGAATTATGGGGCCGTCAGGTGCAGGTAAGTCCACACTCTTGAATATTTTAGCTACGATAGATCAGCCGACATCTGGTGAGATTTTGATTGACGGGGTAAGCATTCTAAATATGAATGAAGATCAACTATCAACATTCCGTCGCGATAAACTAGGTTTTATTTTTCAAGATTATAATTTATTAGATACCTTAACCGTAAAAGATAATATTTTGTTGCCATTAGCCTTAGCAAAAATGAATGTACAGGAAATAGAGCATAGAGTCACTGAGATTTCGGAACGTTTTGGAATTCAAGATATTTTAGATAAATACCCGTATCAAATTTCAGGTGGGCAGAAACAACGGACGGCAGCTTCACGCGCAATTGTGTCTAAACCAAGCTTAATTTTAGCGGATGAGCCTACTGGTGCTCTGGATTCCAAATCTGCAACAGACTTATTAGAGAGCTTGCAAGACTTGAGTAAGGAAGATAAAGCAACTATCTTAATGGTTACACATGATGCATTTGCGGCTAGCTATTGTACCCGTGTGCTCTTTATTAAAGATGGAAGTCTGTTCACCGAACTTGTAAAAGGTACGGCTTCGCGTAGAGAATTCTTCAAAAAAATATTAGATGTATTATCGGTTCTTGGAGGTGGTGCTAGTGACGTTATTTAGTTTAGCGAGAAAAAATATTAAAGGGAATATAAAAAACTATCTCCTCTATTTCTTCTCAATGGTGATTAGTGTAGTGATCTTCTATACGTTTAATTCATTGATATATATCCCAGAAATTAAAGATGCCGTTCAAATCATGGGAAGTTCAATGTCTCAAACCTCTTACATTTTAATAGTATTCTTAATCGTTTTTATTGGCTATTCTAATGCATTCTTCGCAAAAAAACGAAAAAAGGAAGTCGCGCTGTATTCCCTGCTTGGCGTAAGAAAAAAAGTTATCGCGAGAATGCTCTTTTTTGAAAATATCATTATCGGGGCCATCACTTTAGTATCGGGACTTGTATTAGGCATTCTTCTATCCAGATTGTCTATCATGCTGCTCCTCAAGCTTTTAGGTGCCCCAGTGGTTGTGAGCTTTAATATTCCTATAGAAGCCATAGTGGCTACCGCTATTGTATTTACCGTCATTACGATCTTTACTTCCGTTCAGTCGTATCTCTTAATTTATCGTTTTAAACTCATTGAATTATTTCATGCAGAGAATAAGGGCGAAGAGGTTCCGCGAGCTTCACTATTTTCTGCTGTAGTTTCGATCGTTTTACTGGGAAGTAGTTATTGGCTTATGTTTAACTCCATGGCTATGCTGTCTTTCCCTTTGATTATCATGGGAACCTATTTATTATTCCGTTCTTTAACGGTATATCTGTTAACACGTGCACAGAAGAATAAGTCGAACTACTATAAAGGCATTAACATTATTGGAACCTCTCATTTGTTGTACCGTGTGAAAGGGAATGCCCTTATGCTTACAGTTATTGCATTGCTAATGACTGCGGTGCTCCCATATCTTCAAGCGGCATTTTCTGAATACGCTACGGTTGAAAAGGATGCTCATGCAGCTGCTCCATTTAGCTATATTCATCTTTCACAAGACGAAACGTTCGACAATCAAGTCCATCGAATCATTTCACAAGATAAGGATCATCCGATAACCGATCAACTGGATATTCCCTTTATTAAAGTGAAAGGAGTTACTTCGGCACCGTTTCAAGACAAAGATGACCTTTCGGTTAACCTGATCTCCGAGCAAACCTTTCATAAAATGAAAAAAGTTCTAAATTTAGGTGACATACCCAAATTATCTGACAACGAAGCAATCGCGTTTAAGTATTATGGCATCAATCAACTGGATTCTGATTTTGTTGGAAAAGAAGTAAATGTACATTTGTCTCAAGGAAATCATACGTTTATGCTCGATAAGCTAGAGAAAAAGGAAATAGCACTACACTCTGGATCTGAGCCATTATATCTTGTCGTTGATGACATGATTTTTAGCAATATAGCTGAACAAGTCCGTCCGATTGTCTATAAAGCCTATAAAGTGGAAAATGAAAAAACAACAAAAGAAACATCTGAGTTCTTAATGAAACTGGCTAACAAGGATACTCAGATGCGTACTTTCTATGATAAAAATAAATTATTCCAATCCTTATCAGGAATGAAAATGTTTGTGGTCAGTTCTTTAGCCTTAGTGCTACTAGTCGCAACAGGAAGTGTTATTTATTTCAAACAGCTAACAGAAGCACACTCTGATAAACGTCGTTATGAAATACTACGAAAAATTGGCGTAAGTAGAAAAGAAGTACGAAAGACGATATCCAAACAAAACTTGTTTGTATTCATACTTCCTTTTATCGTTGGGATTGTAAATGCAGGAATGCTAACCTTCTCCATGGTTCTAGAATATAATATGAATTTAAGCGATAATATCCTGTCGTTTGCCGTGGCTATAGCAGCGTATGGCATGATCTATCTTATTTATTACGTATTGACCGTTAATTCCTATAATAGAATTGTAAAATAACCAATCTACTTAGGAGGACAAATGATATGAAAAAGCATCCCGTGCAAGAAATGTATGCCTACAACGAATGGGCTAATCTAACGATCATCCATCGCTTAAAGGAATTGCCTAAAGACATTTACCATAAGGATATTCAGAGCGGTTTTTCTTCGGTAGCGAAGGTTATGACGCATATTTATGTCGTGGAGAACATTTGGTTTGACTTGATTTCAGGGCGAACCAGGAATGAAGCTATAGCATCAGCTGCCCAATTAGAGCCCTTATTAGCTATAAAAGATATTGAAGAAATGGATGTCCTCTATCGTGAGCTAACCAGCAAAAATAAAATGGTGCTGGCTAGTCAAATAGATAAGGACCTCACCGTTGTGTTAGATCATCCGATTATGGGATCGCTTGAGACATCCATTTCCGGAGCTATCTTTCACGTTGCGAACCATGGCAGCTATCATCGTGGGAATATCGGGACTATGCTGCGACAAATGGACCATACCTCAGTGCTGCAGGATTATGTTGCCTATCTTTTTAACGAGTCCAAATGATCATCGATCCGTTATCTTTGAGTATTAATTAGCCATGGCTTTAAAATATTGGTAGACCTGATTTAGCTTTTTGTCATGTTTACCTTTTGGACTCTCCATATTCCCAAACTCGAAAAACTTCACCTTCTTGATACCGCAATATTGAAATAATGCTTTTCTCATCAGCACCTTATGGGAATTGTTTAACCAATATAAAGGATAAAGGGTTGGTCCCTTCATGCTGGAAATACAAACTACTGACTTCCCTTTCAGCAGCCCCTCCGGGATAAGACCGCCCTTTTCTCTATAAGCAAAATTAGAGGCAAACATTTGATCAATATAACCGAGCAGCATGGCGGGAGGCCGGCCCCACCAGATCGGATACACAAACACGATCTTGTCAGCCTGACGAATCTGCTCACGATACTTCTCAAGCTTGGGATCGATATGCATGTCTCTTCTACGTTTATTTTCGTTAAAGACCAGCACCGGATCAAATTGCTCTTCATATAGATCAAGAACCTCGATGTTCGTGATCTTTCGATTTTCATTACTTCCTTGAATGACTTTATTGAGAAAAGCATAACTTAAACTTTTATGATTCGGATGAGTATAGATGACTAAAACGTTCATTGATCCACCTCTTTAATTATCATTTGATAACAAAATCGTATCACAACCTTCATTTAGTTGTCAAATGATAATTGTATTATGATAATTATTTTGTTAAAGTTTAAACTAAGAGGTGATCGTTATGGACAAAGAAGTGTTTTTTCATAAATTAGTGACCTTTACGACGGCAGTCCATGAAGTAACATTCGACTTAACCAAAGATGTTAGACCTGAAGGTATTACGCCCGTTCAATATAGTATTCTGGAGTATATTGCGGTCAGCCAGCCTGTTACTCTCAGTCAAATTAGTGATTGTAAAAATATCTCTATGCCGAACACGAGCCGTGAGCTCAAGAAATTAACAGAGAAGAATCTTTGTGAGAAGCTGGATGTTGCAGAGGATCGGCGTAAGCAAATGATTCGGTTATCTGACGCTGGACAAGCGATGATGAACAAAGCTTTTGGGCAGATCGGCGAACGTTTCCTGGACCGGATCAAGGACTCTTCTACTGAAGAACTGGAAGAAATCAACCGAGCGCTCGATGTGCTTCAGTCCAAGGTGTTTAATAGCGATCAATGAGTGGGTTAAAAAGAAAACAGAGCAGCGATACTCCGTTATTGGAGAACCGTTGCTCTGTTTTTTCGGTCATTTATTTGGCTGCTTTAAGACCGATTATCGGCTAGCTATAGCCTAACTACCTGGAATCAGCCCCACCTTCAGCTAAATCGCCGAATTGCACTCGTCCACTGAATCTTTCGGACCCAGATGACGTTATTCGCATGTTTTTAGCCTTTTCTGCTTAGTTTCGGACTCCAGCGACGCTATTCCTATGAATGGTGCTCATATTTGATGTTTTTCGTGCCAATAGTGGCTATGCGGTCCATCAGCACCACAAATTTGTGAAAAAGCTGCGATTAGGGTCAGCTGTGTCCGATAGCTACTTCCCCTAATAGAAAGGCACTCCTGTTAAGGAATGCCTTAGTTATCATATTCTTAGCCAGCAAAATCCACTATTTCACTAATCCGCCAATAAAGGACTCAAAATTATCAGCCAAGCGAGTGATCTTGTATTTGTTATCTCGATCTACATGGATAACCTCGGGTTCGCCATCATTTCCAAACTCGCGGTAATCCAGCATGATTACTTCATTCTCAGAAGGACAATCACAAATCACCACACCAACCTCAGGATAACGTCCATTTTCAATCACAGTCCGGCTGCCTGAAGCTCCACACAGCGACTTATTCTTATCTCGTCCAATTCCAAGGATCCCTGAAATCGTAATAAATTCTTCTGTTCCCGGAATTGGGTACCGAGTGTTATGAGGAATTCCCCCATTATGTAGCTTCATCATTTCAACGTAGTATTTTGGCAGCTTAAAAACCAGCTCTTCTTCTACTGAAGCAATCAATGCATCTGTAGGCGGTTCAGAGATATATTCTGAGAACGCATACTCGCTGTCATCCCAAAAATTGGTGGAGTCGATCGCTACTATAGGCTTCTTTGCGGGTTTATTCAGAGGCTTTTTCGCAGCTTTCTTAGCCAATTTACGTTTGATCCAACCCAAAAACTCCAAAGTGTCCTCATCATCAGGCTCTAGCTCGTCTGCAATTGTAAATGCTTTTAAAGCTTCATCATACCGCTTGAGATAATAATAGGAAACTCCGATACGGTAATGCCAGAGTGGGTCACCTTCGCCCTCTTCTTCAATGCTCAAATACTGCTCTAAAGCTTCTTCATATTGCCCGAGATTATTAAGCGCTCTGCCCAAATGACTAGTTAGAACATAATCTCTTTCCTCTTCAGGAATTTCCGTTATTGCATCCACGATTTCTTGAAATTCGTCCTCTTCATGCCACGCATCCAATTTTTCCAATAGCTCATCACTCATCATTAATACCTCCTATTAACGATCACTCAAAATACCTATTAGAAATTATACCATTTATAGCCTATGCCCAGCCAATCACGCATCAAAGGGCAAAATTTAGTTAAAAAACAGACCCCAGAGCTCTTCTGCGGCCTGTTTACCTATAAAGAAATTTATGGGTACCCTTCATTGCTTGTCTTCGATCCTTTGCATGAACTCTTCAACGGCACTATAGCCAAGCTGCTTCAGATACCAGTTGTTGGCGGCCGCTTCGATTAGGCCGGCTACGTCGCGGCCGGGCTGAAGCTGGATTTCAATATGCGGAATTTGGACGCCAAGATAGTCTGTGAACTTCGGTTCAAGTTCGAGCTCATTATTCAAAGAATTCTCTCGCCAAGGAGACAACTCGATGTCGAGCACAATTCGCGTTTCATCCTGAAAGGCTCTACGCCCGTACTGGCGCACAACGTTAATCAGACCGATACTGCGCAGCGCTAGGAACTCGCGGGTCGTCTCGTTATGTGTGCCGAGAAGAGTTGCTGGTCCCAGCTTCTTCAGCACCACGATATCATCTGCTACAAACCGATGGCCTCTTCTAATGAGCGTATGCGCGGTTTCGCTTTTACCAATCCCCGACTTGCCCCTGAGTAGAACGCCTATGCCGGACAGATTTACACACACCCCATGAATTGAAAGCTCTGGCGCCAGCGCCTTCATCAGATAAGTGTCAATCTTTGCGATAATCTCTGTCGTGGTTTCCTGCGTACGAAGCAGCGGGATACCTTCTTCTTCGCAGAAAAGAGTTAAATAGGGAATCTCCTGCTGACCTGTCGTCACAATAAAACATGGTGGATGATAGTTGACGATATTACCAATATGTAACTTACGCTCTTCAACGCTTAGGGTTAACAGATAGTTGATTTCCTTGCAGCCCAATATTTGCACCCGCTTCGTTGGGAAAAAATCAAAGTAACCCACAAACTCAAGTCCAGGTCTATGCGTCTTTGAACGAGTGATTTCACGATCCATGCAGCTAGCACCTGCTAGCACTTCCAGCTTAAACGTTTCCGTAAGGCTTTGAACGGTAGTCGATTTCAAGGTTGTTCTCCTCCTGTGGCTGCGTATCTTGAATACGCAATACGGTTACCGGGATATATTCAACGACAAATGGGATGATTCCTGCAAAATAAACAAAAGACGTTCAATCACCGTTAAATGATTAAACGCCTTACGAATAGGACCTATTTACTCGTTAATGTAAGTGTTGACTCGGTTTTGAATCAGCTTGCTGACGTCTTCAGCGGTTTTCTGACCACTCATATATGAATCAAACTCTTCAATTGCAATTGAAACGACCTTATGATCACTAGATAAATTCCTGCTTGCACCATCTAGAAGCTGATGTAATTCTTGGATTTTGCTTTCTACAGTCTCAGTATCAAACTTCTGTTCTAGAAGAGGTAGTGTTCCCGCTACTGCCTGCTGCTTAGCATCATTAAGCTGTTTCTCCACAGCTCCCTTATGCATCGCAAACCCTTGTACGACTGATGAAGATTGCATTTCCTCGGAAAGCATGAACTTAATAAAGTTCCAAGCTTCATCTTGAACCTTAGATTTGCTGTTAATACCTAAAGTGAAATATGACTTAAATGAAGTTCCACTATATTTTCCATTTACTGTTGGCTTTTGATATATTTTAAGCTTTGGATCAAGGACTTGGGACAGGCCTCCTATTGGATCGAAAAGGTTAGCATTGTTGAACAAGGTTTTGGTATAGTCGTACGTAAAATCATTACTAAGTACGCCCTCATCATACATCGATTTGATTTGCTTCATCATATCTCGAAACAGATCGGAATCGAAATTCGCTTGACCTTGATTAATGAGCTTATCATAATTAGCTTCTATATACTCCGCTAACATTTGAATCGGGAATAGATTAACAAATGCGAAATAATCCTCACCAACTTTTCCCTTAAGCTTCTTGGAAATATCTTTAAACTCATCCCATGTCCATGTCTGATCATCGATTTTAATGTTAGCTTGTTCTAACAACTCTGTATTCCCAGTTAGCGCGTCGATGACAAATGAGAATGGCATTGCATACAAACCATTACCATCTTGGGAGCCCTCAAAAATATTCTGATAGTACTGATTTCGATCAAAGTCAGCATCCTTATCCATCAGATCATAGAAATTAGTCAGCATGTTCTTGGCGACATATTTGTCCTGTGGTAGATCGTTCATTACGATCATGTCCGCCCCTTTGCCAGACATCATCTGTGTGCTCACTGTTTGTATATACTTCTCAACATCGCCCTTTGAGAATGCTTCTCCTGATTGACTCATTCCATCTTCATTCGTTTGGGGTCTAGCTAGATACTCTTTGATATCAATTTGTATATCTGGACGAATTTTTTTGTATTGCTTAACCGCCTCCTCTAAATAAGGACTTACCGCCATGGTCGCAATCTCAATCTTCTTGCCATCCTGACCTGATTGTTCATTAGATGTTCCTTCTGTACCTGATCCCACGCTGCTGCTAGAGCATCCCGATAATACGACTATCATTGCTAATATGGCCAATACCCATCTTCTATTCAAATTCATTCATCCCCTTCAATATACTCGGATTCTATTACCTTCTTGTAGTGGTTCACTTGATTCAATAATGATCTCATCATCAGGACTTAACCCGCTCACAGCTACAACCTCATCCTCTGTTGAATCACCTGTTATAATGTAAGCCTTACGTGCATTAAACGTATTGCCGAGTGAGCTTTTCTTCTCCTCAACTACAAAGACATAGCTTCCTGTTGCATCTTTATGAACCCATTTTTTTGGTAACACATAACCTTTTTCATTTGACTCCTTCTTTATATCTAGACTGACTTGTTCGCCACCTTTAATACCAGCATCGGAGACAGAAACGACAACCTGATAACTGGATTTATCGGATGAATCTTCTTCACTGCTCTCTTGGGATGCAGCTTTAATCTCTTCAATTACACCGTTAACCAGTGTATTGTCTTTCGCCAATCGAACAGAAACCTTAGATCCAATCTCGAATAATGCCGTATTATCCGACTCGACAGCAAATGAAAATTCGAAGCCCTTGCCACTATCCATTAAGGTCAGGATTGTCCCCCCTTGTGAAGCATCCATGCTATCCTCTGCTGTAATCTTTGTGATTTTGCCATCAAAAGGGGCAGTCAGCGTTTGTTTATCCGCTTTTTCTTTACGCAGCTTATTTAATTTTCTTTGCGCCAGTTCAAGATCCATATTATCCAGTTCAAGAGCTCGCTCAGCCTTGGCAATCACTTGCTCATCACCACCTATCAATGCATTGAGCATATCCTCCTCGAGAATCTCCCGATTTAGCTTTTGTTTCTTAAGCGCCGTTTCCTCTTGATAGATCTGTTCATCCAGATCAGAGCTATCAAATGTCACGAGCTTTTGCCCCTTCTTAACCTCAGCATTCTCTTTTACATGAACCTTCACAATTTTAGAGCCAGTCTCATTCAACAAATCCACCTGCTTCCGAGGCGTTAAGACTCCACTCCCTTTAACCTGATGAACTAATGATTTCGAGGTAAGCTTCTCCGTAACTACTTTGGGCAGCGTCATCGTTTCGAGTGTGCTGCTAAAGAAAGTCAAACCAGCCAATATAGCAAAGAATAATACAAACAAAGCAGCCGTTAATCGTTGTCGCTTAGATGTGCTTGTCATCTCATTTCCCCTATCCTTTAATTCCAGAAAGCTCTATGCCCTCAATAAAATACCGTTCCGCCAAAAGAAACAAGAGAATCATAGGCATCATATACAAGACCGCAGCCGCAAACGATACCCCAAGCGCATCTTCCTGCAGGCGGGATAGAAAAATGGACAAGGGCTGTAAATTGGCATCCTGCAGAAAGATCAGTGGCTGCTCCACCATATTCCAGTAATCTGCAAACAGCAGAACAATTAGCGCTGCCATGCCGGGTTTCACCATAGGCAAGACAATCCTGATAAAGGATCGGAAGTAACCTGCCCCATCCATTTGGGCTGCTTCCATATATGCCGTTGGAATTTGGAGCATAAATTGTCTGAGCAAGAATACACCAAACGCCGCAAATATCCCTGGTAATATAATGGAGCTTGGACTATTAATAAGCCCTAGCCGATCGGACATGATATAGTTCGGCACAAGTGTGACCTGGAACGGCATGAGCATCGTGATCAGATACACAATAAATAAGGGCTCTCTGCCAGGAAACCGCAGCTTGGCAAATGCAAATGCCGCTAATGTTGCCACCACGACCTGGCCTATAATGATTGGAAACACCATAAATACAGAATTCCAAAACATACGAAGAAATTGCGAGGTTGAAATAAGCACCTTATAAAATTGCTCCAGCGAAACCCAATCTGGAATCAGCTTCAAATTAACAAAATCGTTCATCTGTGTATTACCTAACATGCCGTAATTCAGGATAATTTCCTTCTCTGTCATCAAGGAACTTACCATTGTCAATACAACAGGAAATAGCATTACAAGCGCGATCACGGTTAAAAAGATAGTAAGTAGCAGTGTTCTTATCTGTTTCTTGTTCATTTACACCCCTCCCTTTACTCCATAAATGAACGGAACTTATGTTCAATTCGGAAGAGCATCAACACAATGACTAGAATGCAGAGCACCATTAAGAAAGCTGCAGATGACAGCTTCTGAATATCGAGCGATAGGAACATATTGTTCATATAGTGCTGAAGCATATAGATACTGTCATGTGGATAGTCACCCGCAACTAAATAGATTTCCCGAAATACCTTAAATGAGTTCAGAATGGACATCAGCATCACTAAAAATCCTGTCGGTATTAAATAAATCAAGGTGATCTGGAGCTTACGAGCCCAGCTTGCTCCTTCCAGGTTTGCTATCTCATAATATTGATCAGGAATATTTTGCAAGCCGGCCAAGAACAGGACCACATTATAGCCAATATTTTTCCATACATAGATAAAAATAATGACACCTTGCGCCCACTCTGATTTCATCCAATCGATCCGCTCCATTCCCATCCACTCTAATGCATGATTGAAAAAACCGTTCCAATCGAATAGGATCTGCCATACGAGCACAATTGACGCTACTGGAACAACCAGTGGCAGTACATAAGAGGTGCGCAGCCAATTTCGAAGGTAGACTCGTTTGTTAAGCAGCATGGCAAGAGTAAGTGACAACACAATAAGGATCGGAACGCCAATAATTGTGAACCAGAATGTATTCCCCGCCGCCTTTTGAAAGGACGAACTTGCTAATAGGCTCTGGTAATTGGCAAGCGATATCCCTGCCTCACCACTTGGATTCTCAAATGAAAATACAACACTTTGACCAAACGGAATCAAATAAAATAGTGCAAAACCAATCAAACTCGGAGCAAGAAAGCAGAATGCCACAAGAATCTCCTTGCGAGCCAAATATGAAATTCTCACAGCCTCAACCCCCTTTCGAGCTTGTTCCATACAAGCAACATATTTACCGTACAAATAACTATTCTATAGATCAGCTTCGGTATTAATTTGGAGCAATTGTGGAAAAAGTATGGAAAAGCCCGCTTGAAAGAACAACTTTGTTAGAATAATAGATGTATGGGTTAGGAGGTCTGCCTGATGAAGAGCTATCAAATCGCAATCGTTGAAGATGATTGTCATATAAGAGATATCGTTGAGACTTATTTACAGAAGGAAGGCTACAGAACTATATCTTTAGGGTCAGCAGAAGAAGCGCTCATGTTATGGAACATAGAGCGCCCGGATATGTGGATTCTAGATATCATGCTTCCAGGTATGAATGGCTATGAATTCTGCAAACAAATTCGCAAGGAAGCCGAAGTTCCTATTATTATGATCTCTGCCCGTGATGAGGAAGTAGATAAAATCCTTGGACTTGAGCTTGGAAGTGATGATTATTTAACTAAGCCCTTCAGCCCACGTGAGCTGGTCGCACGAGTAAATCGTTTATTCCATCGGCTTAACTCTCTTACTGAAAAATCAGAACAGAGTATAGTCTTTTCAAAATCAAACGACCTCATCATCGACGATCTCCGTCTAGTATTAGATAGTCGTCTGGTGTACTGGCAATCTAAAGAGATTGAAATGACGGTGAAGGAATTTTCCTTGCTTCATACCTTAGCAGCGCAGCCCAATCGTGCTTTTTCACGCAATGAGCTGTTAACATTAGTGTGGGGGGATGACTATTTCGGCAGCGATCGAGCCATTGACGATTTAGTCAAAAGACTTCGTCGTAAAATGGAAGACCTGCCTCTTGAAACCGTTTGGGGCTATGGTTATCGAATGCGCGTGGATGGAGTGAAGACATAACATGAAACTAATCTATAAGCTTCATTTATCATTTGGAATATTACTGGTGTGCGTACTCGTGCTTACAGCTACATTCGTTTATCCCTTACTAATGGACACGCTGATCAATAATCAAAGAGAAGAACTAAGATCACAAGGTAGTGCAATGATGGAGTTGGTCAATTCGTTACCTGTTCAAGACCTAACACCTTCTCAATCAGCAGCAGCTATCGTACAGCCAGCTCAAGAGATTAATAGATCAGTAGATGCGTTACTCATAGAGCCGAATCGTAATATATTATTTAGTACAATGACTGAAGCGCAGACACAGACATGGTTACCGCTCATTGAACAGTACTCAAGTCACAATCAGCAGGGCTTCTGGCAAAATGGACAGGAGAAATATATTGTTGAGACCTTAACTTCTAATCCACAGAGTCTTGATCCAGCAAGTGCTGTGGCCCCAGCCACACTTGTCTTGTCTACACCGCTAAGCAAACTTAAATCATATCAATCAGAGCTTTTTACAAGAATGATGTTCATTATGGTGATTGGGGGAACTATTGCCTTTGGCCTAAGTTTATTTATTACCAAACGTCTAGTTACTCCTCTTGAGAAATTAAAGCTTGAGCTCAAAAAAGTTGAAAAACGTCATTTTGATGAGGTGCAGCTTATTCAAACTGGCGGAGAAATTGGTGAGGTAGCCCAAAGTGTCCATCATCTCGCTGGAGAACTTAAGCAATACCATCATGCTCAAAGGCAATTTTTCCAGAATGCTTCTCATGAGCTTAAGACCCCACTAATGACTATTCAAGGTTATGCTGAGGGAATTCGAGATGGTATTTTCACCGGGGATCGTGCTGACAATGGTCTCGATGTAATCTCGAGCGAATGTGAACGGCTTAAGGGCATTGTCACAGAGATGATCTTGTTAGCCAAGCTTGAAAGTGAAGATGGTATTTTTGATCAAGAAGAAGTGTCGGTTAAACAATTAATCGATAAAACCGTCGATCGAATACGTCCATTAGCTATAAATGAGAAAGTTGACATCAAGGTAAGGTACGAAGTGGATAACCCGAGCAAACTTCATATTCATGGAGATTCGGAAAAACTATTACAAGCGGTACTAAATATTATGAGTAATGCGATCAGGCATGCATCACAAGCCGTGGATATAGAAACTTCAGAGCAGGATGGACAAGTGCAAATCGATGTCATTGATGATGGTGAAGGTATTCCTGATCATCTACTGCCTCAGCTATTTCAGCGTTTTATTAAAGGTAAGAATGGAGAAACAGGACTTGGCCTCGCCATTTCACGTGCAATTGTTGAACGGTGTGATGGGGCTATATCCGCTCATAACGGAGAGCATGGTGGGGCTATATTTCGAATGAGTTTTCCTTCAAAATAAATGTCATTCTGATACCTAAAGACTGTCGTCGAATCGAACGAATTGTTTCTATAATGCCGCCACACAGCTCCATACTTTGCATGACTTTTTTGGTAAAGAGCCATACTAACCCTCACAGACTATGACTATCCCGAAGGAGAGTACTGATGAGCGAACAACAATGGCTGATTCCAGCAACCAAGGGATTGGGCTTCAAGTTGGACAAAGGACAGATTGTCCGGGTAACCGATGTAGAGGGAGAGCAGGTAGCCGATTTCGCTGCTTATAACGCCGTTCGCCCTAATGAGCGGATTGACCCCGGTGTAACGATAGATGCTCTAGGCAAGATGAATGTGCTCCCGGGGGACATCCTCTATTCCAACCAATATAGACCACTGCTTACGATTATTAAGGATACTGTGGGGCGCCATGATTTCATTAATTCCGCCTGCCGTCCCGAGATGTATGAGGTGCTGTATAACAAAAAGGATCACGCCAGCTGCTACAATAACCTGAATGAGGCACTGGGAGAGTTTGGACTGCCTGCTCCCGATCAGCATTATCCATTTAACCTCTTCATGAATACTGTCATTGATCCTTCTGGAAAAGTCAGCGTGGAGCGTCCTCTCTCAAAAGCCGGCGATTATATTGAGTTGCGGGCTGAGATGGATCTGATCATTGCCATATCGGCATGTCCATGCTCCGAAAGTGTCTGCAACGGGTACAAGTGTACACCGATTGCCGTGGAGATTGTTTAGAGTATGTCGCAAAGAGAATAGCGCCCGCCAGGCTCGTCTTCTAACTTACCCACTTCTTGAATAGAATGACTTGTACAAGTTAACATCTCATTCAAGGAGCGATGACCATGAATAGCTTTATCACCTATATAGTACTCGGCATTTCATTATCTGCACCTATTGGTCCCATCAATGCAGCCCAGCTTGACCGGGGAGCGCGGATGGGATTTTTCCAATCCTGGATGATTGGACTGGGGGCCATGTGTGCAGATTTAGTGTATATGCTACTCATTTACTTTGGATTAGCTCACTTTCTGAATACCCCGTTTATGAAAACCTTCCTGTGGACATTCGGCAGCTTCGTTCTCCTGTATAGCGGAATTGACACTTTGAAAAATATCAATGCCGTGCCTGGATCCGCCTCGCGTGGTGCACAGACCGGCACTAGCGCCTTCCGTTCTGGATTTCTAATGGCACTGATGAACCCACTCAGCATTCTTTTCTGGTTAGGCATTTACGGCTCCATTCTGGCCAAAAGCATAGAAAATCAACATTTCGATCAGGTACTGTGGAACAGCATGGGTATCTTTGTTGGCATCCTACTCTGGGATGTGGTGATGGCGATGCTGTCTAGCTTCTTTCATCGGTTCACCGGCCCTTCTATGCTCCGGTTCATTTCCCTTGCCGCGGGAATTTGCCTTCTTGGTTTTGGCATCTACTTCGGTTCTCAGGCATTTATACAGTTGTTTGGCTAATAGGTTCAACCAGCAAGAGCCTTCCTGGGCCTTCACCTATCTCCCTCCCTTCGCATAGGATGTTTTGAACTTAACGAGGAGGGTGTTTTTGAATGGCCCATTTGAATACAAAGGTCTGGCTGGATGAGCATCTAGCTGAGCTGCCGTACTGGCAGCAGGATGCTTTTTCCCAATTTACATCTATGATTGCAGATCCCGAAGGCAAATATCCCTGTATCCCGGGACGGCAGGGGTTTCTGTCCAATAATTTACGTTTTGGCTTCGTAGCTGATCCGCGAAACGAAGATTCGACTATGGAAGTCGCTCATTTCCTTCGTCAATATGGCGAATGCTCGCGGGATACCGGTAAATATGCCTCTCTTGTCCTGTTTTTTGAAACACCGGCAGATCTGGCAGAAGGCTACTCCATTGAGGAATATGAGAATTTGTTCTGGTCCATTCTGGGCCGCGTCAGTGCGGTGGACACGGTGCCCTGGCCGGATGAAATTTCTACAGATCCCGCACATCCTTCGTGGGAGTTCTGCTTTGATGGACATCCTTATTTCGCGTTCTGCGCAACCCCGGCACATGAGCTGCGGAGAAGCCGCCATACCCCTTATTTTGTCATTGCTTTTCAGCCGCGTTGGGTGTTCGAGAATATTAATGATTCTACCGCATTTGGCCGCAACATGAAGAAGCAGATCCGCAAGAAGCTCGCTGACTACGACAGTGTTCCCGCACATCCTTCCCTTCAATGGTATGGGCAGGAGAGCAATTTAGAATGGAAGCAATATTTTCTGCGAGATGACGAAAGTGCACCGTCTAAATGTCCATATACTTATATGAAAAACAAGTTCAAAGCAATAGGAACCAAATTCCACTCTTAAGCGCTTATGAGGTTTGTCTGCGTTTTTTCAAGAGGTGCTCCCTAAACCAGGTAATCAACGCAATGACACAGATGATCACAAGGCTGGACCAGAAGCCGGGACGGCCACCTTTTTCAAAAAGTGTACCTGCCACGGCAGCAATGATCAGCACCATAGCGACTATGGATCTAATCCAACCGCCCATCTTTGGTTTCAATAACTTAAGGAATGAGGCAAGGATGAATAGCCATGTGTACAAAATAACTAGACCTGCCGCTGTGGTGATATGCTCAAAAATTTGCTTTGGCAGAAACAAGCTCAGTACAATTGTCACGCACAGGCCCAGCATGTTGATACCAAGTGCGTAGAGCGGCATCTTTCTTTTGCCTTTGGTCACCGCCAGCCAAGAAGGAGCATCTTTATCCTCAGCCAAGGTCACCAGCATAGTCGAAACCGCGTACAATGAAGCCACTAAAATGGAGAACCCGGCCACGATCATTACCCCGTTCAGCACATATACAAGAATAGGTAGTCCCATCGCTTCAAGCGCAGCAATAATTGAGCTTTGGTGAGGCGTAACTTTCTCAGGGCTTACGAATAATAGGGCGAGTCCAATCGACAGTACATACAGCAGGGTCACGCCTAGCAGCATAAACCTGCCTGCTTTTGGAGCTTCTTTCGAGTCCCGGAGATCTGAAGCCATAAAGCCCATGACCTCAATGCCGCCAAAAGCATAGAACGCATAAAGTAATCCTTTCCAGGCACCCATCCATCCTTTATTCAGCCATGCTGCCGAACTGTGAATCGTATCCCAGTTCCCCCTTCCTCTCAAAAGGGCAACTACGGCGACCACGATGAACATCAGCACCGCGGCGATTTTAATCATGGCGAATAGATTTTCCGCTTTGTTAATCCCTTGGCTACCTAGAATAATGACCAGCAGACCCAGCACGGCATAGACGGCAGTAAAAATCCAAAGCGGCCAACTCGGAAACCATACCCGCGAGAACAGGCCTAAGGCAGTCAAGGTGCTGCCAAGTATTAGAATTTCTGAACACCAATACATCCAGCCCATGCCGAACCCGGCCCAGCGGCCAAAAGCCTCTTTGGCATAACTACGAAAAGAGCCCTTTTGAGGATTCTGCATAGTCATTTGGGCCAGCGCCTCATAGACGAACAGAGTTGCCACAGCAGCCACCACAAAAATAACCAGCACCAATAATCCGCTTTTACGGATAGCGATGCTGGAACCAAGAAAAAACCCCGTGCCAATCGTGCAGCCTACACCAAATAAAGTAAGCTGCCACCAGGGTAGCTTGCCAGTTGGAGTACCCATATGTATATCCTCCCATCTGTTCTTACTATGCGTTTTAGGGTGTTATTTTATTCTGGTGTAGGCTTAGGAAGGCAAAAGAAAACCCGACTTCTGTTCAATAACGAACGAAGTCGGGTATTTTACAATTTTGAGATCCGTAGTACCCTAGTTGTTTAGGGGCATCTGTGGAGATCCGGCAGCCGGAACATAAGCATCCAGCATCTGTTGTATTACTGAACCCTGAAGCTGCGGAACCTGATAATAGGCATGTTTGTTCTGATAAAGAAACAACTCATATGCCATTTCAATAAAATGCTGCACCTGTGAAGCCAATACCCGGCGCAGCGCTGGGTTCGTCACTTCAGGTGACGACATGGCCAGCAAAGAGGCATGGGATTTGATTAGACCAAGCATATACCCGCTGACGCCCCCATCTTTCACATCCGCTAATGACGCGTTGGGCTTCTTCGGCTGAGCAGGCTGGAGACCGTAAACCGGCTGTGTCATATTCGGGATAAGATAGGTAGCCGTTTCCTGGCTTGGCTTTTGCCCTGTCTTAAAGCATTGGCAGGTCAAGTTGTATTGTTCCAGCATGAAATTGTACTGTCGATCCAAGATAGACAGTAGCTCTTGATCCTGAACAAAGGTTCTGAATATCATGAACTGATCCAGTAGATTGATCTGGCAGGACAATACCTCGTGCACATCGAACATTTCGTGGGCGCCGTGATCTTGCTGCTGTCCCCCCATCGTTATACTTCCTGATAGTGGTTGCTGCTGCAAATTACATTCTCCTTTGCTCTTAGATGAGTACCCTCTATAATATGAAGGACAAGATAGCCAATTATGCATGCAGTTATATTTACATCCCTCCATATCTAAGTCAAAGTGACTCACTTACTGCAACCTTCTTATTTTGAACCCGAAGATTCCTTCTATGTGTCGTGAATAATCCGAAGTAGCCTAGCGTTACGAGGATACAGATTATAACATCAACAACAATCAAGTTCTGATAATTCCCAAAATAATCGAAGGATAGGCCTCCGATTAATACACCTACTATACCGCCGCCCTGGTGCATGAGAAGTAGAATACCGGTATGTTTTCCTTTACCCTTTGCAAACTCATTAATGACAAGCATTCCACCTGGTAATGCACTTAAGTAGGTAATTCCGAACGCTATAGCAAAAAGAATAGGTGAACTTCCCAAGTGCATAAAGAGGAAAGCAAAACCTATAATACGTATGCCATACAATAGAGACATCATCATTAATTTATTGTATCGGTCCAGAAAATAGCCGCAAATGAGTGCCCCCGTGATTTCCATAATACCAAGGATGCTCATAGATAAGGCGATCATGCTTGGTGATACATCTGCCAACTGATGTATGGCTACCAAATTCATCTCGACGGATCCCATATTGATACCGCAGGTGAACAGCGCAATCGCGACTACGACAAAGATAGGAAGAGAAATAAATTTTTTGGACGGTGGAGTTACTCTAGGTGATGTATCTTGACCTTCGACTTCTATTGAACGATCCGAAGGAGCTCTCTCCGTATTTTTCTGTTGTAAACTCTTAATTCCTAACCAAATTACGGGAAGTGTTACACAAACACCTAGGATAAAAGAAGCCATAAAGGCGTTTTTCCAAGTCAGCCAGTCCATGGATACGAAAATGGGTGTAATAATCGCTAATCCTACAGAAGAGGCACTCGCCAGCAAAGCCATTGCTTTAGCCCGATGATGCCGAAACCATTCAAACATCAATATATAATTCGTCGTCGCCCCAATACCTGCCAAACCAGAGATAACACCGTATCCAATAAAAAAGACAATAGGATGGTGGTCTAACACGACAATACCAGTACCCAAAGTACTCATGATTGCACTTAACATTAGTATCTTCTTTGTGCCATAACGATCCACGAGCCAGCCCCCCAAAGGCGCGCATACGGCTACGATGAATAAATTGGTGGACCATGCCATTGAGATGAATCCCCTGCTAATCTGTAAATCCGTCGATATTTGCACCTGAAAAAAAGACAAGCTGAAGCGAGTCAATGCACCAATAAATCCAATAACCCAGAGAGATCCTAATCCAATCCATGCATACCTGGATTCCTTAAACCATGTCGTTTCCATTATGGTTTCCACCCCTGTCTATTATAAAAGATACCGATCGGTATCTTTTATAATAGCATAGATGCTTTTCTTTGCAACAGAATAATTTCATTTGATATACTACGTGTACATATACAATTAAGGACGGAGGATGACAATGGAAAAGGGTGAGAAGACTCGCAATTACATCATAGCTAAAGCCGCTGAACTGTTTAACCAGAAAGGATATTCGGGCTCATCCTTATCTGATATAACTGAATTGACAGGCATTAAGAAAGGTGGAATTTATCGTCATTTTTCCAGTAAGGATGAGATTGCATATGAAGCCTTTAGCTATGCGGGTAGTATTGTAGGGGCCCAACTAGCTCATGCCATTAGTCAGCAAGAAACGGCCTCTGGCAAGCTATTAGCTTATTTACATGTGTACGAGAAAGTAGTTGAAGCGCCACCCTTTATTGGGGGGTGCCCGCTCCTCAACACGGCTATTGAAAGCGACGACAGCCATCCAGGCTTACGTGAAAAAGCCCAGCAAGCCCTAATAGGCACACTGGAATCCAAAAAGAAAATCATTTCTGAAGGTGTACAAAGTGGTGAATTCAAAGCAGATCTCGACATTGAGGCACTAGCTACCTTCTCCCTTTCCATCATGGAGGGCGGCATCATGATGAGTAAGCTCGAGGGCAATAATCGGCATATACGGATGAATATCAAGAGCTTTGCTGCTTATTTAAAAAAAGAGTGCCTACGTGAACCTAGTTAGTTCATTCAAATTTTTTTTAACATACAAAGATTTTAAAATAAAAAGGAGCTTCGTCACTACTCACGAGGCTCCTTTAGCTTATTCTTAGTTCCTTAACTTTATTTATGCTCCAACCACTGACATTCTGTGATTTCTATTTCTGTGAAAGTTGCTTTAAATGAAGAATCCTCTGGGCTACAAGCATATAAACCGAAGTTGATATGCTCATTCCCTTCAAACAAATGAAAAATACGCATCTGCTTAAAGGTAATTCCATCTAAAGAGCTTTCAACGCAGAAGTCACTCTCACGTCGACTTAATCTGTAGTACATTGTTTTTATTGTTGCGTCGAGATCTGTTGTTGCCCAGTCTGAATATCCGTGATTCGTAACCACACTACCCAATCTTTGATATTCTTCATTCTCGTATTCAATCGATGCCTTGAACCAATTGTCACTGTCCTGATAAATAATTACTCCACACTGGTCAAATCTATGAGCGCTGTCAAAATCAGTTTTCACTATAAAAGAAAAGTATTTCTCATCCGTCTTCATTAGCAGCGCAGGTGCATTATCGTTCCTGAACCCATAATAGGTGCGTTGCCAAAAATCCGTATTAGGCTCAGTTATAATTTCAATCTTCTCATCTGTAATAGAAAAAGTGTTTACTGGATACTGCCAAAAAAGATTTTCTTTTATAAAATTCATTTCACCGCTCCTTATCTAACATGTCTTATAATCACTTTAACGGAGTGACTTTAGCTTTACAACTCTCCTTCAAGAAAGTTAATAAGCTGAAAATGCTTCAACTCACGTTGAATATTGCATACACATTCAAACAAAGGGAGATGTTCCGACAATGAGTGCTTATGATGTACATATCGGCAAGCTAATCAGTGGAAGACGGGAATTGGATGGCAGTGGAGGCTATATCCTCTGTACCCCCGATAAGAAAATCATTGAGATGGATTCGATCAGCTCGACTGATGGTATCGTTGTGAGTTCCAAAGACATTGAAGACGCCTTATATGAATTTTGTAAATCTGCTTTGAGGAATTATATCGCGGAGGGGAACAACAAGGATGTCTACACCTTTTCCATTTATACGGATACGTATCACGGAGACTATCTAATATACATCAACAATCTGGAATGTTTGAACCAAAGTGTAGAGGAAGCCCTTGAACATAATCGTCAGCGGTATCTTGAAAGAGAAAACGACCACTATAACCTGGCCCGCGAGCAGCTTTATCAGGAATTCAAATACGCAGAAGGTGACTACACATTCATGTATGAAGAAATACCTGAGCGGCTTCAGAAGTGGCTGAGTATTCTCTACTGTATCAACATGGAAGAGCCCCGATATCTCGCAATCGAAGAAGACTATATGTTGGAGAAAACACTTGGAGATTCCCAGCTCTTCCTGATAGCCATTGATGTGATTCATCGTTTGGAGCATGACCTTCAGCAGCTCAATCGTACCGATGATTTCATCGCCTACGTCTCTGCGGCGGATGGTGTCGGAGGAGATCTTCTCACCACCAGTCAGTTGCTTCGAAAATGCGTTAGCGAGGAGCAGCTATATAAGGCGATGCCTAATGTAAACGAGAAGGACGAAGCCTTCCGGATAGCCGTCAACGCAGTGCAGCAGAAACCGCTTAAAGGGCAAGTTCTTCATTGGGTTACCGTCATCGAGCAGGGTGAATTCGGTGAGGGCAGCCCATACAGCTTCTGGAAAACCGACTACGAAGCGTACGAGCAAATGATTGGACTCGGCGAACCGGCTGTCTCTTATATCAGAGAGCATTTGAATGGCGAACTGAAACAGGATACGAGGATGATTCTGAAAATGGTGCTAGAGGATTTGGATAAGGGATTTTAAAATAAAAAGGAGCTTCGTCCCTACTCACGAAGCTCTTCTTTATAATCTATGATAATTGTCCCTCTTTACCCTTGAATGTCTCTCCTGGCATCTTGCTCGGCGAGAATCTCTTTGTCCTCCGCGTTATCTCTCGTCACTTTCTGAACGCCAACGGCGCTATATGAGATCAACACAATAACAGCTATATAATACCCCTTTACATTCAATTGAAATGGAGCATTGTACAGACCAATAAAGAACATTACATACCCAATAACCAAGCCTGCAAAAGCCATAATTGTGAAAGCCCCTGTATTTCTCATCCTGTGTTTCGGATTTTCTAGCTTAATTTCTTTATCCTCTGAGTTGTCTCTAACGACCTTTTGCACAACGATACAGCTAATCGTAATTAACACCATGCAAAGCAAATAATACCCTTTCACGTTCAATTCCCAATCGTCGTTGTACACCCCCAAACAGAATAGAAAAAGACCTGCAGCCAATGCAAAATACGATACCCCTGTGAAAGCAGCTGTGTTGCGTTTACGATACCTCTGATTCATCCGACGATTCCTCTCCCAATACAGAATTGAATGGTGTTATAACCTTCTTCACTATACCGTGGAACATCGGTAAAATTCTACCATTAATTAGATTGTTTTGGGAAAATACAAAGAGGACGGTCTCCGTCCCAGGCAATTCAGGACTAAAGCCGCCTCCTATATTTTCTGCAACTTTATGATTTAGAAAAAATGCTACTCCCTCTCCTGATCCACCAATTGCTGCTGTGCGAGACGAATCATCTCGCGGACCATCGACCCACCAATTTTTCCGCCAATCTGACCCACTGATTCTGTACTCAAATGTCCATTCTCACCGTGTTCTAATGGGATACCAAGTTCTTTTGCGACTTCATATTTCACATCATCAGGCCGCTCCGGATCTACATCATAACCCTCGCGCCGCATCACCTCGGCTTTAAACGTTTGCATTCCGCGATTGACTCCTGGCACGGCATATTTCCTGTTTCTTCTGGACATCCCTTATCCCCTCCTAAAACATGTTGTAAGTAACATGCCCGGAAATCGGAACCTCCACCCCTGTTGATTTGCTCCGATTATTTCCAAGAGGGCGCTGAAAGGCCAACTGTTGTCAGGGTGCTTGCCCTCTGTTTCTTATACATAAATTTTGCTTGAAGGTGACGTTACGTCACCTGCTATACTAACTGAGAACAACATGCTGGAGCAATCGATTGGATGTGAGGAAAGGATGTACAAAGAGAACTATTTAACGACAGGGCAGCTTGCAAAGCGTACAGGAATAACGGTCAGGACATTGCGATATTACGATCAGATTGGGCTTCTAATTCCAGAAAATCATCATGCGGGATCGATAAGATCTTATAACATGAAAGACCTAGAAAAATTGCAGCAAATTCAAACGTTGAAATACTTAGGGCTATCACTTCAAGAAATAAAAGACATCTTAGATGCAGAGTCGCTATCCATAGGGGAGATCAGACATTCATTACAAGCACAGCTCGATGTTCTACAGAGAAAAATCACTCATACGGAGCATGTAGTTCATGCAATACGAGATGCTATGCAAATGTCGGTCAATCGGTCTGATTGGAACCACTTAGCAAATGTTATTCAAACCTTACAGAGTAAGCAAGATTGGGGGGAACAGTATCGGACGGCAAGCCGCTTGCAAACGCGGATACATCTTTATGACAAGTTCAGTACAAATCCGCAAGGCTGGCATAATTGGGTGTTTGAACAACTGGAGGTGCACCCTGGAGCCCACATTCTAGAGTTAGGTGGCGGCGATGGGACCTTTTGGATAAGAAACGCCGAACGAATTCCAAGCAGCTGGCGCATCACACTTACTGATATTTCGAGCGGGATGGTAGAAGAAGCACGTTGCCGCTTAGGAAGTAAAAGTTCACAGTTTAAGCTCTTATCTGTTGACGCGCAACAAATCCCCTTCCATGATGAGCATTTCGATGTGGTTATCGCTAACAACATGCTGTATCACGTGCCGGATATCCCTAGAGCGATCCACGAGATACACCGCGTCCTAAAGCGAGGGGGTATAATATGCACCTCTACAATGAGCACTCAACACCTACAAGAGATTGAGCACTTGGCGGTCTCGTTCGACCCCGACCTTCATGTATTGGATCAAGCTATTAAACGATTTAATCTGGGTAACGGAGGAGACCTGCTATCTTCTTGCTTCTCCGATCTTCGGTTACTACGTTACGACGACCGTCTGTTAGTCGACGAAGCTGAACCCCTGATTGAATATATGATATCGACCCCGATGAACGCAAAAGAGCGACTTGTCGGTGCGGCTATAGACGAATTTCTAAAACACGTCAATCGGCTTCTACAGGAGAATGGAGCTCTCGAAATGACTAAAGAAAATGGGGTTTTCCTAGGGAGGAAATGAGATGAAGGCACAGCATTACAACCCAAGAGTACGGATCGTAAAAGAGGAACTTCTATCAGATAACTGGTACACCTTAAAGAAGATCACATTCAAGTATGAAAAAGAAAATGGACAATGGGAGACACAATCCCGTGAAGTGTATGATCGAGGCAACGGAGCGACCATTCTACTCTATAATCGACACAAACAAACCATCGTACTTACGAGACAATTCCGAATGCCTACTTATCTAAACGGCAATGTGACTGGAATGCTTATCGAAACCTGCGCGGGGCTACTCGATAAAGAAACACCAGAAGAAAGTATTCTGAGGGAAACGGAGGAAGAGACGGGGTACCGTATCGATCGAGTGCAGAAAGTTGGCGAGGTCTATATGTCACCAGGATCTGTTACCGAAACCCTGCACTTCTTTGTAGCTGAGTATAGTGATGTCATGACAAAAGGTCCGGGTGGGGGACTTGAGGAGGAACAGGAAAATATTGAAGTAGTGGAACTTCCGTTTGCTCAAGCGCTTGACATGGTCCAAAGCGGCGAGATTCGTGATGCTAAGACGGTAATGCTGCTCCAATACGCTCAGATCCAAGGTCTCTTGAAGGTAAAATCGAAACCGCTGCACATCCTCATCGCTGGCCCATATCGTTCTGGAACCAATGATGATCCAATATTAATCGAGGAAAATGTCAAATACATGAATAAAATTGCTCTTCAAGTTTACGAGGCTGGGCATATGCCTGTGCTGGGGGAGTGGTATGCTTTGCCTCTTATTGCTACAGCCGGTTCCACTAATCTAGGAGACGACGTTTTCAACCGAATTTTCCATCCATCTTCCATTCGCCTGCTTAATTACTGTGATGCCGTGCTTCGAGTTGGAGGATCATCTCAGGGTGCCGATGAAATGGTACAGGTTGCGCAAGAGAAAGGATTGTTGATTTACGAACGGCTGGATGAACTTCCGTTAATTTGATAACAAGCCTTTGTTCCTGTCTGATGATGCACTTCTTGATTTAAGTCAATGCCCGCCATACTACTCCTAATTACAATGAAAATAAAAAGTCCTTTAGGAGGCTATATTAAGGCTATCTCAGAAAAAGACCTATCGAATCAGCGAAAATCCGCTCTAACTGCTGGAATCTCTCTTATCATCATGACCCTTGCCTCATTTTTTTCGTATGGCTTTGTCCATGGGAATCTTGTAGTGCAGGGCGATGCCAGCGCCACATTCAACAATATCGTATCATCAAACAATCTTTTCAAAGGTGAAATCTTGGGTTGGATCATCATTATGATTACTGACATCCTGGTCGCCTGGGCGTTTTATGTGTTTCTAGAACCGATTAACCAAAAGCTATCATTACTCGGCGCCTGGCTTCGTCTAACCTATTCCGATATATTGGGAGTCTCTATACTTAACTTGATAGTTGTGCTGCTGCTCACGGGAAATACAATCGACTTTCCCTCATTAAAAATCGAACAGACTCAAGCATTTATAATGTTATTTCTGGATGCATTTCAATTGATCTGGTCTATGGGGTTGGTCGTTTTTGGCGGGCATCTGGTAATTGTGAGTTATAGAACTAGGTTTTGGGATATGGCTACTGCTTAGAGGAGGAAAACTCCCCAAAAATGTATGACTTTCTTTTTAGTTACCACTGGAATGAACCCGCTTCTTAATTCTGCTCAACGACTCTGGTGTCATCCCCAGATAGCTGGCCAATTGATGCTGAGGTACGCGAGTGAGTAAGTAAGTGAGGTCTTTTTTTGCAACAAGGCTTTATAACGTTCTTCAGGATTGGAAGCGATAAATGAAGTTAATTCGTCCTGCACCTCACCTAAGTTCTCCTCTACCATTTTGCGGATCATCGTTTCCAATTGCGAGTGTTTGTGAAGCATATCTTGTTCCGCATTAAGTTCACCAACCACCAATGTACTATCTTCTAGACAGGTTAAGGTGTATGCAGAGGGCTTATTTTCTTGATGCCGATTAAAAATCGAAGCCGCTTGCTCTTCCGTGTAGAAATTAGATGTGACTTCTTTGCCCGATTCATCTATCGAGTACTGCCTAACACAACCTTTTAACACGAAAAAACATTTTGTGGGAACAATCTCTCTCCAATCTTCCGAAGCTAATGGCCCGCTTATGATGCGCTTGAAGCTATTTAGGCTCCCGTGAGGGAGTCTCTTTCCTAATTATACTAGCTCATACTAAAACAAATCCAACCTCTCAACTCTTTATACGCCGCTCGGCTGTGTCCGCTAGCACCTTCATATACGATCCATCTCAAAAAACAGGGAGGCCCAACAGCCATTTCATGACTGTTGGGCCTCCCTTATCGTGTATATTACTTGTTCGCTAAGAAAGCATCGATTTGCACTTGCAGCTCGGCTTGGATCTTATCAATGCCAGCTGATTTCAGCTGTTTGTTCAAATCTGCAAGGCCTTTGTCGATATCTTTAATTACGCCGTACTCAAGCGGAATGGCATAGCGGAGCATTACATTGCCCACATTGGCAATTTCCGTCTTCACTTTGCTATTGTCGAATACAAAGGTTTCAAGGGCATAGTGGTAGACGTTAGCTTCCCAGCCCTTAGCCAGATCGTTAGCTTCTTGAGGGAATGCTTCATTGTCAAGGTTGAGTGGCGAGTTGAAGTTCCAATTAGAGAAGCCGGTAAAGTTCGGATTTTTGTCGAGTGCTTTATATTTGGTGTCGCCAACCGGTTCATAGTGCACGCCACTAATTCCGTACATCATCAGGTCGTGCAGTTCTTTATCGTTTTGCATCAGATCGATCAGCATCAAGGAACGTTCTACATTTTTGGAAGTCGCATGAATCGACGTACCGTTTTGTGTAGAAATCGCCACTGATTTTTTCTTCCCTTGGTTAATATCAGCCAACGCAACTTCATAAGGAGAATTTTCTTGGCGCATCAAGGCCATGAGTGCTCCAAGTGTTCCGTTATTATGCGTAATTGAAGCGGTTTTGCCTGCTTTAAAATCCGCTTGATGATCATTTTTACTGTTCAGAACGTTTTTCGACCAAGCATTGTTATCAGCGAGATCTTTGTAATACACGAGTAGATCTTTGAACTCTTGCGTTTCATAGACGTTAAAGACTTTACCTGTTTCATCGGTCAATTTGAAGGCAAACGGAAGATCTAGGTCAAACATATTCCATTCGTTTTGCTGCTTCAATAATACACGGTCCAAGTTATGATACTTCCAGTCCCCCGTTTCCGGAGTGAACGGTGTAATTCCTTTTTCCTTTTCTGCTATCGTCTTCAAATAAGTAGCATATGCTTCCGGGCTGTTGATTTCGGGAAGATTGTATTTCTTACGTAAATCTTCACGATAGAGAATCAGCTTTTCAACAGATTCCCCTCTGTTTTGTGGAACCATGTACAGTTTGCCGTTTACTTTTGCCTGATCCCAGCTCACATCTGACATAGCTTCCTTAGTTTTTGGCATATATTTGGTAATTAGCTCATCGGTTAATTCTAGAAATCCGCCTTTCAGCGCCTGATCATTATAACCGGCCCAGTTTGCTGAATAGATGAGGTCAAAATCTTCATTTGCCGCTAGCTTCAGTGGATATTTTTGAGCCCAGTCAGACCAGTCCAAGAACTCGCCCTCAAGGGTCGCATTAATTTTTTCTTTCAGTTTCTTGTTAATTTCAGCAAAAACACTATCATAGTCTACGGGTTTAGGCCCTACAAAAATCATTTTTAGCTTTACTTCTTTAGAGGTGTCTATGGTATCTGAAGCTTCGGCTGCATTCGTTGCACTCGCTGTTTCTGTAGGCTCACTTGTTACCTCAGAGGCATTATTTGTAGCCTTAGCGGGCGCATTGGCCTTGTTGTTGCCGCCACATGCGCTCAAAATCATTACGAAGGTTAAAACGAGTGCGAGCATAATGAATCTATTTTTTCTCAGCATTTCAAGCCTTCCCCCTTGTATTAATTATATTGATAAACCGGATATCCCCGGGTTCATCCTTTCACAGCGCCAATCGTCAAGCCTTGGACGAAATATCTTTGAACGAATGGATAAGCTAGCAAAATCGGACCAGTCGCCACAACCGTCATTGCCATCTTCAAGCTCTCGCTTGGGATCGATGTGGTTACGACTGCACCTGCACCCATCATGGCTTTTCGCATGCCGTCCATATTTCCAAGCATTTTGTACAAATAATATTGAAGCGGCATCAGCTTCTCATCGGAAATAAATAGAAGGGCATTGTACCAGTCGTTCCAATAGGCAAGAGCCAGAAACAAACCAATAGTCGCTAGCGCCGGCTTGGAAAGAGGCAGGATTAGACGAGCGTAGATCTTAAAATCGCCTGCACCGTCAATTTTAGCCGATTCTACGATTGCTTCCGGAATGCTGCCCATAAACGACTTCATAACAATGATGTAGAAGACGTTGAGCATCATCGGAATCACTAAAGCCATCAGTGTATCTTTGATATGGAGGTAGTTGACCATAAGCAGATACCAAGGAACCAGACCCCCGTTAAATAAAGTTGTAAAGAAAAAGAAGAACGAAAATTTATTACGCCATTTAAAATCTTTTCTGGATAGCGCATAAGCCGTCATCGAAGTCAGAAACAAACCAAATAGTGTGCCTATTATAGTAACCCCTATGGTCACCATATAGGCTTGAATCATCTGGTCGGGATACTTAAACAAAATGCTGTAGGCTTCTGTTGAGAAGGCCGTAGGTATAAATTGATAGCCATCTGTTAATATTTTTGACTCTTCCGTCAGCGATGAAGATACGACAAGTATAAACGGGAATATACATAAAATTGCGAGAAAGATTAGGGATACATAACCAATACCCGAGAATATTTTACGATCGAGCTGCTTCATATCGTTACCTCCATTATGAAAACTGTACCTCTGATGCGGTTAGAATAAGGCGCGGTCTTTATCGTATTTACGAACAGCATAGTTTACAGTCATGATCGTTGCGAAGCCAAGAACGGACTGGAAAACGCCAGCCGCAGCCGACATGCCGATATCATTCGAAGTAATCAGCGATCTGAACACGAAAGTATCGATAACGTCCGTCGAAGAGAACAACAAACCGTTATTGCCGATCATGTTATAAAACATCCCGAAATCACCGCGGAAAATATTCCCGACCGCCAGCAGCACCAAAATAATAATTGTCGGGTAAAGATTTGGAATCGTCACTTTCCGGATCCGCTGAAAAATATTGGCGCCATCGATTTCAGCTGCCTCATACTGTTCAGTATCTATGCCCGTAATCGCGGCCAAGTACATTACTGTTCCGTATCCAAGGCCTTTCCAGGCGGACACGAGAACTAGGATATACGGCCAGTAGGCAGGCGTATTGTAAATATCAATAGGTTCTAGCCCGAGTCCTCTAAGGAGTGCGTTCACAGTACCAATATCATAATTGAGCAGGTTATAGGCAATCGCGCCGACAACTACCCATGAAATAAAGTAAGGAAGAAATAGCGCCGACTGCGTAATTTTGCGGAACCATTTGCCGCCGACCTCAAACAACATAATCGCTGCAAAAATTTGCAAAGAGTTATTCACTACGATAAATGCAATATTGTATAAAGCTGTATTTCGTGTTACCCGCCAGGCATCTCCTGATTCAAAGAAAAAGCGGAAGTTATCGAACCCGTTCCAGGCACTTCCAAAAATACCGCCCGCGTAATCATAATGCTTGAAGGCAATAATAATACCCGCCATTGGGACATAGGCAAACAAAAGAAAAAAAGCAACCGCCGGAGCCAGCATCAGCAACAGAACCCTATAGTTTTTTAAATCGCTCCAAAATGTATGCCCTTTCATCTTTGCACCCCTTTCTTCTCTATATCTCTCATTATAAAAGGACGGCGGCGGTGAGATAATTCAGCGAAACAACTAAACATAATACTAATTCAACGATTCATAAACAATTTCGATAAAAAAGAAGCCCCTGTTCCATATAGAACATGAGCCTCCCCAATAAGTAATCGATTCAGATTTTATTTTTCTTCCGATATTCCCCTGGCGACATCCCCATATATTGCTTAAATTGCCTATTGAAATAAATAATGTTCTTATACCCGGCTTGTTCCGCAATCTCATATACTTTTTTCGTTGGATCTTCGAGCAGCTCGCATACCCGCTTCATACGTAGTTCACTTAGAAAATCGCTGAAGAGACTGTTGGTTTCGACCTTGAACAAATGCCCCAGATAGTTAGGCGTAAAATCGAAATGTGCCGCGACTTCGTTCAGCGTTATTTTTTGATCTAATCTTTCTTTCACATACTCCGTTATTTCATCAATTAACTTACGCTTTTGCCTTTGGCGTTTCAAATAAAGCAGCTCCGACAGTTCAAAGAATCTTCTTCTCAGCCACGAGAGGATATCATGTACCGTTTCGAACTGGAACAACACAAAAGGATGATGAGAATCCCAATTCAAAATCTCGTACAAATGCTCATTCATTTGCTGCAGATCAGCATGAAGCTTAGAGGTAATCCGGATAATGATATCGTAGATGTCATTTTTCTGGGAGATCGGGCTGTCTCCGGCAAATAGCTGAAGCAGGCAATCATCAATAGTGGTAAGGTCGTAGTCGAGCATAGCTTTAAGCATACGATCCACAATAACCTCTAAGTCCGAAGCCATTTTTTCCTTTGGAGACCATTCCGAGGCATCTTGGATCAGTCTATTCTTCCCTACGATCCATTTAATGCTTAATGCGGCCTGAGCCTGTCGGTAGGAGTCATGCAGCTTGATCGGGTCGGTTGTGTACATTCCTCTTCCGATCGTAATCGAACAGGAGAACTCCTGATAGAACACCCGAATCAACTCTTCCAGCAAAGCTGTAAAATATTGTTCCTGAACTGCAGCAAGGATCACAAAGTGATAATCATATGTCGTAATCACCATGCCCAAATTTTGATCCTGAGCAAACTTTCGGATAAACTGATTGGCAGTGCTGCTCCATAAACTCCGCTCTTCTTCCGTCCAGGTTTGGATTTTCCGCGCCATGTCGTCGATTTCAATGATGGCAACCGCCGATGCACCTTGTAAGTATGGCGTGAGAACGTTGTGAATGTGCGTCTCAACCTGTCCCGGTGCAGCCTCGTTAAACCAACGCAGCAGCAACTCCTGATTAACAAGCGTTAGCGTTTCCGACAAGGAAGTACGCTGCGTCCTCTCTTTCTCAATCTTGGTACAGAGTTCGGTCAGCGTCTCGTTCAGCTCATCATCATCCACAGGCTTAAGCAAATAACTGTATGCGTTCAATTGAATTGCTTCTTTGGCATAATTAAAATCCTGGTGTCCGCTAATAAAAAGAATATGGACCTCAGGATTAATCTCCTTCGCTTTCCGTGCAAATTCCACGCCTGACATAATCGGCATACCGATATCAGAGAGAATGATATCAACAGGGTGCTGCTCCATCATTTTCAGAGCGGCAAACCCGCTCGTTGCCGTTCTCACGCTATGCAAAGGCAAATGATCACTGCCGGCTACACGCCGTCTAAGCCATTCCAAATCGATTACTTCATCATCCACCAGCAGAACATTGATCTCCATCGCCATACTCCTCACTCCCCCATCACTTCCCTGATTTCTGCATTTTCCACCGGTAAAATAATTTGAACTGTCGTTCCCGCTCCAAAATAACTGCCGATTTGAATGCCGAAATCACTGCCGTATCGCAGTTTAATTCGCTCTTCCACATTTCTCAGGCCGTAGCTACCTGGTTGGTATGCGCTTGATCGCATGTTTCGAAGTGTCTCCGGTCGCATGCCGATCCCGTTATCAATGACCTTGAGTTCGATACGGTCACCCAGCCGCTTTCCAGTAATACGGATCGCAATGGTCTCCCCGAACCAGGCGTGCTTGAATATATTCTCCACAAACGGCTGTAAAATCAGCTTAATAATAGGCACCTGTAAAATTTCCGGATCGACATCATAATAAACCTCAAAAGCATCCGCATATTTTACTCTCTGAATTTCCAGATACATCCTCACCTGCTCCAGCTCATTTTCAAGAGAGATATATACATGCCCATCGTTCAATGTGAGTCGATAAAACTTGGATAGGCCTTGTACCATCTGCGTAACCTTCTCCACTTCCCCCATATTGGCCAGACTGCCGATGGTGGACAGTGTGTTGTATAGGAAATGTGGACTGATTTGGGCTTGAAGCACATCCAGCTCCGCTTGCTTTTTCTGAATACCCTGCACATAGACGTTCCGGATCAGTTCCTGAATACTCGTCGCCATTTGATTAAAGCTATTAGCTATATAGACAAATTCATCGTTGCCCGGAAATCCAATTCTTTTATAAAAATTGCCCTCCTGAAACGATCGAACCAAATACACAATCCGCTTAATTTTTTTGCCAGAAATACGTGCAACTAGAAAACCGATAATAGCCATTACCAAAAAACTAATAGAACAAACGGTGCTAATTACCTTCCGCATTCTACTAGCGTCTTTGTTCAAATAAGAGTGCGGTACCCGCGCCTCAATGACATAGCTAGATACCGGAATATCTTCACTAATGATCAAATAAGCGTCTTGTTTCCTTTGTTCATCGACAACACCCTGTTCATACAGCGTCAATCCTGTAGCCCTATCCATTAGACGGAGGTTAATCCCCTGTTCAGTAGGAAAGGTATCAAAATTACCAAAGAGCTCATCAATCCTCGCCGTAACGCGAATATATCCGATAATAGCAGGTGCTGCCTTGGAAGACACAAGCTTGCGAAAATATGAAATATTACCGAGTTCACGGTCCTTGTCCGCTTGAAGCCACAAGCTGTCTTTGTTATTTGCAATGATTGACTTAAACCACTCCGTATTCTCGATCACCTGATCAGAAAGAACATAATAATCACTTCTACCGATGGGCGTCGACATATCATCACCGGTAATTTCAAGCATCGTCTCATTGACCGTAAAAAGCGCAAGTCTCAGCTTATTCCCATACAATTGCAGAGGTGCTTTCATATAAGGAACGATATCATCTCTCATTTTGAGCATATTTTCCAAAGGATCTCCTCTGAATTGAAGAGCATTCTGGAAATTCGTATTCAGAAACAGCGAGTTGGTCATACGTTTGATTTCATCTGTCTGGTATTCAATGTTGTTCCTTGTCTGCTTTAATGCGGTCCGGACATTCGTTTCCGCCATTTCAGTCCTGGACTCTACGAGCATTGTATAGGCTATATAGCCAACCAGTACATCTGTCAGCAATACAAGAATGAGATACGGAATCATCATCTTATATGTGAACGGAATATACTTTTTACTAGACAGTTTCCTCTCCATGCGCATGCTCCCTTATATCCGTATCCATGACAAATGCTATTTTCACCCATTCTACAACGAAAAGAAAGCGGTTACTATATCTTGTATCTGGAAACTTTGCTTTATAGTAGCACTCTGTTTTCCAAAATATTTTTCAAGCTGATATGAGATTTGGAAGGTCCAAACTTTATCAGGTGATCTTGAAATTCAGCAAGCGCCTCAATCGATGAGGTCTGTACCTTAATAAGATAATTATATTCTCCACTAATGCGGAACAAATCGGTAACTTCCATAGCATCGCTGCAAAAATCAGTGAGCTCTTGGCAATGTTCTGTTTTGATTAGAATAAAAGTAGTCGTCCCCCGGTTCAGATCCCGCAAATTAAAAGCTGTATGATACCCCGAGATGATGTTCCTTTCCTCCAACTTAATGATTCTTTCTTTAACGGATGGTTGTGACATCGAAACCTCTTTGCTAATTTGTGAAATGGGCATTCGAGCATTGTACTGCAGTAATTTCATAATCTTTTTATCAATATCATCCATAAGATGTTCCATAGCAATCGCCTCCTCGCCCTATTTTATAAAATAAACCCGTTCAGTTAAAATACCTTATATTCAATAACCATGTGAGTATAAAACACTTATCTTATATATGTATCTCCTATTTTAATCCAACTATAATAAATAGTACATTAGATATAGGAGTGATTAATAATGAGCGTAAAAGGTCTTGCACATATAGCGATTCAAGCCAAAGATTATAAAGCAACAATTTCATTTTATATCGACGTTTTAGGGTTCAAGTTAGGTCATCATTGGAGTCTGCCCTCCTTTCAAATCAAAGAAGCATGCATGTTGATTTCACCTGACCAAAAGACCTGCATTGAGATTTTTGATAACGATGCAGTCATTGCCGCCCAAGGAAAAAAAGCCTTGTCTGAGGAAGAAGTAGCTCACGGAGCACTCTTACATTTTGCCTTCTACGTGGATAATGTCGATGAAATGTACCAAAAAGCCCTTGCTCATGGAGCAAAGGCTTTTATAGCACCAGATTCGCTTTCTCTTGGTGAACCACCTCTCCTGATCAAGAACGCGATCGTTCACAGCCCCAATGGGGAAGTTATCGAATTTCTTGAAGAGGTTGATTTTGATATGTCTAGTACGACCAATGTAAACTAAAATGTATCCACTCAGCACATTGGCAAATAACAAAATACAAATAAGGAGCCTTCTCATGTTGAGAAGGCTCCTTTCTACTAATTATTCAGTTGCTCTCTTGCTTAAATCATTTAGTCTTAATTTTAAAAATTCAAACTATTATTGTGTGCGATCCGTCCTAAATACTCGGCGCTTTCTTTCACTTTACGTTCTTGTGTGCCTCTATCTACTCCAATAATCCCGAATGTCATCGAATATCCTGAGTTCCACTCAAAGTTATCGAAGGATGTCCAGTACATGTACCCTCTTATGTCGATCCCCTCTGCCAAACAAGCCTGTACGCCTTCTAACCCCCTACGAATAAATTCAATCCGACGACTGTCATCATCTGTAGCAATTCCATGCTCCGTAATAATAATGGGGATATGTAGCTCTTTCGCTACTTTTCGAATGACATTCCCAAGCGCTTCAGGGTAGAACTCATATTTCATTTGTGTGAGCTTTGCTCCATCCGCAGGCTTGACCAGACCATTCGGACCGTAAACCTCCCTGGTATAGTTTTGAAGCCCAAAGAAGTCATCCCCTTTCACTATATCTGCATACTCACCAAAGTTATCTTTCCATTTCTTCTCGGCGAGTGCTTCACCACCCGGGATCGACTGAAAATCGGAAAGGGCCATGGATAAGCCTACCTGAATGTTAGGCTGTATACCCTTGATAACTTCACGTGCTTTCAGGTGTGCCTCCTTAAGGATGCTGATACTTGCTTCATCAGAGATCATATGAAACGTGAAGTATTGGTCCACTGTAGTTCCACAGAGCTTAGCCGCCGATTCTCTCCATTTAGGCGAGGACCAGGATTTGGTATCAATTCCTACAGGGGGAATAACTCCGATATTGGAGAAAACATCCCGTAACATGATCGGAAGATTTACTTCATTGAAAGTCAATACATAGGGGATTAAATCGCCCAGTTCACGGATAACAACCTCACAATAGGCTGAGAAAAGGTCAGGAATATTCGGATTAGCCCATCCTCCTAGTCTCATTAACCATTTGGGAGAAGAAAAATGGTGCAATGCCACAATCGGAGTAAGTCCAAACTCATGACAGGTCTGCAACACATCTCGATAATGAAGGATAGCAGAACGTGAAAATTGTCCGGATTCCGGTTCAATCCTCGACCATTCCAAGGAAAAACGGTAGGCTTTCAAGCCTAAACTAGCCATAAGGGCAATATCTTCTCGGTACAACCGATAGTGATCAACAGCATCGCCTGATTTATCCAAATAAGGAGAACCCTCTGCGTGTTCCTCTGCCCAAAAATCACTGTTCGTATTGTTACCTTCTACTTGGTAAGCTGCCGTAGATGAACCCCAAATAAAGTTTACAGGAAATAAATTCTCCACAATCAACACTCCTAATCCTAATTTATTCTATATTTTAAAGTCCCGATTCGGACAACTACACGAACCTTACCACGTGAATGGCTCTTGCAGTTTCCGTTAAGGTCTAGGACTTCTTATCATTAGCCAAAGCTTGCAGCTCGGCCATAATTGCAGGATATTTCTTATCCAGACTATAAATAGACATCAACACGATTTGCAGTACAGCCAATACCATTGGAACATATATAAACAAATTCTTAATGGATAATAGAGCCATATCCGATTGAACTTCAAGCCCACCTACATATCCTCCGAAGGCTAATGTCCATCCAACAACCGCTCCTCCCAGCCCACTACCGACTTTCGATGCTACGCTGTGTCCGCTATAAATTAAGCCTTCCGTGCGAACTCCGGTTTTCCATTCCCCGTAATCCACAGTATCAGCAAGCATGGCTGCACCTGTGGCAACGGCTGGAGCTATTCCAAGTGTCTTCAATATTGTACTGATCATAATGACTTGAAAGCTTGTTGGGTCTACAAGAATCAGTAACGATCCAACCAAGGAGATACAAGCTCCTATTAGAGCTGCATTTCTTTTTCCAACCTTCTTAATGAGAGGTGTTGAGATGATCATGCCGACCACAATTGGCACCAACCCAGCAAGAGATAAGGCTCCGACAAGAGCCGGATTATGCAGAATGTATTGCGCGTAATAGATATTTAGCGCCCCGCTAACCCCCGAGCTTAGGAAAATCAGCGTGGAGAATGGAATAACAATTAACCAGAACTTATTCCGCAGCAAAGCCTTAAAACCCACTCGGAATGGAATAGCCTTCTGTACAACAATTGGTTTTACGCGCTCCTTCGTTGTTTTGTACGTAATGGCATATAGGAGTGGAGAGATAACCCCGATGATCACAAAGGTTAAGAACCAACCCATTTTTCCACCACCGAATGTGTTTATCATAGGCATGGCGAAAAAACTAATGAGAACCCCTCCTGAAATGCCTAAGACCATCCGAGTTATACTAAGCAAAGAACGTTGATAAGGGTCCTGTGTCATAAGCGAATTCAAAGCACCATAGGGAATATTAATGGATGAATAGATTAAACTGACAATGAAATACGTGAGCGACGCATAGACAATGGCACCTGTGTGGCCTAATTCTGGTGCTGTAAACAAGATCATGACCGACAAGCCGAACGGCACAGCCATCCATTTGATCCAAGGTCGAGCCTTGCCATGCTTACTCTTCGTCCGGTCAACCAAAGCACCGATGCCTACATCAGCTACCCCATCTAGGAGTCGAGTAACCAGAAGGATTGTACCTACAATACCTGCTGAAATTCCAACAATGTCTGTATAAAAAAAGGTGAGAAAGGTTGTAATAGCCGTCCAAATAATATTTGTAGAAAAATCACCTATCGCATATCCAAAACGTTCTTTCAACGATATCTTTGTATAAGCATCCTGAGCTCCGTTATCTAATATAATCGCTTCGGTTCCCATCGCCGGTGTAGCCATCTTTTGTCCCCCTAAAATCATGATTAGCTTCAAATTGAACCTTTCACCTCATGTGATTAAACCCTCCTTCACCACCTATTTTAGCAAGCGTTTTCATTTATTTTAATGCTAAAATCCAACCACATTAGTGCTCGTTTCAAAGATTTAATTTTCACTGTTCTGAAGCCATTCATAAAAATAAAAGAAGCTCCTCTCTTTCTTAGGAGCTTCCAAGTAAACTAATTTATCACGCTATTGAGGTAAAACATATATTGAACTATAATTTAAAAAGATATATCATGCTGGTTTCAAAGAATAGGAGCCTTCCAATGAATAATAGTGAATTACGATCCTATTTGATATCCAACAACCTTAGAGATGTGCCAGATTGGGAACTTATTAAAAACACATATAACGCTGAAACGATAGAGGTAGATGGTCAGACGGTTTATATATTTAACTTGAGTTTTGATATGGCCTATACACCCATTGAGGATAACATTGTTATTTTTCAATCCGTGCCTTCCTCGGTAGTCCCGCTGCATATTCATCAATACATCGAATTGATTTACGTCTACCAAGGAAAATGCACAGTGGTCATGCAAAATGGGGAAATCAACATGCATGAGGGCGGAGTCATCATCATTGATAAGCAAACCCCTCACACACTAAAAGGAATGTCAAACTCGGATATTGTCATCGATATCAAGCTAAAACATGATTACTTGACCTCAGGTTTTCTTAGCCGTTTCACAAAAAAAAGCACTATCTCTCAATTGTTGATAGACTCTCTGATCGATTCTCGAAGAGCAAATAATTATCTCCACTTCCCCTTAGAAAACGGCTCTAAAATCGTAGAAATCATGCAGAATATAATGTGTGAATATTTCGATCGAGATTTTTGTTCCACGGATATGATTGACTCTTATTTATTCGTTTTTTTTACAGAATTGATTCGGAACAGTAACACCAAGACCAGTATCGAGGCCGGAAATATAAGTCAGAAAGATTCTATTGTTATTGACTTTCTAAGATATATTGAAAAGAATCATCGTGATTGCACCCTCACCAAAATGGCTGCGCACTATAAATATCACCCTAACTATATCTCAGCTATGCTCAAAAGAGCGACCGGGAAGTCGTTTAAGGAACTTCTCCAGATTGAACGGTTGAATAAGGCCGTCATCTATTTGTCCAATTCAGAACTTCCCATCCCTGATATCGCAGAGGAAGTCGGGTATTCAAGCGTCTCCTTCTTCTTCAAAAAATTTAAAGAAGTCTACTCCCAAACACCCAACAAGTATAGAGAAAATAAACACTAAAAGAACCTGACATCCGGTCATCAACAGCAAGCCGTGCGGACAATCTTATTACACTTCCTCATACAAAGAGGTATCCAAGGCTTGAATAAAGTGTGACCAATGGCCTGTCGTGTACAGCAGAAGCCGATGCATCGCGCGCGTACAAGCTGTATAAAAGAGTTTACGTTCGCTCTCCCGATGATACGTCTGCGTAGAAGCATCGTAGATTAGCACAGCGTCGAATTCTACGCCTTTAGCAAGATACGCGGGAATAATTAGCGTTCCCTTCTCAAAGGTGAGCGTCTCCTTCGTAATAAGCCGCAGATTTTCGCCCCCCTGTGCAAGCAATGCTTCATAGGCTTCGCGGCTTTCCGCAGCAGTTTTAGTAATAACGGCAATGGAGTCGAGACCTTCGGCCATAAGCGCCGCAAGATTCTCTTTTATCTGTACCGCCCGCTCCACGTCATTGCTAGCCTTCACTAGGTGCGGCTTCTCGCCGCCCCTTTCAAAAGGTACAATCTCTTCACGAGGTAGCAGCGCCTTCGTAAACTCCACAATCTCGCGAGTCGAACGATAGCTTCGGATTAAACGAAACAGGTTCGTTTCCTCTTCACCATAAAGCCGGATCAAAGGAGAATTCACCTCTTGCAGATTCGTCGCTTGCGGGAAAATCGCTTGACTGAAATCGCCGAGTACTGTCATGCTGGCACGGGGAAACAATTGCTTGAGAAACGCGAATTGGAACGGCGAATAATCCTGTCCTTCGTCAATAAATAAATGCCGCACCATTGTATTCGTGCGTGAACCCTCGATAAGCTCTTTTAAATACAGGAATGGGGTCTCATCCTCATAAAACAGCTCGGTACGGCTCAACTTTTCCTTCGTCTGCTTGCAGATTTCTGGCCACTCCTCAGGCACTTCGATCTCACCCGTCATTTTCTGATAAGTGCCTTCATCACTAAATAACTGCTCGTATAATCCAATCGTATCTATGAACTTCAACCGTTTGGCATCTCGTCTCAGCGGTTTGAAGTGCTCCTTCACGATCATGCGACGCAGCAGCTCATCTTCCTGCGAACTAAAATCAAAGACATTCTCTTCCCCGTCCTTCTGAGTACGAAAATCACCATAGATTTCAAGATACTGCTCTGTAAAATCGAAGACAGCTTCTTCTCGCCGGTACTTCTTAAGCACCTCACTGTAAGCTTCGGCATATTGATCGTTGTCGAGGTAATCGACCTCATCTTGAACCCACGGTGCCTCCATTTCCTGACGCTCTAGCTTAGTCAGCTCGCGCAGCAGCCACTCACGTAATAAAGCGACGCGATTAGCCAATCGTATAGAGCTGTCGTAGCTGTAAAACTGCGATTTCATTTGCTCCGCAGTAATCAACTCACGTTCCCGAAAACGGATACTGTGGAACAGCATACCTTCTTTGCCTAACCATAACGCGTAGCTTTGGAGAGCATGCAAGAAAGCCTCAGAAGCCTTATATTGCATCCCCGTTAACCGTGCTTCATACCCCTGTGAGGATTGTGATGTCAGTACATATTCAATCTGCTCGAAGGGGTCCTCTAGTTGAACTGTGGATCCAAGCCAATAAGCAAGGTACTCCTGAAAGGTCGTTTGCTGCATATTCTCTTCACCCAGCTCAGGAAGCACCGTCGATACATAACTGTTAAACATCGGATTTGGCGAAAAAAGAACGATTTGGTCCGCCTTAAGCCTATCGCGGTGTTTGTATAATAAATAGGCTACCCGTTGCAGCGCTGCGGACGTTTTTCCGCTGCCAGCCGCTCCCTGCACAATAAGCATACGGCTTTTGTCATTACGGATAATGGCGTTCTGTTCCTTCTGTATGGTCGCCACAATGCTCTTCATTTGTGAATCTGCACCTTTACCAAGCACCTGCTGAAGCAATTCGTCCCCGATCGTTAAGCTCGTATCGAACACGTTCTGGAGCTGACCGGAACGGATCTGATATTGCCGCTTCAGCATCATCTCACCTGTAATCTGTCCTCCCGGTGTTTCGTAAGTAGATGGTCCTGGAGAATGATCATAGTACATGCTTGCAATAGGCGTTCGCCAGTCATACACCAGAAAGTCCACACCGTCTGCATCAACGAAAGAAGCCACTCCGATATAAATTTTCTCACTCAAGCTCAAACCGTCTTCTTGAAAATCCATTCGTCCAAAATAGGGGGACGGCAGTAGCCGTTTCATATTCTTAAAACGCTGCACCCGTTGCCGGTGGCTGCGCTCCCGCTCAGATAACAACGCTTCTTGCTGCTTTATACTGTAGAAGGTCTCTTCGAAATCTTCGTCTGTGCTCGTATTGACCGTGACTTCTTCCCAAAACCGCTTGCGAATGTCCACCACTTGATCACGTAGCCCAGTCACTTCTGGTTCTAGTTCTGCGATTCTTGATTGCAGCTTTTCCGTAACCAAATCAAGCCGATCTTGTTCTTGCTGCCAATCCATTACGTTTACCATCTTCACGAACACGCTCCTTTTCATTCTTGTTATAAAGAAGCAAAAATTAAATTTGACAAACTGTTAATCCACATGGTATTATAATATTGTAGATAAGATGTTATACTTATGTTCAAATATGTGAAATAAACAGCGATTATCTTATAATATCACGAACTTTCTTTGCATGCAAATTATTTATATAAGTTAGAAGAACCAGCAGTCTCTGCTGGTTCTTCTTTTTTTGAATGCCAACCTTGGGCGCACATAGAGAATAGACAAAAAGACCGTCCTTAGGACGGTCTTTTTTCTTACTACAGTAAGTTTACTATTTAGTTTGCAGCAGATTCATAATGATGGTCACTGCCTCCGCTCTTGTTGCGGTCTCATTTGGTGCAAATACATTGCCGTTACGTCCGCTCACAATGCCTGATTTCTTCACGGCCGCAACCGCATCCTTTGCCCATGCAGGAATTTGGCTATCATCAGCAAAGCCTGTTGATGCCGCCGTTGTTAATTCTACTCCTGCTGCTCTAGCGATCATAGCTGCTAGCTCCGAACGTGTTATGCTCGCTGCCGGACGGAAAGTAACATCCTCATAGCCGCGTATAATCTTCGCCTCTAAGGCTTGTGCAATGGACTTCTCGGCCCAAGCAGGGATTGTATCTGTGAAGCCCAGCTCCACACCGTTTCCAGTAGGCTTCAGCGCATTCATCAGCATCACCGCAAATTCAGCGCGTGTCACCGCAGCATTTGGTTTGAACGTTCCGTCGGTATAACCCTTGACGATCCCTTCGCTCACCGCTTTTTTAATATTAGCCTCTGCCCAATGTCCCGAGATATCGCTAAATTGAGCCTCAGTTGTCGGTTCAGTAGATGCATTTGTTACCGGTAATCCAGTCGCTTGATCCACTACGAGTACAGCAAACTTCGTAAAGTGATCCACATCTGCAGCAATGCGATTTCCATCTATTTTGCCGCCATTAACTTTCACCCAGCTCTTCTTCACTTCATCATAATAAAAGATCGCTACAGTTTGGCCGCTCTTCACTTGTCCTGAATCGAACACAAAGGTTAGCGTGACTGGTTTACTAAAGTTCTCCGCGAAGTTTTTTAGAACTTCATAGATCGGGCTTACGAGAATCTCATGATTGCTGAGAAGACTCTGCGAATCGAGCAATTTCTCAATCGTTAATGTTAATTGCTTGCCTGAAGCATTAGCTGGAATAGAAATCACAAGCCCATTATCCAATCTGACTTCACCCGCTTGACCTGCAGGAAGCGTCAGTTTCCCGTTGGAGGAGATAACCGGAATTACGACATTAGAGGTACTACCACCATCATTACCACCGTTTCCATTGTCATCAGAACCGTTATCTTGCGCAGCTCTCGTTATTGTTGCTGTGTATCTCGTACCTGTGCCATCTTGGGCAATTACGAATAACTCCAATCGGTTACTACCTACTTCAAGGGGAAGCTCTATGCTTGTTGCCCCACTTACCAAACTTATCGGACCAGCCACAAGTGTATTGGCACTATTGTACACATTCAATGTCAAGGTACCATAAACAGCATCGCTGGCCGTTGCCATCACTGTGAAGTTAGATAAAGAATACGGTACACTCGCTGTATAATCGTATACACTTCCGCTCACTGTTTGATCCAATGTTATGCCGCTCAAATTCAAGCTATTCAAGCTTGCACTAGAACTTAATGTTGTAAACGTAATCTCTTGTCCATAGCTTACTCCGGTTGCATTCACTGCATAGGCACGTACATGATAGGTAGATCCAGCTTGAAGTCCTGCAAGAATTACTGAAAAGGCTCCTGTTCCACCTGATTCAGCTATAACTTTACCATCCTCAATTGTCGGATTAGCACTAGTAGAATATACGATTCCTCGCTCTGTAACCTTAGCGCCACCGTCCGAAGTAATGTTTCCTCCAACCGTAGCTGTCATAGAAGTGATATTTTGTACTTCTTTATCCGTATCAACAATAGCAGGTTCCTCAATCCCTTTGACAAAGCTTAGATAGAAATCATCAATCGATCCCCAGGCACCGCCATCTGCTTTGATATTAGCTCCGATGGTAAGGGTTCCATCGGTAACGAGAATATCCTTGATCTCGGGATTATTCCACTGTGCCCATCCTTTCACACCGGTGTTTACTTTCACTTCCTTACCATCTGTTACAGCAAATAGATTCATATCGGGGTTGGCAGCATCTCCCCCTTGAATAAACATCGAAAGATTATAATATCCCGGCTTCAGACCAGATATAGTCTGCTCCACTCTAAAATCCACTGCTTTCGCAGAGTAGAAATGTAGTGAATAGTTGCCCGTTTTGGCATCTGTAACTTTATTTTGGTAGTCTGTATGTGGAGCATTAACGTCAGCATAGGTGATTTTCCACATGCTTCTATCGCTATTTTCAAAGCCTGCGTTGACGATAAAGTTCTCTTTTTTAATAACTAGAAAAGCCTTTACCACCTGACCGCCTTCCACCGTTCCACCGATCACATAGCTGCCCGCGCCCTTGCTAATGGCTTGCTCAAGCGCAACTTGATCCCAAACCACTGACATCTTGCCGGAACTTCCATCATTGTAAGTAACACTTACGTCTGTTGGCAGATGGATTGGCTCCCCTGCAATCACCGTTATCGAGACATCCTTAATTTCATCTACAGCAATAGGGGCCACTGCGCCTGTATTCACATATTTGAACACATTCAGAGAGGCAAGCGGATGTCCATTAAAATCAAACAAAGCCTGGTTATCAACGGCGCTTCCGCCATACCATTCCCCTGCATCATCAGGGTCATATTCCTTTGCGTAGCTGGATGCCCAACCGGAACCATACTGTTCCCAAATCAACTTATTCTGCTCCAGGTTCTCTTTCGGACCTACCGGAAGCCAAGCAGGCTCCCAATAAAACACGCCAATTCCCGCTTTACCCACATTGGCAACCGCTTCGATCACGTCTCTAACTGAGTTAGCCTGACCTTGAACGCTGATAGGGTAGTTTAAAGTTTGACCTGAGCTTTGCGGCGCTGTATTTCCGTGTCCATCCCCGTCTTCTGCGGTATACGCGTAAGAGGTTTCGGCTACCATTACTTTTTTTCCATAAGTATCGGCTACCTGCTTCAGCACTGCTGTCAAATTGCCTAATGTGCCGTGCCAGAACGGATAATAAGAACTTGCAAACACATCATAGTCCACATTGTTATCTTGCAAATTCTTCGCTATAGTGGCATATCTGCCTGCTGACTCCGGATTTGTAAAATGCAGAGCAACCAGAATATTAGGATTGATCTCCCGAATGGCTTTACTTCCCTCATTAAACAATTGGCTCATCTTCGTCCAATTAGATTCACCAACGAATTGTCCATTCGTTTCATTGCCTACCTGAACCATACCAATATCAATACCTGCATCAAGCAGAGCTTGCAGACTTACTTTGGTATATTCGTAAAGCGCTGTCTTCTTATCTTCAAAACTCAAATTTGCCCATGCCTTAGGCGTATGCTGCTTGGCTGGATCGGCCCAAAAGTCGGAATAATGGAAATCCACTAGCAGCTTCATGCCGTTTGCGGTCGCCCTTTTTCCGATTTCAATCGCGGTTTCCAGATCATTATTGCCACCACCATAACCATTTCCAGCTGTATCAAAAGGATCATTCCATATCCGTACCCGAACGTAATTGACCCCCGCCTCATGTACGGTTGTAAAAATATCCTGCACTTCTCCGTTTTCATTGTAAAACTCGACTCCGCTATTCTCTAAAGAAATAATACTGGAGATATCCACGCCCTTAATAAAATCAGGCTGGAGTCCTTCCACCTTCTTCACAAAAATATCCGCCGGCACCGGCAGGGTCGTATCCGTACTCAACTGTTTCAACTCAAAGCTGTCCAGAAATCCATATGCGCTTGGAGCACCGCTTATGTTCGCACCAACCTCAAGACTCGGGGTATCCTGCTTCAATATAAATTTCAGGCTGAGCGTTCCCCAAGCATTATAGCCAGTGGTAGCAACGGCGGATGCCTTCTCGTCACCCGCAAACAATTCAACATTGCCCGTTTCATTGTCAGTACCGCCCATCGACTTAACTGAGAGCTCATAACTTCCCGCAGGAAGGTTCATTACGGTCTGCTTAAGCATGATTGTCTGCTTCTCAGTAGCGGCTTTGTTCACCCAATATTTGAAAGCATGAGCTCCTTCATCTGGGTTTAGCCAAGTATCGTCGGCATATGCAAAATGCTTAATTTCTACTTGTTCCCAGTCGTAATCCACACTCCATGATCCATCATTCCAAAAACTGTCCTCGAAACCGCCATTTACTATTAAAGAACTGCTCGAATCTGCAGCCAAAGCACTCCTCATATTGAATGAGAATGAACTTAGCAGCAACAACACTGCCAAAAATGCAGAGATACCCTTTTGATTAACTCTCACGTTCTGATCACCTTCCATTCTAAATTTTCAGATGCATATGTGTGCGCCCTAAGTTATGTAAGCACTTACAAATTAATATACCAATAGTTAAAATATTTAGTAACGGATGAAAAGATAACATTTTGTATGCTTAAGCAAGCTTTATAGGATTTAATCTTCATTTTCCATTATTCTGGAATAGATGATATTAAATAGATTTCAGATTTTTTTATTCAAATATAACTTTTTGTATGCCTTCTCCATCTAATCATACAGAGGGCCCTCAAGGAGGAAAAATCATTTGCTGGAAAACGAACTGGATATCAAAAAAGCGCAGAAAGGCGACCACGAGGCGTTTACCCGTCTTTTTAGGCAACTGGAATCCCAGTTGTACAGATTAGCCAAAACCATTCTGCTAAAAGATGAAGATTGCGCGGATGCTCTTCAGGAAACGACACTGAAGGTGTATAAAGGGTTGGCCAACCTTAAACAGCCTAAGTTTTTTAAAACCTGGGTTATACGCATCCTGATTAATGAATGCAATCAGTTACTTCGTATGCGAGAGCGAACTATAGCTGTGGCGGAAATTCCCGAAGAACCGGTCGATTCCTATGTGCATTTTGAAGATTCAGGCAACGTAGACCTGCAAAGCTTCATTAATCAGTTGGACGAATCCCTGCGGCTTGCTATCGTGCTTTTTTATTATGACGATTTATCCATTAAGCAGATTGCAGATGTGCTCGACATCTCCGAAGGAGCGGTCAGGGCACGACTTCATCGCGCACGGAGATTGTTGTCCAAACAGATACATCCTGTGCGGGGGGAGGGTCTTGCTAATGAATAATAACAATTTAGAAAAGCAGATCAGGGAGCTAGGAAAAGCTAATATACAGGAGCTTCCTCCTTTACTACGATCGCGGCAGGATTCGATTTATGCATCGCTCGCCACCATTGTCCAGGACCCTGTGGAAAAGGAAAAGAAAAAACGGATATATCCAAAAATCGCAGCTGCTGTATCTGCAGCGATAGTGGTAAGCGTTATGCTAACGGCCGTCTATCCGCCAGCGTTGGCCAATGCGCTCAAGCAGCTTCCAATAATAGGTGGAATTTTTGAACGGGCAGATGATATAGGATTGCAGGCCGCTCAGCGTCTGGGTCTGATCACCCGACCGAATAGCAGTGATACGCATGATGGAATCACCTTGTCTGCCGAAGAGGCTGTATTCGATGGAAACCGATTGGCATTCTCAGTGAAGCGTGAGGGAGAAGGGCTGGACGGTAAGCTCGCCGGAGTGACGATTGGAGAGGATGGGAAGCCTTTCCTAGGGAAAGGTTCGATAATGTCTGCAGAAGTATTGATCGACGGGGCTTCCCTAGAGCAATTTTCAGATGGTCTCTGGAAAGCTATGCCGTTTCTAAGCTGGATGGAAGGCACGGAGCGCAATACTGCTATTTTTAGACTCGTGGATTACTCGAATTCGGGTATTTCCACCAAACCTTTTCCTGATCGATTTGTATTGACCGTAACCCTTGGCTTAAACGGTATTGATGAACCGTTTGTTCTCCAAATTCCTGCGCGGAAGGCTACCGTCAATAAAATTTCCACACCTGATATACGCGCACAAGTTGGAGGATGGAGTTTGATCCTGCAAAAGCTAGAATATAGTCCATTAACGACTCGTCTGTCGCTCATGCTTGAACAGGACTCAGACAGAGATCACACAGCTTTGAATTTAGTGGGCTTTGAAGTAAAGGATCAGCAAGGACAGGTACTGAAAGATATATCACAGAAAGTCCTCTCGACTTCCAATAGGTCACTTAATGTCGATTTGCTTACTGAGCCGTTTGAGAAACACCCTAATATGCTCACAATCCGTGGCTACCTTTATGAGTTCGAGGATCCAAAAAGTAAGAGTGGCGCATTCAAAACAGACAGTGCTGGAAATCCTGTGAAGCATTATATCGATGGTCTGGAAATAAACGTGCTAGTTAAATAAACACTAAGGAGATTGATATCATGAAGAAAACGACTACGAAATTGTCTGTAATTTTAAGTGCGGCTGTATGCCTTGGAGCGTTGGGAATGCCAGCTTTAGCCCAAGCATCCAGTGTTCAACCCGCTGCTGAGGCTTCCCTGAATACAACAAAAGTCGCCGATTCACACGATCAGCTTACTTTAAAGGGCAGTGCACAGTTTGATGGTAATTATATTAAGATCGATCTGAGCCGTGAGGGATCCCTGTTCTCAGGAATGCTCGCAGGAGTAACCTTGAATGACAAAGGCGCGCCTTATCTTGCAGAAGGAACCATTGTGGGAATAGACGCCAAGATCACTCAAGCAGGAGGAATTGATTTAAAATCACCACGCTGGATCAGTGATGGTGACGCCAACAAGGCGGTTGTTGTATTGCAGACCGGATGGCTAACAGAGCAACAAAAGACAAGCCTGGCTTCCTCTGAATTGAGCATCAGTGTGAAGCTTAACGGAATCGAAGATCCGTATGTCCTAAAGTTTTCTCTCAAGCAAGCAGGAGTAGCGCGTAACATTCAGCTACCAGCTTTGAAGAAAGACAACCAGTTTGAAATCAAAACCACTCGTGTTGCTGTGGGAGAGACTTCTGTGCGCGTTGCTTTAGCAGTTAAAGGGGTTGCTACCCAAGCTCAGGCTTTAGGATATGATATTTATGATAATCTAGGAAATGAATTAGAATATATTGTACGGGAATCTGTTGCAACAACCCAAAATACGGTTTCTGAAGATTTATTGTTCGAGGCGCCTCGCCCGGCCGCAGAATATCTGATTATCAAACCTTATCAAGCCGTATTTGAAAAAGGTACTGCCGGGGCTTATAAAGTAGATGCCAAAGGTAATGTAGTTAAAAATTACAACAAACAACTGGAGATCAAAATTCCTCTGAAATAATAATCGTTATCGCTGCAACAGATCCATATTTATGAGGAAAAAGGAGATTACCTGTTGGCCGTAAGGCCTGAGGTAATCTCCTTTTGCATGGATGAAGCGTAAATGTGCAACTAGTCATTCATAGACAAATCCAGTGTATTCCCTTTACTAATGAAGACCTTGTAATTAGCAATTTTGTCGTTCAGCATCTTCTCTGTCTCTGTTAAATGTCTGATTTGATCTTGAACTGAGCTTCTATGATCTTCCAGAAGATTCAAGCGGGCTTGGCTTGTATGTTCTCCTTCTAAATATAACTGAGCATATTGCCTGATTTGTGAGATGGGCATTTGGGTTTGTTTCAACCTCAGTACAAATCGCAGCCAAGCAAGATGGCTTTCCTCATATACCCGTTCTCCATTCGCATTGCGTACTGGAGTAACGATCCCTTCTTTTTCATAATATCTCAGTGTATATGTGGTTATCCCCAATAACTTAGATACCTCGCTAATCGTGTACATACCAATCCTCGAATCTATTTTTATTTAAAAGTCATCCTGATTATAAAAAACATTTGCCTTAGAGTAAACTCTAACCTATATAATCAAATCGCTGTTAGATCCAATTACATTCTCGTAGAAAAAATAGGAGGAACTCACATGAAATACACTGTAATTACCGGCGCTAGTTCAGGAATAGGTTATGAAACTGCCCTAGCTTTTGCTTCTCGTGGAAAAAACTTAATCCTTGTGGCCCGCAGAAAGGAACAGCTAGAGGAATTACAGTCTAAAATCGCTCGTATTCATCCTAATGTAGAGGTTGTCATTCAAACGACTGACTTATCGGTTATCGAGAATGCTCATACGTTGTATGAAAGCCTACAAGGATACCCCATCGAAACCTGGATCAACAATGCCGGATTTGGGAACTTTGCTTCTGTGGCCGAGCAAGATTTAAATAAAATAACTACAATGCTACATCTGAACATAGAAGCATTAACCATACTTTCCTCTCTATTCGTTCGTGACTATTCTACTATTGAAGGAACACAATTAATTAACGTTTCATCTGGTGGCGGCTATACGATTGTGGGCAATGCCATAACGTACTGCGCGACCAAGTTTTATGTAAGTGCATTTACTGAAGGACTATCTCATGAGTTGAAGAGTCAAGGTGCACCTATGCAGGCTAAAGTGTTGGCACCTGCCGCAACAGAAACAGAATTCGCGAAGCGTGCTTTCGATGTCACGGATTTCGAATATCACGGCGCTGTACGAAAATTCCATACCGCGAAGGAAATGGCTGGATTCATGCTTAATCTGTATGACAGCAATCATGTGGTAGGACTTGTGAATGGCGTGACCTACGAGTTTGAATTGAAAGATGCTGTATTTAATTATGTGGAGAGTACGCGATAGGCTTAGCTCATAAGAAATATGGCCGTCCTTCCACAGACGGCCATGCATACTAACCAAGATATTGACGCTTCCAATCGATTATCTCATCAACAGCTTGGTGAGACCCGCCGGATGTTCGAAAGGAATCTCTAATCGCTGCAACAGCTTTTTGGAATGACGGATGGGTAAGCACACGTTCTACAGCTTTACGTAGTTCAGTTGCAGTTAATTCTTCCATTTGTAATTTAATGCCCGCTCCAATATTGACGACTTGCTCCGCAATGATCGGTTGATCCGCGCTTTGTGGAATAACAATTAGCGGAACCCCGTAGTAAAGACCTTCATGCGCACTGTTCATTCCACCATGTGTAATGAATATTTTGGTGTATTGCAAGACATCCATTTGTGGAACATAATTTTTCACGATGAAGTTTTGAGGAATGTCTCCCAAATCATAGATTTGAGCTTTATTCCCAATCGACATCACAATCGTATAATCCGAATTCCCAAATGCCTCAAAACAAAGCTTATAGAAATCAATGGCTTGGTTGAAGACCGTACCCATTGAAATGTAAATTAGTTCTTTCCCCTTCATTGCAGAAAGTTCAACATGTTCTGGAGTTAATCGCGAGGAAATAGAAGGACCCACAAATTTATACGTTTGGTCGAAGGCCTCTCCATAAGGCTGAAACTCCCTTATCGTATAAACGATGTTAAGTGGTGCAGGATTACAGAACGCTTCGTAAGGAGAGTGAATTTGAACACCATATTGTTCCTTTATTTTTGCGGTCAAACTATGAAATCTATCTTCTACAGCTTTTACTATTTCTGCAGGAGCTTCTGTGTAAAATTGCTCCATGAGTTGATCGAATGATTCCTTTGTCTGTACAAAAGAAGTACAGGAGTTGATTGCAGGAAGCTTAAGAATTTGAGCTATTAAACGTCCACAACCAAACATCGAATCATGGATGATGTAATCAAAATGCTCCCCTTTAATCTGCTCAAGTACACTTGGTATAACTATATCCGCGGTAAGTAAAAGCCCATTGACTCTTTCGAGCAAATAATCCCTTCCACCTGAAATAAAGGCCTTTATAAATTGCTGATCGTCCAATGTCCGTACTATAGCGCCAGTCTCCTCAATACGCTCCCGAAAAGCTTCTATCGAGAAGTACACTACCTCTTCTCCACGAGAAATAAGCTCCTGCACAACGCCAATCGTTGGGTTGATATGACCCTCTGATCCTGCATTAATAAATAAGACACGCGCCAATGTTCTCCCCTCCTCAGCTTTACTATTTTCTAAATTGTACATCCCCTATCTTTCTCAAATCTACGTGTTTCTGCGTGCTTTATTATACAAATAGAAGGAGGCGACGAAAGCGCCCGATGTTCCGCAGATCATATCCATCATCGTGTCGCTCAAACTACCGTTTTGTGAATTTAATCCGAATAGATGATCCACCGTAAACTCATAAATCTCCCACATTCCAGCCATTGCAACAGCAAAAAAGAGTGCGAACCAAATGATGATATTGGAAGGTAAGTCGCCCAGTCCTTTACGCTTAACCATCTTGATTAAGATGAATTGTCCTACGAAAAATAGGATAACTCCAGAAAGCAGATGCTCAATCTTGTCTAAATAAGGGATAACTCCATACATATTGAACAAATTGGCGAGCATCATCGTAATCGCAATAAAGACCAGCACCGAGAATCGTAGTGCAGGAGGCAGTTCACTTTTGGTCCATGTGATTAAGCCCCTAAAGAGTATCAGGACGACAATGATAAGACCCGCTTGAAATGTTTTATCATAATTCCCAATCAGGGCAAAATAAACAATCGATACTCCGCAAATGAGGTAGAGAATCATTTCAAAAAAATAATTGAACCTAAGGTTTCTAGAAGTCTCTTGCATAGCAGTTCCTTTCTGACTAGACATGTTTAATTAATTATCACCCGTTCAAAGCCCCACCATACGACAATCATATCATTAGTTACAAAAAGACTCCCGCGTATTCCCTTAAGCAGGAATATACGGGAGTCTTGAGCGACTGAGAACCTTACATCGCCTTTTCAGCCAAATCGTTAACTAAATTTCTCATCCACTTGCGAGAGTAAATCCGAGCGTAGCCGAAGCCAAAACGGACAACCTCCTCCAGCGAGATAACGAGATACACAAGATAGATAGGCTGCTTCCAGACGTATGACAGTAGAAGCCCGGATGGAACACCGATCAGCCACGTTGCGGTGGACTCCATACTGAACACGAACTTGCTATCTCCCCCACTATTTAGAATGCCGCCAGCTATAATCATATTGGATACTTTAACCCAAAGAAATCCAGCGAACACGATGACGATAAATACACCCATTTGTTTGGCATCCTCGGAGATATTGAACGCCGAGACATACAGCTTTGAGCCTGCCGCAACGATAACCCCGACAATCAAAGAGATAATGACGCCAAGACGAATGAACCTTTTCGCATGATCGAGTGCGATATCCGTTTCATTCGCGCCCAAACGGTTGCCAACCAGTACTCCGGCTGCACTAGCCAGTCCAGATAATAAGCCGATACAAAGTCCTTGCAGTGGAAAGGTAATGGTCATTGCTGTCATTTCCGTCGTCCCCATGCGGCTATAGATGATTGCATATGCTGTTTCGCCCAACACCCAGATCAATTCAGTCAGCAGTAGTGGATAGGTTGTTCCAAAAAAATTGCGGATGAGCGGTTTAGGAATGATGAACAAATTCTTTATCCCGACAGCTCCCGGTAACAGATACCGGTACACGGCACCGATGATTAACAAACATTCAAAAATCCTGGAAATAAGAGTGGCAATGGCCGAGCCCTTCAAGCCAAGCGCAGGAGAGCCGAAATGGCCGAAAATAAGCACGTAATTCAGTATAAGATTCAAAACAACTGTAATTAAGCTCACATACATCGGCCATTTGGCATGCCCCGTACTGCGCAAAATCGCGGAATACATCATGGTGAGCATGACAGGCACAAAGCCGAGCGACATGACTTGAAGGAAAATGAACCCGTCATTTATTACATTCACGTCTGTAGTGAACATACTCAGAAAGAACGGGGAATCGATGAAGACAGCCGCAGAGAACAGGAACGAGAACGCGAAACCGATAATCAGTCCGAGACCCAGCACCTGGGAGACGCTTTTAGAATCTTTCTTCCCCCAAAACTGGGCAGCATAAATGGATACCCCCGTCGATAAGCCGGCCAAGACAACCGCGATGATCCCGTATATTTTGGTGGACATCCCCACCGAGGCAATCGCCACATCTCCAAGCTGCCCGACCATCAATTGATCCGTCAGATTGAGCAATGCCATCAGCAAGCTCTGAAGCGTAACGGGCACAGCGATTTTATACACACTTTTATAGAAATCTTCCTTCTCTGACATGAATCGTTCACAGCCCCCATATTCTCGATTTTCCCAAAATCCATAGCCATTCGCAGTCTATGACTTCGTGTGAAGTTATATCACTTTTTTATAGCGCATGAGTGTGTAGTTATCTTTTGGCTGAATTTCAACGACCTTGAACTTTTTAGTAAAGCTCAATTGCTGATACCCATCTCCATCCACTAAAGTAATGTTCGTAGAACCGCCTATGATGATCGGAAGCTGCATTAGAATAATCTCATCGACGATGTCCTGATTGAAAATATGCCAGTTTAAAAATCCGCCGCCTTCGACCATCAGACTGGTAATCCCATAGTTCTGCTCCAACTGACGCTCAAGCTCCACAAAATCGACTTTATCCTCGCCGCAGATGAGGCAATCCTTCCCTCTTTCCCGGATCTGCTTGATTTTTTCCTCATCCCGTCCTTTCTCGGTCGTGACAATAATCGTCTTCCCCTGATCCGAAAGCACATTGCAATCTAGCGGAATATCCAAGGTAGTGGTCGGAATGATACGGATTGGATTTTTATTCTCCTCATACCGATTAGTAAGAAAGGGATTGTCCGTTAGGATTGTATTTTTGCCAACCATAATGCCCTGCACATTCCCCCGGAATAGATGGATGAATTCCATATCCTCACTGGAAAACAAAGAAAAAAGCTCCTTACTCGAGTTACCGGCTCCCATAGTGAGCTTTCCATCAATCGAAATTTGGCTGAATATCGTTGTTTTCATTTGTTTTCTCCCCGTCTCTTATTAGCTTTTATATGCGCCCCAGGATGCTTGAAGGGTCTGTTCTATTTTGTTCAATGCTTGTTCAGGATTGCTCAAGGGCAACTCGGTCAGACCCGCATTTAGCGCCTCCCATACATGAATCATGAAGGGGTACGTCGGCATTGGCCGTGCGTGATCCAACAGCGATAAAATCTTCTTTTTGTTAGGCGTAGCAGAGGCAGCTAGACGGTTCAGCACCTCTTCCTGAGCCGGAATTCGCTGCACACCCAGCGTCCACATGGTTTGGCACTCATCACTCAGCATAAAATGCGTGAACGATAAAATATCTTCCCGCTCCTCCGATGTTAACGAATGATTCGGGTAAATCAGGCCGATAGAAGAAGACATGGATAACGATTGCTGGTCCTCTATGACCGGAAGCTGGCAGACCGCAAGCCTGTTGTTCATCTGCTTGTCCAGATGGTTATAAATCCACTCTCCACAAATAATGGCGCCGATCTTACCGTCAATGAACTGCTCTAGCAGTCCTGTAGAACCGTCGAGACTGACTAGCACGCCTTGATCCATCTTGTCATGGATGAACTCAAGTGCTTGCTTCATTTCAGGGGTAGCGATATTCGGATTTCCATGCTGAACAGGCCAACCACCGAAAGCCGTAAGGAACGGAATAAACCAATAACCCTGCTGTAAATCTGCTCCAATCGGTACGATACCTTGAGCGGACAACCTCTCTGCCGCCTCTTCGAACGCGTCCCATGTCGTCGGCGCACTGGCGTAAATCTCCGGATTGTAATACACAACCAGATGATTGCCCCGCAATACCGGAATACCATATTGAACACCATCCAGTTGCATCGTTGAAAGGGCCCCTTCGGTCAGTGCATCATCAAATAGCCAGCCCGGTACTTCAGAGTAAAGGCCATTCTCAACATAGGAGGACATATCCGCAGGAACCATCGCCAGATGCGGACCTTGCTGGGTGTCCTTAATTCGGTTCAGGCGCGCAGTCAGCTCCGTAATATTCATCACTTGTGGCGTAATTTGTACGCCGAAGCTTTCTGTATACAGCTTACAAATTCCCTCCAGCACCTCGATCGAGGTATCTCCCGGACCGTCAAATTCATGCCATAACACGATTTCTTTGTTCTTCTTTTCCATCGTTGCCTCTCTCCCTTAACTAACTTGTCTATGATTGTTTACGAGCACCAAAGCCTGATTTGGCCCAAGTAGTAAGCTGTCTAACGTCTGCCCTACAATGCTGCCCGTTAAGGAACTATCCAGCGTCACGGTCATTGGGCACCGCCCAGGTATCGCAGCCTTCAAATCGACTTGGCAGGAAGCATCCGCACTCAAGTTAAAGCAGCAGAGCAGCATCTGTTCCCCATGCATATACCCATACAAAACGGTACCTTCAGGGGATTGAGCCACGAAAAAGTTCTCTGGCTTCACTAGCTGGCACCAATCTTTCTTGAATTCACTTAGCTCCGTCAGTAGCGGTAGCATCGGTGCAGGATTAGTCCAATTAATTTGCATGACGTTAAAAAAAGCGCGAGAAATCTCTTCACCGTTCGTGTTGTCGCCAAGACCACAGTTGAGAGGCTGCTCCTCATTCATTTCATAGCCCGTCGTCACGTAAGGAATTGCGTTCGGAAGAAATTGATTGAATACCGCAATCATCCGAGCAACCTCGACACCACCACGGCTCGTGATCCGGGGAGTATCTGCCGTTTCTGCACAGGCAAACACATGAATATTTAACTCAGGCAGCTCCTCTAAGAATGAAACCAGATTCTCCTTAGTAATCTGAGTCATGACGTTCCATCCGCTGCCAAGCATAATGTTATAGCCAGTGCTCGCTGCCTTCTTGTGGTTACGGTTAAATAAATCCTCGCTAATCAAGATCGCATTCGGATTCATCTCTTTAATCGTGTCAAAAATACGAGTCAATAACGGAATAGGAAGCACATGTCCGATGTCGATGCGAAAGCCGTCAATCCCATACTTTTGGAGATTAAACCGTACTGCTTCCTCCAGCACATCCCACAGCTCCAGATTCGGCTCCTCTCCCGGGTAGTCATTGCATTTTATCGTATCAAAAAGGACATATGGAGCCTGATCCGGACTTATAAGATGTCTCACGTGCGGAGAGAAGTCCTTGTACAGTCGTAAGAACGTAATGTCTGTCCAAATTGGCTGTACATCGTTAATCCAATCCGAATGCGCAGGAGCCGTCGTTATCCCCATCTCTTGCTCCACCAAAGTTAATAGCTCATTTCCAGTTTTAGCAGCCTTCTCCTTTAACTGCTGCCAAAGGATTGGATGAAGTTCATTAGGCGGCGGCGAAAACTTCCGCAGAAAGTCTGCGGTTTCCTGGCTGCGGTAGACCGTCTCCAATTTGTCAGGCGTACACTCCTCAAAAAATCCAAGCTCGGGAATCGGGGGCGGTGCAAAGCCTTCTAATTCCTGCATTTTGATCCAATACACCCAATCAGGATGTTCGTTAATGAACGCACTGTTTTTCGCCGTTACACGGGGAATGAAATCAACAACCGTTTTTATATCAAGTAAATGGCAAGCTTCTACCAAAGCGCTAAGCTCATCATGAATCGTGAATTCTTCCATACCATCCAACAAGCTGTCATGCAGGTTCTGGTCCAAGTGGAATAACGATTGCACAGCGTAAGGTGACCCGATATCCCCCTTCAGATTCAACTTGCTGTACTGGTTGACTGGAAGCATGTATAGAATATTGATGCCCATTTTTTTAAGCAGTGGCAGAATAATAAGAAACCTTAAAAAAGTACCAGATTCGATAGTCCCATCATGGTTGTAATCCCAAGCCGTCGAATAACGAATTAACGAGGAATAGATCGCGCTGTCGTCTAAATTCGTGTGTTGCTTGAGCATATACCTCCACGAAAGCTTGTCTACATACTTCAAATGTTCTGTCATAAAATCATACGGATGCACACAAATTTCACCGTCTTTTTCGAAGAGAACACGTTCATACTGGCACTCGTTCCACACTGTCGGTATCCAAATTGGCTCTACGTCTTTATCTTTGTATGTAGACAAATAGTCCTGAACAAGTCTTAATTTGCTATCTTTGCTCATTAGCAGATCCACCTCTCGTTGATTGTAGTATTACATTTAGGGAACAAAAACCGTCTTAACGGTTTCACTCCCAACCACCTTCAAAGAGTTCAATTCATAGCCGATCAACTCGTCTATCGCAGCTTCATGCTGGCTGAGCCTAACTTTTCTGGTTACCAGTTTTTCAAGTCCAGGTGTTTCAGCGGCAAACCGCAAAGCTTCCTCGAACATGTAGCGGTATTCACCTGCTGCGATAATTTTGATCGCCTGCTGTACGAATTTGGTAGGAGAAAAGGTGTACCGATACTTCGCATTAATACCAAAAGGAACGATGCGGCCTCCACGCTCGATCCACTTCTCCGCCATTTCGAGCTGAGTGCCCACCGTGTCGATAATCACATCAAACTTACGTCCCGCGCAAATTTCGTCTACGGTAGCTTGATTTAATTGGGATGGAGTTAGCGCAAAATCTGAGATTTCTCTAGCAAAAGCCAGCCGATAGGGATTAATTTCCGTCGCTACCGTGAGCGCAGCTTTTGATTTACTCACCATTTGACTTAACAGTCCCATTGGACCCGATCCAAGAATGAGGACCTTATCATCTGCTGTGACATTTGCCTCTTTGAAATTGTGCAGCACACAGGCAAGAGGCTCAATTAATACCCCCGTCTCCCAGCTCATATGATCTGGCAGAAGGTGTGCAAACGTTTGTGCAGTAGAGTAAAAAAAAGTGAACGTCCCATTTCGATTCAAACCAGCAATAGGCATCCCATTTCCATCGGTGCCCGTACATAAGTGCGGCTGTCCCTTCAAGCAAAAATAGCATTCATCACAGCTTAGATTCGGATCGATAACTACGCGGTCCCCCACCTTGACACGGTCAACATGACTGCCAATTTCGATTACTGTCCCTACGGCCTCATGGCCGCGAATGACCCCTGAAACTCCTTCCTCTTTACCGGTTATGACTGCTAGATCTGTTCCGCAAATGCCTGTCATCTCAATTCGGATCTTAACTTCATCCGGAGCTGCAATCTGTGGTTCTTCCCATTCACAGAGCTCCAGCTTATGATTAGATGTCCACACCAGCGCTTCCATACGCATTCTTCCTTTCATTTTTACTAATATCCATTTTCAACCAGAATATATCATACCTCCCATGTAAAAGTAAGGTGAATAATGTCGTAAATTGTTATTGTTTACATTTTAATATAATAATCACATAAGTAAGCGCTTTAAAATGTGGGTAGTATAAACACCTTCCCCGTGAATCAGAGAAGGTGTTTCTTTACTAAGCCTGTTTTTCAGGCTCTTGTTTGAAAATGATTTTAAAGATAGGGTAGAATATCAAGAACGAAATTGTACTATTGATTATCATTGTAATAATATCCGCTATTGTCTCCCCCATTGAACCCATTCCCCATGTGTTAATTAATAAATTATAGATAGGAGCCTTGTAAAATCCTTGTGCCGCGGCAGCACCAATGGTTATAAGAATATACGCTAATACATACCAGAAAGCAGCCTTCCATACGTTACTGTTTGATTTAAATGTAATGGTTCTCTGTGCGAAGAAGTTAATGATCTGTGCAATGCCGAGCGTGATTTGAACGGCAAGAAAATAGCCAAGTCCTCCTCCACCTCCTGATGCAAGTGAACCAGCGGCATAATCGAATACATAATAAGCACTTCCATCAAAGTTATGTCCCAACTGAAAAACTTGAAGGCTTGTAGATAGTAATGATGTCTGTGCAAATATAAGTTTAAATAAAGGCATTAAAACAAATTGTAATACCGTCATTCCAGCACTCAGTATAAAAAATACTATGAACTGTGCAATATTTGGATGCAATCCTTTAAATTTATTCCAAACACCCATCATTCCTGTATTTTTCTCGATATTTACTTCGCTCATACTCTTCTATTTCTCCTTTGAAGCCTAGAAAAAGGAGATACCGTGGTATCTCCTTATCTACACTTCCTATTTGTCTATCGGTTTATCCATTTCAACACCTTCAGGATTTGCTTTCGACTAATTTTCCCCCCAGTAAAACGGTCAATTTGACGAAATGGCATATTCAGAACAAAGTAGACATTATTCGCTAGCAGAGGTTTATTGACTGCTTCGAAAAACTTGTTAAAGAAAAGGACAATATGATAGATTGTCTTTCCCAGTGCGTTCTTATATTTGGCTTGCGCAATCGTGTCGTTTAACCCCAGATCCTGCTTCGGATCCCAATAAGGAGAAGGAGGTTCATAACCCAACAGCCCCTTATATTCCGCTGCCGTTACTTCATGAACATGTCCGCTAAAATAATGCGGGAATTGATCCTTGGTATGTTCACAAGAAACGGAATCTCCGACAAGCGTAATACGTTCCTGCAAAAGAATAGACTGGATCGAACTGCCGATTTGAATGTCGTAAGCGCCAGGCTCAACCGCCCAATCGTGAATCGTCGGATTATAATACGAAAAATCACGTTCCTCCAGCAAGATTGTGACACGCTTACTTTCACCCGGCTCTAAGCTCACCTTTTCAAAGCCTTTTAATTCTCGTTTCGCTCTAAAGATGGACGAATCTTGTTTCTGGATGTACAGCTGCGCAACCTCTTCCCCTGCAACTGTCCCTGTATTGGTAATGGTAAACGAAACCTGATGCTGATCAGCCGTTAAATCCGTATATGCAAAGGTTGTATAGGACAGTCCATATCCAAACGGAAATAACACAGGTTTATTCACGGTATCAAAATAACGGTAACCAATAAAAATGCCTTCAATATGTTCCGCGGTTGCCTCCTTACCCGGATAATAAGGAGCAGAAGAAACATCGCTATAATTGATCGGGAATGTCTCACTAAGCTTGCCACTTGGGTTGTACTCTCCAAGTAAAACACTCTTTAACGCTTCAGCGCTTCCTTGTCCAGATAAATAGGTATGAACGATTGCTTTCACATTTTGTATGAACGGCATTTCAATGGCACCGCCGCCAGCGAGAATTACCACTATATTGGAATTGACTTCTGTTAATGAACGAAGCAATTCGAGCTGGTTCTCACGTAAGCTAAGATTTACGCGGTCAACACCTTCGGCTTCGCTGCCTTCGTCCAGCCCCAAGAACAGCAGAATGGTATCTGCTTTCTTAGCTAACGTAACAGCTTCCTTTAGTAACCGATCATTTTTTCCGCCCATTCGCTTGAAGCCTTTCGCGTGCCCAACAATCGATAAGCCAGATTGACTGAGCACATCGCAGGCGTTGGATAGCTTGGCAGGATTAATAAGCGAGCTTCCAGCACCCTGGTAGCGAGGATTACTGGCGAAATCACCAATAATCGCAACGTTTTTCCCGTGCCTAAGCGGTAATATCTTGTCGTCATTTTTCAATAACACAATCGAACGTTTGGCAGCTTCTATCGCTTTATTGTGATGCTCCTCATAATCAATGCGCAGTGTGTCTTGATCATGCAGTTGGGTAGTAAAGACTAACTCCAACAGACGATCGACAGCGTCATCCAACACTTCTTCCGCCAGCTCATTATTTCTAATCGCTTGCACGATTTCCTGATCCGTAATTCCATTGGTTGAAGGCATTTCCAATTGATTTCCTGCTTTCAACCCTGCAACACGGTCATTATTACCGCCCCAGTCCGTAACGACTACGCCATTAAAATCCCATTCACCGTATAGAATATCCTGTAACAAATCGTTATTTTCATTGGCGAACGTGCCGTTCACTTTGTTGTAAGAGGTCATGATGGTTTTGGGTTGACCCTTCTCAACTACACGTCTGAATCCTTCTAAATACAATTCTCTTAACGAGCGTTCATCCACGACTTCATCAATCGTCATTCGCATATGCTCTTGGCTATTGACCGCAAAGTGTTTAGGACATGCAGAGATGCCGTTCACCTGAATGCCTTTGACCATCTCGCTCGCTAATTCTCCCGTTAAATAGGGGTCCTCGGAAAAATACTCAAAATTTCGTCCGCATAACGGATTCCGCTTGATGTTCAATCCAGGACCAAGCAACACGCTCACTTTTTCGCTAGCTGCTTCTTTTCCAATCGTTTGACCAACTTCATAGATCAATTGTCTGTCCCAGCTATTAGCCAAGGTTGCCGCCGTCGGAAAACAAGTGGCAGGCAGGCTTTTATTTAAGCCTAAGTGGTCTGCCTTTCCGCCTTGCTTCCTCAAACCATGCGGTCCATCGGTCAGCATAATGCTTGGAATCTTCACTCGGTCGATTGCTTTTGTATTCCAAAAGTTTGCGCCAGACATTAAAGATGCCTTTTCTTCTACGGTCATACTTTCGATTAATGCTTTATACTTCAATCTCTTCACCCCGCATGCTTACGCCTATTTTTCGAATAAGTAGGTTTGCAGGATCGTGTACAACACATGATGAACACTTGTGCGAACCCCATTTGTGATTCCTGCAGGATCCTTCTTGTATGCTTGTTTTAATAATTTCTCGTTTTTAATTGGTGTCATAATATCGAGCATGAGGTCATTGCCAGCTACAACCGCATCCGGCGCTTTCATAAATCCAAAGACTGCATCGCTCGAAACAAATCCATCAAAGCCCCATTCTTTACGCAGAACATCATTTAACAAGACGGAATTCGCTCCAGCCCACTTTGTTCCGATGATCGAAAAGCTGGACATTGCGCCTAGAGGGCTGCTGTCTTTGACCGTAATCTCAAACGGCTTCAAGTAAATTTCACGCATCGCTTGTTCGTTAGCCCATATCAGATTACCTGAACGAGCATTTGTTTCTTGGTCATTTAGCGCAAAGTGCTTCATAAAGGCAATAATGCCTTGGTCTTCTGCGCCGTTTATCATAGATGCCGCTATTTTTCCCGAAAGCACAGGATCTTCAGAGAAGTATTCGAAGTTACGGCCGCCTTGTGCTGTACGGTGGATATTCATCCCTGGTGCATACCAGCCTTGAATACCATACGCACGCGCTTCTTTACCGACCGCTTCTCCCATTTGATATGCTAGGTCATTGTTCCATGTTGCAGCAATGACGATTTCAGACGGATATGACGCGGCTTCGATTGGCTTAAAGAAGTAACTAAATCCAGCAGGTCCGTCCATCAACAACGTTTTAGGAACACCCAAACGCTCTACTGCCATCGTTCGATAGGCTCCGTTTGCTACATAATCAATCATTTCGTCCAATGTAAACTGATCCATGAAGTCATTCCATTTCGGATCATCAAAGGCTAAACCTTTCAGATCCTCCAGTACTAAGCCATTATCAGCGCCAACAGTTGGCATTTCCAAATTTGATGCTTCTGGCTCTTTTGAGAATGCGTCGACCACATTTTGCGGCGCTTTATGACTAATATTTTCATCCGAAGGATATGTCTTTTCCCAATCATTCCGTGACAAATACGTTAAATCGCCATTTGCTAGCTCAAAACGATTCTCGTAAGGTGTTCCAGTATCCTTATCCTCTTTGAAAATCTTTTTCTCAGCCAGCTCAAGGTCATAGCTTGCCACGATATCATGTACATTGTGAGCCACTTTAATCGTATATCTGCCTGGGTCTAATACATATGCTTCTTCTACGTTCATATCATAAGAAGCCATCTCTTCCGTTGCGAACGAAAGGGTAAGCACCTCGGATTGACCCGCTTCCAGCAGAGACGTCTTTGCATAAGTGGCCAGTTCGATGGCCGATTTTTCAATGCCGCCTGCAAGATATGGAGCTGAATAATAAACTTGAACAACATCTTTTCCGGCTTTGTCGCCAACATTTTTCACTTCGACTTGTAGTTCAATCTTATCTTCCGACAATGACTGATTCAGGACCTTCCACTCAAAATCCGTGTAGCTTAATCCATGTCCGTAAGGATATAACACGGTATCTCGATAGCCTGCTTCATCATTTAAAAAGAAGGTTTCATAGAAACGGTAGCCCACATAGATACCTTCTTGATAATTGAGGAATGAATACTTCAAATTATCGTATTTGTAGTCTCCAAAGTTCTCACTTGCTGGAGCCGATGAATTGTCATACACGTACGTATCCGTGATGCGCCCCGATGGGTTAATATTTCCTGCAAGAATATTTCCTAATGCGTTGGCACCATAAGGACCAGGTGTTCCTATCCACAATACAGATTTAATGGATTTAAATTCATTTACGAAACCAAGCTCTAAGGCATTCCCCGCATTTACAACGATTGTGACATTTTCAAAGGACTGTGCAACCTTTTCAATCAAAGCGCGCTTATTAGCTGTCAATTTCAACTGCTCAGCGGTCGCATCACTAGCTTCTGTGCTCTCACTAGCAATAACAATAATTGCATTTTCCGAATAGGATTTCGCTTGTGCGATCGCTTCGTCCGATAAATAATCGATTTTAGGTTCATCGCTAGAGTTTCCGCCTAACATACCTTTTACAACTTGAATGACTCCGGTACTCGCCTTGCTACCCACTCCTGCTTTTGCACCAACCTCTTGATACAAGTCATGAAGCTCCGTATTGTACGAAATACCGGCATTTTCTAAGCCTTTAAATAAATTAACTGCACGGGAAGTATCCCCCGCACCCGATCCTCCGCCTCCATAACGTAGCTCTAATGCAGCTAATCCGAAGACGTTAACCTTTTTATCTTTCAAAGGCAGCTGTTTATCATCATTCTTCAATAGAACAATGCCTTCATTCGCAATTTCTTCAGCTATTTTCCCACCTTGATCACGTGCTGCAAGCGCCTCAGGGGTATCCGTTACGGCTGTAATGTGCTTTCCTGTGAGCGCATCGATGATGCTAGAAGCGGTTGCACCAAACTGTACGAACAATAATATGACAACAAGCGCTACGATCGACCAGCCGGCGAAGCGCCTTGGTCTATTTTTAATTTTCTTGTAGCGTTTCTCTTCTTTTTTCATCGCCCTACGATCTTTGCGACTTAGAGCTTTCATCTCCATTTTTGTTTGTTGCTTTTGCTCTTTTCGTAATTGTTTGTCCTGTTCAATCGCTGCTGTTCGTTCCGCTTCCGGTAGCGCTTTAATTTCTTGCTTTCGCTCACGTAGTTTAGCTTTATCTTCCTTCACCTTTTGTACGATTTCACTTTTTTTGGTTTGTTTAGCTTTAAAATTGTCCATCACGGCGACCCCCTCCGGTATCGTCTTTCTTTTTCACAATCATAATATAGCGCTTACATTTTAACTATGAGGATCTTGTCGAAAAAAAAGCTAAATATTGCGATCATCCGATTTTCAAAGAAATCGAAAGAGCAACATTTAGTACTAATCGTTAGTCTTTTCTAGGTCGATCATAAAGATTCCGAATATCGGGACTTCGAACTCAAGTGTATGATTTCCCTTTATTTTCAGTTGCTCTACGCTTCTCGAAGGTCGATTAATCGCATTCCAATACGCAATATCTTCGAAGGACAACTTTTTACATTTTCTTAAATCAGCAAGATCTAATCGCTGATCTATCTGCTCAGTTGTTAATCGTTGCTTGATCAATCGGTATGTCCCTTCAAGGTTTGTAAGTTCCAGCTTCACAAAAACATAGGGACTTTTTGCCTTATGCCAAGCTAATTCCAGTTTTTCCTTATTTTCATTGATAAACAGATGTTGCTCTTCTTCTGGATAAACAGTTAAAATGCGGTAATTATCTTGCTGTTTTGTCACGATACATGAGTTGTTTTTGAACACAATCTCATCAAACAAGCGACTCACAAACTCTGTCGCATACCAATTGTCCTTGTAACGACCATCCGGTGTAAGTAATGAAAGCTTACTTGCCAGCTCATCTGGAAAATACTCAAACAGCTTCGCTGAATCGAGTGATAATGGGGGGAAATAGTGACCTGCAATTTCGTTTTGATTCATTAGGTTTATATATTGCCAGATGCTTGCATTTGCTTGCGCTAGATCCGAATAGGCGTGCAGATAATCATCCTGATCGTAAATCAGCATTCGATCCAAAATACGGTTCTGATCTTGTATGTTTGTATTCTCACCAATGACCCGAATGTAGTCTTCATCAAATAGATAATTAAGCGCAGTTTCAAGTGGGATCTTGCGCATACGGGTCCAGTCATCTATGCAATAAACGGCATTATGGCAGGTTATATCGAGCAACATCGCATCTTCTGGCGGTATGGGAAAATGAATGACCACGTTCTTATAGTTCTTAAAAATTGAAATGGCATTCACTAGCGACAGACGCAATTGCCTGCTATTTTTCATTTCATAGAAGCAGCGGAACTCATACATCCAATCCTGACTTGTCATATAATTTTGCTGCAGATGGAGATTCAATTCAGTCATTACCGTTTGAAACCATTCATTATTATGAAATCCCCGCTCCTCCCAATCATCCAAATCTATAGATTGAAATTGAAGGTAGGGAAACATGCCAACAGACACGATCTGCTGCAACATTCGATCCAACTCACCAAATGAACAGACCAGCTTCCCTTCGCTCAACCGTATATCCACTTTTTTAAAAATACGATTGACCGCTACCCACTTCACGCCTAGGCGCTGACGCACTTCGAGCAAACGGCTATCCATAAGTTTACCTTTTACTTTAAGTACATGATTTACCTTTGAGTACTGGCCAATCGTTTTATGCAAATCTAGTTGAACCTCGATGCGATTGGGGGCAATAGATGGGCCAGCCGGTAATTCACCTAACGGCACATACGGCGATAGCAAGGCTAATACATCTTGCGACAGCTCCGCATCGACACGATTCTGCACCGCTCTTATTTGACGCTGTTCACGAAATTCAGCAGGTGAAAGCTCATACCTTATTTTAAATGCCTCGTTAAATGAACGTACATTGGGAAAGCCGTTGGCTAAAGCAATCGTGACAATCTTATCGTTCGTATTTTCCAGCATACGTAAGCTATGAAACAATCGCACTTCTTTGATGTAATTTCCGATTGAAATCCCTAGCTGATTTTTAAAGGAATGCGCCAAGTAGTATTTGCTACTATAAGACTTTTCAGCAATCTCATCCAGGCTGAGTTTGTCCGCATAATTAACATTGATATATGATACAATTTCTTTTACCTTGTCCGAAGTAGCGTGTGCTTGCTCCTTTTCTTCTACCGACCCAAGATACCGGTGCAGTAGTCCGATTAGATGCTTCGAATACCCTTCGATGATATAATCAGAACCGACTCCCGGATAAACCATTTCGACGTACAGATACGCCATACAATTCTTCACAAGCTCATATCCATCTTTTTTGTACACCATCGATAATGGAATGTTAAGCTTAAATGGAGAAAACTCCTCTTGATACTCATTGGTTAGAAACTTTACTGTGAGCGTCGCATTCTCTTCACTGCTAATCACACGAACGATATCACCTTTATTCAAAACGAAAATATCGCCTGTCCGAATCAAAATATCCGAACCGTTTCGCATAATTTCCAGATAACCAGAAAGAACAAACCATGCCGTTAACTCCGTCATAAGTAGAAAATCCACTTCCTCAATCGTTTCGATTGCGGCCAGTACGATTTGATCTGATCCATTTTTCTTCTTATTCAAAATCAACAATCTCCTCTTCCAACATGAAAAAATATGTTACTCTTACTGAGTACGTGACCATGTGTTCATAATTATTGATTATAAACGATTGCTCTCTGAAATCTAATGAAATAGGATGGTGCATCAGATGGTATTTGCATTTTTGTTTATATTCGCTATGTACGCGGCAAGTAATTATTACATCGCGAGAAAGATTTTTAAATGGTTACAACATATATTTCCAAATATTAATGGGATTATATACGGAGTCATCTACAGCTTATGTGCGTTAACAATCATTATTAATTTGCTATTGTCTTCTTCAGCTATTACGACTGATTCAAGTATTGTTAATTTTATTGGTCAATTCGGGGACTATTGGATGGGGATCTATTTCTATATGTTCTTGCTGTTGCTTCTTTCCGACTTAATCTTACTTATTAGTAAATGGATCAAGATCATCCCCTCTCCTGCACCAAAACGTGTTATTTTCCATACAAGATCGGTAGTATTTATTCTAGTCATAGGATTGGTGTCCTATGGAATTTATAATGCGAATCAGATAAAAGAAGTATCGTATCCGATCCAAATACACAAAAGTACCTCATTAGAGCATTTAAATATTGTTCTGATCAGTGACTTACACTTAGGCTACATAAATGATGTGAATTTTCTTGCAGAAGTTGTTGATCGCATTAATGACATGCAGCCGGATATTGTGTTGATGTCAGGAGATATATTTAATGGTAACTACTATGCGCTCTCTAATCCTTCCAAAGGAATAGAATTATTAAATACTATTCAGTCCACCTATGGGGTTTATGCTTGTTTAGGTAACCATGATGCAGGACGATCATACGATGAAATTGTGAACTTTATAGACAAGAGTAACATTAAACTTCTAAATGATGAACATGTCGTTATAGATAATCAATTCGTTGTAGTTGGCAGGAGAGATTCATCCCCTATTGGTGATCAAGGAAATGCTAGAGCAGTGACTTCCGAAGTGATGAGTAACATAGATACAACTATGCCCGTTATCGTAATGGATCATCAACCCACAAATATGATTGAATATGGAAATGATGTCGATTTAATACTTAGCGGACATACACATCAAGGACAAGTATTCCCTGCAAATCTAATCACCAATGCTATGTTCACAGTAGATTACGGACACTATCAGAAGAATTCAAGCAGTCCTCAAGTTATTGTTACATCTGGTGTGGGTACCTGGGGACCGCCATTACGCATTGGTACGAATAGTGAGATAGCACAAATTAAAGTTGATTTTAAATAGACTGAAAATTTTAGACTGATTAAAAAGCGACCAGCCTTTGGACGAGATGTATCGTCATAGACTGCCGCTTTTTTTTGCTCAATAATATAAAAAACATGGAAGAATATCCCGATATTATGGATATAAGAGAATAAATGGAATAAATAAACGAGATAGGGGCGCGTTAATAATGAAGATTCAAGGCTCAACCCAGCTTGATTTAAATGCATACATAAGTTCGAAAAAGCTCGCGGATAAACCGTCCTTAGTCAATTGCACAATACCCGAACTGTCGCATGAGACCGACACTGTGGAAATCAGTTCGGCTTCCAGACAGTTGGCAGCATCCGATATTGTAAATCATTCGGCTACATATTTCGGAACTACCCAAATCAACGATTCGCTTACCCGCCTGCTGGCAGATCAACCCTCGGAAGTGAAGGAAGCTGTCTACGGCATCATTCAATCCAACTTCATTACAGACGTAACCGGAGACGAGGAAAGATCAGCGTTATTAGAATTGGGACTAACTCAAGCGAAGTATATCGCAGACAATTACATGAAGGATGATAAAGCGGCAGAATTTATGAATACGATCCGTCAGATCGGAGCGATCTCTACAACAAGAACGGTAGATCCTGAAACGAAACAAATCCAATACGATACACCACCGCAAAGACCTGTTGGAGCTCCAGATGATTATATGGATTTAAACTATATGATGAAAAAATTCGAGCCCAAAACGCTGGAAAAGCTACAGGAAGCTATTGTGAACGGGAAAGACTGGAGTAGCATCTTACTGAACTTCGCCAAAAATGCAGCAACTCGTAAGGATTGGATTCAGGAATATAAAGAAGATGTAAACAAACAGATCGGCAGTATCCCCAGCGAGAACAGATTCCAAAATGCTTCCACTTCCAGCCTGAGTGTGTTTGTAGGAGATATCAAGGATATGATTACCCAGGCAGGATTTCAAAATAGTGGATTTCTAACAAACAATATAGAAGCTTTTATGCGTACATTGGGAAAGACGCTCTAGAGTTTTGACCACAATAATGAGAAAAATCCACCACCGCATGAGGTGGTGGATTTCTATGCAAACAAGGCCTGAGCAACATAATTCACAAAGGGTGTAAACGTTGCTTTAAATTTTAGATAAGCTTATAAATACCTTCTTTTATACATCAAGGTAATTTGGCCCGCTATGTATTCCGCACTATATTGGCTGCCATCCTTAATCCACCACATAATAATCCCCAGTAGTGATGATGCAATAATATCAAGGGAGACTACTTCTTTAGTGGAATCTATGTTTCTCACGTTTCTTCGTTTCTCGATAGTATTTTTTAATAGGTTAGTCAATTGGTTTTTGAAACCTTTGTGCTCAACCAATACAGCAAAGATTTGCCGGTATTCATAAAAATAGCTCAAAAATGTGACCAGCTGCTCCTGTTCGATGCTGCTCTTCACTTGTAATAGCGGTTCAACCTTCATGGACAGCTCATCAAAGATTTCATGTACAATCTGGCGCAATAAATCTGTAATATCCTCATAATGCAAATAAAACGTTGCACGATTCAGCTCAGCACGTTTGGCGATTTTTTGGACAGTCAATTGAGAAATCTCCACATTCTCGGCCAATAATGAAAAAACAGCATTTTTCAGCATCTTTTTTGAGCGAATGGCTCGTGGATCAACTCTTTTATGTTCGGACATTTCATCCCTCTATTATCGTTTATATAGTTTTTCATCAACTAATTTACCCATTCTGTCGATTAGTCGACATTTTCAATAAAATTGCAAATAGGAATACCGTTTAAATGCTGATAAGATTTATTTTATCGACACTATGTCGAAAAAGCAATGAAGAGAGGCCTGCACCATGCAAAAAGATATTAAGAAAATAAATAAAGGAATCCTACTAACCATCCTAATTTTTGGTTGTTTTTTATCTACACTCAATCAGACGCTTTTAAATGTCGCCTTAAGTAGTCTGATGGATGTATTTGATGTCACGGCAACAACTGTACAATGGATTTCAACGGGTTTTATGCTGGTCAACGGGATATTGATTCCGATTACAGCCTATTTAATGAAACGTTTTACAACACGTCAATTATTTCTAAGTGCCATGTCATTTTTATTAATTGGCTCAATCATTTGTGCAGCAGCGCCGAGCTTTAGTCTACTCTTGGTCGGACGGATGATCCAAGCTGCAGGTGCCGGTATTATAATGCCGCTCATGATGAGCGTTGTGCTCGCGATCTTCCCCGTTGAGAAACGTGGCAGTGCCATGGGACTGCTTGGACTGGCGATGATATTTGCTCCTGCTATTGGGCCGACGCTTGCGGGATTTATTGTTGAATATCACTCTTGGCGCTGGTTATTTATCGGCCTCATTCCACTCGTCATCATTGTTATAGCGTTGGCATTCAAGTATTTAGTGAATGTATCCGAGACGTCTAAGTCTAAGCTTGATGTAGTAAGTGTTCTTTTATCAACAGTTGGATTTGGCTTAATTTTATACGGCTTCAGTAGTGCAGGCAGTAAAGGCTGGGACGATTTAATAGTAATTCTGACCTTAGGGATCGGGATCGTTGTAACGGCCGTATTTTGTATGCGACAAATCAAGTCTGATGATCCACTGTTAAACCTGTCTGTCTTCAAAAATAAAGTCTTTACGATGACTTCTCTTATTAATGTGTTAATTACCATGATGATGTACGCAGATATGATTTTATTGCCTATTTATCTGCAGAATGGTCGTGGTTTTACAGCATTTGATGCAGGACTACTCTTGTTGCCGGGGGCACTCGTAAATGCGTTCATGTCACCCGTCACCGGTAAATTATACGATCGTTTCGGTGCCAAGCCACTGTTCATTATTGGTTTACTCTTTATTATTCCATCTATGTGGGCGGTAACCGATCTATCTGAATCGACAACGTATATGTATTTAATGATTCGTACCATCGGCCTCCGAATTGGATTAAGCTTCATCACTATGCCTCTCAATACGGCTGGACTAAATGCACTGCCCAAACAACTCGGTACGCATGGTACAGCAGTGAACAATACCGTTCGCCAAATTGCCGGAGCCATCGGTACTGCCGTCGTAATTACGATCTATACCGTGCAGGCAACAAGTCATGCGGCCACAGTGATGCAGAGCAACCCCTCTACTACTCCTGAGATCCTTAAATCCCTAGCATCGATTCTTGGGGCGAGTGACGCCTATTACTTTATGATGATATTATCCGTTGCGGCGTTTGTTATAACATTATTTATGCCGATGAAAAGCAAGATCGCGATTGAAAAGAAAGCAAACCTAGTTAGCAAGGAATAACCTCATAAAGTGGAATGTCAAAAGGACAGCGATCAGCTGTCCTTTTACATTATTAATAGCGATTCCCAGCTCACTAGCTACTCTTCTATTAATTTTTCTTTCAGTATGCCGGAGCCGATCCCCCGCTAACTATTAAAATATGCTAGCCTAACTCAAGCTTGATTGCTTTTCCCCTTTTTGCTTCTAATCGAATACAGGATGACTAATAAAATAAACCATAACGGAGTACACAATAAAGCCGGGCGTGTCTCTCCAGCGAACAGCATGATGATCAGTATCCCAGCGAACAAGGTTAGGACAATATAATTAATAGCCGGTGTGAACGGTGCTTTGAATTTGGATTTCGCCTGTAAGTCTGGCCGGGTTTTCTTATACTTAATATGGCAGATGAGCACAATGCCCCACACCCATATAAAACAAATAGCGCTAATCGTTGTCACTATTCCAAAAGCCTGCTCCGGAATAAGTTTACTTAAAAGAGCCCCTACAGATATGACAATTGTAGAAATGAATAACGAGTTACCTGGTACATGATTTTTATTCAGTTTGCCCAAATGAGGTGACGCCTGGTCGTTTCTACTCAAATTATAGAGAATTCGGCTTGTCGAGAACATCCCACTATTACAAGCTGAGGCCGCTGAGGTTAGTACAACAAAATTAATAATCCCTGCGGCAATTGGAATCCCTACTAAAGTAAAGGTTTTTACAAAAGGACTCTCTGCCGGACTGAGCTCCGTCCAAGGATTTATGCATAGCAGGACGAAAAGCGCACCAACATAGAAGAATAGAATCCGTAAAGGAATTTTATTAATCGCTGATGGGATGTTTTTCTCCGGATCCGCTGTTTCCGCTGCCGACACCCCTACCAATTCCACACCGACGTAAGCAAATACAACCATTTGAAAAGAAAATAAGAAGCCTGATATGCCGTTCGGAAAAAAGCCCCCATGCTCCCATAGGTTTCGTATCGTCACCGATCCTGCATCCGTCTTAAACCCAATGATCAGTAAAATGACCCCAAGACCAATCAAGGCGAGAATCGTAATTACCTTAATTAAAGCAAACCAAAATTCGAGTTCTCCAAAACTCTTTACAGTTAATAGATTAAGTCCTAATAACACGACCAGACAAGCGATGGCAGGAACCCACTGCGGGATATCAAACCAGTACTGTACATATACGCCAACAGCAATGACATCAGCCATAGCCGTCATGATCCAGCAAAACCAATAGGTCCAACCGGTAATGAATGCGACCCGTGATCCAAGGTAGTCTTCAGCAATATCCGTAAAAGATTGATAGCCCGCTTTAGATAATAGGAGTTCTCCCAGTGCTCTCATCACAAAAAACACAGCAATACCCACGATTAAATACGTGATCATAATGGATGGGCCTGCCTTCTCTATCGCCTTGCCTGATCCCAAGAATAATCCTGTACCAATGGTGCCACCAATAGCGATAAGTTGAACATGCCGATTAGCCAGCTCTCTCTTTAATTCTGGTTGTGCCATACCTAGTTCCCCCTTGTGAGTACAATAAATTGGAATAAAAAAAGAGAGATTGGATGTCATCCAATCTCCCAGATCGTAAGAATATCAAATAATATTTGCCCTGCTGATAGCGATCAGCATGACAAATACATATTCAGTACTCTTCTGTCCTTTTGCCTGAGATTGTGAACCCTTCGGCGCCGCGGAATTTCCGCAGTCTCTCCAGAAGCTGCTCCAGCTAAAGTGTAATCCTTAGCTATCATAGCTCGTGAATTATGAAGTTGATAAAGCGGTAACGCAGTAAAGCTGTTCTGATATTCTAACATATTACTTGCGATATGAGTGTTAATCAGTGATAAAAGTCTCTTTGTAGTTTGTGGGAATAGGAGTAGTGGAACTCAGATAGGGGCTCCTCATCACTTATCAATTTTAAAAAGTGTTGACACGTGCACATGTATGCATATAATAAATTAAGGGGGTAGTGCCATGGGATTAAACCTTGATTCAAATAAATGTAAAAAGCTGATAGAAGACAATATTGATATTGAGTTCTTCCGAGCAGTATTTGATCCAGTGCGGAGTGAGTTGTTGATTTTTCTTTCTGCAAATGGTGAAATGACAATCGGTGGTATTGCAGAATATTTTCCACAGAATCGTTCAGTTATTTCTCGGCATCTTGATTTCATGAGTCGTTTTGGTATCGTTCAAAGGAGAAAAGAAGGGCGAGAAGTTTATTACAAAACTAATAATAATTTCATTGTAGATAAATTTGAAAAAACAGCTAACAATATGAAAGCACTCATGAATTTGAAATAATGCAGTGCTTTTTATTTTATTATATATATGCACTTGTACACACATATACATGAAAGGGTGTTTATTTTGACACAAACAAAAAGAAAATGGTGGGTTTTAGCCACGGTTAGTTTAACCGTATTTATGGCAATGTTAGATATTACAATTGTCAATGTTGCATTACCAGAAATACAACAAGCTTTTTCATCGAATTTTTCAAATCTACAATGGGTGTTGAATGCCTATACTTTAGTTTATGCTGCAATGTTGTTGCCAGTTTCAAAATTAGGAGACATTATCGGACGTAAAAAAGTCTTTTTATTAGGATTGGGTATTTTTGTGATTGGCTCTTTAGCCAGTGGATTAGCAAGCAGTGATATTTGGTTAAATATCTTCCGTGGATTTCAAGGAATTGGTGGAGCAGCTATGATGTCATTATCATTAACGATAGTTACTTCTTCGTTTCCTGAAAAACAAAGAGGACTTGCACTAGGTATTTGGAGTAGCGCCGTTGGGCTTGCTATTGCCGGTGGTCCGTTGATTGGTGGAGCATTAGTTGATAGTTATGGTTGGCGGTCTATTTTTCTAGTTAACATTCCTGTTGGGATTGTAGCAATTTTACTAGGAATGTTTGTTATTAAAGAAAGTGAAACAAACAAAAATGGAAGAATTGATATTTGGGGACTGATTTTCAGCACAGCCATGATTTTTACGATGATTTTGGCCTTAATTCAAAAGGCGATGAATGGAGATTATGCATGGACTGACTGGCATATTTTAGGTCTACTTGGATTATCACTTATTTTGCTTATAGCTTTTATCGTTACTGAAAGAAAAGTAGCACAGCCCATGATTGAATTATCTATTTTTAGAAATTGGTCATTCAATGGAGCTAATATTGCAGCTTTTGTATTAGGTGCTGGACTATACGGGGGTTTTACTTACTTAACCATTCTTATGCAAAATTACATGGGTTATTCAGCTTTTGATACAGGTGTAAAAATGCTACTCATTAGTGGTTTCACGATAGTTCTTGGTCCAATCGCAGGAATTATCTCAGGGAAAATTGGTAATCGTTGGTTAATCAGTGGAGCACTACTTATCGGTGCAATCGGAATATTTGTTATGCGTTATATGATCAAAGTTCCGTTTGAATGGAGCTATCTGATGCCTGGCTTTATTCTTTTAGGGATTAGCAATGCTCTAGTCAATCCACCTATTACAAATGCTGCTATGGGTTCAGTTGATAAAAAGTATGTAGGTATGGCTTCTGGTATCTTAAATGTCTTTAGACAAGTGGGAATCTCCTTTGGTGTTGTAATGCTAGGAATTAAATTAACGGAAGGTTATAACGATTCGTTGAACACTAATATCATGAATTTAACCAATATTCCTACCGAGTTTAAAAATCAAATGCTGGATGTTTTCCATAAAGCTGGAGCTTTTGCAGGTTCACAAATTTTTGATAGCAAGCAAGCTGAAACATTTAAAGCTATGCCTGCTTTTGATGAAATGAAGACGCTCGTTTTTAATGCTTTTAATTCAGGTATGCAAAATGTAACACTATTGATTGGTATCTTCTTATTAATTGGTACATTCGCAAGTGCAATTTTGATTAAAAACAAAAAGAATACACAGAATGGGAATTAATCTTCTTTCACCAGTTATTCATCTCCCCGACGGCTACGTCGCGTGAGCTTGTGACAGCCAAATAGAGTGGCAAGGTTCGCCTGTTACCTTTAGACACAACAGTGACATAGACTACAGAACGACAATTGGTAGTGGTCTTAACTCTTCATGTTGTTAAGTGGTAAAGCACAAAAATTTCGGCCTACTTATGATACGGTTCACCGCGATGGCTGAAGCGGCATGTTTTTGAAACTGCCGTAGAATTCTTAAGTGTTACAAATACCTTTTGTGGCTCCTCTTTCATGGGAGTTTCCATGCATCAACTCTTCATGGATCGTTTCCATGAAGAGTTCAATACATAGGATTCGTTGTATAGATGTGTCCAATTTATACTAATGGATGTGGTACATAAAGTTCTTCTAAACTGGTAATTTCTTCAGGTTTCAATTTAACCAACAACGCCGAAACGGCATCTTCGAGATGGCTGGTCTTGGTCGAACCGATAATTGGGGCGGTGATCTCTTCTTTTTGCAGCAACCATGCAAGAGCAACTTGTGCGCGTGGAATTCCTTGGTTAGCAGCGACTTCCGCAACTCTCTCTGCTACTTTACGATCAGCTTCTTCCGTTTTAATAAACAACGCTTTAGCTATCTGGTCATTCTCGGATCGTGAGGTCTGTTCATTCCAATCCCTAGTTAACCGGCCTGCAGCCAAAGGCAGGTAAGGAGTGACGCCAACTCCCTCGTCTCTGCAAAGGGGGAGCATTTCTCTTTCTTCTTCCCGGTAGAGCAGGTTTAATCTATTCTCCATAGAGACGAACCGTGTCCAACCGTTGCGCTCTGCAACATGCTGAGCTTTCGCAAACTGCCATGCCAGCATGGAAGATGCTCCGAGGTATCTGACCTTGCCCGCCTTAACTAAATCGTGAAGAGCCTCCATCGTCTCTTCAATCGGCGTATTTGGATCCCACCGATGGATCTGGTACACATCGACGTAGTCTGTTCCGAGTCGTCTTAGACTGTTATCAATTTCGGTCATGATGGCCCTGCGGGAAAGTCCCATAGCATTCGGACCTTTGCGCATCGGAACAAATACCTTTGTAGCTATGACGACTTCGTCACGATGAGCGAAGTCCTTTAAGGCACGCCCGAGGATTTCTTCGCTTGTTCCGTCGGAATACATGTTGGCAGTACTGAAAAAGTTGATGCCCAATTCGAGTGCCCTCTTAATAATCAGTCTGCTTTGCTCCTCATCCAGAGACCATGGAGTATTGCCGCGTTCAGGTACGCCGAAACTCATGGTTCCAAGGCTTAACTTCGAAACCTCTAACCCGCTGCGTCCAAGCTTCACATATTCCATTTAATAACACACTCCTTATATATTTGTAGGGGAAGGCGTTAAGCCTTTAGGTTTCGTGGATCTCTCGGTGATACGTCGCTCGTGATTACATTACCAAGGTAGCTGACGTCTCTCGTTTGAAAATGTGCCCGTCGGACCGTCCTCGTCGAGGAACGCAAGGCGCACGGGATGTTTGAAAGCCGTTTCCTTTGTTGACCCCAGTGACCAAGGCGACAGGTTTATACATTTCCCCTCTCCTTCCTTGCATCATCTGCAGACCCATTAAATTCCTTATCTAGTTGATGTATCAACCTAAAGATAATACCACTCCCTTAAGTTGACATATCAACCTATGGATACATAGTAACACCTTGTGGTTGATGCGTCAACCATGATATTATATTCGTATGGATATAAACGAACTTAACGAAGATGAAATGCGGATATGGAATATGTGGAAAGGCTCCTTTAAACGAATCTTCGGTCGCGTTGTAAAAGAAATGTCTGAACACACAGGACTCTCAGAGGGTGATTTTGGAGTATTAGACCGGCTAGTCCAATTTGGCAATGGTAAGCTTCGCCAACAGGAATTAGCTGACTCGATGGACTGGGATAAGAGCCGACTATCACATCATCTAACGCGGATGGAAAAACGAGGTCTAGTTCTGAGGAAACCTCTAGACACAGATCGCGGTGTTCAAGTCATCATTACTTCCGCCGGAAGGTCAGCCTTAGACGAAGCCCTTCCCATAGTCTCAAAGGCAATACGCAAGCATTTTCTAGATCTATTAACCGATCAAGACATTGAGTCGATTACTACACTGGCGGAAAGAACAACAACATCCTGATTGCTGTTTTTGATGTAAGGAACCGGCCCCTTCCGCCAAAATAGCGGAGGGGGCATTTTCTTTCTTATCGGGCAGAGGGAAGATTCTCCGCAGGCATCCTTGTCACATGTTCCCCTTCCCGATCCGCCACGTGCTTGAACTCCGTTCTGACTATAATCCAAGTTTTTATCACTAAGACCCACCAACCCAAAATGAAAGAAACTTGCCCCTACTTATGATACGGTTCCCCGCGCTGTCTGTAACGGCAAGTTTGAAGTCCATCCTTTACTGCCCGTCAATGTCTACTTCTAAACCGTTTAATCGCATCCTCGGTCACCGGCTCGAAGAGGTTAAGAAGGTTGCCATCGGGATCGCGGAACAGCATAGAACGGTTCCCCCACGGCATCATGGTCGGTTCCTTTACCCAATTATCAACAAATGGCTTCAAGCGCATATATTCAGCTTCAATATCGTCGATGCGGAACTCAATAATGACAGTGCGATTATTGGCCCCCACTGCGGAACCGGCGCCGAATAGCTGCGTCGTCTGGGAGTGGCCGATTGCAAGGGTGCATGATGGCAGAACGAGTTCGGCAAATACGGGCGCAGGTCGCTCTGCCGAAACCCCCATGACTTTCTCATAGAACTCGACGAGACGATCCACGTCGTCAGTAATGATACGTACAGAAGCGAAATTCACAAGATATCATCCTTCCTAATAATAGGTCTGGCTGTGTCCCACAGCCGTTGTAAAACATACTTTTTACTATCTATCTCCTTTACATTTACATGTCCAATTATAAAAAAACGCTACTGACAACGTTATGTCAGTAGCGTTTTACAATTCTTTGGGCTTCCTCACGAATCCAATTTCGGAATGATTCGGGTTCCAACACGATAACGCCCGCTCCCCAGCCAAGCACATTAAAAACAAGCAAGGTTGGAATGCAACTGTTGTGATGCAAAAAGAAGTCGCTTTTATGACAGTGTAGAAATTAATACAGAACCTACAAACCGCGTGGCATCAAACGCTGTAAATCTACACACATCTTCAGGAATTTTCTATGGTTCCTATAAAGGATATAATGTTAGAAAGTAACGAGACTATGTCAAGAAGAATGGTAAGAAATTGTTGGAACGATATCAACAGTTCTACTCTGAACCAGTCACCCCTAAAGATCAATAATTTGTTGTAGACATTTGCTTAACTATCCTCGTTAAAGAGTCCTATTCAAAAATAGAGCCAGACATTCTCCCAAAGAGAATGGCCCGACTCTATATCTGTTAAGATGTGTTTCTATTACCAAAGGTTCAACTTCACCTCATGCAACCTTGTATTAGGATAGCCGATGAATCGACCATACTATATCCGTACTGAAACCAAGGGTTAGACCGTCAGCTTCGTAATATAATCCAACTTCATCACCTGCTTGCAGCTCTACATCACCGGATAGCGTCACCGTCGCACTACTTAGTACGGTCCTTATAGTTAAAATTAACGCCATATTGATGTCCAAGATAGGCATATAACCTTTTATTAAATCAGTGCTGCCATTCTTCTTTACGGTAAAAAATGGATCAATGCCACTTCCTAAGCTTATACTAACTGGAACGTTAGTCTTATAGTTAACAGTTGCATGTATAGCATACTTGCCAGTGGCCGGTGCCGTAAATATCCCTGTAGCAGGATTAAATGCAGGGTTTGCGTAATAAGGGGACGCCTCACTCCAATTCGTAAATAGCGTGCTACTAGCGATTGAGTATGTCGTACCCGTAACAGAAAATCCTTCCGAGGTAAAAGAAGTCCCCGCTGGCCCTGGATCTCCTTGTGCTCCCGCCGGTCCTGCTGGGCCTTGCGCTCCCGCTGGCCCCGGATCTCCTTGTGGTCCCGTCGGTCCTGCTGGGCCTTGTGCTCCCGCTGGCCCTGGATCTCCTTGTGGTCCCGGATCTCCTTGTGCTCCCGCTGGCCCCAGATCTCCTTGTGCTCCCGCCGGTCCTGATGGGCCTTGTGCTCCCGCTGGCCCTGGATCTCCTTGTGGTCCCGCCGGTCCTGATGGGCCTTGTACTCCCGCTGGCCCCGGATCTCCTTGTGCTCCCGCCGGTCCTGATGGGCCTTGTGCTCCCGCTGGCCCCGGATCTCCTTGTGGTCCCGCCGGTCCTGATGGGCCTTGTGCTCCCGCTGGCCCCGGATCTCCTTGTGCTCCCGCCGGTCCTGCTGGGCCTTGTGCTCCCGCTGGCCCTGGACCTCCTTGTGATCCCGCCGGTCCTGATGGGCCTTGTGCTCCCGCTGGCCCAGTCGCTCCGGTATCGCCTTTATCACCCTTGACTCCACTGCCTTTAGAATTCTGCGATTCTTGGTCAACCGATGGCTGAGTACTGATGGTGATGGTTTTCATGGTGGAATTCCATACTACTTTTGCACCGAATAATTCGGCAATAAAACGTACCGGTACCATAACCCGGTTCTGAATGATCTTAGCAGGTTGATCGAGCGTGACCTTCTCCTCTACATCACCGACTTTAATGCTGGCGGTCGGGTCGCCTATAATCAGCGTACCCGATGCATCTCCTTTAAAAACCGCTATTGTTTGTGTAGAACTGTTCCAGTTAAGAGACACGCCGAGCGAGTCTTCAAGGACCCTCAAAGGCATAAGCGCGGTTCCTTTATGGACAACAGGTTCGACGTCACTCGGAATTACGCTATCATTAACGATAATAGAAATCTCGGCCACTTGGCCGACCGGAGCCGCCTGAGCAACAGGAACCACAAACAACGTCATTACAAGCACAAGTACAATAGATAATTGCAGTCTTTTTATTTTTATCACTTTACTTTCCTCCATATTTAGTCAATTCGAAGTAGATACCAGCACCTAAATAATTACGAACAGCATTCAATTGTTCGGCGGTTTCAATCTGATAGGGATCACCTTCAAGTCCCGTTCCTCCAGCAAAGCTCACTGCCTCATATGCCTTACCTTCATCTGTCGCGAACAATCCGGGTATACCACTTAGCACCACTAGCTAGATCTATTATAATGGAACTAATTGTATTTAATAGTGACCGCTGTCATCAGTATTGTCACATGACAAATTAATTTAGTAGTCATTTACCGAAGCCGACAACGGAGATTGTGCGAAGATTCATACTCAAAAGCATAATATTTCGCCCTACTTATGATAAGGTTCAGCTTAACGGGGCTATCGGCGAAAAATGCGAAAGGAACTGCTGCTGCACGGTGATTTGCTTGTTCCGTTCAACTATCGTGCCTATTAGTTGCTCACGCCATATTGAAATGCATGTCGACTTGGGGGTATTTACAGCGGACAACAATATGGTGGTAAAATGTGGTAAAATATAGATGTGAAATATTGGGGGTGAAGTTGTGTATGGCTGAGTACAAAGATAATAGGAAGTTGAAATTTCTATTACGGCACCTAGAATATCATAACACCTACAAAAAACGTTCAATAATTAGGAAGGAAAAGGGGAAAAACTCCTTCATTTTATAGTTGATCATCCCGGCCGCGTCGCGGGGAATCCCCCTCCGCCGCTCAGGGTGCGAGTATCTTCCCCGGGAGGGCGATGTCGATGAGGGATGCTGCGGAGGGTCAGCAGAAGCACGGGCAGCAAGAACATATCGAGACGCTGCCGCTGTTCTCCACCACGGATAAGAACGGACGAATGACTATGCTCCGGCCGGGACGTCGCGTCGGACGCGCGGCTCCGCTGATACCGTGGCTGCTTACAGCCGCTGCACTGTGGGCGCTGACAGGATCCGTGCCGTTCGGCGCACTGTTCGGCATGGCGCCGACACCGGCGATCGGCATGCTCCTCGGTCATCCAGTCACAGTGGGCGTCGCTGTTTTGCTGCTATTCGTCGCGATCGGTACGACCGGTGGAGTGTACTCGCAATCGATTGAGCAGTTCGGACAGACTAGGGTGGCGGGCCTGTTCGCGACGCTATCGGTAACAGGGGGGCTTGCAGCAGTCGCGGGAGTCCTCCTGCTCTGGACGCTGACAAGCGACCTGTCGCGCCCCTTTGACCTCGAGGCCATAGTAACATCGCCGACGATCCCGAAAGAGCTCGGTGCCGTCGTCGGAGCTAGCCTCGCCCTCTGGGCCGCCATCGCGCTCCTGCGGTTGCCCGGCTCTATCGCCCACGCCCAGCGGCGTCAGGCGGACATCGAGCGACTCCGCGTGGAGGGCTCGTCATGCACCGGTACGTTGACCGCCGTGAATTTTACTAACAGTTGGCTCTATAATTTACCGATGTTCACGGTTGAGGTAAATTATATCGTTAACGGTGCTCCTCGTTTCGTCTCAGCACACATGCGCACCAGCGCCGACCGTCGTTCCCGTCGTCGGGTCGCGAATGATCGTGCTGACAGACGATCGTGGAACCACCCACGTGGAGCTGGACCTGGCGAGTGGAGCGGTATTCGAGCCAGACGTGGGTAAGTACGCCCCGTCGGACGGTTGATTTTACGGCCTGAAACAACATGGTTATAAGGAGTTCAGACAACACGGAGCTAGAGCTTCGCTCCAGCATTTTTAACGCAGGACAAATTGGGCGCTCGCTCGGTATTCCTATGAGCAGCAGGTAGCAAGAGAGGTCTTGGAGGATCATACGTTCACAGCATGAAAAATAATGGGTTATTTTCTAATCAGAACGAACTAAAAAACCTCTGAAACTCAAGGTCTCAGAGGTTCTGTAAATTCCTTTATATCACACGCTTATAACATTCCCAAGCGTCCCACCAAGGAAATATTTTTCGCCGTCACTTATGATACGGTTCAGACTACAGGTCTATCGGCGAATCATTAGCCGAAGCGCTTAACCGCCAATACTGGATGATTTATTGTATTTCGATTATTTATTTTACTGTAGACGAAGAAGCTGTTTTTACTCTCAATTTTGCAAGGTTCACCCCGCAAAAACCCTTCACAATTAACCAGACTGCCAAGCTCATCTCGTAGACGCCAACAGGAAGAGCCATCAATCCTTTTACCGCCGAATAGGGTCCGATGATTCCAAACATTTGCAGCAACCCAGCTATAAATACCATAAATGCTGTAATCATTCCGAAAATCGCTAACGGTTTAGGCACATAGCCTGTTCGATAAAGCAAATAACTATACAAACTTGTATTGATGCCCAACATGAAATTTGGACCCAACATAGCCGTCCAGTGATAAATTGCCTGCAGCAACAGCCCTATGGGCTCAAAATTGGTTTTATTTTCTAAGTTAGTTGTATCATAATATGAACTAAGTTGAAACAAACCCAATATACTTACAAGACCCATCGCAATAAAAACAGCTTCCATAAATCGAAAACAAAGATACCCTAATGCAAGATGCTCATTCCAATGCCGAACGTAGGGAAACAGCATGACTGCTGTACCAACAGCCGTCACAACAAGCAAGAGGTCATTTAATACACCGATTAAGACCATCGTTCCCGATCCATTTGCCACGGACATCTGCCATTGTTCTGACAAAACTGGCCCATACAAAACAACCGCTATGATTGACGTCACTGCAGCAAGGATATAAAAAATCCCCAGTATTCTTGCATTCCTTCGGTCTCGAATCATCTTTTTTTCCTCCTAAGAGATAAATTTATTGCTGATGGACGTATGGTATACTCAGAATAAAATGACCTGCAAACACTGATATCAGGAGGTATTATGGACCATAACAAAGTCATCGAACGTGCTTTGATCCATATCGAGGGCCATTTACAACAGTCCTTAACCGTAGAATCCGTTGCCAATACCTTCAACATGTCTAAATACTATTTTCATCGGCTGTTTTCTGCTATGGTGGGCTGTTCGCTAAACCAATACATCCTCTCCAGAAAATTGAATGCATCTTTAACTTTTATTCAAAACAAAAACAGTTCACTGACCGATATTGCTTATCAGCTGGGCTTCGGTACGCAAGCCTCATTCACTCGTGCTTTCAAACGACAATACGGCGTAGCTCCCAGTTCTTTAAAAACAGGACTTACAACCATCTCTCCTGTCCCCATACCTACAGTGGTGAAGAGACCTATCAAAAACATTAACGGTGATATCGTCACGGATTTCACCCTGTCTGAATTCAAGGAGACCAGAATCAGTGGGATCGCCTTTGAAGTGGATTTAGCCAATGATGATTACAAGGAGAAGATTCGCGCACATTCAGAAATGCTGTTGAGTCATATTGATGAAACTATAAAAGGTCCCTGTTATGTCATTTATTCAAACTGTCAACCCGATTCAACTCGGTTTAAGGTGTTGTTTGGGATCCCAAGCAGCATTGAAATTGATAAACCTTATTTTTTCACGGTTGATGTGCCGCAGATTTTTTGTGCCAGGTTCAACTATTGTGGTGAAATACTTGACATTGGGGATATACTGAAAAGCGACTATGCCAGATTTTTAAAGATCTCCAGGCAGGAAACGGCAGAAACCGATATTGAACTTATTCAAGCTTTTAATGACGTCCATCATCTGGATTCGACCTACCATATCTATGCACCAATCAAAAAACTCCCTACTGATTCTTATTTGTAAGATCGCGGCTCGCTTGTCATTCTGTCTGCTCCTTTCTTTGCTCGAATTTGATCATTTCTTTTCTGCAAATAAAATAACATAACTGGTTTCGCTCCACTTTCCATATCTTGCTGTAATTAAGAACGAAAAAAAATGCACCTCTCTCGAGATGCACCCTGTTCAACTTCTATCAACTCATATACTATCAACTCATTAAAGAACTATTCCACAAATCCTTCAACATTCTCCAAGCTTTACACGGCAAAATTTTTCGCCGTCACTTATGATACGGTTCCCCCCGATTTATCTTCACCGCGCGATAAATCTGCTCCACCAGCACTAGGCGCATGAGCTGATGGGGCAGCGTCATGCGCCCGAAGCTCATGCGCTGCTGCGCGCGGCGCATGACCTCGTCGGAGAGCCCATGGCTCCCTCCGATGACGAACACGACATGGCTCGTCCCGTAGGTACCGAGCCGGTCAATTTCTGCGGCAAGCTCTTCCGAGCTCCACGGCTTGCCGTCAATCGCGAGCGCAATCACATGCGCCTCGCTCTTTATGTGCGCGAGGATGCGTTCCCCCTCGCGCGCCTTAACAATACCGACCTCTGCTTCGCTTAGAGAGTCGGGTGCTTTTTCATCTGCCACCTCAATCACCTGAAATTTCAGGTACGGTGTCAGCCGTTTAGCATACTCTGCGATGCCATTGATCAAGTACTTTTCCTTCAATTTTCCTACGCCAATAATTTGAATAAGCATAAGTGCCTCCTGTTATAGTCCTCTATAGAAATAGCAAAAGGACGCGCACTGGGCCGTCCCTTGTGGTTTTAGTAATTACCTACCTAATCCTTAGAATTCCTTAAATGTCCTATTCTTCAGACAATCCATCCACCTATTTACTCTCCTCCCGCTCCTCCATCGCAAAATCCGGTTTTTCCCCAGCTTCGTAAGCACTCAATATAGAATCCAGCAAACCTGGGAATCGTGCGTTAAGATCCTCCGTCCGCAGCGATAGTATGCGCTGAGTTCCTTGAACCCGTGAAAAAACAACCCCTGATTCACGCAAAGTACGGGAATGGTGAGACATGGTAGATTTTGCGATTGGGACGTTGAAGCCGTTGCAGGCCTGCTCTCCATTTCTGTGAATATCCGATATGATATATAAGCGAATCGGATCGCTGAGCGCATACAATACGGAGGCAAGCTGAATGTCCTTGCGATCCGGATGAAATAGTATTTTCATGGATGATTATCCCCTTTGTCCTACTTTTAATGCGAAAAAATATTGGTGTTCCTAATTGCATTTTATATCAACGCATGCTATATTTCAATTGTTCGTAAGTAATCGAACTATTAAACAATAATAAAAGGAGTGCTTCGCACATGACTTCTGTAAATAACCTTTCCGCGAATGCGGATCATGAAGCCTCCGTTCCGGAAGCGACTCTTCCACGGGAAGGCCTGCTGACTCTGCTGTTCAGTATTGCTGTTGTTCTCGTCATCATGAATACAGCCATGTTCAATCTGGCACTGCCTGATGTAACCGAAGCCTTCGGCATTACAGCTGCATCCGCTTCTTGGATTGTTACCGGGTATTCGATTATGTTCTCGATTGCCTCGATCACGTACAGCCGGCTCTCTGATTTTCTGCCGATCCGCCGCCTGCTGGTGATAGGCTTGTTGACGCTAGGCTTTGCGGCTGTGGCCGGCTTCTTCAGCACCAACTTTATCTTTCTGCTTATCGTGCGCATTCTACAGGCGTCGGGCGCGGGCGCAGTAATGTCCTTATCTCTTGTGCTGTTTACCCGCTATGTCCCGCAAGCCCGTCGCGGCAAAGCGATGGCGACGATTATGTCAGCCGTTTCACTCGGCCTAGGCCTTGGTCCGGTCGCGGGCGGAGCCATCGTCGAATATCTCGGCTGGATCTGGTTGTTCGCTGTAACGGCAGCTATTTTGCTTCTCGTGCCGTTGTTCCTTATCCTGCTGCCTAAAGAGGTGCCCACCCGCGGCTCCTTCGATGTGCTTGGTGGGCTGCTCTTGGGCGTCGGCACCACCGGTCTGCTGCTGTTCCTGACTAGTGGCCTATGGGTGGCCTTGGTCGCCGGACTTGTCGCCATCGCTTTATTTGTTGGCCGCATCCGCAGCACGCCCGACCCATTTGTAATGCCCGCGCTTTTCCGTAACCGCTCATATCTCGTGCTGGCGGTGGTCGGAATCGCCTCCTATCTGTGCAGCTTCGCCACCTTGTTCCTGTTGCCACAGATTTTGACTCATCGCTTTGGCTTCAGTGCAAGTCATGCCGGGCTTGTGATCTTTCCGGGATCTCTGCTCGCAATCTTCGTTTCCCGTTCCGTCGGACGAATCATCGACCGTTATGGCAATGCGGGGATATTGCGTTTCGCTCCACTGCTTGTGCTGACCGCTACCGTCCTGTTCGCATTCTTCGCTGGGCGGTCCTGGATTGCCGTTATGCTGATCTATATGATTATGAGTCTTGCCTTCACGACGTTGTCCAGTAGTGTTTCCAATGAAATCTCACGGATTCTGCCTTCCTCACAAATCGGCTCCGGGATGGGACTGTTCCAGCTACTGCAATTCTTTAGCGGCGCCTTCAGCGTAGCTATGGCCGCAAGTGCATTGGAATGGCAGCGTGGGCTGCCGCTCCGGGCCGCTTACTCGAACATCTACTGGGGACTCTCTATTGCAGCAATGCTTGCCATCATCTCAGCCATTGTCTACCGCAAGAACAACCGAGGCAGCTCCCTGACCAATATGGCAGATGCAGCAGATGCATAAGATTAATCCTCCAATGCACCTAGATATTATTCCACGCAAAAACACCTTGCGGTCCATTTCCGGGACTGCAAGGTGTTTTTTATAAGTCTTAAAGGTCCTTTAGACCACCAAATATTCAGCGTTCTTCTCACATTGGGTGCATTTTGCCGGCGGGTCCCAGTCAGAGAATTCCGTTTCCTTCAAATCCACTACATCTGGTGCATCTTCATATTCGTCCACAAACAAATCAATAGCTAATTCTACATGTTCTTTACATACTACATACATTCAACCAAGCATCCCTTTCTGTGCCGCTACGGCCTAATACTCCTTCTATTGTTCTACCATACTTCCCACGAAAATGGAACTCCTATCTATCCATTCCAGCGATCTGTTCATCCATTGTCTATATTCTTGCCCTTCACCTAAAAAAGATTCCTCCCACCCCAAAGGGCAAAAGGAATCTTATCACTTAACTCTCTCTATTTTCTATAAATATTATCTCAAACTCTCCATCCTACCCTAGAAACTCCACCGGACGATCCAGCTCATACAATCTGCGGTAACGTGGTTCTTTTTTCATCAGCTCCGCATGGGTTCCACGCATTTCTACCGAGCCATTTTCCATAAAAATCACTTCATCCATCTGCTCCGCACCGACCAAATGATGCGTTACCCAAATTAGTGACTTATCCTTCATGGCTTCGAACATTGTCTTCAAAAGATCACGTTCCGTCCGCGGGTCCAACCCTACAGTCGGTTCGTCGAGTATGACAACAGGTGTATTTTGCAGCAAAATACGAGCTAACGCTATCCGCTGACGCTCTCCACCAGAGAACCGTTGCCCTGCTTCACGAACAAAAGTATCGTATCCATCAGGCAACGAGGAGATCAACGTGTCCATTTTGGCTAAGGCGCCAGCTTCTTTAATGGCTTGTTCAGAAGCCTTCGGATCACCCATACGAATATTGTTAGCTACTGTAGTATCGAATAAATGTGGACTCTGATTAAGCACCGCTATAATAGAAGGAATATGCTCGCCATAGACATCTGCAGCGATTCCATTAATCGTAACCGAGCCGTCAGAAGGCTCAATAACACCTTGAATAGCCTTTAATAACGTCGATTTACCCGCACCACTTCGGCCGATGATCGCAATCTTTTTACCTTGTGGAATATCGAGGCTGAGATCGCGAACCGACCAGTTAGCCTCTGAACCATACTGGTAACCTACATTTTCGAGCTTGATGTGAGCACTCTTCATGGCCTGAGGCAGAGCATCGACTACAGTTGCTTTTTCAGAGACGATGTTCTGCTCAGTTCCATTTACACCAGACAATCGCTCCAAGGAGTTACGGTACTGCGGGATTTTCTCCACCGCTTCAGACACTGGCAGAAAGGCATCTGCTACAGGAAAAACAACCAATACGAACGCCGCAATCAATGTACCCGCAATAGCACCATCTGCAAACTCTCCAGCGGCCCAATACAGCATAGAAAGCACGCCAATCCCAATTACCGCTTGCCCAATGAACGTACGAAGACGTGCCCAGCTGCGCAGCGCTGCATCGGTTTTGGCTACTTTTCTCTCATCTGCTTCATAAGTGTCTACGAACTGGCTTTGTCGTCCACTAATGACCCAGTCACCCATGCCAAGCACGGCGTCAGTCAGCTTTTGGTAGAGACGATTACGCTCTACTTTTACTTCACGTTGGCGCTTCTGTGTTAATAACAGAGATAAGAACGGTAGCACCACTACTAACACCAATATATATAGAGCCATCAATAGCGCAAAAGCGATATCAAAAGTACCCAGTGCAATCACAGCTGCTCCATAAATCAGCAAAGCGATGACACTTGGAAATACGGTGCGTAGATATACATTTTGCAAATATTCAATGTCATCGGCAAGCATCCCGAGAATATCCCCAGTACGGAAACGTGACGACAGGAACAAAGCCTGTGGCTCCAAAATATTGTACAAACGCACACGCATCTTAGATAGAATTCGCAAAATCGTGTCATGCCCAACAAGACGTTCCACATAATGAATTACAGCCCGACTCGTTCCGAACGTACGCACACCCACAATCGGTACATAGATCATTAGGATATTTTCGACGGGTGTAGACGCTTTTGAGATCAGAAATCCTGAAGTATACATTAATGATGAGGCTGTAAAAATCGTCAACGCCCCAAGCACAATAATAAGCACAAAACGCCAAAAATATGACGATACATAAGGAGCAAACCATCCTTCACGTTTCAATGGATTCCCTCCAATTGCGACCCAATCAACTCATAATACGCACCCTTGCGGGCAAGCAACTCCTGATGGGTACCGATTTCTGCCACTTGTCCTTGCTTCATTACTACAATAATGTCCATATCAAGCATCCAATGCAGGCGATGTGTAGCCAGAAAGACCAGCTTTCCTTCAAAAAGAGGCACCATCGTCTCCTTCAGCTCATATTCCGTCTCAATATCCAGATGTGCCGTTGGCTCATCTAATAACATAATCGGACGACTGCTGAGTAAAGCTCGAGCCAGCGCAACCCGCTGCTCCTGCCCACCACTGAACGAACGACCTCCGCCGCCGATCATCTCATCAAAGCCATTCGGAAGGGTTGCCACCAGCTCCGATAATCCGGTAGCTTTCACAGCTGCAGCCACAGCTTCCATAGAAGCTTCAGGGTAATAGAAGCGAATATTATCAGCCAATGTACCACTAAAAATATAAGGGCGCTGCGGGATATACGAGGTCTGCTTTCGCCAAGCCTCATCCGTTAATGCGCTAACCTTTGTACCGTTTACTGTGATATTTCCTGAAGTAGGGTGTAAGAAACCACCCAAGATATCGACTAGTGTAGATTTACCGGCCCCACTCTCTCCGATAATCCCAATTTTGCTTGCTCCTTTAAATTGCAGGTTCACCGCTTCCAGCGAAGAAAGACCAGCTTCCTCGTATTTCACACTGACATCATTTAATGTAAGTATGCTATTTTTATGCCAAGTGAATATCTCTTCTGATGTTTTCGATGCTGATTTCAATGCTTGGTTACCATTAGAGCCTACTACTTCAGCTTTCACTTCATCCTGATCTATAATGCTCTTCATTGCCTCAGCGGCTTCCTTCCCATCGAGAGTAGCATGGAAATCCGAACCTACCAATCGTACAGGCAAAAAATATTCCGGCGCCAAAATTAGAATGGTTAAGCCCGTAACCAGTGTCATCTGATCGTTGACCAGACGCAAGCCGAGACTTACCGCTACGGAAGCTACTGATAACATCGTAAAGAAGTCCAGCGCGAACGAAGACAAAAAGGCTACTCGCAGTGTACGCATCGTCGCCGAGCGATACCGATCGCTGACCGTCGCAATACTGGTGCTATGACTACGACTGCGGCCCAGAAATTTAAGCGTCTCTAGCCCACGGAGGGAGTCTACGAAATGATTAGATAAGGTGCGATAAGATTTCAGCTGACGGTCCATCTGCTTACGAGCCGTCATCCCGATCAAGATCATAAAAACAATAATAATCGGCATGGTGATCGTAAGAATAATTCCACTCGCGGTATCCATCGTGTAGATATAAATAAGTACCAAAATCGGTGTAATTGACATCCCTACCATTCTAGGGATAATCGCTTCCAAGTATGTGCGGAACTTTGTTACGCCTTCCAACACTAGTGTAACAAGATCCCCGGTTCCACGCCCGCCCACCATTCTGGGTCCAAGCTGGAAAAGCTTATCCATCATTTCCCTCCGCATGTTGCTGCCCGTTGCTTCCGCAAAGCGGTAAGAGATACGGCTCATCAGCATGGCGCAAGCATGGCGCACTAGAAATGCAAGAAGGAACAATAGCGAAGTAGCCCATTGTTCCTTCAGAGGTTCTCCCGCAAATAGCGCAGAGATGACTTCTGCCAGCCATTTGGCCAGCAGAAGTATGGACATGCTTTGCACCAGGGTAAGGAGGCCAACGATCAAAAAGACCGGCTTAACTCCTTTATACCCAAGCAAATTTTTATCCATTAGTATTCAAGATGCTCCTTCTCGTGAACGCGTTTATGAAAGACAAAGTAACTCCAAATTTGATATCCCAATACGAATGGAAGGATGGTCAGTGCCACAATCGTCATTACCTTTAAAGAGTAATGTCCCGAAGCCGCATTGGTGATTGTCAAATTAAAAGCTTGATCAATTGAACTAATCATAACACGTGGGAATAGTCCTACAAAGATAGAAGTTACGGACAATGCTATTACCGCTCCTGTCATACCAAAAGCATAGCCATCCTTCTTCTTCGTCATGAAATAACCCGATAATATGAACGCGATAATTCCCAGCGCTACTATAATCATAAGAACTAAACCACGTTGTTCGAAAATATCAGTCATATAATAAGTCATTACCACGAAAGCAAGCAATAAAGCCCCAAGTGGCAAAAGCAATCTTTGCGCCATCTTTCGAGCGCGAGCCTGTAGATCTCCCACTGTACGCAACGTTGTGAACATGAGACCATGTACCAAACAAAGAAGGACAACAGTCACACCAGCTACTACGGTATACACATTTACGATATCTGTAAAACCTGCGTACATTTGCATATCCCCATCAATCGGCAAACCTTTGATGAAGCTGGCGAACACCACAGCAAGGAGGAACGGTGGGAGGAAGCTGCCGAAAAAGATACACACATCCCAAGTTTTTTTCCAAGCTACGGAATCCCGTTTACCTCTAAATTCAAAAGCAACACCACGTGCAATCAAAGCTAATAAAGCGAAGACAAAAGGAATGTAAAATCCACTAAATAATGTTGCATACCACTCAGGGAAAGCCGCAAACATTGCACCCGCGGCTGTGATTAGCCATACCTCATTTCCATCCCAGAAGGGTCCGATCGAGTTAATCAGAATCCGGCGCTCAGTATCATTCTTAGCGAGAATTTGTGTTTCCATCCCTACGCCGAAATCGAAACCCTCCAGGAAGAAGAACCCTATAAACAGAACTGCAATGAGCACAAACCACAATTCATTAAGAGAAATCATTGGGCGCCCTCCTCGTTATATGGATCATGCGAATCCCCGTGATCGTTATCCATCGCATAAGGACCTTTTTTAATCACTTTCATAAACAAACCAATTAGAACTAATCCGAGAATGGCGTAAATCGCTGTAAAAGAAATAACAGAGAATAGAACCTGACCACTCGTAATATTAGGCGACACACTGTCTTCCGTTGTCATCAGTCCGAATACCGTCCATGGCTGACGCCCGAATTCGGTCATGACCCAACCCGCTGTATTCGCGATTGGAGGAAGCAATAGTCCCCATAACATAAACCGCATAAACCAAGTATTTGGACGGTCCATCTTTTTGCGCCACATTAAATACATTGCGTACATACCCAGTACAATCATTAGCGTCCCTGCTAGAACCATGATCCGGAAACTCCAGAATGTCGTACGTACAGGCGGAATATAGTCACCGGGGCCATAGGTTTGCTCATACTCAGCTTGCAGCTCAAGCATACCTTTAACTTCACCGGAAAATTTACTGTATGAAAGGAAGCTCAGCATATACGGAATTTGAAATTCTCCAGAACTTTCTTGCTTCTCAGGATCAATCTTTGCCCATACAGTCCAAGGTGCCGGGTCACCACTCTTACCCCACAATCCTTCGGAAGCCGCCATCTTCATAGGTTGAGTTTCAACCAAATACTGTGCTTGCGCATGACCTGCCACCGCTACACCAATCGAAGAAATGATCCCTACGATTGCTGCAATTTGAAAAGATTTCTTAAAGAAAGATACATCTTGTTTCTTCAATATCTTATACGCACTAATACCCGTTACAAGGAAGGCACCTGTTGCATACGCAGCAAGAACCGTGTGCGGAAATTCAACCAGCAATTGTCCGTTCGTAATGAGCGCGAAGAAATCATTCATTTCTGCACGTCCATTATTTATCGCAAATCCCACAGGATGCTGCATAAAGGAGTTCGCTGCCAGGATCCAGAATGCGGATAACATCGTACCGAATGCTACCAGCCAGATGGACAACAAGTGCACTCTCTTGGACACTTTGTCCCAGCCGAATATCCAGATTCCAATAAAAGTAGACTCCAGAAAAAAAGCTGCCAATGCTTCAACTGCAAGTGGAGCCCCGAATACATCACCCACAAAACGTGAATAATCAGACCAGTTCATCCCGAACTGAAATTCCTGCAAAATCCCTGTAACTACCCCTACTGCAAAGTTGATGAGAAACAGCTTTCCCCAGAACTGCGCCATTCTTTTGTACTCTTCATTGCCTTTTCTAACGTACATGGTCTCCATGATCGCAATCAAGAGCGCTAGTCCGATTGATACCGGTACAAAGAAATAGTGGAATATTGTCGTCGACGCAAATTGTATACGCGACAGCATTACTGTATCCATATTTTTCCCTTCCTTCTCCCCTTTTCGTTAATTATATTGTGTCAAAAATTTAAAGCTCTTTTTGTGATAAAAGTCACACAAAGGGGTGCATTTAACGGTGAAATTCAAATGATTTGTGACAAAAATCACAATTTACCTTAAAAAAAGCAAAAAAAATAAGACGGTTTGACCGTCTTGAAGTTGTTCACTGCTCTATAACAAGCTTGACTCATAAAGGCATTGGTTAGGTAATGGAAATACCCTTCTTCAGCGATTTGAGATCGCCATTCGAATTAAGCAATTGTGGTAGCATCTTCGTGCTGCGAACCATTGGAGAGTCACATAGACGGCAAGAAGGCGCATGTTCAAATGCGAAATTATCCCTCATCCATCCGTTGCATCCATCATTGGTACACGCCCAAATCGCGGTATTTTCTTCCGGTATTTCTTCCAAAGGTTTCTTCCGGTAGTTCATTGCCGTTCCTCCCATCCTGTAAGTCAATAGTGACTAACTAGATATAAAAAGACCGTCCCAACTTTCACAAGCTGGGACGGTTTCTTCTATTATTACAGTTTTACAACGTTTTCGGCTTGTGGTCCACGGTTGCCTTGAACAACGTTGAATTCAACGCGTTGGCCTTCGTCCAAAGTTTTGAAGCCGTCGCCAGTGATTGCGCTGAAGTGAACGAATACGTCGCTTCCGCCTTCAACTTCGATAAAACCGAATCCTTTTTCTGCGTTGAACCATTTAACTGTACCTGTTTGCATGTGTGTTACCTCCACAAATTTAAATTAATATGTTCTTTTTATCTTCAAACAAAGAAAAAATTCACACATTGAAAAAGGTTGTATTACCAAATATAGCAGCCCTTTTCAATGCGAAAATTAGGGACTAAATGTATGATTGATATCATATTACCACACCTGATTAGCAAAGGCAAGCTGGCATCCGTATATATCCGGTTCTACCCTAATAAGTATTACCTTCCAATGTAAGGGTTGCCAGTCAGCCCAAAATTCATTAAATCAGCTTATAATTGCCATATTTATGAAAAATTTAGAAGAAACAAATCCCCGATAGCGATACAGAGTATCACTATTTCAGGAAGCTCTACCTTCTCAACCGAAGGGGTAGTCCGCTCTACTTGTCATTACTGCTATATCATTATATGCCGACTTCCAGCATATTATTCCTCCGGTTTTTCAAGAAGTTTAACTGTCGTCTGATTGACTTTACCATTTCGATAATAGGTAATCTTTAGATCCTCACCAATCTTTGTCTGATTATATAAATACTTGCGAAGGGAAAGCGTGGATGTAATAGGTTCATCATTAAATTTCGTAATTACATCATTAAACTGTATTCCAGCTTCCTTTGCAGGTCCAACAGCATCCAGAACGACTACCCCATCCTTAACATTATTCGGTAGGTTCAGTTCCTTGCGTTGGTCCTCTGCGAGAGGAACGTAAGGGTTGTTTAAATCTACGGAATATACGCCTAAGTAGGAACGAGCAATACGCCCTTTATCAGCCAGTTCATTAGCGGTATCTATGACATGGTTAGCTGGAATAGCAAACCCCAGCCCCTCTACACCTGCATCCGAGATTTTCATCGTGTTAATGCCGATGACTTTACCATCCAAATCCACAAGTGCCCCACCGCTATTGCCTTCATTAATTGCCGCATCGGTCTGAATGACCTCTTGCTCCCAATCATATACACCGTCCTGATTCAAGGATACGGGAACCTTCCGTTCAGTATAGCTGACAATGCCCGAAGTTAGTGTGTCCCCAAGTCCTAGAGGGTTACCGATGGCAATGACCGTTTCACCTAGACGAAGCTTCGAGGAGTCCCCGAGCTCTGCGATTGTATTAATACCCTTGGCGTCAATAGAAAGAACCGCGATGTCACTCACTTTATCCGTTCCAACGAGTGTAGCTTTACGTGTCTCACCATCCACTGTTACGACCTCAAGATTGCCGGAGTCTTCGATGACATGGTTATTAGTAATAATAAATGCTTTATTATCTACCTTTTTATAAATCACTCCAGACCCTAATGCTGACTCATCCAGAATGTTCAACTCTTTATTATCTTCTTTATGATTGATAATACTTACTACTGCAGGACGAACCGTAGCAGCGGCTTGAATGATACGGTCAAACGGATCACTGCTTGGGGCAACCTCCCCAGTTGTTACTACCGACTTTGGAGCAGTTTCGTGACTCACTTGTCCAGTAAGCACACTGAATAAAAACACTGCCACTACAGCACTTATTAAGGAGCAGACGGCGGATATTTGCCAAGTGGATAAGCCCTTGCGCGATCTTCGCACAGAATGCTTGCGGTTAGCAAATGATCCCTTTGATGCTTCATCCCCTCTGGACCGTGATACTTTAGTTGAATAGAAATCGTCATCAAACAATCCCACCGAAAATCTCCCCCTTCTATTGCCAACCGTTCACAGTATCTAAAACCTGAACCTCTAGCAATCACGTTCCAAGCATAAACGCCTGCAGCGCCCTTTATTACAACCGTTTCTCGTAAAATATAAGAACTTATAGGTACAAAATTTATATATTCTTATATTTGAGCATGTATCTCTGTATCCTTTAGACTCCAATAATCATTAAAAAGTTTCACTTTATCCATTAACCACACAATAGTTTCAGTTAATCGAAAGAAACTTAGAATCTTTCAATATATCTTCTCTACTAGGAATATTTTGTAACTTAAAAGACTACACTAATAGAAATGTTCCTTGAATTTAGAGTTTGCTTATCACGTCTATAATTGTATCACAGGCAACCCTCAATTCGTGATTTTCCTGAGGTAAAAAGCCTGCGAATTTTTTACAGCTCCAGTTCTGTTTTTACTACATTAGGAGGTATAATTATGAACTCTTTTTCCACAAGTATGGATCTGGTGGAGTTTATCGGTAAGCTTGGTGATTTGAAGGATGAACACTACCATATGACCCTTGCCTTCAGTGCTATGATCGAATTAATGATCGATAAAGGGCTGATCTCCCGCCAAGAATTAGAACAAAAAACTGCCGAGCTTGATCAGCTTATGACAACTGGCTCAACTTATCCCATGGCGTAGGTTGATCATAATACGTATCGCAAAGCTTAAACTCACTATCCTTGAAGAAACAGCCCCGATCCTCCATTGCGCAACGTACCGACATTTTAGCCAAATCCATCATATTATGATCCCGACTTAAATGCGCTAAATAGGTACGCTTGGTCCGTCCTGTGAGAATTTCACTTAGTGCTGCTCCGGCTGCTTCATTAGAAAGGTGACCCATGTCACCAAGTATACGTCGTTTCGTATTCCACGGATAACGTCCCATCCTCAGCATTTCAATATCATGATTCGCTTCCAGCACCAATACGTCCGCATCTGAAATTGACTCTCTTACCTTGTCGCTAACATACCCCAGGTCTGTAGCTACACACAGCTTTTCTTTTCCATCAAAAAAGTTGTAACCCACCGGCTCCGCGGCATCATGAGAAATTGCAAACGATTCTACTCGCAGACTACCAAAATCTTTATGCTGTCCCGACTCCATAATGATCCGGTTATAATCGGGTATTTTTCCAATGCCTTTTTCAATGGCTCCCCAAGTATTGGTGTTCGCATAAATCGGAAGATCGTATTTACGTGCCATTGCCCCGAGTCCTTTAATATGATCGGAATGCTCGTGTGTGACTAGGATCCCGTCTATATCATTACCCGTTAGCTCGCGCATGGCCAACAGCTCATCGATCCGCTTGGCACTTAGACCCGCATCAATCATAAGTGTTGTCTCCCCGTTCCGTACCACCGTTACATTTCCGGTAGAACCACTGGACAGTACTGTAAATGAAATCCCCATTTTCCTTACTCCTTCTAATCTGTTGTCTTCGGACTGATGATGTCCGCACTTATAGCATCCACATAATAGGCATTGCCGTTCTCCAGCATGAACCGCCACATTGGCGACGCTACCTGACTTTCGGAGTTGAACAGCTCACCATAATACCCAAGCTCAATCTCCTTCACTACGGAGTCTGCCGGAAAATATTTTTCAATCAAACTGCTAAGCGCTTGCGATGCCGGCAGTACCTTCTGTTCTTTATCGCTACTGCTTGCCCCTATTTCAATCTTCGGCGAGCGGAAAGCTACAATCTTCTGATCACTATTAATCAGCTCTAGTCTTACTCGGAATAGAGACCACTCATTCTGAACTAGCGGGTGAAGAACGAATTTGCCAACTTCGCTTTCTTGTGAATCAAAACGATAATTTGCGATGTCGGGAATCTGATTCTCAAGCGCCTTACTAAGGTCGGAGAATGAAGAATAGATCAGCTTGCTGTCTATAGGAACATCTAATTTAATCGGTGGTTCATTCTGCTCTTCAGCAGAATAACGATAAGTAATATTAGGAAGCTGCGGGGTAGACGCCGGAATCGGACACAACACACGAATCCCTTTCTGCTCCATTACCGCTTGGGTTTCTTCGGAGAGGGAAGTGAAATCGAGATTGGCACTAACCTGATCGCGCAAATCAATCCACAGCTGATAACATAGCAGCAGATTTAGACCTAAAAAAGCGCAAATCAGTACATTTTTGGCTCTTCCCCAATCCATACCCTTACCTCCTAAATGTTATATGAACGACTTGTAGATTAATTTAATGTAAGAACGCTACCGTCAATAAGCGTAACCTTCCAGACTGGAAGCAGCTGCAGCTTGTCTTCTTTCACTACAGGTACATACGCTGGCGTCAAATCCTTCACGCCCGAAGTTTTGCTGACTACAGACAATTGATTCTCTAGCTCCACGCCTCCAGATAGCTCTACAATTTTCTTCTCTGCTTTACTCTCATCAATAAAGATTAAAGAGCGTTCATAAGAGGATACGGTACCTTGCTGCAATTCCAGATTAATTACACCATACTGCAGCTGCGAATTACTCATAATCGGATAGGAGCCATACGGATAGGAGCCGTAATATTGTTGAAAAGAGACCTTTCTCTCCTGTCTCCCCTCCTCGGTAGCTTCAAGACGATAGGTTCCGTTCCATCCACCATGTTGGTTCACAAATTCTACAGCTTCAAGCGCATCCTTGGCAGGTGTACTGTCTCCGGCTGGAAGTGCGGCAGGATCGCTATAGCTCATCCAATTCCGTTCCTTATCGACCTGAAGACTCCGTTTGCTGTCCGTATAGATCTCCGAGCCATTTTTCTCGCGAATATATCTAGTACTTCCAACATCGAAGAAAAGATTGTTCTGCATTTGTTCTATGGTATACATGCCTGAAGGCATCTCAACCTGAACCAGAGAAATCTTACTGTCTGGCAAATAATAATCTCCGTCTACTGACTTGTAAGGCGTCCAGTTCTTACCGAAATCCACATGCTGCTGCACGTCTTGCACGGTTAAATCCGCTTTTGCCGCTTCATATATGATGTCGCCTCTTGTACTAAAGAAAATAGCATGCGCTTTGGAGTCATTCTTAATATTATAGATCCAAATGCGATCGATGCTTTCTCCTTCAAATAGGGAATCGGGCGACAGCTGCATAACCCGCTGAAGTAACGTTACCGGAATGCCGGATCCGAACGAAAGCTCAATACCCGGATTCTCATTGCGAATCTTATCCCAATCATAATCCTGTACCGAGTGCCGCTGGAAGCTTTCAAACCCGCGCCCTTTTAACCGATTCATAATTAAGCTATAGAACGTTGAGTCTGGATAAAAAAGCGTATGCTTGTTGTCGCCCATATGGATGATCATTTTGTCAGGGTATAGCAGGTTCTCAACCTTTTCCTCCGGTCCCATATTGTCTGTCTTCACATATAGATTCTCGGAGAGTACCGCTGAGTCTGCACCAGGCAAGCGATAAATCAAATAGTAACTCTCAACAAGGCTTCCCAGCACGAGCAAGGCTAGAATCCATGACTTCAATCTCTCCTTCATGCCTCACTCCCCCTTTGCTCATTCAGAGGTAGCGTAAAGGTTACCTTAGAGCCTTCATTAAGCTCAGATTGCAGGGAAATAGAGCCTCCATGGGCTTTGACAATTTCCCGGGCAATGGAAAGGCCAAGTCCGGTGCCTCCCATATTCCGTGAACGCGCCTTATCCACCCGATAAAAACGTTCAAAGATCCGCTCGATGTCTTTTTTCGGAATACCAATCCCGGAATCACGTACAGAAATGGAGAGCATTCCATCCTCACTTTTCAAGGCTTCCAATTCAATCGTACCGCCTTCTGGCGTATATTTTAATGCATTGGAGACCAAATTCCCCAAGACCTGATCGATTTGATCACGATCGAGCCATGCTGTGCTTACATCCCTACGGACCCTTGTACTAATGTCGATCCGCTTCTGCCGAATCTGAAAAGAAAAGCGGTCTGCTACATCCTCTAGCATTTCAGTAATATCCGTCTGCTGAATTCTGAGAAGTGCCTCCTTGGAATCCAGACGCGACAGATGCAGTAGATCCGTAACCAGACGAATCATACGCTCGGTTTCGTTACGAATAACCCCAACAAAACGAACCGCTAACTGCGGATCCTCAAGCGCTCCATCATCGAGTGCTTCCACATAGCTCTTAATCGTTGTAAGTGGTGTTCTTAGTTCATGTGAAACGTTCGCCACGAACTCTCGGCGTGATTCCTCCAGGTTCTCTTGCTCAGTTACATCCTGCAGTACAGCAATCGTACCGGCAATGCCGCCTTCACGGCGATGAATCGGAGTAAACGTCACTCTCACGATATTAGAATCTTCTCCACCCATATGTGTCAGATGAAGCATTGCAGACTGGGCATTTCCTTTAGCCAAGGAACCACTCTGCTCATAATCGAGACCGAGCAATTTGTCCAGTGGAGCACCCTCCGGCAATGGACCTTCTGTTCCCAGCATAAGTGCTGCTCGAAGGTTCATCAGAATGACTACACCATTCTCATCCGTGGCTACAACACCGTCGCTCATGTTCGTCAGAATGGAGGTGAGCTTCTCCTTCTCTTCCTCATTCTGCGAGAGCGCCTCACGCAATCTGCCGGTCATATAATTAAATGCCTGACTGAGTTGTCCAATTTCATCGTTGCCTAGTACGGGCATTTTTCGATTGAACCGGCCCTCAGCAACAGCTGTTGCATGCCTAGTCATTTCTTTAATCGGCTGCGTAATGGTATGTGCAAGAATAACACATAGGACAACTGTCAGTCCCAAGGCTAACAGCAAACCAGAGATGAATACACTGTTGATCCTGCCCATGGTGGCATATAAATCTTTCATGTCAGCAGCAATATAGATTGCTCCTACTACCTTGTCACCAGAAAGTACCGGCTTGGCCACAACCTTTTTACGCACATTATCATCGGCAATAATATATTCTTCATTATCGCTGATCCCCTGCAAGGCACGATTCACTACGGTCTGAGTGTTACGCTGTCCCACATAGTCGTTCTGCGAGGGCACGGAGGTGGTGATGATTTTGCCGCTAGCATCAAGGACTTGAATCTCGGCCCCGTTAATGTAGAGATTATTGACCATACCTCGCAGACTTTCTACAGCCGTTTCCTCGTCCGCGGTACCAGCCTCACTGCCAAATTTATCAGCAGTCAAGATGGACAGCATCTCCGCACGTGCTTTAAGATCCTTCGTGAAGTTATCCGTTAACGAGTTCTTCATCGAGCTGACAAAATAGACTCCAATTAACTGCATAGCTATCAGAATCAGCAGCACATAAATAATAATAAGCTTGGCCTGAATTGTCCGGAAAAAGGACCACCACTTCATCACAGTCCTCCGCTTTTAGGGCTATGCATCAAATAGCCAAGTCCGCGCCGAGTATAAATATATTCCGGCTTGCTGGGATTCTCCTCAATTTTCTCTCTTAGACGACGGATCGTCACGTCTACGGTCCGCACATCACCGAAATACTCGAATCCCCACACAGCCTGCAGTAAATGCTCCCGGGTCATTACCTTACCCGCATGTTTGATCATATAGTAGAGCAACTCATATTCACGATGCGTCAAATCAAGCGGTTCCCCGCCTTTATATACCAGATACATATCCGTATCAATAAACAAATCAAAATGATAAATGCCCTGCTTGTTCTCTGCAGGCTCACTCGTCACTCCTGCCTGTGACGGTTTGTGCTGTCTCCGCATTTGGGCTTTAACTCTGGCGAGCAGCTCACGTGTACTAAATGGTTTGGTCACATAGTCATCCGCGCCAAGCTCTAGGCCAAGCACCTTATCAATCTCTCCGTCTTTGGCAGTAAGCATAATGATAGGAATGTCCAAGTGTGCAGAACGAACCTCACGGCAAACATCCATCCCGTCCTTGCCAGGTAGCATAAGATCAAGCAGCATAAGATCAGGCTTTTTGGACAATGCCAGTTCCACTGCGCTGTTACCATCAAAAGCACAAATAACCTCGTAGCCTTCTTTTTCTAGATTAAACTTCAATATATCAGCAATAGGCTGTTCATCGTCTACTACCAGAATCGTTCCCATCTGCATGTCTCAGCTTCACCTTCCTATCCCTACTTAAAGATCATTCCTTTATTTTAACATACCTGTCTTACCGTCACATCCTACGAAATAAGGAATCGGCTTTCCCAGCAAAAAGAAACAGCTATATCGTCATTCATATATCAAAAACAAAATAAAAACCGCTCGAATTTGAAGTGACCCCTTAAAGTTAGACAGGTATATAATTAAGCGACTTGTTGGGCCTGAGTTCGGTACTGTACCGGACTCAGGCCTTTTAGTTTTGCCTTAATTCGCTTGTTGTTGTAATAATCGATGTATTTTGATAGCTCTTGTTTGAAATGTGTGATACTTTCGAATTCCTTTAAATATAGAAATTCAGATTTCATGATACCAAAGAAGTTCTCAATGACGGCGTTGTCGTAGCAATTACCTTTACGGGACATACTTTGCTTGATATCGCGTTCTTCAAGGGCATGACGATACTGCTTCATCTGATAGTGCCAGCCTTGGTCAGAATGAATAAGGAGGTTATCTTCATCGGTTAATCGACGGAATGCTTGATCTAACATCGTTGAAACAAGCGAGTAGACCGGTCTTGAACCGATTGTATACGTAATAATCTCACCATTATATAGATCTAGGATTGGAGATAAGTACAGCTTTTCTCCAAATAATTTAAACTCTGTAATATCCGTAACCCACTTCTCATTTGGATTCTCAGCGTGGAAGTTACGTTCTAATATGTTCGGTGCGAGTTTGCCAATCGTCCCTTTATAGGAACGATATTTCTTCATACGTACCACACACTTTAAACCCAATACCTGCATCAAGCGTTGTACCTTTTTATGATTTACATGGTGTCCTCGATTCACTAACTCGTCACGAATACGACGATAACCATAACGCCCCTCATGCTCCTCGTAAATCGCTTGAATAACGTCTTTTAGCTCCTTATCTCTATCGGGCATACCAAACGTTTTTACCACGAAATAATACGTACTACGAGGGATATCTGCTAGCTGTAGGAGTGCTTTCACCGAAAATTCGTTCCTTAGTTCATAGACTACTCGTGCTTTGTCTTGTTTGGTGATTTTTCCTTGTTTTGAACTAAGGCATTCAACTTTTTTAAATATGCATTTTCCATTCTCAAACGCTCTACCTCTGCTTGTAATGCCTCAACAGACCCTTCTTTTAACGTTTGAATCTTTCGTTTATTAGGTTCTTTTTTCATGGATGGACGCCCCTTCTTCTTTGGTTGTAGGGCGTCCATTCCATGTAACTCTAAGCTTCTATGCCAGCTTAAAATGGTACTATGACTCGCGATATTAAATATCGCAGCCGTTTCTCTAATAGACGTCCCGAATTCGTTCATATAATTAAGTACGTCTAGTTTAATCTTTGCAGGATATGATGTATAGCCCTTTTTAAAAGCTTCTTCACCATGATGCTCATATTGACTAATCCAGTTTGAAAAGACAGAATGGTGAATCCCGATTGATTTTGCAATGGTTTTCAAGCTCTCGGATCCCTTTTTATAACGCATAACGGCTTGGATTTTTTCGTCTGTACTGTACCTGGTCATAAAAAAACTGCACCTCCAAATGTTAGTTGTGTCTAACAATTGGGGTGCAGTTCAATTTAATCGAGCAGTTGAGGTTAAAGTATGAATTATTGCAAATATTTCATTGGATTTACTGCAGTGCCATTCTTCCGAATCTCAAAATGCAGATGTGTTCCCGTCGAACGTCCAGTATTGCCCATTACGCCAATCTTGGCGCCTTGCTCCAGGCGCTGTCCCGTAGAAACGGAGATACTATTTAAGTGACCGTAATAAGTCTCGTATCCGTTACGGTGATCCACGATAACCACATTTCCGTATCCACTCTTCACACCTGCAAAAATTACGGTTCCGGCATCAGAAGCTTTAATGGATCGGTTCCCAGATACCATATCTAACCCCTTATGGGCACGGCTCCAGCGCTCACCGAAACTACTAGTAAGGGTTGCTCCGCTTACTGGCCAACTGAACATGCCTGTTCCTTCACCAACAACCTTCGTTCCTCGATAAACAACTTCAGGTAGCGATGCTTTTATAACGGTCTGGCCCAACCATTCTTCTTGTACGACCATTCCATTTTTCTTTGTTAACCGATACTGCATTTCTTTAAGGCCAGTTTGTCCTGGACGAACGACCTTGCTTTTGCCTGCCGGTAACTGGTCACTTTTACGCACGATCACTTCAGGTTCTGTAACCACCTGCTCTGACACTTGCTCTACAGTAACAACTGTAACATCTGGCTGTGGTACCTTCAGCTTCAGCGTATCTCCAATCTTCAACGTTAGCTCTTTCACATCAGGGTTATTACTATAAATCTCTTTTTGTGTAATTTCAAACCGTTTGGCAATCCCCGAAACCGTATCGCCCTCTTGAACGTTATAGAGAAGTGGAGCTTCCTTACCCTCGGTAAGTGTCTTGACCGCTTCCTCCACATCCAATACTTTATTAGGATCTGTTTTTATAGGAACAATAGAGACCTCTTCACTAATCTTGACTGACTCCACTTGTTTAGCAGCTGTTGCTTTCGCAGCACTTGAACTTGAGGCAGCTGTTCTTGTGAGCTTACTAGCCGTTGCTACTTCAGTTTGCGGAACATAATGATTCTTTACCCCTTCAAGCACCGCATTTGCGGTCTCTTGATCCTTAACAATGCCAACGACCTTACCATCTACCAATAATTGTACACCTACGGCATAGGCCTTCAGCATTCCATCTAATTTATTAAGCGTTGCTTCACTATCAACTTCCGGCTTGTACGCTTTCTCCTGTTTAATTGTAATGCCTTCTGTCTGAAGCACCATCGCTCTATCCGGATACTTGTCCTGATATTCCTGTTGCTTCTTATCATACAGCTGATTAAGCTGTGTCTGATCGTTAAGCTTTCCGATCTCCTTACCCTTCACCAACACTTGATAGTAGGTTTCAGTATTGGCTGCTACATACTTTTTCTCTGCACCAATCAACACAGTGGTTAGAAGTACTAGACCAACAGCTCCCAAAATCCAAGAGCGCCGGAATCTACGAGTCCCTTTTTCTTGATGAAAGTGTGTGGAGTCGTGATCGAAATTGTGGCTCTGCTGAACATCTGCTCCGGATTCTGCTGTGTTGCTATCCTGCAGTTTCCCCATCCGGCGCATGAACTTAAATCCCTTCATGAAACTCTCCCTTTCAGTCCGCTCTATCACTTCGAAACGAGCGGCCAAGCTAGTTATACGATCTCGATTATATAGATTACGACCATGAATATTTCTGCTTATCCTAGTTCTAAATTCCTGCTTCTAATGGACCCTCAAAAAAGGTTACAAGAGGTTACAAAAAATTAACCCTTTGACATCCTTGTCTAATGTACCATAGCTGAGCGAAAAATTTCAACTTTACACATATAAAAAAACCCACGAAAAACGCGGGTTTTTTGCGCAAATATGAAAATTTAACCTTTTTCTTGTGTCTATAAATTGACAATTACTATCATTACTACTGAGATCCTGTAGTTGGTGTAAGCATTTTCATTATACTCTCGTATTCATCAGGATCAACATATTTAGCAATGACTTGCTGCAGCTCCTTAACCTCATCCTCCGTTAATCCATCCTCCATAGCTGTAGATATTTTTTGCATCTCGTCCTGTGGTAGTTTGGACATCAAAATATTGAATATATTTACCTTCTCCGCTGAAGGAAGATTGTCTTTTAAGTCACCTAATGCCTCAGGTGTCATAACCAATTGCTGATTCTCTGAACTTCCACTTTGGCTTTCGTTAGTAGAAGACTCATTTGAGGCTTGGCCCATAACCGGTAAAGCATCCTCAGGTGCCTTTTCCTCCACCGGCTCCCCTGCATCTTTTGCAGGCGTATCCTTACTGTTATCCTTATCCTTGTTTACCGTGCTGCCTGTTGTCGTCGCTTCTTTATTCGCTTTATTAGAGTCCGATTGGCTATCCATGCCAATAATACTCTTGACCATCCCACCTAGACCTGGGCCTGGACTATCCACTTTAATATCGAAGCTTGCCAGCACCGACTGAATATATGCATTTACAACCACACCTGTGGTTAGAATTGAAAGTGTACTTGCGAGTATTACAATTAGACATATTCCCAGTGCACGCTTCACGATCTTCATCTTCGTCTCTCCTCTCACCTATGTTCAAGTCTATCCGGAATATTATTTCCATGTTTTTCTATACTCCCAGTATTGACTAGAACCGGCTTCGGGAAACATAAGCGTAAAAGTAAACATAAAAAAAGAGACCTCTCGCGAGGTCCCTTATAAATGACTAAATTTATTTAGATATAAATTGGCGTTACTTGATTTGTCTGCTCACGGTTACGGCCTACTGAGAAAATAGCGATAGGAATTCCTGTAAGCTCAGACACACGCTCAACATATCTACGTGTATTTGCTGGCAGATCGTCCAATGTTTTTGCAGAAGTAATATCTTCGCTCCAGCCTGGTAGCTCCTCATATACCGCTTCACACTCTGCCAGCATCTTAAGGCTAGCTGGGTAATGCGTGATTACTTCACCACGGTATTTGTAGCCTGTGCAGATCTTCACAGTCTCAAGTCCGCTCAGTACATCCAGCGAGTTAAGAGACAAGCCTGTGATTCCACTTACACGACGAGCGTGACTTACAACAACACTGTCGAACCAACCTACACGACGAGCACGTCCTGTAACAGTGCCATATTCATGACCTGTTTCACGGATATAATCACCAGTTGCATCGTTCAGTTCTGTAGGGAATGGGCCATCTCCAACACGAGTAGTGTAGGCTTTAGCAACCCCGATAACCTGTTTAATCTTGGAAGGTCCAACACCAGAACCTATGCATACGCCCCCTGCAGAAGGGTTAGAAGAAGTAACAAACGGATACGTACCTTGATCGATATCAAGCATTACCCCTTGTGCACCTTCAAACAATACTTTGCGGTCTGCATCAATGGCTTCATTAAGAATGACCGAAGTATCAGTCACATAGTTACGCAACACTTCCGCGTATTCCAGATACTGAGTCAGAATCTCTTCAACATCAAGAGCTTCTGCGCCATATACTTGAGTAATCACTTGGTTCTTCTCTTCCATCAGGTGACGGAGTCTCAACTCGAATTCCTCAGCATCCATCAGATCAGCAATACGGATACCGTTACGTGCAGCTTTATCCATGTAACATGGACCGATACCTTTACGTGTTGTACCAATCTTGTTTGGACCCTTGCGGTCTTCTTCCAGAGCATCCAGTACCATGTGATATGGCATAATAACATGAGCCCGGTCGCTGATTACTAAGTTCTTAGTATCAAAACCGTTCTCATGAATATAATTAATTTCTTGGATCAAGGCAGCTGGATTAATAACCATCCCGTTACCAATTACACAAGTCTTTTCTTTATAAAATACACCAGAAGGGATCAAGCTGAGCTTAAACTTCTCACCGTCAATCAGAATCGTGTGACCGGCATTATTGCCCCCTTGATAACGGGCAACCACATCTGCACTTTCCGCTAGAAAGTCAGTGATTTTCCCTTTACCTTCGTCTCCCCATTGTGTTCCCACGACGACTACCGTTGACATGTTCATTCCTCCGTAGGTGCTAGCCAGCACCATTATTTTTCATAATATGGGCCCTGTACGTCATTCTTATGTACGTAGCCCTCCGGACTCCAAGCGGATTTACCCACTAAAGGACAATACTCAGTGTAACAGCCGTTTTTTTCAAAGTCAAATAAAACGAACGATTACACAAAGAAATGTGCAATCGTTCGGATATTATACATGACAGGTTACCCAGCAAATGGTTCTGCATGTGCTCGCTCGTAGTTAACGAACTTGTTGAAATTTTTGAGAAAGACAAGCTCTACTGTCCCTACAGGACCATTACGCTGTTTAGCTATAATAATTTCAATAATATTTTTCTTCTCAGTGTCCTGATTGTAATAGTCGTCACGATACAGGAACGCAACAATGTCGGCATCCTGCTCGATAGAACCGGATTCACGCAAGTCACTCATCATCGGTCGTTTATCCTGACGTTGTTCCACACCCCGGCTAAGCTGCGACAGGGCGATAACCGGCACGTCCAATTCACGAGCGATCTGCTTCAGTGTACGGGATATATCCGAAACTTCCTGTTGACGGTTTTCCCCGCCTTTACCTCGGCCCTGAATGAGCTGCAAGTAGTCAATGACGATCATTCCCAGGCCCTTTTCCTTCTTGAGCCTCCGGCATTTCGCACGAATATCCGTTACAGTAATCCCAGCTGTATCATCGATATAAATCTCCGCCTCCGATAGGGACTGAATGCCCATAGTCAGCTTCGACCAATCATCATCACTCTTGAAGTCACCGGTACGCATAGTATTCGCATCCAGATTAGCTTCGGCACAAATCATCCGCTGTACTAGCTGCGGCGCAGACATTTCCAGACTAAATATGGCAACCGTCTCTTTAGCACGTACGGCCACATTCTGAGCAATATTTAGCGCGAATGCTGTCTTACCTACAGAAGGACGGGCTGCAACAATGATCAAATCATTGCGCTGGAATCCATTAGTCATATGGTCTAAATCCACAAATCCCGTTGGAATACCGGACATGCCGCCCTTATCTTTATTCTGATGAAGGAGTTCAACCTTATCAAATACTTCCATCAAAACATCGCGGATTGCAATAAATCCACTACCACTGCGCCGGTTAGAGATTTCAAGAATTCGCCGCTCAGCATCACTCAGCATATCGGCTACATCTTCGCCACCGGTGTAACCCTCGCTTACGATCTGCGTCGCTGTACGAATCAAACGCCGTAGCATAGCCTTTTCTTCAATAATCTGCGCGTAGTATTCTACGTTAGCCGCAGTAGGCACAGCATGCGCCAGCTTAGCTAGGTAGCTAACACCACCAATATCCTCGAGCTCTCCCTTGTCCTGCAGTCTAGAAGTAAGCGTAACAAGATCAATCGGCTGGCTCTCTTCTCCGAGCTGCACCATCGCCTCAAAAATCATTTGATGCGCTTTATCGTAGAAGTCTTCGGTATTCACCCGTTCCATTGCAGTAATGAGCGCTTCATCCTGCAACAGAACAGCACCAATTACCGCTTGCTCCGCCTCAAGATTCTGCGGGGGAACCCGATCGAAAAAGAGATCTCCACCCATGTTACTCCTCCGTTACCTGAACCTTAAGGGTAGCCTTTACTTCAGTGTGTAATTTTATACTTACTTGAAACACTCCCAAATGGCGAATCGGTTCTCCTAGCTCAATCTTGCGCTTATCGATGGAAATGCTTTGAGTGGAAGCTAGCGTTTCAGCAATTTGTTTGCTCGTGATTGCGCCGAATAGACGGCCGCCTTCACCTGCTTTTGCTTTCATAGTCAGTGTAAGCTCATCTATCTTCTTGCCCAGTTGCTGAGCTTCTTCTTTTTCGTTATCTTTACGGCGTTGTTCAGCAGCTGCTTGATTCTCAAGCGTCTTCACATTGCCTTCCGTTGCCGGACGAACTAATCCACGTGGTAATAGGAAGTTCGAAGCATAACCTTCGGATACCTCTTTAACCTGACCTTTTTTACCTTGACCCTTAACATCTTTTATGAAAATGACCTTCATTCGAATAAACCCTCTTTCGATTCGATTTCAGCCAGCACCTGCAGCAGTCTGGCTTCTGCTTCTTTACATGTCCCTTCTAGCTGTACCGCGGCGTTCGATAGATGCCCACCGCCACCCATTTTTTCCATCACAACCTGTACATTCATACGCCCAAGTGATCGAGCACTAATGCTTATCAGGCCGTCTGGTCGCTCGCTAATGACAAATGAAGCGACTACGTTCGTCATCCCAAGTAATGTATCCGCAGTCTGAGCGATAAGTAGCTGTGGAATCTTCATACCTGGTGCCGTCACTACCAATGCAATTTGATCATAAATCATACGCGCATGTTTGATAATTTCAGCTTTTGAAATATACTCCTGTAAATCCTCCTTCAGCATACGCTGAATAAGAACGGTATCTGCACCATTTCGGCGCAGAAATCCTGCAGCTTCAAATGTACGCGAACCCGTATGCAGTGCAAAGTGCTTCGTATCTACAGTAATTCCCGCTAAGAGCATTGTAGCATCCAACGGACTAATCTTTACCTTCTCATGGATATATTGAAGCAACTCTGTCACCAGCTCACAGGTTGATGAAGCATAAGGCTCTAAATAGACGAGTACAGCATCGTTGATGAATTCTTCACCTCTACGATGATGATCCACCACCACAATTCTACTGGCATATTGCACAAGCCGCGGTTCCATTGTCATAGACGCCTTATGGGTGTCCACAACAATAAGCAGTGTATGCTCCGTCATCACTTGTATGGACTGCTCCGGTGTGATGAATGTCTTAAACAATTCATCATCCTTCCGAATCTGCTCCATCATGTTCGTTATGGAAGGATTAGGAGTCTCCATCACAATGCTAGCCTCTACATTATACATCTGTGCGGCCCTCAGAAGGCCAATCGCAGCACCGACAGCATCGATATCTGGAGTCCGGTGGCCAAGGATCAGCACACGGTCGCTCTCCTGCATCAGATCACGCAGCGCATGCGCAATGACTCTTGCACGCACTCGTGTACGCTTCTCCGCAGCATTACTCTTTCCACCATAGAAAGACAACCTCTGGCCTGCTTTTACAGCAGCCTGATCTCCGCCTCGGCCGAGCGCCATATCCAAACTAGATTGTGCTAGAGCGCCTAGCTCGCTTGCAGAGTCCGCTCCAAACGCCATGCCAATACTCAGTGTCATGGGCACTTTAAGATCGGCTGTCATTTCCCTAATCTCATCAAGAATAACGAATCGACTTTCTTCCAGTGCTTGTAGGCTACGATGATTAAGTAGCATTAAATATCGTTCCGACGAGAGACGACGCAGATAAACATCGAACTGTTTACTCCATTCGGTGATCTCACTCGCTACCTTAGCGATCAGAGAAGTACGCTGTTGATCATCCATTCCTTGAGCGGATTCATCTAGATTATCCATCATCACTATGCCGATCGCCAGCTTCTCATCTTCATAACGTTCACGCAGCACCACAAGCTCAGTAATGTCATACATGTAAAGAATACGTTCACTTGGAATAATGACGGCTTGATAAAATCGTTCATCCACAGTGAGCTCAAGACGAGTGTCGTGCAATGCACCTTCTTTGAGGACATCCCGTTTTCCCGTTACATTCGTCGTAAAGAAAGACTGCATATCCGGCAGTAATTCCTGCAATGGTTCCCCAACTAAAGACTTGCGAGCAAAGACATCACCGGCATAACGGTTATTCCATTCTACTGTTCGATCCTCGCTAAACAGAATGATTCCGAGGGGGAGCATGCTAACTGCTTCTCCCTCCACTCGCTTAATACGAAAAGTTAATCCATTAATATATTCCACCAGATTACGGCGGAACGTAATCTCCGTCTTCAGCATATAGAAGCATAATGTACCTGCCAGAAACAGGCTAACGACCCCAAGAGCCCAGTTATAAATACTAACAATTATAATAAGGGCCAACAGCAGCATGAACGCCCATACGGTATGATAGCCGTGCCAGCGTCTTTGCAGAAATTTAGGCATGAACTCTCACCCTATCGTTTCGATTTCGTCACATACTCCCGCAGTGGGAAAGCAAGATCAATAATACCAATAATGCGTAGCGGCGGCAGTAAAATGACCGGTATTGCTAGCAGAATGGCAGCCATCTTGTTCCATTTGCGTTCATGCGCCAGGAAGAAGAAAAATCCAATCGCCTGAATCATAAAGCCAATTCGTAGCAACGGCAGCAGATTGGCAGAAATCATGAGGATGTAATTATTCTCCGATCCTGAGAAGAAGAGCTGAAGAACCACACCAATCAAATAATACCAAATAAACGATCTAGAAAGTCTCCACTCACGAGCAGGCTTCATCTTAGGCACTGCATAATTCATACTGTTCAGAATCGGACGAACAATAGAATGCGTAATGACAGCTATCATGAAAGAACTTACGATTAGAGTCATGGGGATCATTTGAACCGTCATATGACTTAGCTTGTTTACATCCTCAGTCGTAAACCCAAGGTCAGTAAACAATGGATTAGCGGTACCAAGATCAGACAGAGGTGAGTTAACCATCTGCAGCACATCGTTCACATAGCTAGACAGATCAAAATTAAATAACGCCGTACCGAGTAATAGGAGTAGCAGGAATTCTCCAAGAATTGTAACTGTACCTGCAATCACGGTGGACACTGCTGAGGCATGTCTTTTATACCAACGCCCCATAACCAGAGCAGGTATTAAGAAATACGCCGCTATCAGCACATAAATAGGTGTAATCAGACCAACAATCAGCAACACCGGCAATACGTGTAGAACGAATTGTTTGGTGTTCAGCGTAGTGAATAACACTACTGCCGGAACAATCATAAACAGGGTAGTGATGATGAGCAATGGAGTCGTTAAACTAAGCAGCAAAAGTAAGTATGCTACGCTCCAAGCCACAGATGACCAGCGAAATTTCAACAGTATTCACCTCTTACGCATATGTTCTTCTAAAGCAGATATATCTTGATACCATTCTTCCAGTTGATGCCCTTCCTGCTTATGCTTTCTGAGCTTCTCCAGTAGCAAGTCATCTAATTGACGATAGGGAATTCCTAGTCTGCGGCCCAAAATATAAGAGCTCATAATCAAACTAGCCAGGCTGTCCCCCACACGGGTAGTACTGCCCTCCCATAACGCTTTAAATAACCGTGAAACTTGGTCAATCACTTCTGTTTTTAACCATTCAATTACCTTGGCGCGTTTAGCAACATCCAGATCCTTCGGCACATTGGACACGTCTCTCTACCTCCGGCAAAAAGCTTTATTCTCCATTATAGCATAAAAAATTCCGTGTCACACAAGGGCGCCCCGCGCACCTTAAGTATGCGTCAACGAGGGATGAACTAGTACTTCTTACATTTTTAAAAAAGACCTGCTTTCCGTTATCGCCGGAAATACAGGCCTTGTTCCGATTGCTTCTATTACCGCGAATAAATGGGGCTATAATGACTCTTGTGATTGTTTTGATACAAATTTCTCACAATATTCTATGACTTGACTACGGCGCACGATGCCAATAAACCGGTTCATATCATCGACTACAGGAACAAAGTTCTGTACCTTAGCCAAATTAATCAGATCTTCCATATCCGCATCAATCGAGACAGGTCTGTTATTCATCCTTAACGGCAAATCTTTAAGTAAGAATTTTGAAGCGTTCTCGAAAGTAACCTTGCCCTCGGATTCCTTCATATACCATAGCAGATCACCCTCTGTAACCGTACCTGCATATTCTCCATTTCGGTTCAGAATAGGGACAGCAGTATAACGGTGATACTCCATCCTCTCCAACGTTTGGCGTAGCGTTGAATCGATCGTTACGCAAGCCACTTCCTGTTTCGGAAGTAAAAAAAATGCAATATTCATCTCTTGATCCTCCTCAAAGAGTTCCGAAGGAATTACGGTTCTTTAACTTCCTTTTACTGCCATGCAAAATTATTACTACGTGGCAGCTTAATAATAGTTCCAATACATTATAGCATGAAGACAGTAAGCAGCAGCCATAAGAATGTGAATGGCTGCTGCAATTATTTATATGAGTTTGAATGCTACTTTAGAATTATTGCGTAACGGCTGTTGATTTAGGCTCAAGTGCATTACTTGCTTTTCCAGGCTCAATTAGTTGATCTACAGGTGTTGCTGCACTCATCCAGTTGTCAATCATCGCCTTAGCTTCGCTCAAATCCTCTTCATCAACGATATCGTAATAAACACCATCCATACGTTTACCTTCACCCATAACTGTGAAGCTTGAGATATCCATGCCTTTTCCGCCCATGAATTTTTTGGCTAGACTAATGATCATCGAAGGCTCTATATCAGTTTTGAAATTATCTCCCATGATATCCAGCAACTTCGGAATATTACCAATTTGACTGATGGATAACATTTTATTCGCTACGACATCAATAAAAACCTGTTGACGCTTGGTACGGTTAAAATCACTATCTTCACGATAACGCGTATAGTTCAGCGCTTCTTGTCCGTTATAAAGCGACTTTCCAGCTTCAATTGTAAACTTTTCATGATCCTTACCTTTGTTCACAATGTCTTTCTTAATCGGCAGCGGAACGCCTCCAATAGCATCTACAGCATCCTTGAGTCCTTGGAAGTTAATGGTGGCATAATATTGAATATCATGACCGAGCAGCGCTTCTAGGGAATCCTTGGCCATCTGTTGCCCTCCGAAAGCATAGGCATGTGTAATCTTATCCTTTTTATTATCCTTATGACCTATAATTTCCGTATACGTATCACGCGGAATAGAAATAAGCAGGATCTTATAATCCTCCGGGCGAACAACAGCGTACATCATGGTATCAGAACGTGCCGTTTCATTATCGCGTTGATCGGTACCTAGCAACATAATTGAGAACGGATCGCTTTTGTACACAACAGGTTCTGGCTTAACCTTGTTATCATCCTTAAGTGGCTGATAAGATTCTTCCTTCAGCTTAGTTTCAACCCGATCAGACAAAAAGAGGTCGAAAGCTAATACAGCCAAAGAATTACGGAACAGAAATCCTCCCGCTATAATAACAACAAGAACAATGAGGGCGATATATCTTTTCTTTATTTTTTTCATCTTTGATTCCTTCATTTTTGATTCCTTCTTTATTGTAGAATAATTGCTTGCCATATATATAATGCTTCCTGAATCTTTATCAGGCAGTCATGACTTTATTTCTCACGGCGATCAGCTGTCCCTTATTCCATTATCTTATTGTCCCCCCTTTCAGGAAATTCAGGTCATTCAAAATTATAGAAAAAAAAGTTTTTTGGTGGTCCTAAAATAATGTAGGCTAAAACAATATTTCTATTGTAATCACTAAATGGATAAAAAGAAACCACAAATAACGACATAAATAGGGAAAAAGCACCAAACCAAGTAATAAACACTGGTATGGCGCTCCAACTTTAGTTCCTAATTATGAGCGGATGTATCATATGTTTAACCTTATCTCCGTGTTGTAAACCGCGGAAAAATCCGTAATCAAATAATTTGGCTGCCCCTTCAAAACGGCTCTCATAGGTTTTTGCCCCCATAACGACTGCAATAAGCCTATGACCATCCCGCTGAGCCGAGCCTGCAATGCAATATCCGGCCCGGTTATTGTGTCCAGTCTTTAAACCATCTGTACCCTCATAAGCATAAGTACCACCCATAGCAGGAAGCATGAAATTGCTGTTACTTACATATAGACCCTTATCTTTCAAATGCATTTGTGTACGGCTAGAAATATTGAGAATATCCGGATGATGATAGATTAGTGCGGCAGCCAATTTAGCGGTATCGCGAGCTGTCATCATAGTCTCACCGCTGATATGCATATTCGGAGCAGTGAAACCAAGATCCTTACCTGATAGTCCTGTTGTATTAGTAAATATTGTATTGGGCGATAAGCCTAGACTACGCGCCTTGTCGTTCATCATTAGCACAAAAGAGGCTTCTGAACCAGAAATATACTCAGCCAAAGCAACAGTAGCATCGTTGGCAGAATATATAGCGATTCCTTCAAATAATTCTCTTATGCTATAGAATTCTCCCCGCTTCAATGAAAGACTTGCGCCGCCCATTGTACTTGCATAAGCACTAATTGGGACTCTATCCTCCCATCTAATCATTCCAGAGGAGATCTGATCCAGCACAATCATTTCTGTCATTAACTTAGATACACTGGCCGGTGGCATGGGTACATCGCCGTTTATATCCACCCATATATCTCCAGTATCCATATCTAGAAGCACCGCTGATTCTGCGTCAATATTCGGTTTAAACCCAAGCCCCGTTGGCCTCCACACCGCAATCAAGACAACGACTAAAACAGCTGCAATTGTCCCCACTACTATCCGTCTCTTCATCGTTGTCATCCTCCATACTATATATGACGAATGAAACTACAATTTGATTTCACTTTTCACAAAAAATTATTATTTTATTTTTCGTCCTCTTCCTTAATCCACCATTTATATGGGTCAATAATCGTACTTATAGAGTTTACACGAACGCCTTGCAGGCGCTTATTTACTGGAACAATGGCTTTACGTTCAGCAAAGAAGATCATAGGTACCTCTTCATTGACCAGCTTCTGCCACTCATAATATATTTCTTTACGATAATCCATATCGTATGCTTTCATACTTACGCCTTCACGAATCAGCTCTTCATTGCGCTCTGAAGACCAGCGTGGATAATTCCATAGATCATTTTCTCTCCATAGACCTGTTGGATCAGGATCACTCGCTAGCCCCCACACTCCGTAAAATAATTCGATAGAAGGATCGTCGGCTTCCACTGCGTCGTAGAAGGTGTGGAATTCCTTTAATGCTCCACCGTTTAGCTGTACATCGAGTCCAACGTCACGCCAATTTCTTAAAATAGCATTGGTACGTAGCTCTGCTGTTTGACTGCCTTGCATAGAATCAAAATGGATCATCAGCTTCTGGCCCTTTGGGTCTTCCCGTAACCCATCACCGTCTAGATCTAAGAAACCAGCCTCATCCAGCAGTTCCTTGGCCTTAGCAGGATCATATAGATAAGCATTAATCTCAGTATCAGGGATCTTCGCCCAGCTTGTACTAGATATTGGAGTCTCTACAGGCTCAGCTAGACCGTGGGAATATGCTTTTATGATTCCTTCACGATCTAAGGCATAATACATAGCTTGTCGTAATCTTTTGTCTTCAAATTTAGGGTTATCCATTACGATGGTCTCGGTTTTCGTATCCCAATGCCCGAATTTAAAACCTATATATTCATAGCCTAGCTCAGCGGTTTGCAGGATGTTTACATTCTCCAATTTATTTAGATCATCATAAGCATCCCGAGGGGCTGACTCTATATCAATTTCTCCTGTTTGAAAGCGTTGAGCCACTTCTTTGTCGTCAAATACCTTATATACTACGCCATCCAATAGCGCCTTGCCCTTATAGTATTGATCAAAACGTTTCATTTCTACCCTCTCGCCAGGCTGAATATGTTCAACCTCAAAAGGGCCAATACCAATAGGAGATTTTCGCATCTGGTCACTCTCGGGCATATCTTTAACGGCGACTCCAGTATAGTATTTTTTATTCATCGGATAAGGCCACAGACTATCGATAGTGTTTACCCGTGCAGCAGTTACTGTTATTTTCAAAGTATAGGGATCTATAACCTTCAAGCCCGATATGCCCTTCGCTTCTCCATTATGATAAGCTTCAGCACCCTGAATCATTTCAACACTATAATAATGCGAGCCCGTATAATCTGGACTAGCGATAGTTTCAATCGCAAATTTCCAATCCTCTACCGTTAATTCATCACCGTTATGCCAACGGATTCCCGGTTTGATTTTAAAGGTAAATACTTTATGATCATCAGATTCCTGCCAAGAAGCGATATTAGGAACCGTCACTAGTTCATCATTTACCTGAAACATTGGCTCAGTAATAAACTCCAGCACATGAAAATCATCTTCACCTTCATAAAAAGCAGGCTCAAACAAGCCAGTAAACGGTGAGGAGAATCCGTAGGTAACTACTCCACCAGCCTGTGGCTTTTCCTCTGCCAAATTATGTTGTAAAGATAATGAATGATTGCCTGAAGTTGCTCTACTACATGCTGACAATAGGGTCGCCATCACGAGCAGTGTTAACAACAACCTGCATATTTTCTTATTATTCATGTGTTTCTTCCCTTCTCTAGTTGAACGTATATCTACATTTAAGCTATGGAATATAAATATTTTTACTGTAACAAAGTTTTATGGCCGTTACAATAACTTCTAAGCCCTAGGCCTTTACTCCTGCTTGAAATTCGCATATTTCGTTATATCTATAAAAAAAGACCTGCCTCATGGACAGATCTTCATTGAATCTATTCTTCATCTCTGTGCGTAATCGTTAAGCCCTCGACATGTTTACGCTGCATCAACTTGCGCTTTTTACGAGTATCCTTACTCTCAAAAATAATATCAAAGTCATATTCCTCCGGGTATAACTCTTCTTTTGAAAGATAGGGCTTCAACCGCTTATGGTTAAATCTCATTTTTTGCTTCTGGATCATCACTCCAACCATTCCTAAATGATCTCTCTTCTCATATACGATCCCTGTCCGGCCGAGTGACGTTACCAAAACTGCATCTCCAATTTCAAATGGAATCAGCTTCTCCTTGCTGCGGTCAGATGAAGTAGCCTCTTCTTCTGCGTTACCATGTTCCTCTACTGTGAGTGCATCATGTCCTTGCTCTCCCTCTTTGCTGAAAAGACTTCCCCATGCCTCACCGCTGCCTTTCTGTAGCCTTTGTTGCTGCGCCTCTACAATTTCCCATGACCGCTTGATAACGTTATCCTGTATACCCAGCTTTTTAGCGATCTGCAGAGCGTAACTTTCCCCCGCTTCGCCAATCGTCAATCGATACAGCGGCTGTAGCGTTTCTTTGTCGAATTCCATTCGTGCGTTTTGAAAGCCCATCGTTGCGGCAGCAAAGGCTTTTAACTCATTAAAATGTGTGGTAACAATAATATTCGCCCCTTTACGGCTCAGCTCTTCCAGAATCGCGATAGAGAGCGCAATGCCTTCCCCGGGATCTGTACCAGCCGCTAGCTCGTCAATGAGCAGCAGCACCCCTTTAGATGCATCTCTCAGCATTCCCTCAATACTCTTCATTTGCGCGGAGAATGTGCTGAGCGATTGTGCCAGACTTTGTCCGTCACCGATTACACTGATCACATCCGTAAAAATAGTAAATTCGCTTCCCTCCTCGACCGGAATCAACAGCCCTGATTGAGCCATGATCGTCAGCAGCCCAATTGTCTTGAGAACCACCGTTTTGCCACCTGTATTCGGACCTGTAATGATTAGGGATTTATAACCCCTACCAACTTCCAAATTGATTGGAATCATCCCCTTCAGCATGGGATGCCTGCCTCCATTCATCTTTAGAAAACCTTTGGCATTCAGAGCAACAGCAGATGCCCCCAGCGTTCGTGCATATTTAGCTTTGGCGAAAATAAAATCATACGTGCCCGTAGCCTCAATATTAAGGTGCAGGGCGGTCTGTTCCTGTTCTACCAAGCTAGTCAGCATGCTGAGGATTACAGCTTCTTCTCGCGCCTCTTCTCCTAAAAGCAAATCAAGCTCAATTTGGAGAGCAGCGATCTCGTCTGGTTCAATAAACACCGTCTGTCCACTTGTGGATTGATCAAGCACCGATCCTTTAATTTGTTTATGATATTCCCGTTTTACGGGGATAACGTAACGCCCACCTCGCTGACTATAAATATTTTCCTGCAAAATCGATTGATGACGTGACATAATCCCGTCGATTTTTTTATGAAGACGTTCTTTAGCCACTACGATCCGTTTACGAACTCGCTCTAGCCCCTTACTCGCTCCATCATCAATCGCCCCAAAACGGATACAGCGGTCAATAGCCTCCCTCACATGATTTAACTCCATCAACGAGGATGCATATGCAGCAATCCGTGGAGCGCTCTGTTCTTTAGAGGCCATATATTTGCGCAGTTGACTACAGCTCTTAAGGAATGTTGCAACTGCAGTGAAATCTTGCTCACTGTACAAATATCCAGTCCCCATTAATGACATGATCAACTCAATGCCTTCTAATGAAGGAATGGGTACACTCGATCCTCGTTCCAGCAGTTCTTTAGCTTCAGAAGTTTCCTCCATTGCTCTTTGAATCGTCGGCAAATAGGTCATTGGCATAAGCTCTTCTACAGCTTTTTTTCCTACATAAGATACTGCGTGGCGACCAAGCTCGGTTTTAATGATTTCGTATTCCAGCATGTTTAGACTTTGTAAATTCATAGCAAATCCTCCTTCAAATCTCTATTAGTTTGGGTTTAACTCTCCATAACGCAAAGAAGGGCAAAGAATGCCACTATGGCAGTCCTTGCCCTTCTTTTTATACTGATGTTCTCTATCGTCCTAAGGCCCCGAAATAAGAATAGGTGCCGAAAAACAAAAAAAACGTGCAATAAGAGCACGGTTAATTACAAAGAGAACAACAGCCGTAAAGAGGCCATTTGACGCTTCGTGTGTTCTTAACTAAATCATCCACCCGTAAGGAACAACAGACTGCTGCGTAGTACGAACTCAAATAGAGCACGTAATCGCCTCAAGACGAGCCTGCTAAAGCCTTCCTAATCAAGTGTTATGAAATTGCTAGTTAAGAACGGTCACCAACATCAAAATTTCCCCTTTAGTTATAGGATAGCTGTAATTTAACACATAACCATTCGAACGTCAAACGATTCAACGCCCAAATGATTCCATTTCAGATTACCCCACTATTAATGCTTCCTTTTCTGCATACAAAAAAGCAGCCGGTTTCCCGACTGCTTTTATAAAACGTCCTATTCCGTTGTGTAAGGAAGCAACGCGATTTGACGCGAGCGTTTTACAGCAATGGTAAGAGCGCGTTGGTATTTTGCACTTGTACCTGTTACACGACGTGGCAAAATCTTTCCACGTTCGCTGATGAACTTCTTAAGAAGTTCGGTATCTTTATAATCAATGTGAGTAATCTTGTTCACAGTGAAAAAGCAAACTTTTTTACGCTTGTTGCGTCCACCACGACGTGCCGGTCTTTTGTCGTTGTCGGCGCCTTCTCTTGGTTTAAAAGCCATATTCTTTTCAGTCCTTCCTAATTAAAATGGCAAATCATCATCCGATATATCAATCGGTTTACCATCGCCCGAAAAAGGATCTTGAGTATTGTTGTTACGCGAGAAATTATTGTTGTTATTTCCGCGTCCAGCGTTACCACCGCCACCATATGCTGGCTCTTCAGGCATACTACTTGCACCACTTGAAGTATTTCCACCTTCACGGCTCTGTGAAGATTCCAGGAAACGAACATTATCAGCAATAACTTCAGTTACGTATACACGTTTGCCTTCGTTATTCTCATAATTCCGCACTTGGATGCGTCCTTCCACTGCTGTCAGACGACCTTTGCGCAAGTAATTGGCACAGGTTTCTGCTAGCTGTCTCCAGGTTACAACCGGGATGAAGTCTGCCTCACGTTCACCGTTCTGGCCCGTAAAGTTACGATCTACGGCTAGCGTAAATTGCGTTACGGCAACACCAGCGGGAGTATAACGAAGTTCCGGGTCACGGGTCAACCGTCCGATCAAAATGATACGGTTCAACAATTCTGGTCCCCTCCTTTAGAGCGATTCATTACAAAGCTTGTCAAGATCTTAAGCAACGTCGTTCGTAATGAGATAACGAATAACTTCGTCAGAAATCTTCATAAGACGTTCTAATTCAGTAACTACTGCAGGTTCTGCATTGAAGTTAACCAAAACATAAACGCCATCACGGAATTTCTTGATCTCATACGCAAGACGGCGTTTACCTTGCACTTCGTGCTTTGTAATTTCCCCGCCATTGGAGATGATGCCTTGGAATTTATCGACTGCTGCTTGAACAGCTTCTTGTTCAATGTCAGGACGAATAATGTACATCACTTCATATTTGCGCATAATTTTCACCTCCTTATGGTCTGAGGCCCCTAATCACGTCAGGAGCAAGGAACGAGCACAAACATAGACTCGCACCTGATTAATATACCAAAATGAACAGCAGAGTGCAAGCAATATTAATACAGGACAACCCCTCCCCCTCTTTTTACATGAAAAAATCACTACCTGCGCACAATAATTACGAATTCATCTACACTAAAAAAGGAGGAATAATAATGGGTGAGAAGACGGAATATGAAGAAGGCGACAAAGCCCCCAATCCAGGCATGTATACAGAGGTAGGCGAAGCGCGAAGCTTCCATACTGAAATCTCGAATCCACAGCACATTAAAATGGAAAAAGGGGACACCTTCCCTGAGACCACCAACAAAAATCGGAAGTGGAAAAAGGTTGAAAAAGCACGGGTGCATTAATTAAAAATAAATGTGTATAAAAAAAACGACATTACACATACTATACTCAGGCAGTACAAAAGAGAGGTGTGGTTCCGTTGGCCGTCGTAGACGAACACAATCACAGGAGATCTGATTCAGCATCTATTGTAAGCTGGGAAGAGTAGTGGGTTATTGCCTTAAAAAAGCATTAACCTCAGCAACGCCTAAATCACTTTAGTCGCTATAAACAGAGAAATTCCAACATCATTGATGTACTGCCTCCTGAAGAAGGACCCGAAAGGGCCCTTCTTTTTGCGTTATATATGATCCTGTTTTATCCGCTATTATAGACACAAAAAAACCTCCGTTACAGGAACGAAGGATTCATTAAATGTTATATTATGCTTAAGTGGCGGAGAGGGTGGGATTCGAACCCACGCACGCTGTGACACGCCTAACTGATTTCGAGTCAGCCCCCTTGGGCCTCTTGGGTACCTCTCCGCAGCAAAAATAATTGTATCATGCAGACATGCCATTTGCAAGCTTAATTATTGTCTGTATTTTCCTCTACAGAGCGCAGTACCTTCTTCATATTCTTCTCGAATTTAGCACGGGGAATCAGAACACTATGCTGACAGCCTGTACATTTAATTCGGATATCCATCCCCATGCGAATAATTTCCATTTCATTAGATCCACAAGGATGCTGCTTCTTCATTTGCACTATATCCCCAAGCTGAAAAACTTTACGTTCCACTATTCTTCCCCCTCTTCTCCTTCTTGTGTAGCTGCAACTTGCCGTCTTGATCCAGTGTTTGGCGATGCTGTTACTTCCAGTGCATTTTCTGTCTTTGCAAGATCTATTTCAGCTTTCGCCTCTGCTTCTGCTTTCTTACGCGCTTCCTCTTCAGCTTGAGCCTGTTCCAGCATGCTCTGTTTCTCTAATGCCTGCTTTATGTCGTTCTGAATTTGTCTTTCTGCTGCTTCTCTTGCATTAGGAGCACAGCTAGCTGCTATGCGTATTACATATTCCGAGGTACTCATAGACTGTATACCGAGCACATTAGGGTAAGCAAGCACATTGGAGTTACGCTCTTCTATTCCTTTTAGCGCCTCTCCAATTAATCCTAAAGTAGCTTCCAAGCTTCGCTCCATTTTCACAGGAACATCGACTACAGCCAAAGCATTAGAAAGAGAGTAATTCGTTACATTCGTAATTAGTCCATTAGGGATAATAAATACTTCTCCAGTAGTACTAAGTAGTCTTGTTGTTCGCAATCCGATTAATTCTACAGTCCCTTTATAAGTACCTGTCTGAATTACATCACCTACCGCAAATTGGTCCTCCAAAATAATAAAGAACCCTGTAATAACATCCTTCACCAGACTTTGTGCTCCAAAACCTACTGCTAAACCAAGCACACCAGCTCCAGCCAACAAGGGTGCTAAATCGAAGTGGAACTCTGAAAGAACGAGCATGATCATCACAAAATTGCAGATAACCGTTACTACATTTTTCATCAATTCCCCTACCGTAGTAAACCTTCGTGTGTTAGACAGGAGTCTGCCTCCGGTCTTACGTTCGAGCGAACGATCAATAATATTAGAAACAATTTTAATGATAACCCTGGTTAATAGGAAAATAACAAGAATCCGCAGACCTGCGAATAAGACATCAGCCCACATATCAGCATCGCTAAACCAATTCCACACCTTATCTTTAAAACGCAAAGCATCTTTTACAGCATCACCTTGAGTAGTAGCCTCCAATATCCACCTATTCATATCGTGTATTCCTCCCTACCTCTCAATCAGTATGTAGCTCTCGTTGTGTTTTCCGTAAATACCTCGTATTTCAATATTCTGTTCTATAACTATCTTCTGTACCTCTTCCAGTGCACTTTGATAAAACTGAATTGAAATTGCGCAGCCTGCAGTGATCTCTTTCGGGGTTGGGAATATATCAATTTCAATCTCCGCATACTCAAGCAGCATTTCAGCACGAAGCGCCTGCTGGGTAGAGTCAAACGCGATCAACATCTCATCCTGCATATACGTTACGCCTCCCATAGGTTTATCGTCCTATCTCTTGTCGCTGTAGTATAAAACCCCTCTTCTATCCATATACTAGATACCATCAAATAGAATCAGCTTCAGAAAGGAAGATGGTATGAATTTTTCATCCAAAGCTACATCAGCGCAAGAAATGTCCTGTTTAAAAATATCACATACAGATCCCGATATCTATTCTGCGATTACGCACCGACTACTTTTTCACTTTGCACGCACACGTCCGGAGACACAGATTGTGGTTGTTTGTGTGGGGACGGATCGATCTACAGGTGACTCGCTTGGTCCTCTCGTTGGTACGGCATTGTCTCGTTTTCATAGTCCACTGTTTCATTTATATGGAACTCTTGAAGAGCCTGTTCATGCTGTTAACCTGGAAGAAACTCTATCCCTAATTAATGAAAGATATAGTAACCCCTTTATCATCGGTATAGATGCTTGTTTAGGTCATTCTACTAGTGTGGGCTGCATTCAAGTTGTTGAAGGACCTCTAAGACCAGGCGCTGGTGTAAATAAACAATTGCCGCCGGTTGGAGATATCCATTTGACTGGAATCGTTAATGTCGGCGGCTTTATGGAGTATTTTGTATTGCAGAACACGCGCTTAAGTTTAGTCATGCGACTATCTGATATTATCGCTACGAGTCTATATTCTGCTTTAAAACAATGGAATCTTCATGCTAGGTCCGCTGCAACGCGAGAGTAACAACTTCTTTTTCTTCAGGTGATAGGACATACTGTGATTCACCATTCTGCATAGGTTTAGAATAAATGTAAGAATTCTCACGATTATGAAGACTAGTTAATACAATACCACTGCTGTTATCATCCAGTATAGCGACTGAGAAACTCAAATCATTGCCACGTTCACCGAAGGCGTTATAACGCTTCAGCGCAATATTGGACTTCATGCCACGTATTCTAGTTTGAGTAGCTTCTAATACGGCTTTTTGCTCACGTTGTTCTTCTTCCAGCATGTCGCTTTGGTTCTTCAGATCAATCAGAAGGCCTTCCAGATCCTCCACACCGCTCCCAGCCATCATGGCCTCATATTTACGCCGCATTGCACGTAGCTTAGCCCCCTGGGCGATCACAGTGATTACCAGTACCAACATAATTACTGTAAAAGCAAACACAAACCACTGCAACTGCTCACTAATTAATTGATTTAATTCAGACATGAATGGACCATCCTTTTTATTCATCTGCTGCGGGCATTGCCATATAACTCATCCATAGCAGCCAGCATTCTGCTTATATTATGCTCTGTCGTATCTACACCTACACTTGCCCGAACAGCACCACTCTCTAGCGTGTCAACAGCCTTATGTGCCAAAGGGGTACAATGCATACCCGCTCTGACCGCTATTTTATACTCACGATCTAGACGATGAGCAATATTCGCCGATTCTTCTCCATCCACTACAAACGATACAATACCAGTTCTTGGCGCCCCTAGTGAGGGTCCTAATAGTCTAATGCCTGGGATGTGGGACAACCCCTCCATTAGCCTTTGAGTTAATGCCCATTCTTTTTCATGAATCATGCTTATCCCTAAAGATTGTACCTTTTGAACACCTGCTAGTAAACCGGCAATCCCTACCGTATTTTGCGTCCCTGCTTCATACCGATCTGGACGAACAGAGGGCTGTTCAATATTTTCAGATTGACTACCTGTCCCTCCATACATTAAGGGTTCAAGATCCAAATCAGGTGATATATAAAGTCCGCCAGTTCCTTGTGGTCCAAGTAGCCCTTTATGCCCCGGAAAAGCCAATAAGTCGATATTCATTTTTTTAACATCAATATCAAGTGAGCCTGCGCTTTGAGCTGCATCCACTAGAAACACAGCACCATGCGATTTAACGATATCGCCAATATCACCGATAGGCAGTATACTTCCTAATAAATTAGAGCTGTGATTACAAATCACCATTTTGGTATTCGGCTGGAAAGCATTTTTGAGTTCTTGTAAATCCAATTGCCCTTCACGATCCACTTTTAGATAATCAACTTCTATCCCTAGTGTCTTACGCAAGTATTCCAGCGGTCGCCTCACAGAATTATGTTCTGTCATCGTTGAAATCACGTGATCTCCCGCTTTAAGCGTCCCTCTGATCCCCATATTCAAACTCATCGTAGTATTATGGGTAAAAGCTATATTTTGCGCATTAGATACACCGAACAACCCAGCCAGTACATTTCGCGTCCTTACTAACACTCGGCCGCTCCCCATCGCCAGCGAGTAATTACCTCTGCCAGCATTTGCTCCTGACTGTAGAGCATTTACCATCGCAGTTGCAACCTCAGGTGGTTTAGGCCACGAGGTAGCCGCATGATCCAGATATACGAAGTCTTCCATAACCCCGCTCCTCGTCTAATACCCGTTTTTTAATCAACTTATTCAAAAAAACATACCCCTAATTATCCGATTAAGGATATCTCAGGATATGTTCTTGGCATAGATACCCATTTAGTTACCCAATAATTCCAACAATCTTTCTAAATCCTGAGCACTGTAGTAATTCAGTTCAATCTTCCCTTTTTCCTTGCCCTGTTTTATTTTCACCGTTGTTTTAAATCGTTCACGTAATACTTCTTCTACATTATCAATATAAGGATCACGTTTAACAACTTTGACTTTAACTCCGTTTGCAGGTTTTCGGTCCAAGTTCTTCACTGTTTCTTCTAGCTCTCTTACACTCCACTGTTGTTCCACGCATTGTTCAGCCAGCTGTTTAATTACTTCCGGATCCTTCAAAGCAACAATTGCCCGCGCATGGCCCATTGACATTGTTCCACGTGAAACATATTCTTTTACTTCTTCAGGTAAAGAAAGCAATCTCAGGAAGTTAGCGATGTGTGATCTGGACTTGCCTACCTTAAGCGAGAGTTCTTCCTGCGTTAGTGAAAACTGATCCATTAGGCCTTGGTAAGCCACTGCAATCTCCATTGCATTTAAGTTCTCGCGTTGCAAGTTCTCAATTAAGGCAATCTCCATAACCTGTTGATCACTAAGATTTCTAACTACTGCTGGGATTGTAGCTTTGCCACAATATTGCGACGCCCGAAATCTGCGTTCGCCGGCAATGATCTCATACCCCTTCAATACGCTACGGACAATGATCGGCTGAATCACGCCATGTTGTCTGATAGATTCTGCCAGTTCTTGAATGGTCTCTTCATTAAAATCCTTACGTGGTTGATATGGATTAGCCCGTAGTTGAGCTAAGGGAATCTCAACTACCTTGTCATCTTCATTAATAGATAAAGATGGAATCAACGCATCCAGACCTTTTCCTAAACGTTTACTCATAAGAAATCACTTCCTTTGCCAACTCTAAATACACTTCCGCTCCTTTAGAGCGAGGATCATAAGTGATAATGGATTGTCCATGGGAAGGCGCTTCACTTAACCGGACATTCCGAGGAATAATCGTTCTATATACTTTTTCTTGGAAATACTTCTTAACCTCTTCTATCACCTGGATTCCCAGATTGGTCCGGGCATCAAGCATAGTCAATAATACTCCCTCTATCTTCAGATGCGGGTTGAGATTCTTTTGCACCAGACGAACTGTGTTTAAAAGCTGACTCAAGCCCTCAAGTGCATAATACTCACACTGGATCGGGATGATTACTGAATCCGCTGCCGTAAGAGAATTGATTGTTAAAATGCCAAGCGAAGGAGGACAATCAATAATAATATAATCATAATTGTTTTTAACGGCATTTAGGGCCTTCTTTAGCTTTAGCTCTCTGGAAATCGTCGATACCAACTCGATCTCCGCGCCTGCTAATTGAATGGTCGCCGGAATGATATGCAGTCCTTCATTTTGAGTTTCCAGTATGGTTTCTAGAGGATTTACCTCATTTATAAGAATGTCATATATACAATTCGCCACGTCCGCCTTGTTGACGCCAACGCCGCTAGTAGTGTTACCTTGAGGATCGATATCAACTAGAAGCACTCTTTTTCCTAATGTAGCCATACCGGCACCTAGGTTCACGGAGGTAGTTGTTTTACCGACACCGCCTTTTTGATTTGCTATGGCAATAATCTTGGACACTTATTTCACCTCGAATAGTTAGGAAGAATCTTCTCGTAGATCGCAAGTACAAATGTTCCTGACGCTGATATAACGTCACACTTTATGAAGAATATAGACAACTATTATATACTGGAGCTTTAAATTATAGGCCTGGCCAACACATCCCGGTTCTAGCCACACTAAAGGCGGCCAATCACCTCAAGGCCGCCTTTAGCTTTTGAAACAATTTATCTTTTGGGGATTTGGATTACAATCTCGTAATGGTCACCACGGTCATTTTCTGACGTTTTGATTTCCATCCCTGAGCCTGACACCATATCAATAGATTGACGAATTGTATTAAGAGCTAGACGAACATCCTTGGTATAAGAGACCCGCTTTGATTTTTTAGTTTGTGAGACTTGTTTGTAGAAAGCAATACGAGCTTCTGTTTGTTTAACATTTAAACCTTTTGAAATGATCTCTGCCAACACTTTCAGTTGCATCTCCACACTATCGAGTGATAATAATGAACGTGCATGTCTTTCAGAAATGTGACGCTCCATTAATGCCGTCTTAACCTCTTCAGGTAAATTAAGTAAACGAATTTTATTAGCTATGGTAGACTGACTTTTGCCTAGTCGTTGTGCTAAGCTTTCTTGCGTCAATTGATGAAGATCAATTAACTTTTGATAAGCAACAGCTTCTTCAATAGAGGTCAAGCCTTCACGCTGTAAGTTTTCTATAAGCGCAATAGATGCGGCCTGTGAATCATTGAATTCACGAACAATGGCTGGAATCGTCTCTAAACCAAGCTTTTTGACCGCACGCCAGCGTCGTTCACCTGCGATGATCTCGTACACGGAATCTCGCATGCGTACAACTATGGGTTGAATGACCCCGTGAGTTTTAATCGTCTGGCACAACTCATCGATCTTGTCGTCATCGAATATCGTCCGTGGTTGGTAAGGACTGCTAATGACCTCATGAACTGGTATTTGTTTAATTTCTTCTCCGCTGCTCCGCTCGGTAAATCCAAATAGCTTGGTAAATTGTTCTTTCATTCCGTTCATAACCACCTAATTTCGTTATAGTACGATCTTCTTGACCTTCTTCTCGGAAAGCGTATCGTACAGCAATAAAAAACATTCTGATATTATGAAATGGCCTGCAGCTATCAGGCATCATAATCTCTCCTTCTTTCGAACAAGAGTACAGAGAAGGAGTTATATACAAAATTAAAAGTCTACTATGCTATTCTATCACTTTTCTCTACATAATCATATTCTCCGTAAAGACCTATTTTTCCTGCATTTTCATAATGATAGTCACTCAATAAACATATCAATTTAGTTTATCTTTTAATTAAAGTTCATTTCTTCTCGTACTCGCGATTTTCCACAAAAAAAGGTCATCCTCCTTTCTCAAAGAGGATGACCTTAATCTTATTTGCCAATATATAATGTTTCACGTGAAACATTATTTGATAAGTGGTGTTTTGGCAGGAATTCCCGCTTTTCGCGGATACTTAGCGGGAGTAGCGCCTGTCTTACGAATAATGACAATATGTCGCGCCGACTCTTCCACGGGTAAGCTGAAAGATTCTACTTTGCCGAGTTGAGCACGAAGTTCCTTTAAGCTGTACTTTGCCTCACCTAATTCTTCAGAAGGATCGCTTCCCTTCATGGCAGCGAAAACTCCATCCTTACGTGTAAAAGGAAGACAAAATTCATTCAACAAGGATAATCTTGCCACCGCACGCGCAGTCACCAAATCATAGGCATCACGATGCTTGAATTGCCGGGCAATATCCTCCGCACGACCATGAATCAATTGCACATCCGTTAATTTCAACGTAGTACAGACATGCTGTAGAAAAGAGATCCTTTTACTCAGTGAATCAATGATCGTCAGCTTCATATGTGGAAAACAAATTTTAAGCGGAATGCCTGGAAAGCCGGCTCCCGAACCGATATCTGCCAGATTGTTTATCTCATTGATATTAAGGAAAAAAGCTAGAGAGATCGAATCATAAAAATGTTTCGTGTAAACCTGCTCGCGCTCTGTTATTCCGGTGAGATTCATTTTTTCATTCCAAGATACGAGTTCTTTATAGTAGAGATCGAATTGCTCCAATTGTTCTGCTGAAAGAGTAATACCTCGTTCTTGTAACAGCTGTGTGAATTGAATTTCCGTATTATCCATAGATTATCCTTTCGCCGCGGTTACCCGGTTGTAATGCTCCAGATATACGAGAAGAATGGAAATATCGGCTGGTGTGACTCCCGCAATCCGAGAAGCCTGCCCGATAGAGATCGGACGGATCTTGGACAGCTTCTGCCGTGCTTCCATAGCTAATCCATGAATCTCATTATAATTGATGTCATCTGGAATTTTCTTCTTCTCCATCTTTTGCAGGCGCTCCACATGTTGAAGCTGTTTTTCGATATATCCAGCATATTTAATTTGGATTTCCACTTGCTCCTTCATTTCTGCATCCAGCATCTCCGGTGACGGCGAGACTTGATCTACGAAGCTATATACAAGCTCCGGACGACGCATGAGAACAAGCAAATTACTGCCGTCTACAATAGGTGCCGAATCATATTGCGCTAGTACATGGTTTACCTCAACAGGTTTAACCTTTGTCTCTTGCAGACGAGCAATTTCACGCTCCACCCGTTCTTTTTTATCCGTGAAGTTATCGAAACGTTCTTGTGTGATCAAACCAATGTCATAACCAATAGGTGTAAGTCTTAGATCTGCATTGTCATGGCGAAGCAACAAACGATATTCCGCACGTGAAGTAAGCAGACGGTAAGGTTCATTAGTGCCCTTAGTCACGAGATCATCAATGAGTACACCAATGTATCCCTGTGAACGATCTAAGATTACGGGTTCTTTGTCTTGCACTTTACGAGCTGCATTAATTCCAGCCATTACACCTTGGCCAGCTGCTTCTTCATAACCGGAAGTACCATTGATTTGTCCAGCAGTGAATAGACCTGGTAGACGTTTAGTTTCAAGAGATGGCCATAGCTGTGTAGGAACCATTGCATCATATTCAATAGCATAGCCATTACGCATCATCTCTACCTTTTCCATACCAGGGATGGAACGCAGAATCGCTAGCTGTACATCCTCAGGAAGACTAGTCGACAGACCTTGTACATAGTATTCCGATGTATTTTTTCCCTCTGGCTCTAAAAAGATCTGATGCTTAGATTTATCACTAAATCTTACTACTTTATCTTCAATAGATGGGCAATAACGTGGACCTGTTCCTTCAATAATACCCGTAAACATCGGCGCACGATGAAGGTTGTCATTAATAATCTGATGAGTAACCTCAGAGGTATAAGTTAACCAACAAGGAAGCTGTTCATTGTCGGATGATTTCGTCTCAAACGAAAAGAATTTAGGTGCATCGTCGCCGGGCTGAATTTCTGTCTTCGAGAAATCGATCGTATCACGATGTACACGTGGTGGCGTACCGGTTTTAAAACGCACCAATTCAAAGCCAAGCTCCCGCAAATTCTCAGATAGCTTCACTGATGGCTGCTGATTGTTAGGTCCACTCTCATATGTGAGCTCACCCATGATCACTTTACCACGCAGGTAAGTACCTGTGGTCAGGATAACTGTCTTACTATGGTATTCTGTTCCTGTCTTCGTAACAACACCCGCACAACGTCCATCTTCAACGATTAAACGCTCAACCATCCCTTGACGAAGCGTCAAATTAGGTGTTTTCTCCATCGTTTCCTTCATTGTATGTTGGTACAGGAACTTATCAGCTTGTGCACGCAATGCGTGCACAGCAGGTCCCTTCCCTGTGTTAAGCATACGAAGCTGAATAAAAGTCTTATCTATATTACGGCCCATTTCTCCGCCTAGCGCATCAATCTCACGCACTACATGTCCTTTGGCAGGTCCGCCTATGGACGGATTGCAGGGCATGAATGCAACCATATCCAGGTTAATTGTGATCATCAACGTGCTGCAGCCCATCCGTGCTGACGCTAGAGCTGCCTCGCAACCGGCATGACCGGCGCCAATGACGATTACGTCATAGTTGCCTCCATCATAACTCATGTCCTGTTTCCCCCTAATTGTTATATTAAAATGTAAAACCTATTTTCCTAAACAAAATTGCGAGAATATTTGATCTAACAAAGAGTCTGCTGCTGTATCACCAATAATTTCACCAAGCTGTTCCCATGCTAGCCGTACATCGATTTGAATCAGATCAATTGGAATGTACTGTTCCGCCGCATCATATGCATCCTGTAGTGATTTATAGGCTTTTTTAAGCAATGCAATATGTCTCACATTACTTACATATGTCAAGTCACCCGATTCCAGCTTTCCACCAAAAAAGAGTGTCGAAATGGCATCTTCAAGTTTGTCTAGACCTTCCTCTTCCAGAACGGACATCGGTACGATGTTGGCCTCCTCAAAGAATGAGAGCAACTTATCCTTATCCAGTTTGGACGGTAAGTCCATTTTATTCATGATCACTAGGCATTGTCTACCGTGGATTTGTTCCATCAATGCCAATTCATCCTCATGCAGCTCTTCATTAGCATTAAGCACAAGTAGAATCAGATCTGCATCACTAACTGCCGCCTTGGAACGTTCTACGCCAATCTTCTCCACTACATCGATCGTTTCACGAATTCCCGCCGTATCAAGCAGCTTAAGCGGAATGTTATTTATCGTTATATATTCTTCGATGACATCACGAGTTGTTCCTGGAATATCCGTTACAATCGCTTTGTTATCACGTGCTAATGCATTCAGTAATGAAGATTTACCAACGTTGGGGCGACCGACTATAGCCGTCGTTATTCCCTCACGAAGAATTTTTCCTTCATTAGATGTCTTAAGAAGCTTTGTGATTCCTTCCATCACTTCACTGCTTTTATCCTTAATAAATTCAGCCGTCATGGATTCTACATCATGCTCTGGATAATCTATATTCACTTCGATATGAGCCAGCATCTCAATAAGTGTATGGCGCAAAGCATGAATTCGATCCGATAAGGATCCACTGACCTGCTTTAAAGCCACAGAAAACGCGCGATCGGACTTGGAGCGAATGAGATCAATAACCGCCTCAGCCTGTGATAAATCAATACGTCCGCCCAAGAAAGCACGCTTGGTGAACTCACCTGGCTCGGCTAACCTTATCTCCTGCTGAAGAAGTAAATCCATCACCCTTCTTACAGAGATTATACCACCATGAGCACTGATCTCTACTACATCCTCGGTCGTAAAAGAACGTGGGCCCTTCATTACGGTTACTAGTACTTCTTCCATCTTCTCTCCGTTATCCGGACTAACGATATGTCCGTAATGAACGGTATGCGATTCCGCTTCAGTTAACGGAACTCGACTACGAAACAAAGGTGCCACTTGGGAAATAGCCTGCGGGCCACTTACCCGAATAATAGCAATTCCTCCCTCGCCTAATGCCGTCGATACGGCAGCAATGGTGTCACTAAGCATGCTGTTTTTCACCCCAAAACCTATATTTTTTTGAATAGAAACGGTCTTATATTGTTAAAAAAGCAATGACCCCTTACATTGGTCAAGGAGTCATTGCATCATATAGTCTTTACTTCAAAGTTATAACGACGCGGCGATTTGGCTCTTCGCCCTTACTAAGGGTATTCACTTGCCGATGATCCTGTAATCTGGAGTGAATAATTTTCCGCTCCTGAGGTGACATCGGCTCTAGTACTACCTCTTTACGAGTCCGAATGACACGACCGGCTAAACGATCAGCCAGCTCTTCGAGAGTTTTTTTACGCCGCTCACGGAAGTTCTCCGCATCTAGCACAAGCCGTATAAAACTGTCGGAGTAACGATTAGCTACGATGTTAGCCAAATACTGCAGAGCATCGAGAGTTTGTCCTCTTCTACCAATCAACAGTCCCAAATCTGGACCTGATATCTGCAGAATCGTGGATTCCTTGGTGTGGACGATTTCGACTTCCACTTCGAGCCCCATGCTCTTAGCGACATCCACAATGAAATGAACGGCTTCTTGGTAAGCTTCCTCCACCGGTTGTCCGGAATCTTGGCGTGGCACACCGCCGTTAGCCTCCTGTTTGCTCTCTCTTGTTGACTGCTGAGGCAGTGACGGAGCACTCGCCGCTGATGCCGGTGCGGCTTCGGCTATCAAGGTTAATTCAACCTTGGCACCTTTCGCACCGATCAATCCCAGGAATCCTCTTGATGGCTGCTCAAGTACGTTGACCGTTACCCGGTCCTTTTGAACTCCAAGCTGGGTTAGTCCCCGTTCTACAGCTTCTTCAATGGTTTTCCCTGTTGCGACGACTTTGCTCATTTTGACTTTTTGGCTCCCTTCGATGCTTTACTGCCGCCTTTACTCTTCACAGCAGTTGAGTCATCTGTACTTTTCACAGCACTTGCGATTGCCAATTTGTGTTTATCGTTGTTGCGATATAAGAAATAGTTCTGAACAATAGTGTAAATGTTACTGTATACCCAGTATAGCGGCAACGCTGCCGGGAAGTTGTAGGACATAACGAAAATCAGAACTGGATAAATCATCATCATGAACTGCATTGGCCCTTGTTGTTGCATTGGGTTCATTTTAGTCATCATTCTTGTTTGTATAAATGTTGTTAATGCTGCAAGCACTGGCAAGATAAACAGATGATCGGGCTTACCTAGCTGCAGCCATAAGAAGTCGTGCTCCCGTAGATGCGGGTTATAGTAAATCGAGTTGTAGAGAGCGATAAAGATAGGCATTTGTACGATCAGCGGTAAACAACCCGCCATTGGATTAACCTTATTCTCTTGGAACAAACGCATCGTTTCTTGCTGCACCTTTTCAGGTGTGTCTTTATATTTTTTCTGGATCTTTTGGAGTTCCGGTTGAATGGCTTGCATTGCTCGCGAGCTCTTCACCTGTTTAATCGTAAGCGGAAGAATCAGCGTGCGGACAATAATAACCATCACAAGTACGGCTAAACCATATTCTCCGTTAAACCAATCAGCAAACTTGTCCAAGGCAATGGCGAAATAATACACTACATTACTTTGCCAGAAGCCTCCATTCTTTAAATCCTCCGTAGTGTGCGTAACAGCAGTTGACGGAGCGCATCCCGACAGAACAGCTAACGACAACACCATCACTGTGATGAGGAGAAACCATTTTCCCCGTCTAGTCTTCATTAGAGACACTTCAAAACCCCTCTCTTGAACATTCCATTCCACCGTAAATCATACCATAATTATGAATACAAATAAACAAGCCTCTTATGCGTCTTTTATTTGCGGGAAGCCTTGAGTAGCTTGGCTTTACGCAGTACATGGAGCACGCTTTTTTCGAGCTCTCCGTATTCCATGGAAAGCGCTCCTTTTCTTACGATAAACACCATATCGAGTCCACCTGCAATTTCAGGTTCATGATGACGAACGATTTCCTTCACCAATCTTCTCATACGGTTACGGACAACCGCGTTTCCAACCTTCTTACTGACCGATACCCCAACTCTAAATCGCTCTACCTCTTTTTTGCCAAACCAATACACTACAAATTGATGATTCGCAAATGACTTCCCATGGCGATATACACGACTGAAGTCGGCACGGTTTCGTAATCGTAACTTTTTGTGCACGGGAATCTCCTTCATAAAAATCCGGTTAAAAGTGTCCTTCCGAATTTTTTTCTTCTAATAGTATAGTCATTTGGATGTCGCCATAAACGACCGCGACTACAACGCTGAGATTTCCCTTCTATATTATAGAGAGAAAAATATTCTCAACTTCTCACAAAATAATTCTGTATATACGTTAAATAGCCCCGCAAAGTGTAGCTAGCGCATTAAGCGAGATCCTAGTCGTTTGCAGAGCAATAAATAATAAAAAAGCAGTAAAAAAAGACCACCGGAGTGGTCCCTTAGTGGCCTAACTTACGCACTCAAAACTTTTCTGCCTTTCAAGCGGCGAGCTGCCAGCACTTTACGGCCGTTTTTCGTGCTCATTCTTTTACGGAAACCGTGAACCTTACTACGTTTGCTCACATTTGGTCTAAATGTCGGTCTCATAATTGCACCTCCCTTACAGGAACTTAATTACTGTCATATAAGCAGAAACGGTCTAAGCCGTCCTTATAGTAGGGACAGTATCTACATGAATCATCATTTAATTATCGAGACATATCCTTACAGAAAACACCTTTATATATTTAAACATATTTTAGGCGCAAAAGTCAACCTAGTACTGGCTCCAGACCCTCCCTCTAATTCAAGCTGCTTATCCACAACTCCCATTAGAAAAAAAGTAATCCACAAGATATGACACTTATCCACCTGTGATCAAAAAATAAAGTCGACTACTCACAAATGAGCACAACCTGTGTATAAAATTATCGAAGCTTTGGCGTAAAGTGTCGAACCGTAAACAAATTATCAACAATATGTAGTGGTGTTCTTAATAATTGTACACAAGTGCTTGAATTTGTGGATAAAATAGCCCTGCTCATTGAAAAATAAGGGGCGTTTTGCTATGATGGTATTACTTTTGAATGTGAATAGATTTGTTTGTTCTCTTAATTATCAACAAGCTGTGGATAAAGTTGTGAACAAATCAAATTTATCCATATTTTTTTGTCTCTTCATATTGCCTACTGGGGATAAATATCAGCACCAACCTATTTTCTTCGACATTTCCACTTCATGGCTGATGCCACATTTGGAAGATTTAAAGGAGTGACAGTCT